>NZ_JAIUGZ010000002.1:0-656104 GCF_020164875.1 Mesorhizobium sp. CO1-1-8 | reverse complement strand
TGACTGGAGGTCAGAAAATGAACATCAAGAGCCTTCTCCTCGGCTCCGCTGCGGCCCTGATCGCAGTTTCCGGTGCGCGCGCCGCCGACGCCGTCGTCGTCGCCGAGCCGGAACCCGCTGAATACGTCAAGATCTGCGACGTCTACGGCGCTGGCTACTTCTACATCCCCGGCACCGAGACCTGCCTGCGCATCGGCGGCTATATCCGTTACGACATCGGCGGTGGCGACCTCGGTTCGTTCGATGGTGCAAAAGCCGCGGATCACCAGGATGGTGATGACCACAATACCTGGCTGAAGAATACCCGCTTCACGCTGAAGACCTGGACCGGCCAGGAAACCGAACTCGGCACCTTGAAGACCTACACCGAGACCCGCTTCAACTTCGGCGACGACAACGCCTTCGAAGACGTCAACGCCGCCCACAACCGGAACGTCTCGCTGAACTTCGCCTGGATCCAGCTCGGTGGCCTGCGCGTCGGTAAGGACGAATCGGCCTTCGATACGTTCGTCGGCTACGCCGGCAATGTCATCCAGGATACGCTGGTTCCTTACGGCGATTTCGACACCAACGTCGTCCAGTACTACTTCGATGCCGGCAACGGCTTCTCGGCAGTGGTCTCGCTGGAAGAAGGTAACGCCAATGACACGATCGACAGCTATGTTCCGCATGTCGTCGGCGGCGTGAAGTACACGCAGGGCTGGGGCGCCATCACCGGTGTCGTCGCCTATGACAGCAACTACGAAGAAGTGGCCGGCAAGGTTCGCCTGGATGTGAACGTTTCCAACGAACTCTCGCTGTTCATCATGGGCGGCTACGGCTCGGACGACAACCTCAACGATAACCTCAGCAATCATGTCGACGCCAATGGTCGCGGCTTCTACAAGATGTGGGGTGGCAATTGGGCAGTGTGGGGCGGTGGCACCTACAAATTCAACGAAAAAACCTCGTTCAACGCTCAAGTGTCTGCTGACGATTGGAAGAACGTCGGCGTTGCCGCGAACATCGCCTATGACGTTGTTCCCGGCTTCACTGTCACGGCCGAAGTCGACTATCTTCATGCTGGCCGATTTGGCGATGTCAACTATGTTAACCCATCGTTCACACCGGCCGACAAGAAGAACAGCATCGGCGGCCTCCTCCGCTTCCAGCGCTCGTTCTAATATATTTCGACCTGTCGAAATCGAAACCCGGCGGACAACCGCCGGGTTTTTTCATATCGGGTTCTATTGGCTCGCCGAAATGCGGCGACGCCGCCCCCGAGACGAGTCCCTGCACTTCTTGAAGGTTTGCGAGCGGACAGCAGCCAGCCGACGAAGCCGGGCCCCGACAGCTTGGGCAATCGGGGCTATTCGCCAGTCCGGCAGCGCCTGAGTTTTCGCGCCAAGCCCTTCGAGCGTGTCGACCAGCAGAAATTAATCGACCAACCGAGCGATTGCATTTGGGACCATCGGGTGCGGAATCACGCGCATCCCTGCACTTCTTCAGCTCAGCAGTGCCAGCCAAAATCGAGGAGACGTGCGCGCATGAGAGGCACGCCAGACCCGTTTGAATTACGTGTCCGCCAAGTCGCCCAAAGCATCGATGAGTGGCTGGATCTCGCCTTCATAATTCTTCCAGCGCTTGACGGACGATTTGTAGATCGGCTGGCGGACCTGCCAGCGGCTGGGCGTGTTGACCGAACCATCCCTGTCGAAAAAACGCAGGCAGGCGTCATCCCAGGGCAGCCCAAGGTAATCTATGAGGCGGCGGGACTGCGCTTCCTGATCCTCGACCAGCGTTTCGTAGCGATTTTCGAAGATAAGGCCTGGAAAAACCTCGTTCCAATGGCGCATCAGTCGGTCATACTCGCGATAATACAGGCCTAGTATCCGCAAGTCAGTATTGTAACTGTGTTCTTTGTTGAAGCTCTGGACAAAGCAAGAGACGCAATTGTCGATGGCGTTACGGCGGCAATGAATGATGCGCGCGTTGGGAAAGAGAAGGCCGATAAGGCCGATCATTTCAAAATTATGCGGCATCTTGTCCACCACGCGAAGCGCGGCAGGCGCCCACTCCTTAAGGTAGGACAGATGCTCTTCCGCCAACGTTCTGGAGAGGTCTTGCGTGACCGACATGGCCGGCCGGCTCAAATCGCCGGCCGATGAGGTTTTAAGGCCGATTGCGTTGGCGACCCGCCTTAATTTGTTAAGCTCGCCTGCCCCTTGAACATCGGGATGGCTGGCGCAGATCTGTTCCGTGAGCGTTGTGCCCGACCGCGGCATGCCGACCACGAACACAGGCACTTCGGAAGGATTTCCATAGCCGGCCCTGGCCGCTAGAAAGTCCGGCGTGAAGGTTTCAATCAGGGAGTCGATCCAGCGGCGATACAGATTGATATCGAAGGTGTAGCCGGAGGCCTGTTTCGCCCTGTTGAAATGGTCGAATGCCTCACTGTGGCGTTTGAGGTCGTTCAGTACCTTGCCGGCAGCGTGATGGAGCTTGTAAGCACCGTTCGGATCAAGCTTGGGATTGCCAAGTTCACGCAGGATGGATTGGAGTTCCTCCGGCTCTTCGGTGAATTTTTTCGTCTGTACAAGGTCGTTGTAGGCAGCGGGCACGTCGATGCGACGTCCGATTGCTTCTTTCAGGTAGGCGGCGGCCTCATCCATGCGCCCCAGGCCGCTGAGCGCGCTGGCCAGCCCCGCCCGCACTTTGGGATGATCGCGGTTGATCTTGAGCGCCTTCTCGTAAAGCGGCAAAGCCATGTCGGGTTTGTCAAACTTGGTGTAGGCGCGCCCCAGTGCACAAAGCACCTCGATAAGGCTGGGCTGCAGTTCCAAGGCATACAGCATATGCTTGATGGCTGGCGAATATTCGCTGACGTTCACGTAGGCCTCGCCCAGACTGAGGTGGTAGTAGGGGTTTTTAGGTTCCTCGCCAACCGCCCGCGCGAAATATCGCAAGGCCATCTCGTCATCGTAACGCTGGTATAGGGTCCCCAGCATGTACAGAGCGAGCGGATGGTTTGGCGTGCGCGCCAGCACCCGAAGGCACAGGTCCTGAGCCTCGTCGAGCCGCTGGGCCTGCTGAAGGGCATAGGCCTGGTTCAGCAGCGCTTCGTCGGCCTGCACTCGCGATTGAGCGTTTCCTTGGCTCGCTGTCGGCTTGGGTATCGGCCCCTTCGCTTTCGGTGCGGGGCTGGGCTTGATGTGCTTGGACCAGGCAGGCGGCAGACGATTGTTCATTGCGTGTCGCTAGCAAAAACGGCCGAAAGAATCCAGCGCTACGGATCTGCCCGGCGGCAACTTGCACCGGCCCATCCGGCGCGCTAGCAAGAAGGCCCTTTCAAGCGAGCTTCCACCATGCACCAGCGCCCTCCCCTCATGCCGCTCATCGCAGCGCTTCCCTCGACGGTGCCGTTTGTCGGCCCCGAAGCGCAGGAGCGCGAGCGTGGCCGCGCTTTTCGCGCCCGCATCGGCGCCAATGAGAGCAGCTTTGGTCCCTCGCCGCGCGTCATCGCCCGGATGGCCGAGATCGCCGGCGACATGTGGATGTATTGCGATCCCGACAATCACGATCTGAAGGTGGCGGTGGCCGCGCATCACGGCGTGAAGGCCGAGAATGTCGTTGTCGGCGAAGGCATAGATGGCCTGCTCAGCCTGGTGGCACGCATGTATGTCGCGCCTGGTGACGCGGTGGTCACCTCTCTCGGCGCCTATCCAACCTTCAACTTCCACATTGCCGGTGTCGGCGGACGGCTGGTGACGGTCGCTTACGAGAACGACAGGGAAAGCCTGGACGGCCTGCTGGCGGCGGTGCGCAGGGACAAGGCCCCGCTGGTCTATCTCTCCAACCCGGACAATCCGATGGGCAGCTGGTGGGAGGCGAGCGAGATCATCCGCTTCCTCGAAGCGCTGCCGGAAACCACCATGCTGGTGCTCGACGAGGCCTATGGCGAACTCGGGCCGGCCTCGGCGCTGCCGCCGATCGATATCTCCAGGCCAAACGTCATCCGCATGCGCACCTTCTCGAAGGCTTATGGGTTGGCGGGGATACGCTGCGGCTATGCGGTGGCCGAAGCCCAGGTGATCCGCGACTTCGAGAAGATCCGCAACCATTATGGCGTCAGCCGGATGGCGCAGATCGCCGGCGTCGAGGCGCTCGCCGATCAGGACTATCTGCAAAGCGTGGTGGCGCGGGTCGCGGCCGGCCGCCAACGCATCGCCGGCATTGCCGAAGCGAACGGTCTGAGGCCACTGACGTCGGCGACCAATTTCGTCACCATCGATTGCGGCGGCGATGGCGCCTTCGCGCTCAAAGTTCTGCAAGCCCTGCTGTCGCGCGACGTCTTCATCCGCAAGCCGATGGTGCCACGGCTCGACCGCTGCATCCGCGTCAGCGTCGGCCTCGATCACGAACTCGACATTTTTGCCGAGGAGTTGCCTGGCGCGCTGGCAACAGCGCGGGGAAACTAGGATCGTCTGTAAGCAGACCGGCAGCAAAAGCTGCCTACAAATCCATTTCCCAGGTTTGGCCGATCAGATCCTTGCCGAAGCTGTGGTGGTGCTCCTGCGAGACCAGCCTGAAGCCGGCACGTTCGTAGATCGCGCGCGCCGCAACGAGGATGTCGTTGGTCCACAGCACCAGCTTGGTGTAGCCGCAAGCCCGGGCCTGGTTCACGCATTCCGCGACCAGTCGTTTGCCGATCCCGAGGCCGCGCGCCGACGCCTCGACATGCAGCATTCTCAGCTTGGCCACTTTGTCGTCCTGATGAACCAGGAACACTGCGCCGACGGGCTGACCACCGCGCTCGGCGATCCAGCAGAAATCGCGGCCGGGCACGAAATTGCGAATGAAATCGGCGCCGATCTCGGCGAGCATGGCCTCGAACTCGATCGCCCAGCCATATTCCTCGGCATAGAGTTGGGCTTGGCGCTGCACGACCCAGCCGACATCGCCGACGCGATGCGGGCGCAACGTCACCTCGCTGCTTTCACGGGTGGGATCGCCCAGCAATTCCCCCGCCTTGCGCAAGGCGCTGCGCAGTTCATGCAACCTGTCGTCGGGGACGCTTTCGATCAGCCGCGCCGTGTCCCGATCGGCCGCCGCCTGCAGTCTGGCAAGCGCTGCCTCGCCCCTTGCAGTCAGCGAGAGGACCCTTCGGCGCCGGTCAGCCGGGTCCGTTCGGGCCTCGGTCAGCCCCTGGCCCGCGAACTTGCGCAGGATCCGCGTCAGATAGGCGGCATCGACACGCAACTGTCTTGATATCTCGGAGGCCGCCGGGCCATTCTCCAGCCGAAAAGCCCCCGCCAGGAAACCTCGCTCGCCGGCGATTTCGGCGGAAGCCGGGCTGCTGCGGTGACCCAGTTCGAACAGTACGCGCGCCTCGGTCAACGTGAATGCACTTTGTGTCAGCGTCTCGTCGAGCAGGCCGACAGTGCGCGTGTAAAAGCGATTGAAGCGCCTGACATCGGCCACCAATGCGTTGCGCTCGTCCAGCATCTGCATCCAGCTCCCAACAGGCAGCTCCATTTTCCAAAATTAGTGGACTAAGTCAATTAATTTCAAAGCAGGAGTCCGAGCTATTGCGTCGTGCGCGCAATTCTCATGTTGCATTCCCTGAGCCATGCACCAGATTCCAACGAGACAGGCTTGGAGTGATTCATGGCTGGTCATCGCAGGAACGTGCAGGCGCGCGTCTACGGCAATGTGCAAGGCGTCGGCTTCAGAGCCTGGGCTCGGGATGAGGCCACAGGCCTTGGTCTTTCGGGCTGGGTTTGCAATGAAGCGGATGGGTCCGTAACGGCCCAGATCGCAGGCCTCGAGGAAGCGGTATCGACAATGATCGAGCGCCTCTGGAAAGGGCCGGCCGGGGCTTCGGTTTCGAAGGTCGACGTCGAGGAGTTGGTGGCAGAGAACGCCTCTGTCGGGTTCAGGGTCGTTGCATGAATGGATTGGGCCGGGCGCCTTGAATTAATTGAACGTTCGTTTTATTATTGCTCCGCAGAGGATCTGACATGGCGCGCACCGCTGGGTCCGATGGCGAAAAGACAGAAGCGACTATCCGTGAGGCAGCGGTCAACCTCATCGCGCGCCTCGGTTACGAAGCGATGTCGATGCGCCAGCTTGCCGCCGAGGTCGGTGTCCAGGCAGCCGCGCTCTACCGCTACTTTCCAACCAAGGAAGAGCTTCTGTTCACGCTGATGCGCGAGCACATGGAAGATCTGGCCACAGCATGGGAAGCAGCCCGCCCGGCGAACGCAGATTCGGCGCAACTGCTCTCGGCCTATGTGCGCAATCACATCGCCTTTCACATCCAGCGACGGCACGCCACGCATGTGTCGAACATGGAATTGCGCAGTCTGTCGCCCCAACGGCTGACACAGATCCTACGCATGCGCACAGCTTACGAGAAGGAGCTGCGCGCCATCCTGCGCGACGGCGACGAGACGGGCGCCTTCAGCATCGACGACACCGGGCTGACGGCCATGGCGCTGATCCAGATGATGACCGGCGTCATCGTCTGGTTTCGGCCGGGCGAACGGCTGTCGATCGCTGAAGTGACCACGACATATCTTTCAATGACAATGCGGCTCGTCGGCGCGAAGATCGACGCCTACAGCGCCGCGCGTCCCTTCGGACGCGCAAAGGACGCTGCAGCATTTTGATTCGCGCATGATCCCTTTCCGAAGATCAAAGTCCATTTTCGGAGTCATGCGCAGGGAGGAGAAAAATGTACACAAACACGCTCAGCTTCGGGCATGACGAGGAGATCGAGGCGCTGCGCGAGATGGTGCGGCGCTTCGCCCAGGATCGCATCGCGCCGATCGCCGCCGACATCGATCGCTCGAATGAATTCCCGGCGCATCTGTGGGGCGAACTCGGCGCGCTCGGCTTGCTTGGCATCACCGCCGACCCCGATTTCGGCGGCAGCGGCATGGGCTATCTCGCCCATGTGATCGCTGTCGAGGAGATTTCACGCGCTTCGGCCTCGGTCGGCCTCTCCTACGGTGCCCACTCCAACCTCTGCGTCAACCAGATCAACCGCTGGGCGACAACGGCGCAGAAGGAAAAATTCCTGCCGCCGTTGTGCTCGGGCGAGCGCGTCGGCGCTCTGGCGATGTCGGAATCCGGCGCCGGCTCGGATGTCGTCTCGCTGAAGCTGCGCGCCGAAAAACGCAACGACCGCTATGTACTCAACGGCACCAAGATGTGGATCACCAATGGGCCGGACGCCGAAACGCTGGTCGTCTATGCCAAGACCGATCCGGAACTGAAATCGCGCGGCATCACCGCTTTCATCGTCGAGAAGGCGATGGCCGGGTTTTCCGTGGCACAAAAGCTCGACAAGCTCGGCATGCGCGGCTCCAGCACCGGTGAACTGGTGTTTAGGGATGTCGAGGTGCCGTTCGACAATGTGCTGCACGAGGAAGGGCGCGGCGTCGAAGTCCTGATGTCGGGCCTCGACTATGAGCGCACGGTGCTTGCCGGCGGCCCGATCGGCCTGATGGCGGCGTGCCTCGACGTGGCAATCCCCTATGTGCACGAGCGCAAGCAGTTCGGCCAGGCGATCGGCGAGTTCCAGCTGGTGCAGGGCAAGCTGGCCGACATGTACACGACGATGAATGCCGCGCGCGCCTATGTCTATGCCGTCGCCGCCGCTTGCGATCGCGGCCAGACAACCCGCAAGGATGCCGCCGGCTGCGTGCTGTTTGCCGCCGAGAAGGCGACGCTGATGGCGCTCGACGCCATCCAGCTGCTTGGCGGCAACGGCTACATAAACGACTATCCGACCGGCCGCCTGCTGCGCGACGCCAAGCTCTACGAGATCGGCGCCGGCACCAGCGAAATCCGCCGCTGGCTGATCGGCCGCGAGATCATGGCGGAGGGGGTGTAGCATGGCAGTACTCCAAACTCAGATCTCCCCCTCCTCCGACACCTTCCGCGCCAATGCCGAGCGCATGCGGGCGCTGGTCGCCGACATTGCGGAGAAGGCTGCAACCGTCGAGCGCGGCGGTTCGGAGGAAGCGCGTGAGCGCCACGTTTCCCGTGGCAAGCTCCTGCCGCGCGAGCGCCTCGCGCAATTGCTGGATGTCGGCTCACCCTTCCTCGAGATCGGCCAGTTCGCGGCGTGGTCGATGTATGGTGAGGAGATCTCTTCGGCCGGCATGATCGCCGGCATCGGCCGCGTCGAAGACACCGAGGTGATGGTCGTCGTCAACGACGCCACGGTGAAGGGCGGCACCTATTATCCGCTGACGGTGAAGAAGCATTTGCGGGCGCAGGAGATCGCGCTGCAGAACAATTTGCCTTGCATCTATCTCGTCGACAGCGGCGGCGCCAACCTGCCCAACCAGGACGAGGTGTTTCCCGACCGCGAGCATTTCGGCCGCATCTTCTACAACCAGGCCAACATGTCGGCATCAGGCATTCCGCAGATCGCCTGCGTCATGGGTTCCTGCACGGCGGGCGGCGCCTACGTGCCGGCGATGTCGGACGAAACGATCATGGTGCGCAACCAGGCGACCATCTTCCTCGGCGGCCCGCCGCTGGTGAAAGCGGCCACCGGCGAGGACGTCAGCGCCGAGGACCTTGGTGGTGCCGATGTGCACACCAGGCTTTCCGGTGTTGCCGACCACTATGCGCTGGACGACGACCATGCGCTCGCCATCTGCCGGCGCATCGTCAAAAACCTGAATCGGAACAAGATCGTGGGCCTGACCTCACAGGAATCGATTCCGCCGCTTCATCCGGTGGATGAACTTTATGGCATCGTGCCGACCGACCTGCGCCAGCCCTATGACGCGCGCGAGGTCATCGCGCGCATCGTCGACGGTTCCGAATTCGACGAGTTCAAGCAGAATTACGGCACCACGCTGATCACTGGCTTTGCCCATCTGCATGGCATGCCGGTCGGCATCATCGCCAACAACGGCGTGCTGTTTTCCGAAAGCGCGCTGAAGGGCGCACACTTCATCGAGTTGTGCTGCCAGCGCAAGATTCCGTTGGTCTTCCTGCAGAACATCACCGGCTTCATGGTCGGTCGAAAATATGAAGCAGGCGGCATCGCCAAGGATGGCGCCAAGCTGGTGATGGCGGTTGCCACCGCCCGGGTGCCGAAGGTGACTGTCATCATCGGCGGTTCGTTCGGCGCCGGCAATTACGGCATGTGCGGCCGCGCCTATTCACCGCGCTTCCTGTGGATGTGGCCGAACGCCCGCATCTCGGTGATGGGCGGCGAGCAGGCGGCAACGGTGCTGGCCATGGTCAAGCGCGAAGGCATCGAGCGCAAGGGCGGGGAATGGAGCGCCGAGGAAGAGGCGAAATTCAAGAAGCCGATCTTGATGAAGTACGAGCATGAGGGCCATCCGCTCTATTCGTCCGCTCGCCTGTGGGATGACGGCATCATCGACCCGGCGAAGACGCGCGACGTGCTGGCGCTCAGCCTCTCCGCCGCGCTCAACGCCGAAATCGAGGAGACGCGCTTTGGCGTGTTTCGGATGTGAGAATGGACGGTCAACTTCGACGGCCAAGCGGCGGAACTATACCGGCAGGCCCGTTGCTGCCGTGAGAAAAGGCTGAACAGTATGGACCAACCGATTCATCAGCGTAGGCGGCTTCGAATCTCAAACAGTGAACTGGCGGCGAGGCAAAATATTCGCTACTGCTTATCCAGCATGGGGCAATGGGGATGGGCCGGAAATGAAATTGAAATACTGCCAGGGAACGGCTGCTTCGATACTTTCTGTATTTCTAATATTAACGGCGACTGGGATCAGTTCGGCGGAATCGCTTGCAGGACGCAAGGGCGACGTGCGTTTTCCGCCGACCTTGGGTTCGGGCGAATGCAACGTTGCCTACAAGGGCTACGTCGCGGCGAGCGGCCATTCGGCCTACGCCACAACCTTTTATTCGCGTGTCGTCGACCTCTACATCGTCTGCGGCACGAAGCTCAACGCGCCGTCCCAGAAGGCGGCGGAAGAGACGGCGCTGCGCAATTGCCAGGCCGGCTTGACACGGTGGAAGCTCAAGACCGCGAGTGGCGGCTGCGCAATCTCCTCATCGAAATAAGCAACCAGCCGAGACTCTTTTGCGAATGGGGCAAGCAGAATGAAATCCGGGACCTGCAAACGAGCAGCCACCTCAATAGTGGCAGGCTTGCTGATGGCGGCGGCCCTCACCGCCGCCATGGCCGGATCGCTGGCAGGCAACAAGGGGCACGTGCGCTACCCGGTGACCATTCCCATAGGAACCACCGGGGGCTGCGGGAAAGCCTATGCAGCGTATCTCGCAGCCGCAGGCCATTCGGCTTTCGCGGCGACGCCGATCGTTCCGGCGACCGAGTACTTCGTTTGCGGCGTGAAGCTGAATGCATCGTCACAAAAGGCGGCGGCGGAACTGGCATTGAAATCCTGTCAGGCCAGCAAAAGCAAATACAAGGTTACCGTCGCCGGCGCCTGCAGCATCGCCGCGTCCAAATAGACCGGAAAGCGCCCGGTTTTTCTCGTTGGGGAAGACAAAATGAAATCCACGAATTCCAGGCGAACAGCCACGGCGATATTGGCCGGACTGCTGACGATCGCAGCGTGCGGCGCGGGCATGGCCGGCTCACTGACTGGAAGCGAGGGAGACAAGCGTTTCCCGCCGTACCTGCCGCGAAATCCCAAGGATCCCTGCACCAAGGCGTACAAGGCCTATGTCGCGGCCAGTGGTCATTCAGCGTACGCAACCACTCCCTACGCACGGATAATGTCGTCGTACATAGTTTGCGGGGGGCACCTCAACGCGCCATCTCAAAAGAGGGCCGAAGAGTTGGCGATGAAATCCTGTCAGTCCACCCGCGGGCACTACAAGGTCACGACGGGCGGCGGTTGCGAGATCGCGGCCTCGAAGTAGACACAACCGACCGTAAGGTAGAGCACTCCCTTGGTAAGGGAGAGGTCTACGCCGAGGGCTGGAATAGCTCGCGGGACAGTACTCCCTTCTGGCCGGCAGACCAGAGGGCAGTGTTCAAGCGCCGTGCTTCCCACGGACTTCGAACCTTACTTGCGGAGGCTCCATGTTCGCCAAGATCCTGATCGCCAATCGCGGCGAGATCGCTTGCCGTATCATCCGTACGGCGCGCAAGATGGGTGTGCGCACTGTTGCCGTCTATTCGGATGCCGACGCGAGATCCCTGCATGTCGAGATGGCCGATGAGGCTGTGCATATCGGCCCCTCGCCCGCCGGCAAAAGTTATCTGCGCGGTGACAAGATCATCGCCGCGGCCTTGGCTGCGGGCGCACAAGCCATTCATCCCGGCTACGGCTTCCTGTCGGAAAACCCAGATTTCGTCGACCAGGTGGTGGCGGCGGGGCTCATTTTCATCGGCCCGTCGGCGGCCTCGATCCGTGCCATGGGGCTGAAGGACGCGGCCAAGCGGCTGATGGAAAAGGCCGGCGTGCCGGTGGTGCCGGGCTACCATGGCGAGGCGCAGGAGATCGTTCTGCTTGCCTCCAAGGCGCGCGAGATCGGTTATCCCGTGCTGATCAAGGCACGCGCCGGCGGCGGCGGCAAGGGCATGCGCCGGGTCGAGCATCCCGATGAGTTTTCCGAGGCACTGTCCAGTGCGCGGCGAGAGGCGAAAGCCTCCTTCGGCGACGACCGCGTGCTGGTCGAAAAATATGTCGACAAGGCGCGCCATATCGAAGTGCAGGTGTTCGGCGACAGCTTCGGCAACGCGGTGCATCTCTACGAGCGCGACTGCTCGGCGCAGCGCCGCCACCAGAAGGTGATCGAGGAAGCGCCCGCCCCCGGCATGACCGAGGCGCTGCGCAAGGCAATGACGGATGCGGCGGTAAAGGCCGCCAAGGCGATCAATTATTCAGGCGCCGGCACCATCGAGTTCATCGTCGATGCCTCACAGGGCCTGAAGGCCGACCGCTTCTGGTTCATGGAGATGAACACCCGCCTGCAGGTCGAGCACCCCGTCACCGAAATGGTTACCGGCACCGACCTAGTCGAGTGGCAGTTGCGGGTCGCCAGCGGCGAAAAGCTGCCCAAGACGCAAAGCGAGATCGCGCTCACCGGCCATGCCTTCGAGGCGCGCATCTATGCCGAGGATGCGGCAAAAGGGTTCCTGCCGGCGACCGGTACGCTGCATCATCTGAAATTTCCGGATGCAGCCCCCGAAGGCGCCACGATGCGCATCGAGACCGGCGTGCGGGCGGGTGACGCCATCTCGCCCTACTACGACCCGATGATTGCCAAGCTGGTCGTCCACGCCACGGATCGTCAGGCGGCTCTGGAAGCGCTTGGCGCGGCGCTATCCCGGACCGAGATCGCCGGCTCGACCGTCAACACCGCCTTTCTTGCCGCTCTCGCCGCCGATCCGGATTTCGCCGCAGGCGACGTCGACACCAGCCTGATCGCCAGGCACCAGACGGCGCTGACCGAGGTCGCGCCGCCGACCGGCGAAACCATCGCTGCCGCGGCC
This sequence comes from Mesorhizobium sp. CO1-1-8, assembly GCF_020164875.1. NCBI lineage: Bacteria > Pseudomonadati > Pseudomonadota > Alphaproteobacteria > Hyphomicrobiales > Phyllobacteriaceae > Mesorhizobium > Mesorhizobium sp. CO1-1-8. The sequence goes on along the minus strand of NZ_JAIUGZ010000002.1, from coordinate 643,647 downwards.
GTTGCGGCCTCCGGCGCCGGAGCATCGCCGTCATCCAACGATCCGTGGTCGTCGCTTGCCGGCTATGCGCATTTCCACAGCGTGACGCGGCGCACACGATTGAAGTTCGGCGAAGACGAAATCGTGGCGAAGGTTTCGGTGCGGCATGACGGGCGGTTCCAGGTGACGCTGGACAAGCCCTATGACGACACCAATTCGCATGATTTTCGCTCAACACCACGCCTCGCCCGCTGGCCAGGCCACATCACCGTGTTCGAAGGCGCCGTTGGCTACACCTTCGCCGTGCCGGACCCGCTGGCACGGGCCGATGATGCGGCGGCAGGTTCAGGCAGTTTGCGTGCGCCGATGCCGGGGGTGGTCAAGCTGGTGCGCGCGGGAAAGGGAGATGCCGTGATCAAAGGCCAGCCGCTGCTGATCCTGGAGGCGATGAAGATGGAACACACCATCGCCGCGCCGCATGACGGCGTGATCGCCGAGATTGCCACCGAGGGCGCGCAGGTGACCGACGGGACGGTGCTGGTACGGTTCGTCGAGGAACAAGCCGCCTCGACCGCTGCAGCCAGCTGACGGTTCGAAGGTAAACAGGAAAATGGCCGGGACGAACCCGGCCATTTCTCTACGCTATCCGGTCGCCAAGTCGGCGATTACTGCGCGATCGGCGCATATTTGCCGTCATGCCACTGGTTGATGTCGTAGCTGGCATTCTTGAGATCGCCCTTCTCGTCGAAGGTGACATCACCGACAACGGTGCTGATCGGCGTGCCGTTCTTCAGCGCTTCGGCAACCTTGGCCGGGTCATCGCTGCCGGCACGCTTGATGCCTTCGGCGAATGCCTGGATGGTGGCGTATGAGAACAGCGTGAAGCCCTCCGGCACGAAACCGCCGGCCTTGATCTTCTCGACCGCTGCCTTGGCTTCCGGCTTTGCCTGCGGATCCGACGGGAAGACGAACATGGTGCCCTCGCCGGCCGGGCCGGCGACCTGCCAGAACTCCGGCGAGGCGATGGAGTCCGGCATGATCAGTTGGAACTTCAGGTTCTGTTCCGCCGACTGACGCAGGATCAGGCCAGCTTCAGGATGGTAGCCGCCGAAATAGACGACGTCGGCTTTCAAGTCCTTGAGCTTGGTGACGAGAGCCGAATAGTCCTTCTCGCCAGCGTTGATGCCGTCATAGTAGACCTCCTTGAGGCCGCCGGCATTCATCGTTGCTCTGACGGCGTCAGCCACGCCCTGTCCGTAGGCGCTCTTGTCGTGCAGGACGACGACATTCTTGCCGGCAAACTTCTTGGCGATCCATGGGCCGATGAAGGCGCCCTGCGCATCGTCACGCGTATAAAGGCGCATGATCGTCGGCCAGCCGGCCTTGGCGGCCGCGTCGGTCAGCACCGGGTTGGAAGAAGCCGGGCTCATCATCAGCGCGCCGGCTTCGGCATAGACGGCCGAGGCCGGAATGCTCGAACCCGAGCATGCATGGCCGTCGATGAACTTGACGCCATCGGCGACGACGCGGTTGGCAACCGACACGGCCTGCTTGGGATCGCACTGGTCGTCTTCGATATCAAGCTTGATCATCGACCCATTGACGCCGCCAGCGGCGTTGATCGCGTCGGCAGCGGCCTGTGCGCCCTGCTTGAACTGATCGCCGATGGTGGCGAGCTGTCCGGTCATCGGGCCGATCACCGCAAAGGTGATGTCGTCGGCGAATGCGACCGGCGTGCTCATCATCAGGCCGAATATGGCCGCGTTCAAGATACTCAATTTTTTCATGATGGTAGAACTCCTCCACTCACGCGCGGCCGCCCCGGCCGCGCTTCTTCCAGAGAGGCCGGACAATTTCATCCTTCATTGGGCCTGTCTAGGCGCATTGGCGCCGCTCGATTGGGCCTGCAAGACGTCATCCACGCAAAAAGCCACGCCAGCCTTGTTCCGGCTGGTCGTGGCTTTTTTTGCCCGTCGAGCAATCTCCAGGCGCCCCCGCGCCTAAATCCCACTCAGCTTCCCTGCGTCGCGCACGACTGGGCCCTGCGGCCTGCCGCGTTCTCTTTCTTAACACCGTGACCGTCTTGCGCGGCCTTCGTTCCGCCGGGTCTGGCTGTCTGTGCAGTCTTGATCCCGGAGCTTCCCTGTCTTCGATAGACCTGTCTGCGATTGGCAGATTTCAGTGCATGGTCATCCATTCGCGGGCTTCGCGCAGCGCCTTGGCGATCTCGACCTTCGACATTGCGGCCGACAGTTCGGAGCGCAGTTCCGCGGCGCGGGCCGAGCCCTTGATGGCGGCGATGTTGAACCATTTGTGGGCGGCAACGACATCGGTCTCGCAGTCGCGGCCGGTCGCATACATCATGCCCAGTTCGAAAAGGATGTCGGCCTGGGCAGTTGCCCCCATGGCGCCAAAACCTGCTTCAAGCATTTCAAAACGTGCCATTTCAATCCCCTGTTTCCGGCCCCTGTCAGGCTCCCGAGAGCTGCCTTCTTTCGTGCTTGCCGGCTGCTCTTACGATGCTTTCGAGAATGCCGTGCAGGCTTGAATCCGTCGTTAAATGGCGTGCTTAATTTGAGGAAAACAAAGCTAAAACAAGAGGTAAACGCGAAAATTCATTAAGGATACAAAGCCAGCAATTCAGCCTGCTTGCGTCAAATTTGACGAAAATTTTCTGACGCCAAGTCAAGACTTCGCTAACCACGGGAGACAAAGGCGATGCGCCGATCGTTTCATTTCCTTGGCCAGCAGTCGCATTCGGGACCCTTCAAAACACGAAAGTCTTCCGTTGCGGCACCGCTTTTGTTTTGCCGGGAGCTGGATTAGCTTACGTTTGCGTAAGCGGCAGACCGGCGAGGCGGGGCGTCCGGCCGGACATCCAAAGGGAGGAAGACATGTCTCGAAAAGTGAGCCTGGCCCTTGCGGCCACATTGATCATGGCCGGTGCGGCCTGGGCCGATCCGATCGAGGGCAATTGGAAGACGCAGGCCGGGGATACCGCGGCCATCGCCGGCGGCGGCTCGTTTTCCATCACGCTCAAGTCCGGCAAATATGCCGGCAAGACCATCGGCTCGCTCAAGCCGACAGGCGACAACAAATATGCCGGCAACATCACCGATCCGGCAAACGACAAGACCTATTCGGGCAAGGCGACATTGTCGGGCACCTCTCTCAAGATGAGCGGCTGCGTGCTCGGCGGACTGATCTGCAAGAGCCAGACCTGGCACAAGCTCTGATCGAGCGCATCCTTGCGACATGAGGACGGGGCCCGACGGGCCCCGTTTTCGTTTTGCCGACACATCCTGCAGCGGTGATGCTCGATACCCGTCGGCGGCTATCCAAACCGACGCCGGTGCCGTCGAAACCCCGTCAATCATCTTGAACCGCAGATGAACGCCGGCATCAGAGCCGGTTCAGTTGCATCAGGGCATTCTCCGGCGTGTTGAAGGAGACCGACCCAATGCTTGCTCGCCGCTTCACCATCGTCTGCCTGCTGGTGAGCCTGTTTGGAATGTTCTTCGCCATCCTCGTCGCCGAAGCGGGCCGTCCGGCCCGCGCCTGGGACGAAGCCAGTTCCAGAACCTGCCGCCTCGCCTGCCCCACCCATCTCCGCAACTGAACAAAGAAACCAAGACCTCGAAAAGAAAAGCTGAAACACCATGAACCGCATCGCCGCCAACGCTCTCAAGACCCTTCGGCTTCTGCCGCGGGCGGCGCTTATCCTGACGGTTCTGGCCGCTCCGGTTCTGGCCGTGCCGATGATGCGCGCCGATACCGGCTCGACGATCGACGCACCAGCCCTGAAGAAGTCCGGCGTCGGCTTCGTGCTCCTGGTCAGCCTGCAGCGCGGTTGAAGAAAAACGGCGCTTTGGCCGCCTTCGGTCGCGACACCCCTCCCAAGTGCCGATCCAAGTCTCTATATTGAGCCATGGAAAAGCGAATCTACCCACAAGCCATCGAATCTGTCGTCATGCCGGAACCTTTTGGCCGGCAAATCTTTGATAGCGCCGAAAAGGCAGTCAAGGCACTGCAGGCGCTTTACGATCGCAACACCAAGTTCCTGCGCGACTCCTTCGCAGAGCTGGCGGCAGCAGGCGGTGACAATGGCAAGCGCTACCGGGCCTTCTATCCGGAGATCGGTGTCACCACCAACTCATTCACCCAGATCGACTCGCGCCAAGCCTATGGCCACATGCCGACGCCTGGGCATTTTTCCACCACCATCACCCAGCCGGGCCTGTTCGAAAGCTACCTAGTCGAGCAGTTGCGCCTGATCATGCGCAATCATGGGGTTGCGGTCACGGTGTCGGAATCGACCACACCCATCCCGCTGCATTTCGCGTTCCTTGAAGGCACCCATGTCGACGGCGCGACGGCAGAGCGCATCAAGCGGCCGATCCGCGACCTGTTCGACGTGCCGGATCTCGACGGCACCGACGACCAGATCGCCAACGGCACCTTCGAAGTCGGCTTCGGCGAGCCGAGGCCTCTGGCGCCCTTCACGGCGCAGCGCATCGACTATTCGCTGCACCGGCTGTCGCACTATACGGCGACCACGCCGCAGCATTTCCAGAACTTCGTGCTGTTCACCAACTATCAGTTCTACATCGACGAATTCGTCGCCCGCGCCCGCGACCTGATGGCCAATGGCGGCGGCGGATACACGGAGTTCGTCGAGCCGGGCAATGTCATCACCAAGGGCGGGCAAAGCGCGCCTAGTGAAGGCGTCGCGGTCCCGCGCCTACCGCAGATGCCGGCCTATCACCTGAAGAAATCGGGGCATGGCGGCATCACCATGGTCAATATCGGCGTCGGACCTTCCAACGCCAAGACGATCACCGACCATATCGCGGTGCTGAGGCCGCATGCCTGGGTGATGCTCGGCCACTGCGCCGGCCTGCGCAACACCCAGGCGCTTGGCGACTATGTGCTGGCGCATGCGTATGTGCGCGAGGACCACGTGCTGGACGACGATCTTCCGGTCTGGGTGCCGATCCCGCCGCTGGCCGAGATTCAGGTGGCGTTGCAGGAAGCCGTCGCCGAAGTCACCGGCCTTACCGGCTACGACCTGAAACGCATCATGCGCACCGGCACCGTCGCCACCATCGACAATCGCAACTGGGAACTGCGCGACCAGCGTGGGCCGGTACAGCGTCTGTCGCAATCTCGCGCCATCGCACTCGACATGGAATCGGCGACCATCGCCGCCAATGGCTTCCGCTTCCGCGTTCCCTACGGCACGCTGCTGTGCGTTTCGGACAAACCACTGCATGGCGAACTGAAGCTGCCCGGCATGGCGACCGAATTCTACAAGCGCCAGGTGGCGCAGCACCTGACCATCGGCATCAGGGCGATGGAGAAGCTTGCGGAAATGCCGATGGAGCGGCTGCATTCGCGCAAGCTCAGAAGTTTTTCGGAGACGGCGTTCCAGTAGGCGGGTTCCACGCATCGCGTAGGCATTTCTCATCTTGATTGGGCCGCATTTCTGCCGATAAGCAGGCGGCATGGAGAGAACAAGCTTCGGGACAATGCTGATTTCGGTTGCATTCCTGGCAATGCTGGCCTGTTCGATCGCGCTGGTGGCCGGGTTTTTCGGAACACTGCATCCGGCTTTCGATTCCTTCTCGCATTTCCGCGTCCACCTTGCCGTGCTGATGGCGTTTTGCGCACTGCCGCTGCTGGCCACGACATTTCGCCTGCAAGCGGCCGTGGCACTGCTTTTTGCCGTGGCGGCCTTCGCCACCACTTCCGGTTCGCTGTCCGTCTCCCGCCTGTGGCCAGTTCAGGCCGCCTATGAAGCCAAGAACGAAGACGGCGCGATCTACAAGCTGCTGCAGATGAACCTGCGCTACGACAATCCGACGCCGAAGAAGGTGCTGTCGCTGATCGGCCGGACCAATCCCGACGTGATCACCCTCGACGAGGTATCGGCGATGTGGGCGACCGAGCTTGGCTATATCAGCAGCGCCTATCCATACCGGATCCTCTGTCCCTATCCCAACGGCGTATTCGGCGTCGCGCTGCTCTCGCGGCGGCCCTTTGCCGCCGGCACCGAGGCGCGTTGCGAAGGGCGCGGCGCCATGGCGACAGCGACCGTCGACTTCGGCGGCATCGACGTCGATGTCGCCGCGATCCATCTCAGCTGGCCGTGGCCACGCGAGCAGTACTGGCAGATCGGCGAGTTGACGGAGCCGCTTTCCGCGCTCGGCGAGACGGCCATCATGGCGGGCGACTGCAATGCCGCGCCGTGGAGTGCCGCCGTGCGGCGGGTCGCGGCGCTTGGCGGGCTGACCGTGATGCCGTCCGCCGGTCCGACCTGGATCCACATCAAGCTACCGGATTTCCTGCGGCGCTTCGCCGGCCTGCCGATCGACCAGGTTTTCAGCAAGGGCGGTGTGACCATCCATTCCGCGACACGGCTGGAAGACATCGGCTCGGATCACCTGCCGGTCATGGTGGAGTTCTCGCTCAGGCTGAACCAGCAAAAGCCGCTCGATGAGCATGAAACCGCGACCGCGGCCATTGTTCAGACCGGCAAGACGCCAGGCTGAAGGATCAGGGCCTGACCAAAGCGATGACGAGATGCTGGACATGGCCGCCGTCGCGATGCTCGCGCGCATCGAAAGCGAGCTGCTTGGCCTCATATGCGGCATTGGTGGCCTTGATGCGTCGCTGTGCCTCGCGACGTGTCTTGTAGCAGGACCCGTCGTCGGCGATCCTGAGGCCGGAGATCGATCTTTCCGTGGCCCGCATCATCTCCCTGGCGATGCGCCCATGGGTTTCTTCATGGGCGCGGACGCCGGCGAAGAACCGCGTCCAGCGCTTCCAGAGCGTCGGCGTGGTGGCCGAGGCGACACGCGGAAACGTATAGAAAAGATTGAGCGTCCCGTTGGCCCGCCGCAGGCGGCAGACGCCATTGTCCTGGCTGGTGTCCAGGTCCCAATCCACCGCGTAGCCGGTCAATGCGATGGCGTGCGTCATGAAGCCGTGCTTCGGCCCCTTGCGGTCCATCGCCTGCACCAGCGCCAGCCCCGTGTTCCCGGTGATGTCGTAGGTCCGCGTCTTGACCACCACCCTGGTGCCGGCCGAGGCCGCCGACGCCAAACTGAACAGCGCACCGATCGCCACAAGGCATGCCAGAACCACCAGGCGCATTGGCCATCTCCTTATCGTCAAGGAATGGAACCATAAGCGCGCGGCAGTTTCAACAGTTCTAATGTTTCACATGCCATGGGAGACCCGAGCCATCGTCGAGGCCTTTGCACACTGTGGCCGGCGCGGGCTTACATGCCTTGGTAGACCGGGCCTTCGCCGCCTTGCGGCGGCACCCAGTTGATGTTCTGGTTCGGGTCCTTGATGTCACATGTCTTGCAGTGGACGCAGTTCTGCGCGTTGATGACGAAGCGCACATCCTTGGCCGTTGGATCGGCGGCGGCATTGCCGTCCTTGTCGACCCACTCGTAAACCCCGGCCGGACAGTAGCGCGTCGAGGGACCCGCAAAGACATCGTGCTCGGAACGCTTCTGCAGTTCCATGTCGCCGACAAGCAGGTGGACCGGCTCGTTTTCCTCGTGATTGGTGTTGGACAGGAACACCGAGGACAGCCTGTCGAAGGTCAGCACGCCATCGGGCTTCGGATAGGCGATCTTCTTGTGCCGGGCGGCAGGCTCGAGCGTGGCATAGTCGGCCTTGCCATGCTTCAGCGTGCCGAAGGGCGAGACACCGAACAGCGTGTTCAGCCACATGTCGAGGCCGCCAAGGCCGACACCGACGATGGTGCCGAAGCGCGACCACAGCGGCTTGACGTTGCGCACCTTCTTCAAATCCTTGCCGATGTCTGTCGCGCGCCAGGCTTCCTCGTAGGAGGCGAGTTCGTCGTTGGCGCGCCCGGCACCGATCGCCTCGGCGACATGCTCGGCCGCCAGCATGCCGGACAGCACGGCATTGTGCGAGCCCTTGATGCGCGGCACGTTGACGAAGCCCGCCGCACATCCCATCAGCGCACCACCGGGGAAGGAGAGTTTCGGCACCGACTGCCAGCCGCCCTCGGTGATGGCGCGCGCGCCATAGCCCAGGCGCTTGGCGCCCTCGAAGGTCCCGCTGATTGCCGGATGGGTCTTGAAGCGCTGGAATTCCTCGAACGGCGACAGATAGGGGTTCTTGTAATTGAGGTGTAGGACGAAGCCGACCGCCACCTGATTGTCCTCGAGATGGTAGAGGAACGAGCCGCCGCCGGTCTTCAAGTCGAGCGGCCAGCCGAAGGAATGCTGGACCAGCCCCGGCCGGTGGTTCTCCGGCTTGACCTGCCAGAGTTCCTTCAGGCCGATGCCGTATTTGCCCGGTTCGCGGCCATCGGAAAGCTTGTATCTGGCGATCAGCTGCTTGGCGAGCGAGCCGCGAGCGCCCTCCCCGATCAGCACATATTTGCCCATCAGCGCCATGCCGGGTGCGAAACCCGGACCGTGCGTTCCGTCCTTCTCGACGCCCATGTCGCCAGTGACGACGCCGGTGACGGCGCCTTGCTCATTGTAGAGCAGGTCGGCAGCGGCAAAGCCCGGATAGATCTCGACGCCGAGCGCTTCGGCCTTGGTCGCCAGCCAGCGGCAGACATTGCCGAGCGAGACGATGTAGTTGCCGTGATTGTTCATCAGCGGCGGCATCAGCATGTTGGGCAGGCGAAACGAGCCGGCAGGACCAAGGACCAGGAAATGGTCCGCGATGACCGGCGTCTTGAAGGGATGGCCGTCCTCGTCGCGCCAGCCCGGCAAGAGCCGGTCGATGCCGATGGGATCGACAACGGCGCCGGAGAGGATATGGGCGCCGACCTCACCGCCCTTCTCCAGGACGACGACCGAAAGCTCGGGATTGACCTGCTTGAGGCGGATGGCGGCGGCCAGGCCCGCCGGCCCGGCGCCGACGATAACCACGTCGAATTCCATGCTTTCGCGTTCGATGTCGCTCATCAACCCCTCCGCACTGGCTTATCCCATTCGGGTATCTTGCTGGCTCCCGCGCTGCATAGCGCATCAATTGACGACAGGAAACCGGCGCATACGTGACAATGCCGTTTTGGCCAAAAAGTCGCGCATTGCGAGGCTGGAAGACTGCTTTTCGTCCGGCATTGCCTCCCGGGCGCGCGTTTTTAATTGTTCGACGGCTTGCTTATCGGCCATACTTCACCCTATGCGCATTCCTGGGCCAGCCGGCTTTTCACCGACGCGCTTTCTTTTCCCGTCCGGCCGGACCTGCCGGGCGCTCCTTTTGGCCCTTCTGATGCTGTCCCCGCATCGCGCTGCCGCCGACGAAGTGAAGGTCTGGGCGGCAGGCGCCTACTCCTTCTCCGACGAGCTTGGCGGCTTCCGCATCACCGGCGCCTCGGGCATCGGGACGAAGGACGATCCGTTCGTCATCACCGAAGAGCTGAATTCGTCAACGCCGGTGACGCTGACGATTCGCACGACAAAGCCGATCCAGGCCTTCGGCAAGGCCGGCGAATTCGCCAACGGCGTGATGTATATGCACATCGAGGTGCTCAACAACAGCGGCCAGGCCTGGATCGAATTCCAATTCGAATTGCAGGAGATCCTGAACCAGCCGAGCGTGTTCGGCGACGGGCTTTCCTTCGATCAGCGCAACAAGACGCCGGACAATATTTTGTCGAGCAATTTCGCCGATTTCGATCGCGATTTCGAACCCTATGACCGGCTGCTGTTCAGGAATGGCAGGGTCGACCCGCTGAAAACCGCCAGCTTCGAATTCCTGATGACCGACTACACGCCCAGATGGACCTTCTATCTGGTGCAGGATCCGCGCATACCAACGGGGTAGACACGATAGGAATTTTTTCTTGACTCGGTGACCTCAGCTATGATACATTTTTGCCCATGGTGCTGATTTGCGCCAGTGACCCGCCGCAGAGGCGGGTTTTTCGTTTGATGCTCCGTCAGCCAACGCGCCGGCGAAAGGCTCCGAAGGAACCCGTTAACCCGAGTTCGTTGCCCTGGTAGAGAAGCTGCCAGCCTTGCAAATTGCCGCCACGCGGACGAATGTGAATCGATGACTGCCGTTTCCCCAACCAACAGACCAGACATCGCCGACCTGCTGGCGTTTTACGCCAGCGTGGGCGTCGACGAGGCGCTTGAAGACCAGCCGGTGAACCGGTTTGCCGAGGCTGCGCCAAGGCCGATGGAGCGTGCGCCGACGGCGGCGCCTTCGGGCGATAGCGCGGCACCGCAGCGTTCGGCCAGTATGTCTCGCTCTGAAACCGGCGACAGACCAAGTGCGCCGCCCGTTGCGCGGTCGCCGTCTGCGACGACTGCGGTTCCCGACGAAGCGCAGGCGGCACTGGCTCGCCAATTGGCGACGACAGCAACGACGCTGGACGAGCTTCGCCAGCACATGGCGGCATTCGAGGGCTGCAATCTCAAGGCCACCGCCAAGAGCCTGGTATTCGCCGACGGAAACCCGGAAGCCGCCGTCATGCTGGTCGGCGAGGCACCCGGCCGCGACGAGGACATCGAGGGCCTGCCCTTCGTCGGCCGATCGGGCCGGCTGCTCGACCGCATGCTGGCAGCGATCGGGCTCGACCGTACTTCAGTCTATATCACCAACGTCATTCCGTGGCGGCCGCCCGGCAATCGCACGCCGACACCGCACGAAACCGAGATCTGCCGGCCGTTCATCGAACGGCAGATCGAACTGGTCAATCCGAAGGTGCTGATCAACCTTGGCGGCCCGTCAGCCAAGACCCTGCTCAACACCTCGGAAGGCATCTTGCGGCTGCGCGGCAACTGGCGCGTCCACACGACGGCGTCCGGCATCGCCATCCCGGCCATGCCGACGCTGCATCCGGCCTATCTTCTGCGAACCCCGTCGCACAAGAAGCTGGCGTGGCGGGATTTCCTCGAAGTCAAGGCGAAGCTGCGCGCGCTCACCTAGCGATAACCTCGCAGGTAATTGAAATGCCTTCATCACCAGCCCAACCATGCCCTCATGACAACAGCCCAAACCTCCGCCGGCAGCCTCATTCGCGAGTGGCGCACCCGCCGCCGCATGTCGCAGCTCGACCTCGCCATGGAGGCCGAAATCTCGCAGCGGCATCTGAGCTTCGTCGAAAGCGGCCGCGCCGCGCCCTCGCGCGACATGGTGCTGCATCTGGCCGAGCAATTGTCGATACCGCTGAGGCAACGCAATCAATTGCTGCTCGCCGCCGGCTTTGCCCCCAACTTCGGCGAACGCTCGCTTGGCGACGCGGCATTGGCGCCAGCGAAGGCGGCGGTCGAAATCGTGCTCAAGGGGCACGAGCCTTTCCCGGCACTCGCCGTCGACCGCCACTGGAACCTGGTTTCGGCCAATGCCGCCATCGCTCCCTTCCTTGCCGATGTCAGCGAGGCTTCGCTGCTGACGCCGCCGGTCAACGTGCTTCGCCTCAGCCTGCACCCCGGCGGCATCGCGCCACGCATCGTCAATCTCGCGGAGTGGCGGACGCATCTGCTCGAGCGCCTGAAACACCAGAATGACGCGAGCGGCGACGCGGTGCTGATCGAACTCGAGCGTGAACTGAGGACTTATCCGTCCGGCCTGAGGGGCAGCCGGCCGTCGCCGGTCGAGCCGAATGCCATCGTGCATCCGCTTAGGCTGGCGCATGGCGATCAAGTGCTGTCGTTCATCAGCACCATCACCGTCTTCGGCACGCCGCTCGACGTGACGCTTTCGGAACTGGCGATCGAATCGTTTTTCCCCGCCGATGAAAAGACGAGGACGGTGCTGGTGCGATTGGCGAAGGAGCGAGCCGAGCTGTCGTAATCACCCTTCCGGCAAAGATGCCTTGCGCGTGCGGGTGCGCTCCAGGCCAAGCTGGCGTTCGCGCCAGATGATGAAAATGCCGGCGGCGACGACGATCAGGCCGCCGACAAGCATATGGAGCGTGGCGACGTCGCCGAAGACGAGATAGCCGACGACGACGCCGAGGATCATCGACGTATATTCGAACGGCGCCACGACCGAGGCTTCGGCATGGCGATAGGCCGCCGTCATCAGGATCTGCCCGAGGCCGCCGCAGAAGCCGGCGGCAACAAGGAGAGCCGCCTGGAGCGGCGTCAGCGCCTGCCAGCCGAATGGCAGCGACAGCAGCGACATGACGCTCGCCGTCACCGAAAACCACAGCACGATGGTCGCTGTGCGCTCGCTTTGCACGAGATTGCGCACCAAGAGCATGGCGACGGCCGAGATCGCTGCCGCGACAAGAGCGGCCATGACGCCAAGCACTTCCTGGTCGTCGAGCGCTTCGTCGGAACTCAGCAACGTCAATTCCGGCCAGGAGATGATCAGCACGCCGACCAGGCCGACCGCGACCGCACTCCAGCGATAGACACGGATGGCCTCGCCGAGGAAGATGGAGCTGAACACCACCACCAGCAGCGGCTGCGCATAGTTCAGCGTGATCGCTTCCGGCAGCGGCAGCCGGGTCAACGCGAAAAAGCCGAGCCCCATGGCGCAGACGCCGACCAGGCCGCGGGCGATGTGGTTGAACGGACGCTTGGTGGTGAAGGCAGTGCCGAGTTCTTTCCTGAAGGCCAGGAAGGCGATGATCGGGAAGATGGCGAAGAAAGAGCGGAAGAAGACAATCTGGCCGGCAGGAACCGTGCCTGCGGCTTTGATGCAGGTCTGCATGCCGACGAAGACCGCCACCGACACGATCTTGAACATGATCCCGGGAAGCGTGTCGTGCCGGCCGGCATCATCGCTGGCTGTGGCCGAGGGGCTGCCGGGGCCTGCTGTCACGCTCCCGACGCTTCCCGGATCGTCGCCCAGATACGCGCCGGCGTTGCCGGCATGTCGATGTGTTTGACGCCATAAGCGCGCCAGAGCGCGTCGGTCACCGCATTGAGTGCCGCCGGGGTCGAGCCGATGGTGCCAGCCTCGCCCGCGCCCTTGATGCCGAGCGCATTGGTGGTCGAAGGCACGTTGCGGGTCTCGAAATGGAAGAACGGGAAATTGTCGGCGCGCGGCATGGCGTAATCCATGAAACTCGCCGTCAAAAGCTGTCCGTCCTCGCCATAGATGGTGTCCTCGGTCAATGCCTGGCCGACACCTTGCACGACGCCGCCATGCACCTGGCCGGCGAGCAGGATCGGGTTCACGGTGACGCCGAAATCGTCGACGATGGTGTAGCGGACGATCTCGGTCGCGCCGGTGTCGGGATCGATCTCGACCTCGCAGATGTGGGTGCCGTTGGGATAGGTGCATTCGTCCTGCACGAACTCGCCAAAGCCCTTGAGATCGTCTGATGTCTTGGCGGCCTTGGCGATGGAGGAAAAATCAATCGAGCGATCGGTGCCGACGATGCGGGCAACGCCGTCGGACAATTCGATGTCGCCGGCAGAAGCCTCCAGTTCGTCGGCTGCGATGCGCTTGATCTTGTTGGCCAGATCCTCGCCCGCGCGGGAAGCCGATACACCCCCCAGCGGAATGGAGCGCGAACCGCCGGTGCCGCCGCCGGCCTTCAATTCATCGGTATCGCCCTGGCGGACATGGATCTTGTCGATGTCGAGATTGAGCTTTTCCGACAGGAACTGCGCATAGGCGGTGGCGTGCCCTTGTCCGTTGGTCTGGGTGCCGATCTTCAGCGTCACCGTGCCATCGCCATTGAGTTCGACGAAGGCCGGTTCGGAGCCCGGAAAGGCACAGGCCTCGATATAAGTCGCCATGCCGAGGCCGCGGATTTTTCCGCTGGCCTTCGATTGCGCCAGCCGCTCAGGAAACGCTTTCCATTCGGATTGCTCAATGGCGCGCTCCATATGGCCTTCGAATTCACCTGTGTCATAGAGGCGGCCGGTTTGCGTCCGGTAGGGAAATTGCTCCGGCCGGATGAAGTTACGGCGGCGTATCTCCTCGACAGGCAGGCCGAGATCGTGGGCGCAGGCATCTACAAGCTTTTCCAGCAGGAACGCTGCTTCCGGTCGGCCGGCACCGCGATAGGCATCGACCGGGCAGGTGTTGGTGTAGAGGCCGGTCACCGAGACGTCGAGCGCCTGGATATCGTAGACACCGGTCGACATGGTGACGCCGATATAGGGGATGAACGGGCCGTATTGCGAGATATAGGCGCCGATGTTGGCGAGCAGGTCCACCTTCATACCGAGAAAGCGGCCGTCCTTGTCCAGCGCCATCTCGGCCGTGACGAAATTGTCGCGGCCTTGCGCGTCGGTCAGAAAGTGTTCCGTGCGGTCGCCGGCCCATTTCACCGGGCGGCCCAGCCGCTTTGCCGCTTCCAGCACCAGCGGATATTCGCGGTAGACGAAGCTCTTCGGCCCGAAACCACCGCCTACATCAGGCGTGATGACGCGCAACTGGCCTTTCTTGATCTTGAACACGCTGGCCAGGATATACTGCATGGAGTGCACGCCTTGCGACCCGGTGGTCAGCACGAAGCGCTTCTCCTCGACGTTCCATTCGCCGATCGCGGAGCGCGGCTCCATGTAGTTGCACACCAGCCGGTTGTTGACGAACTCGATGCGGGTGACATGGGCGGCCTTGGCGAAAGCCGCTTCGGTCTTTTTCTTGTCGCCCATGTGGTAGCTGAAGGCGCGGTTGGAACCAAGCTCCGGCCAGACCAGCGGCGTGCCTTCGGCCAATGCCGTTGCCGTCCCGGAGGCCGCGTCTTCGCCGTCATAGTCGACGTCGATCAGTTCGGCGGCATCCTGCGCCAAGGCTCGGCTGTCGGCGACGACGAAGGCAACGGCATCGCCGACATAGTTGACGCGGTCGCGGCATAGGATCGGGATGTCGCGCGTCGGAGCCTTGGTGCCGTCCGGCTGTTCCTGCATGACGCCGGACTTGAGATCGCCGAGATGAGCCAGGTCCTTGGCGGTCAGCACCAGATGGACGCCAGGCGCTGCCTTCGCCGCCTCGGTCGAACCGATGGTGAAGCTGGCCTTGGCGACCGGCGAGCGCAGGACATAGCCATGCAGGACGCCAGCCGGCTGGATGTCGTCGGTATAGCGGCCCTGGCCCTGGATGAAGGCGGCATCCTCGCGCCGCAGCACGGATGCGCCCATGCCGAATTTCGGTGTGACGACGGTCATGGATGCCTCGTGATGATGACAGGAGAAGGAACGCCTGAAATAGGCATTGCCTCAGTTTTGTCGAGGGGCCGTTTCGTGTAAAGAGCGCGGACTTCAAATTTCTTGGACCAGCGGACACAATCCGCCGCCAACGCAATCGACAGGAAAACCCACGGAATGCGCACGGACACCGGCCAGGTCTTCAAACTCGAAGACTATCGCCCCAACGACTACCTCATTCCGAAAACCGACCTCACCTTCCGCCTTTCGCCAGACGCGACGCGTGTCACCGCCGTACTCACGATAGAGCGCCGTGACGACGTCTCCGTGTCGGCACCGTTGGTGCTCGACGGCGACGGGCTGACGCTCAAGCGCATCGAGATCGACGACAAGAAGGTAAAACCGGCGGATCTGCTGGCAACGCCTGACCAACTGACCATCCTCAAGCCGCCGGCGGCGCGTCGCTTCCAGTTGCTCATCGAGACCGAGGTGGCACCGGCGGGCAACGAAGCCCTGATGGGCCTCTACCGCTCAAGCCATGTCTACTGCACGCAATGCGAGGCCGAGGGCTTTCGCCGCATCACCTATTTCCTCGATCGTCCCGACATCCTGTCCGTCTACACGGTGCGCATAGAGGCAATGCGTGACGAAGCGCCGCTCCTCCTGTCCAACGGCAACTCGGTCGACAGAGGCGACCTCGGCGACGGCTGGCACTATGCTAGTTGGCACGACCCTTTCCCCAAGCCATCCTATTTGTTCGCGCTGGTCGCCGGCAATCTCGGCCAGCTTGCAGATAGTTTCGTCACGCTATCGGGCCGCACCGTCGAACTCGGCATCTATGTCGAGCCCGGCAAGGAGAAGCTGGCCGGCTACGCGATGGATGCTCTGAAGCGGTCGATGAAATGGGACGAGGAGGCGTTCGGCCGCGAATACGATCTCGACGTCTTCAACATCGTCGCCGTGTCAGACTTCAACATGGGCGCGATGGAGAACAAGGGCCTCAACATCTTCAACGACAAATATGTGCTGGCCGACCGGGAGACCGCGACGGACGCCGATTTCGCCAATATCGAGGCGATCATAGCGCATGAGTATTTCCACAATTGGACAGGCAACAGAATCACTTGCCGCGACTGGTTCCAGCTCTGCCTGAAGGAAGGCCTGACGGTCTTCCGCGACCACGAATTCTCCGCCGACCAGCGCTCGCGCGCGGTCAAGCGCATCGCCGAAGTGCGCACCTTGCGCGCCCACCAATTTCCCGAGGACCAGGGCCCGCTGGCCCATCCGGTGCGGCCGCGCCGCTACCGCGAGATCAACAATTTCTACACCGCGACGGTGTACGAGAAAGGCTCCGAAGTGGTGCGGATGATCCGCACAATTCTCGGTGCCGACGTCTTTCGCGCCGGCATGGACCTTTATTTCGAGCGGCACGACGGTGACGCGGCGACGATCGAGGATTTCATCAAGGTGTTCGAGGATGTGTCCGGCCGCGACCTGTCGCAGTTCGCGCTCTGGTATCATCAGGCGGGAACGCCGAACCTGACGATCAGTTCGACGCACAATCCGGCGGCGCAGGAGTTCACGCTCGAAATCGAGCAGTCGGTGCCGCCGACACCCTCCGAAAGCCGCAAGCGGCTGATGCACATCCCGCTCGCTTTCGGCCTGATCGGCGCCGGCGGCAAGCCTGTGCCGTATAGTGGCGTCGAGGGCGCCAGCGTCGAGGACGGCGTCATCCATATCCGCAAGCGGCGCCACATGGTGCGGTTTTCAGGCGTCACTGAGCGCCCGGCCGTGTCGCTCAACCGCGGCTTTTCGGCGCCGGTGACATTGTCCGTCGAGCAGAAAGCCGACGACCAGTTCTTCCTCGCCCGCCATGACAGCGACGCCTTCTCGCGCTGGCAGGCCTTCAACACATTGCTGACCGATGCATTGATCTCGGCCTTCCGCGAGATCCTCGGCGGCAAGCAGCCGGCCTTTGCGCCGCGGCTGATCGACCTCGCCGGCAGCATCGCCGGTGACGAGGCGCTGGAGCCGGCCTATCGGGCGCTGGCGTTGGCCCTGCCCGGCGAAGCCGACATTGCCCGCGACATCGGCAGGAACATCGACCCCGATGCCATCTATGCGGCTCGCGAGGCACTGGCGTTGGCGATCGGCAGTGCGAACCGGGACGTTTTTTCGGGCCTCTACCGCGGCCTTGCCGACAAAGACGCGTTCAGCCCCGACGCGGCGAGCGCCGGACGACGCGCCTTGCGCAACACCTTGCTGGATTATCTGTCGCTGCAGCCAGGCGGTGCGGCCCTCGCCGCCGGGCATTTCCAGTCCGCGACCAACATGACCGACCGCGCGGCAGCACTTGCCGTGCTCGCGCATCGTCACCACGGTTCGCCCGAGGCGGTCGAGGCGCTGGCGGCTTTCGAGGCGACCTATGGGTCCGACCCGCTGGTCATGGACAAATGGTTCCAGATCCAGGCCAGCGTTCCGGGGCCACAAACCGTCGACACCGTGAAGGCTCTGACCAATCACCCGGCCTTCTCGATGGGCAATCCGAATCGAGTTCGCTCGCTGATCGGCACCTTCTCCAGCGCCAACCAGACCGGCTTCCATCGTGCTGACGGCGAAGGCTACTGGTTCTTTGCTCAGACTGTGCTTGAGGTTGAAAAGCGCAACCCGCAAGTGGCGGCAAGGCTGGCGACGGCGCTCAGATCCTGGCGTTCGCTCGAACCTTTGCGGCAAGCCAAGGCCAGGGAAGCGCTGCTGTCGATCGCCGGCGCCGAAAGCCTGTCGGCGGATCTGCGGGATATCGTCGAGCGCACGCTGGCATAAGCGAGCGCCCGGCAAGAGGCATTGGCCGCTTCGGCGTTATTTTAGTCTATTTTTAATCTTTTTTGGCCGGACCACTGGACAAGGCGAATCACCTTTGATTCTTTACTGACGATTCGGAAGTGCGGCGTTTGCCGGATCACCAAGCAGCATAGGCAATTCGGGGAGTGCCATTTATGGCGAAGGCGGACGCGTGGGGCGCGCCCGGAGGGACGGTTTTTGCGCATCGCGAGACGCGCGGCGACGGTCTTGCCGGGAATACGCGGCTCATCGCCGAACCGGCCTACCGGCGGCTCCTGGCCGCCGAGCCGTTGCTGCGCCGATCGATACCCGTCCTCATCATCACCTTCCTGATCGTCATCGCGGCGCTGCGCGTGCTGTCGCTGATGAACGAGCGCGACGATGTCGAGCGCAATGCCAAGGCGATCCTGACGCTGGCGGCGGGCCAGCTGGCCAGTTCGCTCGCCACCACTTCGGAAACAGTGCCCGGCGCCATACAGGATCTGCTGGAGACCACCAGCCGTCAGGGCGCGATGGGCCGCAGCCATGTGCTTGTCATCACCGACAGCGCTTTCAAGATCGTCGCGGTGACGCCTCGCTCCATGCCATGGCAGGGCCATTCGCTCGACGGCCTCGTCGAGGGCGGCCAGCCCTTGTTCATGTTCGGTGATCGTGCCGGCGTCATGGATGTTAACATCGACGGACGGGATTGGTACGCAGCGGTCAGCCTGGCGAATGGCGGAAAGGGCGCATCGGCGGCCCTGGTGCCCCAGGACGCGGTTTTCGATGCCTGGCGCAAGACTGTTTCGCTGAACGTCACCCTGTTCGTGCTGACGGCCGGTGTGCTGATCGTCATCCTCTATGCCTATTTCGGCCAGGCGGCACGTGCGCAGGCGGCTGACCGCATCTACCTCGAAGCGCATCAGCGCATCGACATGGCCCTGGTTCGCGGCCGCTGCGGCCTGTGGGACTGGGACATGGTGCGCGGCAAGATGTACTGGTCGCGCTCGATGTATGACATGCTCGGCTACAAGCCCTGCGAAACGATGCTGTCCTTCGGCGAGGTCGACCAGATCATCCATCCCGAGGACGGCGACCTGTTCGAGCTCGCCAACAGAATCGTCGCACGCGAGATCGATCACATCGACCAGGTGTTCCGCATGCGCCATGCCGACGGCCAATGGGTATGGATGCGCGCGCGGGCACAGGTCATCGATCCGGAAGCCCCGGAGATCCAGCTGATCGGTATCGCCGTCGATGTCACCGAACAGCGTCATCTGGCGCTGCGTTCCGAGGCTGCCGACCTTCGCCTCAGAACGGCGATCGAGAACATCAACGAATCCTTCGTGCTGTGGGATTCGGCGCAGCACCTGATCATGTGCAATTCCAAATACCAGCAGGACAACGGGCTTTCGGACCGCGACGTGATGCCGGGTACCGCGCGCGCGGCGCTGGAAGAACGCATGCTGGCCTTTGCTTCCGAACGGCGGCTTGCCCACACCAGCGGCCTGCAGGGCGGCGCCACTTTCGAGCGGCAGCTGGCCGATGGCCGCTGGCTGCAGGTCAACGAACTGAAGACCCGGGACGGCGGCATCGTCTCGGTCGGTTCCGACATCACCCAGATCAAGCTGCACCAAGAGAAGCTGGTCGACAGCGAGCGACGGCTGATGGCAACGATCCACGACCTCAGCCTCGCCCGCCGGGCCGAAGAGGAGCGTTCGCGCGAACTGGTCGACCTCAACCGCAAATACATGAAGGAAACCGAACGGGCCGAAGCGGCGAACCGGGCCAAATCCGAATTCCTGGCCAACATGTCGCATGAGTTGCGCACGCCGCTGAACGCGATCATCGGCTTCTCCGAACTGATGGAACAAGGGCTGTTCGGCCCGCTCGGATCGGAGCGCTACGAGGAATATGCCACCGACATCAACAGTAGCGGCAAATATCTCCTGGGCGTCATCAACGATATTCTCGACATGTCCAAGATCGAGGCCGGCCAGTTCTCCCTGGACCGGGAAGAGATCGACCTCGGCCCGCTGATCAGCGAAACCGTACGCGTCGTTTCGCTGCAGGCGGCGCAAAAGGCCATCACCGTGGAAACGCGCATTGCCGATGCGCTGACGCTGGTCGCCGATCGCCGTGCGATCAAGCAGATCGTCATCAACCTCTTGTCCAATGCGGTGAAGTTCACCGGCCAGGGCGGCCACATATCGGTCAGGGCCCGCAACACATCCGGCGCGCTGGTGCTGACGATCGAGGACAATGGCTGCGGCATCCCCAAGGAGGCGCTCGGAAAGCTCGGACGGCCCTTCGAACAGGTGCAGAACCAGTTCTCCAAGAGCCATGCCGGGTCCGGCCTTGGCCTTGCCATCTCACGTTCGCTGGCCGAGCTTCAGGGCGGCGCGCTGAAGATCCGGTCGAGCGAAGGTGTCGGCACGATCGTGTCGGTGCGCATCCCGGTGAAGAAGGCCGCGCCGGCGATCAAGGTTGCAGCGTGAATATTCATCACCATTCCAGGCTGGATCACTCCTCACAAGCACGAGGCGAAGTGTTTTGACAAAACTATCTATTTTATCTATCTTGGATAAGAAAGAGAGAATTGTCATGCGAGTGACTTCAACAGAATTTCAGCAGAATGTCGGGCGCTTTCAGGACGCGGCCCAGCGCGCGCCGGTTGCAATCACAAAGAATGGCCGGACCCACACGGTACTTCTGTCGGCGGCGATGTTCGAGGTGTTAGTCAAGGGACGAGTCGCCCGTAACGCGGAAGAGCTGGACGATGAGACGCTGAACGCCATCGCCGAAAGCGCCGTACCGAGCGAATATGCCGGGCTCGATGCGATGCTCAAAGACTGGACACCGTGAGCCTGCCCAAACCTATCCCGGGTCTGATGATTTCCTATTCGTACCTTTGGGTGAGAGAACACCAAAAAGGTACGGAGGAAGGCCGCAAAAGCCGGCCATGTGCCATTGTCGCCGCTCGCCGGGTCGTGGAGGGCCGTGAAGTCATAACGGTCGTTCCGGTCACACACTCGCCACCGGCTGATCCTGCCGATGCAGTAGAAATACCTGCGTCACTCAAAGCCCATCTCGGTCTCGATGACGCGCCATCATGGGTTGTCGTCACCGAAACCAATGATTTCCTCTGGCCGGGTCCCGATCTCAGGCCCGTAGCGGGGAGCAAACCGTCCCGGTTCGACTATGGCATGCTGCCGCCGCGTTTCTATGCCTATCTGCGCGACCGGATTTTGCAGTCTCACGCAAGCCGAGCGCTCCAGCAGATTCGGCGAACAGAGTAGCTGCATGAGACTGGAAGACCACGAACGTCTTCGATTCCAACGGACGATCGCTTCACCGTCATCCCGCACGAAGCAAAAGGTCGAAGTCCTTCCTGACCTTCTGCGATGTCTCCTTGAGGTGTGCTTCCAGCACACCGAAATCCGGCAGGTCGGTCACCGCCAGAAGCAGATCCGAAAGCCCCGGCGGAACATCGTCACGCTCAAAGGCTCCGGTGAGGCACAGCCGCGTCATCTGGGTCAGCGCCAGATAGAGTGCGTAGGCGTCGCCAAGCTCTTGCCTGATCCCGGCATCGGCGAAGCCCGGTGCGAGGCGCGACAGGATCTCGGCCGTGCCGGTAACACGCGGCCCGGCCCCCACCTGCCCGGTGATGACAGCCACCTGGGCGATGAATTCGAGATCGATCAGGCCGCCGGGGATCAGCTTGATGTCCCACAGGTCGCGCGGCGGCTTTTCCTTCTCGATCATGGTCCGCATGTCCGCGGACTCGGCTTTCACTTTTGCCGTATCGCGCGGCTGGTCCAGCACCGCCGCCACTTCCGCTTCAACCTCGCCGCACAGGCTGGCATCGCCGGCAATGGCGCGGGCGCGGGCCAGCGCCATGTGCTCCCAGGTCCAGGCCTCCTGGCGCTGGTATTTCTTGAAGGCATCGATATGGGTGGCCACAGGACCCTTGTTGCCGGATGGCCGCAGGCGCAGGTCGAGTTCGTAGAGCACGCCCTCCGCCGTCGGCGCCGACACGGCCGCGATCAGCCGCTGCGTCATGCGGGTGTAGTAATGCGAAGGCGCCAGCGGCTTGTCGCCATCGGACTCTTCGGCATCCGGCGCGTGGTCGTAGAGCAGGATCAGGTCGACATCCGATCCGGCGGTCAGCTCGCGGCTGCCGAGCTTGCCCATGCCGAGCAGCGAAACCACGCCGCCGGCAATGGTGCCGTGGCGCGCCGCGAACTCGGCCGTCACCGCCTGCAACGCAGCCTCGATGGTGAGATCCGCCAGATCGGAAAAGGCGCGGCCGGCGCGCGCCGGATCGATCGAGCCGGCGAGCAGCCGGACGCCGATCAGGAATTTGTGCTCGGAGGCAAAGATGCGCAGCCGGTCGAGCACGTCTTCATAGAGCCGGTCACCCTCGACAAAAGCGGAAAGCCGCGCCGACAGATAGGCGCGGTCCGGTAGCTCCGTCAGCAAGGCCGGGTCGAGCAGACCATCGAAGACATGCGGCCGGCGGGTGATGATCGCCGCCAGCCGGGGCGCGGCACCCATGATCGTCGCCATGAGCTTCAGCAGGGCGGGATTGGACTGCAGCAGGGAAAACAGCTGGATGCCGGCCGGCAGGCCGGCGAGAAACTCGTCGAAGCGCATCAGCGCTTCGTCGGCCCGGCGCGTCTGGCCGAAGGAGCGCAGCAGCGCCGGCGTCAATTCCGTCAGCCGCTCGCGTGCCTCCGCCGACTGCGTGACACGATAGCGGCCGAAATGCCAGCCTCGGATGACGCGGCAGATGTCGCTTGGCCGCTGAAAGCCGAGGCCGTGCAAGGTCTGCAGCGTATCGGGATCGTCGACATCGCCGGTGAAGACGAGATTGCCGATGCCTGTCGAAAGTTCGGGGGCTGTTTCGAACAGTGCCGCGTAGTGGCGTTCGACCTGCTGCAGCGAGGCGCGGAACGCTTGGGAAAAGGCAGAGGCATCGGCAAAGGCGAGCATGCGGGCGATGCGCTCCAAGCCTTCATCATCCTCCGGCAGCGTGTGCGTCTGCTCGTCGGCAACCATCTGCACGGCATGTTCGACGCGGCGCAGGAACCAATACTGGCGGGCCAGCGCGTCGCGCGCCTCAGCGGTGATCCAGCCCCGTGCGGCGAGCTGGCCGAGCATCGGCACGGTCTCGCGGCCACGCAATTCAGGGAAGCGTCCGCCGGCGATGAGCTGCTGGGTCTGGACGAAGAACTCGATCTCGCGAATGCCGCCGCGGCCGAGCTTGACGTTGTGGCCCTTGACCGCGATTTCGCCATGGCCCTTGTGGGCATGGATCTGGCGCTTGATCGAATGGACGTCGGCAATCGCCGCGTAGTCCATGTATTTGCGCCAGATATAGGGCTGGAGTTCCTTGAGGAAGGCAGCGCCCGCAGCCAGATCGCCGGCCACCGGACGTGCCTTGATCATGGCGGCGCGCTCCCAGTTCTGGCCGCGCGCCTCATAGTAGCGCAGTGCAGCCTCAACCGGGATCGCCAGCGGTGTCGAACCGGGGTCGGGGCGCAGCCTCAGATCCGTGCGGAAGACATATCCATGCTCGGTGCGGTCCTGCAGGATGCGCACCAGGCGGCGCGTCAGGCGCGAAAACAATTCGGTGCCGTCGAGCGGGTCGACGACCGCTGGTGCTTCCGGATCGAAGAAAACCACCAGATCGATGTCCGAGGAGAAATTCAGCTCATGCGCGCCGAGCTTGCCCATGCCGAGCAGGATCCAGCCCGACTGTTTCGACGGATTGCCGATGTCCGGCAGTTTGAGTTTGCCCTGGCTATCCGCGTCGCGCAGCAGGAAGTCGACGGCCGCACGGGTGCAGGCGTCGGCGAGGTCGCTCAACCGCCGCACCGTCAGCGCCGTTTCGGCCTCGCCGGCAAGATCGGCCAGCGCGATCAGGAAATGCGCCTCCGCCTTCCACTGGCGCAACTCCATTATCAGGCCGGATTCCGAAAGGGTCTCTGCCAAATGCGCCTGGTCGATGGCGGCGCCGATCGCTTTCAGCCGAGCCTCGACGGGCTGGTCGAACAGCCCATCCAGGATTTGCGGACGGCGACGTGCCATATCGCGCAGGAATGGCGACAGATCGAAGACGGCGGCGAGGAAATCCTGGCCCTCCCCTTTGCCGGCCATGAACTTGGCCAGCCGCGTCAACCCTTCTTCACGTGCGGCGGAAGCGATCTCAGCCAGTTCCAGCCGCGCACGGTCTTTGTCGAGCGGGGCAAGCCTGGCAGCCGGCTTCAGCAGCCAATCTTTCGCCCTCGCAGCCGTGCTCATCAGTGACCCTCCCGTGCTGGGAAACTCATGACCACGGATAATCCAGGATTGCCAGGCAAGAGTTCAAGCCGGCCATTGTGGAATGTCATGACCGCTTTGGCGAGGCTGAGGCCAAGACCGGAACCTGGCTGCGAACGGCTCTTCTCCAGCCGCACGAAGCGTTCAGTCGCACGCGCGCGGTCACCATCGTCTGATATGCCGTGGCCATTGTCGGCAACCGACAGGCGGACGTCCGCACCGGCTCGCTCAAGCGTGACGCGCACCGCCGGCTGGGCGGTGGCGCCGGTCGAATATTTGATGGCGTTGTCGACGATGTTCGACAGCGCCTGGCCGATCAGTTCGCGGTTGCCGTTGACGGACACTGCCTCGCGCACGTCTGCTTCCAGCGACACACCTGCCTCTTCCGCCACCGGCTCGTAGAGTTCAACGACATCGCGCACGGCCTCCGCCAGATCGACGCGGTTGGTGTTCTCCGAGGAGTAGCCGGCCTCCAGCCGGGAAATCATCAGGATGGCGGTAAAGGTTTTTATCAGTTGGTCCGACTCGGCAATGGTGCCTTCCAGCGCCTGCCGGTAGTCGGTGGGCTTTTGCTTGCCCGAAAGCGTCGCTTCGGCCCGGTTGCGCAACCGGGTCAGCGGCGTCTTCAGATCATGCGCGATGTTGTCGGAAGCCTGCTTCAAGCCGTCGTTGAGCGTGGCGATCCTGGCCAGCATGGCATTGAGATTTTCGGAGAGCCGGTCGAACTCGTCGCCAACCCCCGTCACCGGCAGCCTGCCCGACAGATCGCCGCCCATGATGCGACGGCTGGCTTCCGACACGCTGTCGATGCGCTTCAGCGCGGCGCGGCCGACAAAGAACCAGATCAGCAATCCGCCCAGCCCCATCATGCCGAGCGCCAGCATCAGCGCACGGCGGATGACCGCACGAAACCGTTCCGGCTCGCCGAGGTCGCGGCCGACCAGCATGATCATCTGGTTCGGCAGCCGCAGCACCAGCGCAATGGCGTTGTGACCCTTTTCGCCCTGCGCCTGCGCATCGTTCTGCTCGGATGGGGCACTGCCCTGCTCGGCGGGCAGATTGCGCAGACGCTCGAGTTCTCCCTCGCCAAAGCGCTGGTAGGAGAAAGGGCTGCTGGTCCAACCTTCGGTTTCGAGAACGCCCGGTTCCAGGCTCTGCACATTGCCGGTCAGAATCTGGCCGTTGGCGTCGGCGATCAGATAGAGGTTGGCGCCGGGCTGGCGCGAGCGCGCCTCGACCACACGGACCAACACCGGCAGGCCGCCGCGTTGATAGGCGCGGGCGAGGCCGAGCACCTCGTCATTGATGGTGTCCTGGGTCTGCGCGGTCAGCATGCGCGCCGACAGCGAGGTCATGTAGAAGACGAGCGCCACCGCGCAGAGCGCGAAGAGCAGGAAGTAGAGCGCCGAAAGCCGCGCTGCCGTCGTCTTCATGATGGCTGGCACGGAAAGAGCCATGCTGCCGCCTAGATCAGCATGGCGTCTGGTTGAAACGTCATTCTGACCCATCTCTTTGTTGGATCATGATCTCTGGACAAACGGAACCCGTTTGTCCGAGAAAACCGGTTCCCACTTTTCGGGATCATACTCTAGCCGCTCTTCAGCATATAGCCGGCGCCGCGAACCGTATGCAGGATGGGCTTGTCGAAGCCCTTCTCGATCTTGCCGCGCAGCCGGGAGACATGGACGTCGATGACATTGGTCTGCGGATCGAAATGGTAGTCCCAGACATTTTCCAGCAGCATTGTGCGCGTCACCACCTGGCCGGCATGCCGCATCAGATATTCGAGCAAGCGGAATTCACGCGGCTGCAGCGTTATCTCGCGTGACGCACGGCGGACCGAATGCGACAGCCTGTCGAGTTCGAGATCGCCGACGCGGTAGACGGTTTCCGCTTCCTTGGCACTGGCGCGCCGGTTCAGCACCTCGACGCGGGCCAGAAGCTCGGAGAAGGCATAGGGCTTTGTCAGGTAATCGTCGCCGCCGGCGCGCAGACCCGTGACCCGGTCATCGACCTCGCCGAGCGCCGACAGGATCAGCACCGGCGTCGTGTTGCCCCTGGACCGGAGACCGGCAATGACCGACAGGCCGTCGCGACGCGGCATCATCCGGTCGATCACCATCACGTCGTAGTCGCCGGCGTCGGCGAGCGCAAAGCCGGTTTCGCCGTCACCGGCGACATGCGCGGTGTGACCGGCCTCGGCAAAGGCTTTCTGCAAGTAATCCGCAGCCTCGCGATCGTCTTCTATGACGAGAATCTTCATAGGGCTGTTATACGCGATTTCGCCGGAAGGTTGAGTGGCAGACATCTGCATTGTGGCCTTTGCCAAAGCGCATCGCGATCAAGATCGCTCGAAGCAGTGCGCGATAAAGCTGCTCGCCGCCGATGTCGTTGGCATCGGATCGCTGAAGCGCTTTTGAAAGTGTGCGGCAGCGGGCGATGGGAAGCCCGCTGCCGCCGGGGGAAGACGCGATGACTGACTAACGCGCGCTCCTCCATGCTTTCCCGTACGGCGGTTCGGGGTGTTGAAACCGGCGTACTGGAAAAGTCCAACTTGCCGCCGGAACGCCCTCACCCACCTAGGAAGGGCCGAGAACGCTCCGGTGCCGACCTCAGCCCTTGGCGACGGGCAGCGCGACGAAACGATTGGTGTCGTCGCGGGTGATCTGCATCAGCACTGCCTTGCGGCCGGATTTGACCGCTTCGGTCATCGCCTTGGTGACGTCGTCGGTGCCGTTCACTTCGGTCGAATTGACCGATGTGATGACGTCGCCCGGCTGGATGCCGCGATCGGCGGCATCGCTGTCGGGATCGACGTCGGTCACCACCAGTCCCTTGCCGTTTTCGGACTTGGTGACGGTCAGGCCGAGATCGGCCAGCGTGTCGGGCTTTGCCGGGGCGGCAGGCTGCGACTGGTCGACAGAGGCCTGCTTGTCGCTCAAGGGCAGTTTGCCGAGATCGACCTTGACCGTCTGGCTCTTGCCGTCGCGCCACACGGTGACATCAACCGACTTGCCAGGCGAGTAAGCGCCGATCAACCGTGCCAGTTCCTTCGGCGAAGCGACGTCCTTGCCGTCGACCTGGGTGATCACGTCACCGGCCGTGATGCCCGCCTTCTTGCCGGGACCATCGTCCTGGGCGCTGGAAACCAGTGCGCCGTTATTGGACTTCAGACCAAGCGACTCAGCGATGTCGGAGGTGACAGGCTGGATTTCGACACCGAGCCAGCCGCGCTGCACGGAACCGCTCTTCATCAGGTCCTGAACGACCTGCTTGGCGGTCGAAGCGGGAATGTCGAATGCGATGCCGACGCTGCCGCCGGACGGCGAGAAGATCGCGGTGTTGATGCCGACGACCTGGCCGTTGAGGTTGAAGGTCGGGCCGCCCGAATTGCCGCGGTTGACCGATGCGTCGATCTGGATGAAGTCGTCATAAGGGCCAGCGCCGATGTCGCGGCCGCGGGCGGAGACGATGCCGGCGGTGACGGTGCCACCAAGGCCGAACGGATTGCCGACGGCCACCACCCAGTCGCCGACGCGAACCTTGGAGTCATCGGCGAAGTCGACATAGGTAAACTTGCCGACGCCGTCGACCTTGAGCACGGCGAGATCGGTGCGCGGGTCGGTGCCGATCAGCTTGGCGTCGAGTTCCTTGCCGTCATTCATCACTACGGTGAAGGCCGAGCCTTCCGAAACGACGTGGTTGTTGGTGACGAGATAGCCGTCATCCGAGATGAAGAAGCCCGATCCCTGGGCAACCGGCCGCGGCTGGTCGTTGTTGCGGTCGCGGTGGCTGAAGCGCCTGTTGCCGCCACCCTGGCCGTCCTGGTCACCAAAGCCACGGAATTCCTTGAAGAAGCGGCGCAGCTGCGGATTGTTGGGCAGGTTGTTCATGCCATCCTGGTCGTCGGACGGGTCGGAGCCGTCATCGGCGGCCGGGCTGATCTTGGCCTTGACCTTGACGCTGACAACAGCGGGAGAAACGCGCTCGACGACATCGGCGAAGCCAGGTACCTGCGGCGCCTCGACGCGCACGGCATCGGCCAGAACAGGGCTGGTTCCGCTGGTCAGCGCGCCGACGCCGATCGCACCGGCCACAGCGACAGATGCGACGGCAGCCAGGAGACGCTTGCGGGTGACGGAATATGAATTGGGGGCAATGTTCATGGATTCTATCCTCTTTCAAACGGACGCTGCTTGATCGGCATCCTCAGGAAAAGAGAATTAGAGCGGCACACATTACAGCGCCATTTCCGACGCATGAAACTTTGGTAATGTTTGGGGGGCAGCGGACGCACAAACTCCCTGGCTGCGATGTCCGATGTGCTATCTTGTACACAACTCAGCACAAGGCTTTCATAAATGACGGCAAGCAGGGCCTTGGCGACGGCCAGGCCGAATAACAGGCACCTATGGGAAGTTCATCGGCCGCCTGCCCTACATCATTGCCTATGAGTTGCGCCCGATCGCGTCACGTCGCGGGACTGGCCCTCGGAGGAATGGCCGAGCTAATTGCCTAGTATCTTGTCCAGCGCCGCCTGTTCCTCAGTGGTCAGCGCATTG
Source organism: Mesorhizobium sp. CO1-1-8 (assembly GCF_020164875.1). Taxonomy (NCBI): domain Bacteria; kingdom Pseudomonadati; phylum Pseudomonadota; class Alphaproteobacteria; order Hyphomicrobiales; family Phyllobacteriaceae; genus Mesorhizobium; species Mesorhizobium sp. CO1-1-8. The sequence goes on along the minus strand of NZ_JAIUGZ010000002.1, from coordinate 614,897 downwards.
GTTGCCGTCGAGCGGCGCGACCTCGCGGTCAGCACGATGAAAACGCCTCCCACCAGCAACAGCAGGACCGGCGTGCCCCACAGCAACGCATTGCGCAGGTCGAAACGCGGCTTCAGCAGCACGAACTCGCCGTAACGCGACACCACGTAATCCATCACCTGCTGGTCGGTGTCGCCGGCGACGAGGCGCTGGCGCACAAGGACGCGCAGGTCGCGAGCAAGGTCGGCATCGGATTCGTCGATCGACTGGTTCTGGCAGACCATGCAGCGCAAGCCTTCCGACAGCGCCCGAGCCCGCGCCTCAAGCGCTGGATCAGGCAGCATCTCGTCAGGCTTCACCGCCAAGGCCGTGCCGGCAAAAAACAGCGCCAGCAGCAGGATAATGGAGGCCAGCGACAGCCGTGCGTTCATGGCAGGGTCGCGGATGGCACCGCGCTCGCCTGCTTGCGCCGCCGCGACGGCGCGCCGACGCGCAGGCGCCGGTCCATCAGCGACATCGCCGCGCCCGCCATCATCATCAGGCCGCCGCCCCAGATCAACGTCACCAGCGGCTTCCACCACAGACGGACGACGACGGAACCGTCCTTGCCCTCGTCGCCGAGCGAGATGTAGAGCTGCGAGAAACCGATCGTCCTGATGCCGGATTCCGTCGTCGTCATCTGCCGCACCGGATAGAACCGCTTGGCGGAGCTGATTTCGCCGACCGGACTGCCGCTGACGCCGATCAGCTCGAAGCGGCCGCGATCCTCGCTGTAATTCGGTCCCTGGGCCGGATAAAGCCCGACGAAACGCAGCGTATGGCCGGACAGTTCTACGGTCTCACCGGCATGCATCGACAGGATCTTCTCGGTGCCGAAGCAAAGTGTGCCGACGATGCCGAGCGTGGTCAGGCCGAGACCGAGATGAGCGAAGGCGGTGCCGAAGACCGAGCGCGGCAAGCCGAGCAAGCGCCGGACCATGATCCCTGCTGCGACGGTCCGAAAGCCGGATTTGACGGCAAGATCGGTGAGCGCGCCAAGGATCAGCCAGACGGCAAGGCCTACGCCAAGGGCTGCGAACACCGAGGCGCCGTCGATGAACAGAGCGGTGACCAGCGTCGCCAGCAGCGCCGCTGCAAAGGCCACCATCAGGCGCTGCGCGACGGCGAAGACATCGCCGCGCTTCCAGGCCAGCAACGGCCCGAACGGAACCACGAGCAGCAACGGCACCATCAGCGGTCCGAAGGTGAGATTGAAGAACGGCGCGCCGACCGAGATCTTGTCGGCTGAAAAGGCTTCGACGGCGAGCGGATAGAGTGTGCCGACGAGGACGGTCGCCGTCGCCGTCGTCAGGAACAGATTGTTGAGGACGAGCGCCCCTTCTCGGGAAATCGGGTGGAACAGGCCGCCGGTCGTCAATCGGGAAGCACGCAGCGCAAACAGCGCCAGCGAGCCGCCGATAAACAGCGTCAGGATGCACAGGATAAACACGCCCCGCGTCGGATCGGTGGCAAAGGCGTGCACAGAGGTCAGCACGCCTGAACGCACGAGGAAGGTGCCGAGCAGCGACAGCGAAAAGGTCAGAATGGCGAGCAGCAGCGTCCAGATCTTCAGCGCCGAGCGCTTTTCCATGACGATGGCCGAATGGAGCAGCGCGGTGCCCGCCAGCCATGGCATGAAGGACGCGTTCTCGACCGGATCCCAGAACCAGAAACCGCCCCAGCCAAGTTCATAGTAGGCCCAGTACGATCCCATGGCGATGCCGCCGGTCAGGAACATCCAGGCGACCAGCGTCCACGGCCGCACCCAGCGCGCCCAGGACGCGTCGATGCGGCCTTCGATGAGGGCGGCGACCGAGAAGGAAAAGCAGATCGAGAAGCCGACATAGCCGAGATAGAGGAACGGCGGGTGGATGGCGAGGCCGAGATCCTGCAGGATCGGGTTGAGATCGCGGCCTTCGATGGGCGCCGGGTTGAGCCGGATGAACGGATTGGACGTGGCCAGGATGAACAGGAAGAAGGCGGCGCCGATGGCGCCTTGCACCGCAAGCACATTGGCGCGCAGCGTCGCCGGCAGGTTGGAGCCGAAAGCTGCGACAAGGGCGCCGAAAAAGGTCAGGATAAGCACCCAGAGCAGCATCGAGCCTTCATGATTGCCCCAGGTTCCGGTGATCTTGTAGATCAACGGCTGCAAGGAATGCGAGTTTTCCCACACGCTTGCCACCGAGAAATCGGAGCTTGCATAGGCACTCGCCAGTGCTGCGAAAGACAGCGCCGTCAAGGCAAAGCCGGTCACGGCGACCGGACCGCCGACGGCCATGAGGCGCTGGTTGTTCAGGCGCGCGCCGAACAGCGGCACGACCGTCTGCACCAGCGAAAGCGCAAACGCCAGGACGAGGGCGAAATGTCCGGTTTCAACCATGCCCGTGATCCACTGTCGCTCTCCTGCCGGAGCTATTCACGCTTGCTCTCCTGCCAGACGCCCTTGGCCTTGAGGCCGTCCGCAACCTCCTTGGGCATGTAGCGCTCATCATGCTTGGCCAGCACGCTATCTGCAACAAAAACCCCGTCCGGGCCGAAAGTACCCTCGGTGATGACGCCCTGCTCCTCGCGGAACAGGTCGGGCAGGATGCCGGTGTAGGTGACCTTGACCGATTTGTGCGTGTCGGTCACGGAAAAGGCGACCGTGGCCCCCTGCCCGCGCTGGATCGTGCCTTTTTCGACCAATCCACCCAACCGGATGCGCTGGCCAGGCTGGACACTGGCGGTGGTGAGATCGGCCGGCATATAGAAATAGGAGGCCTTCTGGCCAAGCGCGTAGAAAGTCAGCCCGGTCGCGGCACCCAGGAAGACCAGCCCGCCCGCGATCACCGACAATCGTTTCTGCTTGCGCGTCATGTCTGTTCTACTCCGTCGCCGCAAGCCCAAGCGAAGCGGCAAAGGCGGTGAATTTCTTTGCCTGGTCACTGTCGGCTCCAAAGACGGCAATGGCGCGACCGAGCGCCTCACGCGCCTGATCGGCCTTGCCGAGCACGACATAGGAACGAACGAGCCGCATCCATCCTTCCGGGTCGCGCGGATTTTGCCGCAGTTTGTCGTCGAGGCCGGCGACCATCGTATTGATCATGATCTCCCGATCCTGCGGCGACATCGAGGATGCGGCGTCGACATCGCCGGCATCGGGACCGTTGGTGGCGCCTCCGGAAGCGACGTCGGAGCTTCCGGATTTAGCGAGCGCCTGCTCGACGGCACCGCGCCATGGCGAGTCCGGCGGCAATCTGCCCAGCATCGCCTGCCATGCCGTGGTCGCTTCCTTGGCGCGCCCCTCCTGCGCCAACGCCATGGCCAGGTAGAAACTCGCCTTCGCATTGGCCGGATCGAGCTTCAAGGCTGCCTCGAAAGCATCCTGGGCATCGGCCGAGACAATGCCGCCTGCCGCGCTGGCGATCGCCTCGCCGAGACCGGCCTGGCGAACGGCGCTGTCGCCATCGAGCCGAATGGCGTTGCGATAGGCTCCCGCCGCGTCGGAAAAGCGCTGCATGCGCAGATAGACCGGTGCGAGCACGTCCCAGCCCCTGCCGTCGGCAGGATTGGCGGCCAGGTGGGCTTCGGCCCGCGCCACAAGCTCGTCGACCGAACTGTCGGCGGGATTCTTGGCCAACCGCTCGCTGAGCGGTTGCGACGGCAGGTCGGGAGAGCCAAGCTTGACATAGAGCCCCCAGCTGACCAGCGGCACCGCCAGCACGGCTACGGTTGCCACCAGCCTTGCGGTGGCCGACGCGCGGCCCGCGGTTGCGCCGCCGACGGTACGCGCATTGTCAAGGCGAAGGATGCGGCGAGCGATCTCGGCGCGGGCCTCGGCGGCTTCTGCCGGCTGGATCAAGCCACGCGCGGCGTCGCGGTCGAGCTCGGACAACTGGTCGCGATAGACTTCGAGATCATGTTCGCCGCTGGAAGACGCGCCCTTCACGCTGGCGGCCAGCGGCAACAGCACCGCCAGGCTTGCACCCAGCGTGAGAATGGCGGCTATGACCCAGAACAGCATGGTTCTTCCAATAACGGCAGAGCTCTGCCGTGCCAACAGATGCATGCTGCGACGCTTTGACGACGCCAGCCGCCAACCATCGGCAGACGGTCGTCAGGTCAGCGGCGTCCAGCTGCCATCGGCGTTGCGGCAAGCGGTTCCGCGCGCCGTGACTCCGGCGCCGCCGGAAAACACCGTCTGCGTGTACTGGCGGCAGTCCTGCGAACCGACGCGATAGGGCTGGGCCGGAACCACCTCGCCGTAGCGCGAAGCCTGGGAGCCCTTCCACGTCACCTTCTGGCCGCTGGTCGTGTATTCCAGCGCTTTGTACTCAGCCTCGAGCGCGCTGCGCTTCTCGGTCTCGCTGAGACCGTTGCCGATCGCCCCGCTGATGAGGCCGCCGCCCATCGCCGAAATGATCGTCGTGGTCACCTTGCCGCTGGAAGGAGGTGTCGAGGCCGGTGTCGCAGCCACGGTTGGACCCTTGCCGCTCAAGGTGGTGCAGCCGGAAACAGCCAGCAATGCGGAAACAAGAGCGACGCGAATCTTCATGCCAACAACCGGTTTTCTTGAGTTGGAGCCTGCCATGGATGCGCCGGGGGCCGCGTCATCGAGAAGTCGGCGTGGCCATAGTATTGATATTTGTCGGAAATTTGGCCGCCGGCCGCTGCGGGACCAATGGACATGCCGCCAATAACATCTCCCGTCCCTCTATGTCGATTGGCTCCGGTCAACATCACTGAAGGCTCCGCAATCGCACCACCGCCTTCAATCCGCCCATACCGGACCGTTCGAGCGCCAGAACGCCTCCATACTCGTTGACGAGGTCTGCGACAATGGCCAGGCCCAGACCTGTTCCGGGCTTTGTCTCGTCCAGACGCCGTCCGCGCTTCAGCGCCTCGCGCGCCTTGTCCTCGGGAATACCCGGACCGTCATCCTCTATGCCGATCTCGAACAGGCCGGCCGGGTCGTCCTTGCCGGTCAAGGGCACGACCGAGACCTGCACCGCGCTCTTTGCCCATTTCAGCGCGTTTTCAAGGAGATTGCCCAGCAGTTCCTCAAGGTCCTCGCGCTCGCCGGCGAAGACGATCTCGGCCGCCGGCAGCGACAGCGACAGATTTGTCTGCGGATTGAGCTTCTGCAGAACCCGCACCATGCGCTGCACCAGCGGCGTCACCGGCGTGCGGTAGACGACGCTGTCGCGTTGCGCCGCGACACGGGCGCGCTGGAGATAGTGCTCGACCTGCTTCTGCATGGAAGCGGCCTGTTCGGCAATCAGCTGTCCTTTGGCGCCGCCAAGCGCCCGGCCCTCGTTGAGCAGTACCGCCAGCGGCGTCTTCAGCGAATGGGCGAGATTGCCGACCTGGGTTCGAGACCGCTCGACGATGCGCCTGTTGTTTTCGATCAACGCATTGGTTTCGTTGGCAAGCGGTTCGATCTCGGCCGGGAAGCGGCCGTCGAGCCTCTGGGCGGTGCCTTCGCGCACCATGGCGAGCGCATTCCTGACCCGGCGCAGCGGCTGCAGGCCGAGCAGGATGGCGATCGCGTTGATGGCGATCATGCCGACGCCGAACAGGCTGAGATAGGTCAGAAGCCGGCGCTGAAAGGTAGCAATTTCCTGTTCTAGCTCGCTCTGGTTGCCCATGACGCGGAAACGCGCGGCCCGGTTCTTGGCGTCGAGAACGAATTCGCTCTCGAACACTTCGAGTTGCTCGCCGTCGATGCCTTCGGCCGCGTAGCTGCGCTGGAAGCTGGCGTTGAACGGCACCTCGGCAACGCTCGGTGACGGGATCGTCGTGGTCATCGACGACGAGTGGAGATCGCCATGCACGCCCTCCGAAGCGGGCTCGACCGACCAGTACCAGCCTGAATTCGGCTCCGAGAACCGAAGGTCGCCGAGATCTGGCGCACCAGTCAGCGCACCGCTGTCGGAGATGCCGATCGAACCGATGAGGTTGAACAGATGCGCCGAAAGCAGGCTGTCGAAGCCGCGCTCGCTGGCCTGGCGGTAGAGCGTGGTGATCAAGGTGAAGATGACAACGAGCGTCACGATCGCCCAGACCGTGGAAAAGGCGATGACGCGGAACGTCAGCGAACGCGGCCACAAACGCAGCGAAAGCGGCGTCCTTGCGGTTGGTTTGAGCGGTTCCGAGTTACGCCTCCGGCTCACGCATGCGGTAGCCCATGCCGCGCACGGTTTCGATCATGTCGATGCCCATCTTCTTGCGCAGCCGCCCGACAAACACCTCAATGGTGTTGGAATCGCGGTCGAAATCCTGATCGTAGAGATGCTCGACCAATTCGGTCCGCGAGACGACCTCGCCCATATGGTGCATCAGATAGGCAAGCAGGCGAAATTCGTGCGACGTCAGTTTCAGCGGCATGCCGCCGACATCGGCCTTGGAGGCCTTGGTGTCGAGGCGCAGCGGCCCGCAGGTCAGTTCGGACGAGGCATGGCCGGCAGCGCGCCGGATCAAAGCCCGCAACCTTGCCAGCACCTCCTCGATGTGGAACGGCTTGGTGACGTAGTCATCGGCGCCTGCATCGATGCCGGAGACCTTGTCGCTCCAGCGGTCGCGCGCCGTCAGGATCAGCACCGGCATCTTGCGGCCGCCGCGTCGCCAGCGCTCGACCACACTGATGCCGTCCATCTGCGGCAGGCCGATATCGAGCACGACGGCGTCGTAGGGCTCGGTGTCGCCGAGGAAATGGCCTTCCTCGCCGTCGAAGGCGCGGTCGACGACATAGCCGGCGTCGACCAGCGCATCCGATATCTGCCGATTGAGATCCTTGTCATCTTCGACGACGAGTACGCGCATGCGGAGTTCGATACCTGTTGAAGAGCTTTGTCAGATTGAAGACCGGGGCAGATATAGGCCGATTCCGGCGGCCTGGGAAACGTAGCCTAAGGTTGATTGGATCAGTTCAGCGGAACGACGATTTCGGAACGGCGCGGACGTTGTCCGTCCTTGCCCGGAACGAGCACGACGATGACACAGACAGGCTGACCGCCGCGCGTCGATTGCGAGGCTTTGGCCAGCGTTCCGCCATTCTGCTCGGCCACCTGCTGGCCGATGGCGTAGCAATCGGACGCCGCCAGTACGATCGGACTGGCCAGCTCGGGCGGCGCGATGACCGGCATCGCCATCGCCTGCGACGCGAACAGCCCGGCAGCACAAAGCGCCAGTTTCGCGGTTCGGAAGTGGGAGCGAAGCGTTTTCATGACCGGCGTTGTAACGCATCGGTGCTGAACGTGAAATGAACGGTGAACGCCGCTGGAAACATCCTCGCCACACCCCTGCAACACGAGACAGTCAACCTGGAATTTCACCGCCTCGAACAGGTGAAATCCCGCGAAAGTCCAGTCTAGACTCCGTTTTGACCATATTGAAAGCGCATCAGGCATTTTCCTGCGTTATCGCGCGAAAACGCAGCAGCCCGTGATGCACGAGCAGATCCTCGTCGTGGCGAGCTTCGGCAAATTCCAGCGACAGTCGTGTCTGGCCGCGCGGGCCAATCACCAATGCTGCGTCGGCAAGGCGCGCCTGGATGGCGGCCATGATGGCAAGCGTTTCGGCATCGCCATGGGCTTTCGACCAGACATGCAGCGTAATCAACTGATCGTCGGTGTTCTCGGTGCCCGTATCCCAGTTAAAAGCGGAGGTATGGCCCCAGGTCACGTACGGAAAAGCGGCATTGTCGGTTGGCCGTTCGAGCAATCCGGCGCCGCCCAGCAAGGCCGACAGCGATGCATCGCTTTTCAGCCTGAGAAACAGTGCCTGCTGTAAATCGCCTGGCGCGGTCATCGTCTTTTCCTCCGGTTCCTGCGCTTTTCGGAAGCCTGTCCGCATGCTGCATGTTCTGACAGATATAGCCATTCGACGCGCGGAGGCGATGGCGATTCGTCACCGGAATGATGGATGCCGATGATCTCGAAGGGGCGACTTTGCCAACACCATCGTCGGCGGGCACCGCGCCGTGAACATGGACTCTCGATTCCTGGTTACATATTCTCGCTCCGTACAGCGTCGCATGACGCAATGTTCCTTGCCGTTTTTGATCCACGAAGCAATTTCGGAAGCTGATGATGCTCGATGCAGAAAAGACCAGGGCTGCGTCGCGGTTGTTGGTAAGCCACTGGGACAAGGGCACCCGTCTCGACGCCATACCCGAGGAGTTGCGCCCACAAACACGGCTCGAAGGCTACGCCATCCAGTCGCATGTCATGGATCGCTCGGCGGCCCCACTTTTCGGCTGGAAGATTGCCGCGACCAGTCTGGCCGGACAAAGGCACATCAACGTCGACGGCCCGATGGCCGGACGTCTCCTGGCCGAGAAAGCGGTGGAGGTCGGCGGGACCGTTTCCCTGGCGACGAGCAAGATGCGCGTGGCCGAGATCGAGTTCGCTTTCCGCTTCGGCCGCGAGCTGCCGCCTCGTCCGGCACCCTATGAAATCGCCGAGGTGATGGAAGCCGTGGCGACCTTGCACCCGGCGATCGAAATTCCGGACTCACGGTATGACGATTTCTGCGCCGTCGGGGCGCCGCAGCTCATTGCGGACAATGCCTGCGCCAATCTGTTTGTCATCGGCGAGGCGGCAGAAGACGACTGGCGCGACGTGGATCTTGCAAAGCACCCGGTGGCCGCGTCCGTGTCCGGAGGGTCGCAACACAGCGGATCGGGAGCAGCCGTATTGGGCGATCCTCGCATCGCGCTTACCTGGATTGTCAATGAACTATCGGGGCTGGGCATAGCACTCCAGCCAGGACAGGTGGTGATTACGGGAACCTGCGTGACGCCGATAGGCGTCGAAGCCGGCGACGAAGTCACCGGCGATCTAGGCAGGTTTGGCCGCGTCTCGGTTCGGTTTGTCTAGGCTCCGCGCTGCCTGGCCACGAAACTGCGCACCGCCAGCACCAGAACGGTTATGATGATCAGGATCACCGAGAGCGCGGCGATCGCCGGGTCGATGTTGTCGCGCAGGCCCATCCACATCAGCCTGGGCAGCGTGATGGCGTTGACCGAGGTGATGAACAAAGTGACGCCGATTTCTTCCCAGGACAGGACGAAGGAGAGAAGTGCGGCGGTGACGATGCCGAACTTGATGTTGGGCATGATGATGCGGGTGGCGCGCTCCCACACAGTGGCTCCTAAGCCCCGGGCGGCAAGGTCGATGCGGCGGTCGAGCTGGCTGAGCGAGACCAGCATCAGCACGGTGGCGAAAGGGACGGTCATCACCGAATGGGCCATGGCGACGCCCAGCCAGGTGTCGTAGCCGAAGAACGCGCTGAAGCCCGAGATCGAGGTCAAAAGGAAGTAGAGCGTGATCGCCGAGACCACCGGCGGCACGACCATCGGCAGCAGCACGAAGCCGACAAGGGCCGCGGTGAAGCGCGGCTGGAACATCCACACGCCGAGGCTGAAACACAGTGCGAGCACGGTTGAAAAGGCGCTGCTGACGACACCGATACGGATCGAGAGCAGGATCGATTGGAGCCAGCGCGGGTCCTCGACCAGCGCCCGGTAGTGGCGCAGTGACAATTCGCCTGATGGCATAGCCAGCATGCGGCTCGGCGTCAGCGACACCGGGATGACCGCGAGCAATGGCATCAGCAGGAAGAGCGCCACGAAGGCGGCGATGATCAGCGAGACAGGACCGGGGCGGTAGGTCGGCATCAGATCAACTGCTTTGGTCTGACATAACGGAACAAAAGCGCCATCAGCGCGCCGACAAACAGCACCAGCACGACGCTGATCGCCGCCCCCAGGCCCCAGTCCGGGCTCTGGAAGATCCTGAGATAGATCAGCTCGGCGATCATGACGCTGCGGCCGCCGCCGAGGATCGCTGGCGTGACGAAGAAGCCGAGCGAGAAGACGAACACGATCATCGCCGCGCCGATGATGCCGGAGCGCGTCATCGGCACGAACACCGTCCAGAAGGTGCGCATGCGGCTGGAGCCGAGCCCGCGCGCGGCCAAGAGCACGCGGTCGTCGAGGCTGCGCATGGCCGATGCCAGCGGGAAGACGGCGAAGGGAATGAGGAAATGCGTCATGCCGACGATGACGCCGAATTCGTTGCGCACCAGCGCCAACGGTTCGGAAATGAAGCCGATCGCCTGCAGCCAGGTGTTGATCAGGCCGCGGTTGGACAACAACGCCACCCAGCCGAAGGCACGGGTCAGCACGGAAATCCAGAAGGGAACGAGAATGCAGAACTCGGCGATCAGGCGCTGTGCCGGGGTTCCACGCACCCAGACGACGGTGATGGCGTAGGCAGCGGCCACCGAAACCACGGTGACGACCGCGGCGATGCGCAGCGTGCGAATGAAGACCGATTGCACCAGATCGTCGGTGATCAGAGCGTTGTACTGGCCGAGCCCCGGCGTCGGCAGCGTAAAGCTCCATTTGACGACGCCGAGGAACGGCCAGGCATAGGCCAGGACAAGAAACAGGAGCAGCGGCGCCACCAACAGCGCCGCGCCCATCCTGTCGGAGAGATAGGATCTCATTTCGACCCGACCATCCCAGCCCTGGTCAGGCCGAGATGATCTTGGTGTATTCGTCGAGCGCCGGCCCGTAGTTCTTGGCGTACCAATCCATATCGAGCGCGATCTGCTTCTTCATGTTCTCCGGATCGACCGGGTTGATGCGCTTCTTGTCGGCGGGGATCAGCGCGTCGGCAGCCGGGTTGGCGGGACCCTGGCCGAGCTTGTCGAACATGACCAGCTGCTTTTCAGGGTCTTGGGCGCTGGCGATGAACTTCATCGCCGCGTCCTTGCCGCCGGGGTTGTTCTTGAGCACGGCCAGCGCGCCGGGCGAGATCAGACCCTGGTCCCAGATGAATTTGATCTTGCCGCCCGAATCCTGCTCGATCAGTGAAGCGCGGGTCGACCAGACGATCGCCATCGAGGCCTCGCCGTTGAGCAGCACGCTCTGGCTTTCGGCGCCGCCGCCCCAATAGGCAACGACGTTTTCCTTGAAGGCGGCGATCTTGTCATGGGCCCGCTTGAGGTCGAGCGGGTAGAGCGAGGCAGGCGCGATGCCGTCGGCCAGCAGCGCCGCTTCCCAGCTCGACACGCCCCATTTGTAGAGCGAGCGCTTGCCGGGGAATTTCTTCACGTCAAAGAAATCGGCCATGCCGGTCGGCGCGTCCTTGCCGTACTTCTCGGAATCATAGGCGATGACATAGGAGAAGAAATAGGTCGAGGCGGCGTATTCCCAGCCAAAGCCGGGCCGCATCTTCTTCTTGTCGACGATGTTGTAATCGATCGGCTCGAGAGCCCCTTGGGCGCCGAGCGTGATGGCCGAGAAAGGGTCTACGTCGACGAGATCCCAGGTCGGCGCGCCGCTCTTGAACTGCGCGGCGATGGCGCCTTCGGTCGGGCCTGAGCCGTCCATCTTGACGGTGATGCCGGTGTCCTTGGTAAAGGCCTGGCCGTAAGCGGCGTCATAGGCGGTGATGGCGTCACCACCCCAGTTGACCAGCACCAGTTCCTTGGCCTGCGCAAAGGCACCGGTCGAGCGCAGCAGCATCGGCGTGCCGGCCAGCACGAGTGCCGCCAACTGCGTGAACTGCCGGCGCGAGATTTCGCCGCGACCCGCCCTGGCGGACAGGCTTTCGATGACTTGTTTCTTGGTGTCGTTTGTCATGTCAGTTCCCCTTTTTTGTCGTTGATAATACCGGAAAGGCGGTGCTGCTGATATATCGCCGCACCGTTCGTCATTGCCCTCCATGCGGAAGGAGGAAACCCTTTTCCGCCGGCCAGGTGAGCCAGACGGAGTTGCCCTTGCTCAACGCCGCGGCAGCCACCTCGTTGGGCACAGAGACCGTGACCTTGGCGCCTTGCCGAGTCGTCAGGTCGAGCCGCGTTGCCGCGCCGAGATAGGTGGAGTTGGTGGCGGTAGCGGCGATGCCATTCTCACCATCTGCCGCCTCGCCCGATATCGACATGTATTCGGGCCGGATCGCCAGGATGGCATCGCCGCGCACCAGTTCGGCCTTGCACGCCATGCTGATCGCGCGGTCTTCGCACAGGCCGGTCGAGCCGTTGCCGGCGGGCTCAACCCCCTTCAGCGGCAGCATGTTGATCTCCCCGAGGAACTCGGCGACGAAGCGGTTGTCAGGCCGGTCGTAGACCTCGTCGGGCGCTCCGACCTGCAGCAGTTTGCCGTGGTTGAAGATGGCAACGCGCGACGACAGCGCCAGCGCTTCGCTCTGGTCGTGGGTGACGAAGACGAAAGTGGTGCCGGTCTCCTGGTGCAGCCGCTTCATCTCGGCCTGCATCTGCCCCCGCAGGCCCTTGTCGAGTGCGGAAAACGGCTCATCGAGCAACAGCACGCCCGGCTCGAACACCAGCGCACGGGCCAGCGCCACGCGCTGCTGCTGGCCGCCCGACAGTTGCGCCGGTAGTTTTTTCTCGTGGCCCTTGAGGCCGACACGCTCGATCATCTCGCCGACACGGCGCTTGATCTCGGCGGCCGATTTCTTGCGCACCTTGAGTGGGAAGGCGATGTTGGCTTCGACACTCATATGCGGAAACAGCGCGTAGCCCTGAAACACCATGCCGGCGGCGCGTTGCTCGGCCGGTCGGTCAGTGATGTCGACGCCGTCGCTGAACAGCTTGCCCTCGGTCGGCGGCACGAAGCCGGCAAGGATCATCAGGAAGGTGGTCTTGCCCGAACCGGACGGCCCGAGCAGGGTCAGGAACTCGCCACGACCGATATCGAGCGACAGATTGTCCAGCGCACGGAACGAGCCGAAGCTCTTGCCGATCCCGATTGCCTTGATCTCTGCGGCACGGCCGGGTTGCTGCATACTGCCCTTTCCCTAACGCTTGTCGAAATCGTAGGCACGGTGCCGGCTCACCGCAACCGAATAGTTTTCGCGTGATCGGCAAATTCCATTCATCTATGGCGAGATGGCGCCGCCCTGCCCTCAATATGGCAGAATGCGGTTCTCCTGGAGTTTCGACCGCAGCCATCCCGCGAATGCTTCCAGCACCGGATGCGAAGCCTTGGCGTGTTCGGAGACCAGGAAATAGGAGCGCGGCGACTTGATCGCGATATCGAACGGCCTGACCAGCCGGCCCTCGCTCAGTGCCCGACGGCTGGTCAGTTCGTCGCCCATGGCGATGCCCTGGCCGGCAATCGCCGCCGAAAAGACGAGGTTCATGTCCGAAAAGAAGATGCCGCCCTCAATATCGGGGTTTTCCACTTTGGACAGCGCCAGCCAGCGCGCCCAATCCTCGGTGTCATCGAGATGCAGCAGGTTGGCGCGCAGCACGTCCGACGGCCGGGAGAAACCGCCGATCTTGTTGAGCAGCGTCGGGCTGCAGAGCGGCGTGAACGAGATTTCGCAGAGCGGTTCGACCGCCCGGTTCGGCCAATTGCCGACACCGAACGCAATGAAGGCATCGGCATCGGCGTTGCTGACATCGTCGAGCCGGCGCGGCGTCAGGATGCGCAGCGCCACGTCAGGATACATCTGCCGGAACTCGCCGATATGGGTGCACAAGAACAGCGAGGCGAAGCCGGGCGTGCAACTGATGGCGAACGAGCCGCCGACTCCCGTGCCGGCATCGCGCGTCACCGCATCGCCAAGAACGGTGAGCGCCTTGCGCACGTCGCTGGCGTAGCGCTGGCCGCGCGGCGTCAGCGCCACGCCCTTGCCGATGCGTTCGAGCAGGTCGAAGCCGAGGTCGCGCTCCAGCAGGCGAAGCTGATGGCTGACGGCGCTGCGGGTCAGGTGCAACTCGTCGGCGGCGCGCCAGACGCTGCCGTGGCGGGCGAAGCTGTCGAGCGCGCGCAGCGCTTGTGTCGATGGTATACGCAAGGAGCCTCAGGTGAACCGAATTTGCACGAACCGGGAAAACATATCACTTTTTAGCGAACCGCTTCACTGCTTTCTTCTCATGCCATGGAGAAACCGGTGGCCACCTCGGCGCAAGCAACCGCCCTTGCCTGTCTCGACGGCATCCAGCCGTTGTTGTCCGCGTGGACACGCACCATCTTCGATTACGGCGAGACCGCGTGGCGGGAGTATCAATCCGCCGCCTGGTATGTCGAGCGACTGAAACTCGAAGGCTTTTCCGTCGAAGAAGGCTCCGGCGGCATGCCTACCGCTTTCTGCGCGCATTGGACCAACGGCCCCGGCCCGACCATCGGCATGTACGCTGAATACGACGCGGTGCCGGGCAATTGCCAGGATGCCGCTACGGTCGAGCGTCCGCGCCGGGGACTTGGCAACCAGGCCGGCGGCCACACCGACCCGCATTCCGGGCTGGGCATTTCGAGCCTCGGCGGGCTGCTGGCGACCAAGGCGGCGATGCAGCGCCACGGCATATCCGGCACGCTGCGCTTCACCGGCGAGCCGGCGGAAAAGGTGCGCGGGTCGAAGCCGATCCATGCCGCCAAGGGTTATTATGACGGCCTTGCCGGCATGATCTCCTTTCATCCGTTCTACATGCTGCCGCTCTGCAACACGGCGCGCTGGGACACGCATTGCGGCGCGGCCTACGCGATGATCTATCGCTTCATCTGCGACCAACCGGAGCGCTGGGCGCTGGCTCCGGGTGCCGCACCCATTCCGCAAGCACATTCGGCGGCGCGCGCCCCAGGCGCCAACGACGCATTGATGATGATGTACATGGCCTCCAAGGCTCTGCGCGATTCCATGCTGCCGCACCAGGGCGGCTGGTCGATCAGCGAGGCGATCCTGACTGCCGGTCAGGCGACCGCCGACAATTTGCCGGCGGGGTTGGCCGAGATCCAGTACATGATCCGCGTGCCGACGCTTGCCATGGCCGAGCAGGTCACCGCGGTACTCGACCGCAATGCCGAGGCGGCGGCAGCGATGAGTGGTTGCCGCACCGAGCGGCATTGGGTGTCGAAGTCACGACCGGGACTTGCCAATCATGCGATGGCCGAGATCGCCTATGAAGCACTGTCGACGGTCGGGCCGCCGCGCTGGGACGAAGACGCCAAAGCCGTCGCGCGCGAAATACAGGTCAATGCCGGACGCATGGCGAGCGACGAGCCGTTTATCGAAGAGCTGGAGCGCCTGATCGAGCCGCAGGCAGCGGAAGCGATCCTGCGCCGCGACCTGCCGCCCTCGCAGGTCAATTCGACCTCCGACGATTATACCGATATGAGCTGGCATACGCCGACGGCGCGCTTCTATGTCGCCCGCCCGGCGCTGCGT
Source organism: Mesorhizobium sp. CO1-1-8 (assembly GCF_020164875.1). Taxonomy (NCBI): domain Bacteria; kingdom Pseudomonadati; phylum Pseudomonadota; class Alphaproteobacteria; order Hyphomicrobiales; family Phyllobacteriaceae; genus Mesorhizobium; species Mesorhizobium sp. CO1-1-8. The sequence continues at coordinate 599,697 of NZ_JAIUGZ010000002.1, read as the reverse complement.
TCGGAGACCGGCTACCCCTACCCGTCATGGGCAATGAATGCGTTGGGCGGTATTCCCGCCACCATCGACCCGATGGTGGCTTGCGCCTCCCGCACGATTGCGTTCGCCGCCCTTCGCCTGCTGGAAGACCAGACCGCCCGCGATGCGGCGATGAATGAATTCGTCGCTCGCACCGGCGGCGGAATCGGTGGCTCGAACTGGATCGCGCCGCTCTGCGATTACGAACCACCGATCCATTTCCGTTGGCCGGAATATGTCACCACCCCGCGCGGACGGGACTGGTGGATACCGAGCATTCCCCAAGCCAAATGACCGCTGATCTGATCACAAGGAGCACCCCATGACCGTTCATGACCGCATTGTCGCCGAGCCGTTTTCGCTGCAGCGCCGGAACCCCGCCGGCGGCACCAAGCCGCTGACCGTCTGGGGCTTCGCCAACGAGACCGACGTCCTGACGGACGTGCTGCTCGGCTCGCCCAATTTCCTGCGTCATCTGTCGACCAGTTCGCTGTCGCGAAAGCATCTGCGCGAGGCGCCCTGCAACGTCCAGATCGCACAGGCGCAGCATAAGGACCTTGTCGCCGCCTACGAGCATTTCGGCGTCAACATCCACTGGCACGAGCCGACGCCGGAACTGCCGATGCAGGTCTATTCCCGCGATTCCAGCGTCATGACGCCCTACGGCGCCTTTATCACCGCCATGGCCAACTGGTGGCGGCGCGGCGAAAACTATGCCGCGATCCGCACTTATGAAAAGCTCGGCATCCCGATCTACGACATGGTCACGGCGGGTACGTTCGAGGGCGGCGACTTCAACGTCATCGAGGATGGAGTCGTGCTGATCGGCTGCGGCGGCGCCCGCACGCAGGAAGAAGGTGCGCGCCAGGTACAGGCCTGGTTCGACAAGGAGGGCTGGGAAACCCGCATCGCCTTCATCGACGAATATTACGTCCATATCGACCTGATGGTGGTGCCGATCGCCGAAAAGCTGACCGCCGTCTGCCTCGCCTGCACCGAACCCGGTATTGTCGACTGGCTGAAGGGCAAGGGCCACGAAATCATCGACGTGCCGTTCCAGGACACGATGGCGCTCGGCTGCAACTTCATGTCGCTTGGAAAAGACCGGGTGATCGCGCCGACCTCCAGCCAGTCGCTGATCGGCCAGCTCAAGGCCCGCGGTTTCGAGGTCGCGGCCGTCGACATGAGCGAGATTTCGAAGACCGGCGGCGGCATCCACTGCATGGCGCAGGCGCTGAAGCGCGAACCGGCCTGAGGAGTGAGATAGCGCACGCTGCTTCGTTCACATTCGCATCGGCATGATCGGCATCCTGGCTGCCGAGTGTGCAAGGTGCGCGTGCAAACCGGCTGAGATGGCCGGCTGGCGGTACTATGTGGCCGAGCCAATGCAATTCACTACATCGGCTGCGGACGCCCGCTTGAGTGCCGCAACGCTGGCCGATGCGAAACTTGCACGATAGCTAATATAAGCGCACAGTAACAATGTTTTTTGGGAGGGGACAGCTCATCTGCAAATCGGGAGGAAACCATGAACACCATGAGCCTCACCACGCTTGAACGCGGCAAAACGACAATCGACGCCGCAGCCCTGGAAGCCTTTTCGGCACAATTGCGCGGCAGAGTGCTGAGCGAAGGCGATGCCGCTTACGACGAAGCACGGACTGTCTGGAATGCCACGGTCGACCGACGGCCCGGGCTGATCGTGTGCTGCGTCGGCGCTTCCGATGTCGTCAGTGCCGTGAATTTCGCCAGGGAGAACAGGCTTCTCGTCTCCGTGCGCGGCGGCGGCCACAACATTGCCGGAAGTGCGGTCTGCGACGGTGGCCTGATGATTGATCTGTCGTTGATGAAGTCGGTGCGGGTCGATGTCTCGGCGCGGCGGGCGTGGGTCGGTCCTGGCGCGACGCTTGCCGATGTCGACAAGGAAACGCAGGCCTTCGGGCTGGTGGTACCGACCGGCATCAACTCGACCACCGGCATATCCGGCCTGACACTGGGAGGCGGCTTCGGCTGGATCACCCGCAAATTCGGCCTGACCATCGACAATCTTGCCTCCGCCGATGTGGTCACCGCCGACGGTAAACTGCTACGCGCCAGCCAGACCGAAAATCCGGACTTGTTCTGGGCGCTGCGCGGCGGCGGCGGCAATTTCGGCGTCGTTACGGCATTCGAGTTCCATCTCCATGAGTTTGGACCGCAAGTGTTGGCGGGGCTTGTCGTCCATCCCTTCGCCGATGCCGAAAAGGTGCTGCGGGAATATCGCAAGGCGCTCGAAACCGCTCCTGACGAGTTGACCTGCTGGGTGGTCATGCGGCAGGCTCCGCCGCTGCCCTTCCTGCCCGCGGAGTGGCATGGCAAGGAGGTTCTGGTTCTCGCCATGTGCTATTGCGGCGACATCGACGCAGGCGAAAAGGCGACGCAAAAACTTCGAGCCATCGGCACGCCCATTGCCGACGTGGTTGGCCTTAACCCATTCACCGGCTGGCAGCAGGCGTTCGATCCGCTGCTCACGCCCGGCGCCCGTAACTACTGGAAGAGCCATGACTTCACCGAGTTTTCCGAGGAGGCGGCTGCGGTCGTCACGGGGGCAATAGCCAAGCTGCCGGGACCCGAATGCGAAATATTTATCGGCCAAGTCGGCGGCGCGGCAGGTCGAGTCAAGGCGGACGCAACGGCGTTTCCACAGCGCAGTTCGCATTTCGTCATGAACGTTCACGCCCGCTGGCGCGAACCGGCGATGGACAAAGCCTGCACCGACTGGGCTCGTGCAATCTACGAGGCGGCCAAACCTTATGCCGCCGGCACCGCCTATGTGAACTTCATGCCGGAGGACGAGGTCGACCGGGTCGAAGCGGCCTATGGTGGCAACCATCGGCGGCTTCTGGAAATCAAGCAGCGCTACGACCCATTGAACCTGTTCCGCATGAACCAGAACTTGCGTCCGAAGGAAGGCCTGCGAGCTGCTTGAGGCGCGCCCGTGCTGCAGTCATAAAAAGCTCACGTCGCCGCTGGAGGCGCGGGCTTTTGCTGTCACATACTGTTGGCGCCGGGTTGTATCCCCGGCCGGACCCATCAGCAACAAACCCGCCGCTGTGTCTTCGACGCCCTTGTGAGTGCTGAAAAAATGGAGGAATAGTCTTGCGGAATGCATCGCCCTGAATTTGCCGGTTTGCGGTTCTCAGGTCGTGCAATTGCCTAGCCGGATTTCGAATGGCCAGTCCTGAACCGCGCAAGAGAAGAGGTCCGATCGCCGCCCGGCTGCTGGCGCTCGACGCGTGGATCGATTCCTCGCTCTACGAGATCGGTTTCAAGGCGCGCCAGTTCTGGGAATCCGCGACGATCTTCTCGCGGCGCTTCCGCGTCAACGGCTGGCGCCGTGGCATCATCGAACTGTTGAGCGAAGGTTTTACGCTCGGCGCCGGCGGCATCGTGGTGATGCTGGCGCTGGCCATTCCGGCTTTCCAGGACACGGCCGGCGACTGGCGCGCCCAAGGCGACTTCGCCGTCACCTTCCTCGACCGCTACGGCAACGAGATCGGCCAGCGCGGCATCATCCAGCGCGATTCCGTGCCGGTCGATGAGATGCCCGATCACGTCATCAAGGCGGTGCTTGCCACCGAGGATCGCCGCTTCTTCGATCACTACGGCATCGACGTACTGGGCCTTTCACGGGCGATCTTCGAGAATGTGCGGGCGAATTCCGTCGTCCAGGGCGGCTCGAGCATCACCCAGCAGTTGGCCAAGAACCTGTTCCTCACCAATGAGCGCACGCTGGAGCGCAAGATCAAGGAAGCTTTCCTGTCGCTGTGGCTCGAGGCCAATCTGTCGAAGAAAGAGATCCTGCAGCTCTATCTCGACCGCGCCTATATGGGCGGCGGCACGTTCGGCATCGAGGCTGCCGCCGACTTCTATTTCGGCAAGAGCGTCAAGGACCTGAACCTGGCCGAGGCGGCGATGCTGGCCGGCCTGTTCAAGGCGCCGACCAAATATGCGCCGCACATCAACCTGCCGGCAGCGCGCGCGCGCGCCAATGTGGTGCTGTCCAACCTTGTCGATGCCGGCTTCATGACCGAGGGGCAGGTCTTGCAGGCAAGGCTGCACCCGGCCGATGTCGTTGACCGCGGCGAACAGAAAAGCCCTGACTATTACCTCGACTGGGCATTCGACGAGGTCAAGAAGATCGCCAAGCCGGGCCAGCACTCGCTCGTCGCCCACACGACCTTCGACGCCAACATCCAGAAGGCGGCGGAAGAATCGGTGGAGTTCCACCTGCGCCAGTTCGGCAAGGAGTATAACGTCACCGAGGGCGCGGTCGTGGTCATCGAGACCAACGGCGCCGTGCGCGCCATCGTCGGCGGCCGCGACTATGGTGCCAGCCAGTTCAACCGCGCCACCAAGGCGCTGCGCCAGACCGGCTCGTCATTCAAGCCCTATGTCTACGCAACGGCGATGGAACACGGCTTCACTCCCAACTCCATTATTTCCGGCGGCCCGATCAGCTGGGGCAGCTGGTCACCGCACAATTACAATGGCGGGTCGGCGGGTAACGTCACCTTGATCATGGCGATGGCCAAATCGATCAACACCGTGCCGGTGCGGCTGGCCAAGGACCATCTCGGCATCGGCCCAATCAAGGCCATGGCCGAGGCGATGGGTGTGGAATCGCCGATCGAAGCACATAAGACGATGGTTCTCGGCACCTCGGGCATGACCGTGATGGACCAGGCGACGGGCTACAGCGTGTTCGCCGAAAATGGCTTTGCCGGCTCCCGGCACGGCATCAGCCAGCTCGTCACCCGCACTGGCGAGGTGGTCTATGATTTCGCCAAGGATGCGCCGCCGCCGCACCGGGTGCTGTCGGAACAGGCGCTGAAATCGATGAACACCATGCTGGCGGCAGTGCCGGTGATGGGCACGGCGCGGCGGGCTCAGCTTCCCAACATCGTCGTCGCCGGCAAGACGGGCACGACGCAATCCTACCGCGACGCCTGGTTTGTCGGCTTCACCGGCAACTACACGGCGGCGGTATGGATGGGCAATGACGACTTCACGCCGACCAAGAACATGACGGGTGGCTCGCTGCCGGCGATGGTGTGGCAGCGCCTGATGGTCTACGCGCATCAGAATATCGACCTCAAGCCGATCCCGGGCATCGACAAGCCCTTCGTCGATGAGGAGATCGCTGCAAAGGCCGAGGAAGCACAGAAGAAGAGCGACGATCAGGCTGCGGCCGATGCAGCCGCCGAACGGCCGCCGGTGCTGTCCAGCCGCACGACCCAGACGCTGCGGGACATGACCGGGCTGTTCCAGTCGGCGCCCGTCCTCAGTACGCCTCAACCGCCGGAGACGCTGTCAGCGCTGTGATCTTTCCGACTGGGCAGGTCTTTCCGACTGGTCCGGGGCGGCAAATCCATCGGCCCGCTTGCCACAAGCCCCCACGCCGCGATATCCCCGAACGGCAACTCTTCGTGTCCCCGGCCCCTCATGCTCAAAACTGCCTTCCTGACGCTGCTTTCGCTTGCCATAGCCATCGTCGGCGGTGGCGGCAGCGTCTGGTATGCGCTGAAAGTCCAGGATGGTGTTGGCGCCATCAGGATCGGCCAATGGACGGCCTTTCCTGATATCGGCACACCGTCCGCCGATCCCTATTCCAAGGCCCGCGTGGCGCGCGAGGGTGTGCTTGCGCTCGGCCGCGCCGAGGGGCTGTCCTTCGTCGCCGAGCGAGACGCGGCCGGCGCCGAGCTCAAGCGCGAATGCACCTACACAATCGAAGGTGGATTTCCGACGGCGCGGTTCTGGACGCTCTATGCCGCCGACCAGTCGCTCAGCGTGGTCGAGACCGGCAAACCCCGGCTGGCTGCCCTGCAATCCTATGGCGTAGTGCGCCAGGCCGACAATTCGGTGATCATTTCCGCCGGCCATCACCCGATGCCGGGCAATTGGCTGCTGACGGACGGCTTCGGCAGGATGTATTTCGTGCTGACCTTCTACGACACGCCGATCGCCAGCAGCACCGGCCTGTCGGACGTCTCGCTGCCGCGGATCGTAAAGGTCGGCTGCGATGCGTAGTTTCTATGCTGCAATGCGCGGACTTTTGCATGCTGTCCTGCTCGGCCTGCTCGGCGGCGGCATCGTGCACATCGCCGTGCTGCTTCTGGTGCCCGAGTTTTCCGAACGCGACGCCTGGTCGCGGCTGTCCATGGCGTCGGATCTATACAAGATGACGCGACTCGATGCCGAGGCCGGTGACGCGCCCGTGGTGAAATCCGTCGACCCGCTGTTTTACGCGACGGCCTGCCGGTTCGATCTGGGCGAAGGCATGGTCCGCGTCAAGGCACCTGGACATGTCCCGTTCTGGTCGGTGTCGGTCTATGACCGCAGCGGCCACAACATCTATTCCTTCAACGACCACACAGCGACCGGCGGCGTTCTGGATGCCGTCGTGCTGACGCCGGCGCAGATGATCGACGTGCGCAAGGACCTTCCCGAGGACCTTCAGGGAGCGATCTTTGTCGAAGCGCCGATCGAGGAAGGCATCTTCGTCATCCGCGCCTTCGTGCCCGATGACAGCTGGAAGCCGATCGTATCGCGCTTCTTCGAGCAGAGTTCCTGCCAGCTGCAGGACTTCTAGAGACGATCCCGGACTGTTGGTCCGTGGCCGCCGAAACTCAGTGATGCGGAACCGGTTTCGTGTGCGGTGATCCCGGCTTGTCGGGGTCGACCGGCCGCACGTCGCCGGCGCTTGACCGCTCATAGCGGATGCCGGGAAAGATGATCACCGCCGCCGGCATTTCGGCGGTTTGCTTTGCTCTGGTGTTTGGTGCCGTACGCGGCACGAAAGACAGTACCATGCCCATGGTTCGCGCATTCCTCTCGGTTTCCCCGGAGCACAACGCAACGCCTCCAAATGTCATTAAGGCCGGCAGAGGGTTAACGGAACGCTAACGGATCGTCGCTAACTTGATCTTTGTTCTAAGGTCAGGAAGTCCTGACCGGGGCGCTCGCGAAACCGGCACAGTCCCGGTCGAGCGCGGCCAAGTTTTGTGTCGAGTACAGGCGTATCCTTCGTGTCATCTTCGGACTTCAGGCAAATCGCGGTACGAAAAGACTCGGGTAAGGCCGAAAGGCTGTTCCGCGCCGCGGTGTCGGCGTTCTGCTCGCTCACCCGCCCTTCACGCCGCGAGATCGGTCAACTCGAAGACCTGACGCTGCCACTGTTCAATGACGTGTCCGTCGAATCTCGCCGTTACGTGGCAGCCGCCCTTTCCGAATGCGAATACGCACCCGCCGCCCTGGTGCGCCGTCTTTGCGAGGAACCGGTCGACATTGCCGCGCCGCTGCTCATCCGCTCACGCGCCGTCAGCGACATCGATCTCATCGCCCTGATCGGGCGGCATGGCCTGCCGCATGCCCGTGCCATCGCGCGCCGCAAGGGCTTGAACCCGACCATTGCCGACCTGATCAGGGCCCTCGAGAGGCCAACCCTGGTGCGCGCGCCGGACCCGGATGCGAACGCCGCCGCGGCAGACAAGATCGCGCCAGCGAGCGCGGAAACCGCCTCCGGCGAGCCCGCCCGGGAACAGGCGCTCGGAATCGCGGCCGAGAATGCACGGAGCAGGCTGCGCTCGATGATGCGCACCGGCGACGAGGCGACAGCGACGGGCGCCGACCCTTTCAAGGGCGCCGACACCTATGTGAAATTGCGCGAGACAGCTCTGACGGGAAACGCCGCGTTCTTCCAGACCGCGCTCGCCGATGCACTCGATATCGATTTCAAGATCGCGCGATCGCTCACAGCCAACCAGAATTATGCCTCGCTGCTTGCCGCCTTGCGCTCGCTCGACCTTAGCGAAGACAGGGCCTTCCTGATCGCGGTTGCCGTCTATCCCAGCCAGTTCCCGCATCCGCAGGCCATCCGGACTTTCCTCGACCGCTACCGGCTGCTGCATCTCGAGGCGGCCCAGGACAAGATGCGGTCGTGGAGAGCGGAAACCCTTTCAAGGGTGGTTCGCGGCCCAGCACCTGCCAACAGCGATACACGCACCGCTTCGAACAGCGACGATGCGGCGGCTTCGTCCGACCTCAGGGCGTCTTCACGGAAATAAGCTCCTCGACGGGCACGGTGCCGGCCTCGATCTCGACCACCCAGATGTCGGGATCGAATCTTTTCTCCCTTTCCAGCCTGGCGTCGAGCACCGCGGCATCCTCGCCGGCTCCGAGCAGAGTGAAAAACCGGTCGTCGGGCTTGGCCGAATCATAGCTTGTCTGCGGCGCCGGCCCGAACAGGGCAACCTCACCCAGCCTGCCCCGCGCCAGGACGAACACCGCGCCGGCCTCGGTCGCGCCGCGCTTGACCACGGCGGCAAATCCACCGGCGCTGAAAACCCGGCGCAACAGGGCCGAGACCCACAGATCCGATGTGACACGCATGAGAAAACTCCGCGAATGCATGCCGCCCAAAAGTGGGTCCCGGTTTTGGGACAACGGCATGCATGAAAACAAGGCAGGCGGCTTCTCTAAAGTAGTTTGCCGTTTCAAGGAAACGCGATTCCGGACGAAACACCGTTTCACACTTTCCTGGAATTGCTTTGTCGATATTTCCGCCGCTGGGCGAGCCGTCGTTCAGCCGTCAGTTGGTCAGGCCGATCTCGCGCATCTTGACGTAGACGATCTCATCGGGCTCGCCGGTCTGCGGCAGCCCGAACAGCGACTGGAATTCCTTGATCGCCGCTTTGGTGCGCGTGCCGACGACACCATCCAGCTGCATGTCGTCATTGCCGAACGCCTTGAGCCCGGCCTGGATTTTGACGATGCGGGCATCGGGCGCTTGCGTCGCGGCATCCGCCTGCCCGGAATTTGTCTGTCCTGAACCTGTCTGCAAAGACACCGGAACGGCGGCCGGCATATCCGGGCGCGGCTGCGGCCTGGGTACGACGGAAGCGGTCTTCGGCGTCGCGCCCAGTTGATCGAGCAGAAGGGCGTCGATCTCGCCGGACGTGTTGAGCCCGACCTTCTGCTGATAGTCCTGGATGGCCTTGCGGGTGTTGGGTCCGGAAATGCCGTCGACCGTTCCCGAATAGAAATCGAGATCCTTCAATATGCCCTGCACCTGCTCGACAACCGGATCGCCCTTGATCGGCGCCGGCGCGCCGGATGGCCGCACGATGTTGAATGTCGTCTCCGGTTCGTCGGGCGTCGCGTGCGGAAAGCCCGCAATGCTGCGGGTCGCGAAAAATGCGCCGGCATGCGGGAAAGGCTGGTACCACAGGGCATTTGCGGAGACGTAGAACAGCGTCACCAGGAATGCCGTCGAGCCGCCCACCAGGACAGGATTGCGCGAGATCATGCCGCCGACGGCGACAGCGCCGTCCTGAAAGGCATTGCTGCGGCGCTTGACCGCCTTAGCCGGTTTTGCGGAGCGAGCCATCTCTGTCCCCTTTCGCCATCGCCACAGGCATGATCAGCACGCCGGCCTTCTCCGCCTGATGTCCCTTCGGTCCGTTCACCGGCAGGCTGATGGTCACCGTGGTGCCCTCGCCCGGCATGCTTTCGATGGACATCGTGCCTTCGTGCAGCGCCACCAGGCCCTTGACCAGTGAAAGGCCAAGACCTGTCCCCTCGAAACGGCGGGTATAGTCGTTCTGGATCTGCATGAAGGGCTTGCCGAGATTGGCGAAATCCTCCTCGGCGATGCCGATGCCGGTGTCCCTGACCCAGAAATGCAGGCGCGAACCGATCCGCTTGGCACCGACGACGACGTCGCCGCCGTCGGGAGTGAACTTGATCGCGTTGGAGACCAGGTTGATGAGCATCTGCTGCACGGCGCGCCGATCGGCATTGATGTCGCCGGCGTCCGGCGCGATCTGCGCCTGCAGATCGATGTTCTTGGCCTGCGCCTGCAGTTGCATCATCGACTGGCACATGTCGACCGCTTCCGCGAAGCGGAACGGCTCGGGTTCGGTCGCATAGACGCCCGATTCAATCCTGGACACGTCGAGTATCGAGGTTACGACGGCGAGCAGATGCTGACCCGAATCCCGTACCAAGCCGACATATTCCTTCTGACGCGGATCCTTGAAGGCGCCGAACATCTCATGCAGCAGCATATCCGAGAAGCCGATAATGGCATTCAACGGCGTGCGCAGTTCGTGGCTGACCACTGCCAGGAAGCGCCCCTTCGCCACCTCGGCGGATGCGGCCGCCTCATTGGCCGCCGCGAGATCCTCGCGCAGCCGGGCGATCTCGTCATTCTCCCGCAGGACGAGCGTGAAGACGTCACCCTGTTCCTCACCACGCACCAGATCAAGCGAGAACGGCCGGTAATTGTCGGCCGTCAGGCTATTGCCATTCTGAGGCAGCCGGATGCGCAATTCGAGCCGGCGCGACAGTGCGCCGTCACGCATGTCGGCCATTGCGCTGAGATAGGAAACGCGATCCGACAGATGGACGCGATCGAAGAGGCCGTTTCCGGACAGCAGTTCGGGCGGCAGTTTCAAAAGCGTGCGGGCCTTTGACGACGCGTCCAGAACCTCGCCATGACGGGCAACGCGCAAGACCACCGCATCGATGATGTCTTCGAGCCGGTCGGCAGTGTCGAGCACATCAGCCGCATGGGCCGTGTTTCGAAATGCCGACGCGCGCGGGATCAGTGTAAGCGTCCAGGCCAACGGCACCAGCCAGTGCCACGTCGCGATCTGTGCTCCTGCGAACGGGAACACGGTTCCAGCCAAAGGCTGAGCCAGGATGGCGACAGCGGCCGATACGGCTCCCCACAGTGCTGCACGCCGCGAGGTGCCTATCCACCAGGCTTCGAAAGGCAGCGCCACGACAAGCATGGCGACAGGCGAACTCAGCCCCCCTGCGGCGGCAATGAGACTGCCGAGAGAAATGCCGGCCAGCACCAGGGCGACCCAACTCGCTATCGCCATCTTGCCGGTCGCCGCCACCAGCAGGGCGACGAACCAGCACAGGCCGAAGGCGGCGAAGATGGCGGCCATTGTGACGGCGACGCCCATGCCTGACGTGACCAGCGTGACCGCAGCGCCGGCGACAAAGAAAGGGGCGGCGAGCATGACGCCGATGAAGCGGCGCTGGCGCTCGCGGTCGCTCCGCCCAAGGATGGACGGATGGACCATACGTTCGCAACCGGCGGCAATCGCACCAGGCAATTCAACGTATCTGGCCTTGATTGAACTCAACTCAACGCACTCGCACTTGTCGTGGACAGCTCTGCTTTGCAGATGGTTCTGGTTGGCTTTGAAACTCGCATCCAGCGTTTAAGGAATGGATAAGGCAGGGCCGCCCAAGGCTCGGCCTGCGGCAAATATCGGGATGCCGGCGGCCGAAAGCACGAGCAAATGCAGCCATAGTAAACGGAGAGTTATCCGGCGACGGCACCCATCGGCTGGGCGCACACGGCATCTGGATTTCCGTATTTCAAGAAAAATACAGGAAAATCATGGGGATATATGGTTATTTGTTGTTAAGGAAAATCACTCGGATTTGAGACAAATCGATTGCAGAACGGTTCGTTTCGAATTTGCCTAAAATTTGAGGAAAATTCTCTCTTTGCCCGCAAGCCGTCCTTTGCGCCTGTGTGCCAAGATCCTGCCTACAAAAGAGGTCATGCCATATGGATGCATGATCCGGTCACGACGAGAGGGCAAGGGCATGGTCTTCCTCATAAGAATGGCTTTCTGGTTTTCCCTGGTGCTGCTGGCGCTGCCGCTGGCTGTCGGCCCCGATGAATCGGGCCGCGAAAGCGTCGGACCGATCCAGGCCTTGTTTGCGGCACGCGAAGCGGTTGGCGATATCGCCGGCATTTGCGAACGCAAACCCGATGTCTGCGAGACCGGCAAGTCGGCGATGCACACCATCACCGCCCGCGCCAAGGAGACCGCCAAGATCGCGGCAGCGATGATGGACGACAAGTCCGCTGCCGGCCCCGACACGTCGACGATGACCGGCAGCCTGCCCGAAGAAATCGTCTTGCCCGAGACCGTCAACCTGCCGCCTCAGAATTAAGCCGTCTCGACGGCGCGCCGCGGGCTGTCTGCCCTATCGGGGCCCGCGGTGTCCTTGTTTTTTCCGTGACGCGGAGCCGCCGCGTGACTATATCCGGCATTATGGCCACGACGATCCAGACGATCCGCGACGATTTTTCGTTCCTTGAGGAATGGGAAGACCGCTATCGCTATGTCATCGAACTCGGCGAGGCGCTGCCGCCATTTCCCGACGAGCAGCGCAGCCCCGCCAACAAGGTGCCGGGATGCGTCAGCCAGGTCTGGTTGACCACGGAACGCGGAACTGGAGCCGACCCAGTCATCACCTTTACCGGCGATTCGGACGCTCACATCGTGCGTGGGCTGGTCGCGATCATGCTGGCGCTGTTTTCCGGCAGGACCGCCAGCGAAATCCAGAAGACCGATGCGGAAGCCACATTGAAAGAACTCGGCCTCGACGAACATCTGTCGCCGCAGCGCGCCAACGGCCTTCGCTCAATGGTCAAGCGCATCAAGCGCGACGCCGAGGCAGCGCTCAAACAGACCGCCTGACGCTTCCAGACCCGATTCGTGCGTCGCGGCTCGCAAAATCAAACGGCGCCCGAAGGCGCCGTTGATGTCGATCCGATCTGGAATTGCTCTGGCAGCGATTACCGCGCTTTGCGCTTGCGGCCGAGACCCATCTTCTTGGCGAGCTGAGACCGGGCAGCCGCATAGTTGGGTGCGACCATCGGATAGGTCGGATCGAGGTTCCACTTTTCGCGATACTGATCCGGCGTCAGGTCATAGTGGGTCATCAGGTGGCGCTTCAGCGATTTGAACTTCTTGCCATCTTCAAGGCAGACGATGTAGTCGTCATGAACCGACCGCTTCGGGTTGACCGCCGGCTTCTGCTTGTCGGCAGGCGGCTGTTCGGCGGTTCCGCCCACACGCCCAAGCGCAGCATGGACATCGGATATCAGGCTCGGCAATTCGCCGACCGGCACGGGATTGTTGCTGACATAGGCGGCCACCACATCGGCGGTCAATTCGATCAGCGCATCGCTGTTTCTGGAAGGTGTTTCGACAATATCCATGGTCTTCTGGCCCCAACAAGAGTTACATCGATCTGCGCCCTTTTTTACAAACAGGGCATCGCACGAATTTTGTGCAGGTAGAGTTTCTACGATTCGTGTCGCGGGCACATCAATGAGCGTGCAGACCAAGTAAGTCAATTCTCCCCTTGCGCTATATTGAACGATATTGATCAATTATTCCGAGATCAGCTTCAATCTTTCGTGCATTGTGTAATTTATCGATATTTCGCGCTCCCGCCGGCGGTGGCTGACGCTACGTCAGCTCGCCGTTACATTCGTGGCAACTCACGAAACGGGTTTTAATGTTTGATCTTGCTTCGCTATCGCTCGAGCAATATTGGTTGTTGACATTTGTCAACAAAACCACAGGTTGTCGTGGTCATACGCAAGCAATCAGGCGACATTCCTGTCATCCAACCGATCGGCTGATTGCCGCCGCGTCAATCAATGCGGGGTGATGTATTTGCCATAGGCCCAGCCGGTGACGAAATTGCCGTTCTGGGCCGGATCATGCCAGACTTCGCACCAGCGATAGCGAATCTTTTGTTCCTGCTTCCATGCCGGCTGGGTGGCGATGTCGAGCAGGTTTATTCCGCCGGTGCATCGCCCGGTCATCTGCAGAGCGGTCCCGTTCGGATATCCCGCCTGCTTCTGGGATGTTCCCGAAGGGTATTTGCGTACATTGAGCGTGTCGCCGAACGGCACATTGGCCACTTGCCAAGCCGCGAATACGGTCGCATGAGACTGGCCGGCAAAGGCCAGAGTTAGCGAAGCAACGGCGAAAGCCGCAGCAGTGCGAGACCAAATAGTCATCATCTCTCCTCCCGGCTCATCTCCTGGAGCCGACACAACCCATACGCGCCGGCTCTTGAACCTGCCCTGATCGGCGTGTTCATTTGCCATTCAAGATATTTCTCCATTCGAGATGCTCCATTCAAGATACTGGCCCTTCAAGATACTGGCCCATTGAAGATACTGGCAAAGCGAGACGCAATGACCAAGACATCCATATTTCCGATCGTCAGCCCGCCAACGCCCGAGAAGCGGCCGGTTTCCGACACGCATCACGGCATCACGCGAACCGACGACTATGCCTGGCTGCGGGCCGACAACTGGCAGGAGATGTTCCGCGACCCGTCATTGCTCGATGCGGCGATCCGTGCAGAACTCGAGGCGGAGAATACATACCAGTCGAAGCTGATGGCCGACACGGTCGAACTGCAAAAGCAGCTTTTCAAGGAGATGAAGGGCCGTATCAAGGAAGACGATTCTTCCGTGCCGATGAAGGATGGACCCTATGCCTACGGCTCGTCCTTCAAGCTTGGTGGCGAGCAGCCGCGCTATTTCCGCATGCCGCGCGACGGCGGTGCCGAGCATATTCTGCTCGATGGCGACGCGGAGGCCGCGGGCAAGGCCTATTTCCGTCTTGGCGGCGTCGACCATTCGGCCGACCACGCAAGACTGCTGTGGGCATTCGACGACAAGGGCTCCGAATTCTACACGCTTCGCGTGCGTGACCTTGCCGACGGCAGGGAACTTGCGGACCAGATTCCCGACACTGGCGGTTCAGGTGTCTGGAACGCCGGCAATGACGGCTTCTTCTATACACGTCTCGACCCCAACCACCGCCCGTCAAAGGTGCTGTTCCATGCACTCGGCGACAGCCCGCAAAGCGACCGGCTGATCTATGAAGAAACCGATCCCGGCTTCTTCATGAATGTCGACGGCACCCGCAACAACGAGTGGATCATGATCGGCATCAACGATCACGAGACCTCGGAATACCGCCTGATGCGCGCCGACGATCCGTTTGCCGAACCGAAACTGGTGTCGCCGCGCGAGATTGGCCTTCAGTACGAGCTGGAAGAAGGTGGCGATATCTTCTTCATCCTGACCAACGCCGACGGCGCCAAGGATTTCAAGATCATGACGGCACCAGCGAGCGATCCCGTGCGCGCCAACTGGCAGGAACTGGTGCCGCACGAGCCCGGCCGGCTGATCCTGTCGGTAATCGGCTTCAGGGACCACATGGTCCGGCTCGAACGCAAGGAAGGCCTGCCGCGCATTGTGGTGCGCGACCGTATTAGCGGCGAGGAGCATCTTCTGTCCCTCGACGAGGAGGCCTTTTCGCTCGGCCTGTCGGGTTCCTATGAGTACGACACCGAGATCATGCGCTTCTCCTACTCGTCGATGACGACGCCGGCGCAGGTGTTCGACTACAATATGCGCACCCGCGAGCGGGTGCTGCTGAAGACCCAGGAAGTGCCGTCCGGCCATGATGCGGACCACTATGTCACGCGGCGCCTGATGGCGCCGGCCAGCGATGGCGAACTGGTGCCGATCTCGCTTTTGCACCATCGCGACACGCCGCTGGACGGATCCGCACCTTGCCTGCTTTACGGCTACGGCTCCTATGGCATCACCGTGCCGGCCGCCTTCAACACCAACTGGTTCTCGCTGGTCGACCGTGGCTTTGTCTTCGCTATTGCTCACGTTCGCGGCGGCAAGGACAAGGGCTATGGCTGGTACGATGATGGCAAGCGGGAGAACAAGATGAACACGTTCACCGATTTCATCGCCGTCGCGCGCCATCTGGTCACGGAGCGTTACACGGCGCATGACCGTATCGTCGCGCAGGGCGGTTCGGCCGGCGGCATGCTGATGGGTGCCGTCGCCAACATGGCGCCGGATTGTTTTGGCGGCATCGTCGCCGAGGTTCCCTTCGTCGATGTGCTCACCACCATGCTCGATGCGACCCTGCCACTGACGCCGCCGGAATGGCCCGAATGGGGCAACCCGATCGCGTCCGCCGACGACTACCGGACCATTGCCGCCTACTCGCCCTATGACAATGTCGCCGATCATGACTATCCGCCGATCCTGGCGCTGGCCGGTCTCACCGATCCGCGCGTCACCTATTGGGAACCGGCCAAATGGGTGGCCCGGCTGCGCGATCGCAAGAGCGGGAACAATCCGGTTCTGTTCAAGATCAACATGGATTCCGGCCATGCCGGCGCTTCCGGCCGGTTTTCGCGGCTGGAAGAGATCGCCTACACCTATTCCTTCGCGCTGAAAGTGATGGGCAAGGCGCAGCTTACGGGAGCAACCAACAAATGATCGACCTCACCACCCTGATCGCTTACATCGCGGTCGTGCTCGGCTTCGTCTTCATTCCAGGTCCCGCCACCCTGCTGACGATCGCCCGGGCAACGAGTTCCGGAACCAAGGTCGGCATCGCAACGGGCGCCGGGATCGCTGCCGGCGATGTTTTTCACACCGTCATGGCGATGATCGGCATATCGGCGATCATCGCCGCGTCGGCGACGCTGTTCAGCGTCATAAAGTACATCGGCGCAGCCTACCTGATCTATCTCGGCGTTCGCGCGATCATGGAGAAGACACCAGCCAACCCGGCCGCCGGCGCGCTTGCGATCTCTGCCGGCAAGGCGTTTCGACAGGCTGTCCTGACCGAAGTGCTCAACCCCAAGACCGCTCTGTTCTTCCTCGCCTTCCTGCCTCAGTTCGTGCGGCCTGAAAACGGAACGGTGATGCTTCAGATGGCCGCGTTGGGGGGCATCTTCGTCGTACTGGGCCTTTCCAGCACGGTCGTCTTTGCCGTGAGCGCTGGCCGGCTCGGCACGTTCCTGCGCCGAAATCCGTCGGTGTTACGATTGCAGGGCAAAGTTGTCGGTGGCATCTACTGCGCTTTGGGCGTTCGTCTGGCGCTGCAGCAACGCTGACTCCAGACGATGATCGACGCGCCCTTTCCGAAGGGCTGGGTGATCAGGATTTTTTGAAGTTCCCGTTGCTCATTTTTTCTCGCAATTGCGATGACCGCGCGCTACCCAGTGCGCGGCTTTTCCCGGCCTGACAGCCTCCAATCGCGTAAGGGTCCATTATGCTGCTCGTCGACGTCTATCTCGACAAATCGCCTATCCAGGGGATCGGCGTCTTTGCCAAGAACCACATTCCTCGCGGCACTCTGATCTGGAAGCTGGACCCAAGGTTCGATCGGCTCATCGAGGTCGAGACTTATGAGCGCGCGGCCGGCCCGGTGAAGAGTTATCTCGATCGCTATTCCTATCCCGACCGCCGCGATCCGAACTACATCGTCTTCGAAGCCGACGACGCGCGCTATATGAACCATGCCGACGAGCCGAACTGCGACGTCTCCTCACCCGAGGAGAGTTTTGCGCTGCGCGACATCGCGCCTGGCGAAGAGCTGACCTGCAACTACAACCATTTCTTCGAAACGGGCTTCGATTTTCTCGGCGACCGCCACCTGTCATCCGCAGACTCGGTCTAGTTCGCCGTCTTCTTACGGGCCGGATAACCGTTTGGATGCGCCGGGATCGTCTTGAGATAGGCGGCGATGGCCGCACGGTCCTGCGGCGTCAGTTCGGCTATATTCCGCTGGACGTCTACCATGGCGCCGCCGACGGAATCGAAATCTGGCGTGAAGCCGGTTTCGAGATAGTTGGCGATGTCAGCCTCCGACCAGTCGCCTAGACCGCCCTCGCCCGACGTGATGTTTGGCACGACGCCGCTGCCTTCGGCGGCCACGGCGCCCGCCAGCCACTCGTTCTTCTTCGTGCCGCCGGCAAGATCGCGCGGCGTGTGGCATTCGCCGCAATGGCCTGGCCCCTCGACCAGGTAGCGGCCTGATATCACAGGATCAGGCGTGCCTTCGGGGAAGGCAACGACCGGCTGATCGCTGAGGTAAAGCAGTTTCCACAGGCCGATGCCGCGGCGAATATTGAAGGGAAAACCGAGCGAATTTGCAGCAGCCTTGCCAGCGACGGCCGGCAGCGTCTTGAGGAAGGCATAGAGATCGCCAATGTCGGCCGGATTCATGCGCGCGTAGGAGGCATAGGGAAACGCCGGATAGAAGTGTCGGCCCGAAGGCGACACGCCCTTCAGCATGGCATTGGCGAGGTCCTCGACAGACCATGCGCCGATGCCGTCCTTGGTATCTTGCGAAATGTTGGGCGGCACGAAGGTTCCGAACGGCGTCTTGAGTTCGAGGCCGCCCACGAGTTGAAGCCGCGCGTCGCCCTGTGAGCCCGGCTTTGCATGGCAGGATGTGCAACCGCCGGCATAAAAGATGCGCTTGCCCCTGGCTGCGTCGCCAGGACCAAGCTTGGCCAGGGTTTCCCTGTCGACCCTCACCGGCGCCGACAGGACCCACCCGGCAACCGCGCCGACGCCGCCCAGAATGACGACGGCGCCGACAAGTTTTTTCAGCCATGCCATGGCTGGTGATCAGCCCTTCTTAATTCTGTAGCCTTGATGGCAGGTGCCGCAGTCGGAGCCGATAGCGCCGACTTGCGCCTTCAGCGCGTCGGCATCGGCGGGAGCCGCAGCGACTGCAGCCTTGACGTCGGCGAGATATTTGTCCTCGGCTGCCTTGAAGCCAGTCATGTCTTCCCAGATCTTCGGCGAGGCCGTGGTGTCGCCGGTGTCGCTGCCGGCCGGGAACAGCGCATCGGCATCGAATTTCTCGGCATTCGCCTGCAGCGCCTGAAGTTGCGTCAGCACAGCCGCCGCATCAAAGGGCTCCTCGCCCTTGACCACTTTCGACAGGCCGCCGACAATCTTTCCGCGTTCCTTCATCAGTGCCTGCCGGTCGAGTATCGGGTCGGCAAAAGCCGCCGAGGCCGCGAGTGCGAGCATAGAGATGGCGATAACAAGCTTTCTCATTCAGTTGGCTCCATGATGAAGGCATTTCAGGACAGGACGTTAACGGATGCCGTAGGAAGAAAATTCCCTTCCCCGGACGACTTTTGCCGGACCTTTGCGCTTAGGGGACGCAGAAAAGAAAAGCCCCGGGTGCTACCGGGGCTTCTGGAAATTGATCACTTCGCCTTTTCGTACAATTCCAGCACGTGATCCCAATTGATCAGGCTGTCGACGAACGCTTCGAGATATTTCGGCCGGGCGTTGCGATAGTCGATGTAGTAGGAGTGCTCCCAGACATCGACGCCAAGGATCGGCGACGCGCCATGAACGAGCGGGTTCTCGCCGTTCGGCGTCTTCGAGATCGCCAGCTTGCCATCCTTAACCGAGACCCAGGCCCAGCCGGAACCGAACTGGGTCGTGCCGGCGGCAATGAAGTCGGCCTTGAACTTGTCGTAGCCACCGAGATCGCTATCGACTGCCTTCTGCAGGGCGCCCGGCAGCTTGTTGCCGCCGCCGCCTTTCTTCATCCACTTCCAGAAATGGATGTGGTTGTAGTGCTGGGCGGCATTGTTGAAGAGGCCGGCATTCTTGCCGAACGACTGCTTGACCACCTCTTCGACCGACAGATCGCCCAAACCGGCCTCGGCGGCGAGCTTGTTGCCGTTATCGACATACGCCTTGTGGTGCTTGTCGTGGTGATATTCCAGCGTCTCTTTCGACATGTAAGGCTGCAGGGCCTCATAGTCGTAAGGCAGAGCGGGCAATTCAAAGGCCATGGATAGTACTCCCTCGTGGAAAAATCCGGTGTCGATACCGGACTAAGATAGGTCTGGAATGGGTTGGGACAACTCCGGATGAGGCGTCGATCGCCTTTTTATCCGCTCAAGCGGCGGAAGTCGAATGCGCCCAATCCCAATAGAGTTCGCGCGCCTTCTTGGCCACCGGCCCGGGTTGCAGATTGCGATCCTCGATACGCGTGACCGGCACCACCTTGGAATGGTTCCCGGTCGAAAAAATTTCGTCAGCTTCGAGGAAATCACGCACCGACAGCGTCTTTTCCGTGGTCTTGAAGCCGTACTCGCCAAGCAGCGTTATGGTGCGCGAGCGGGTGATGCCAGACAGGAAGGTGCCGTTCGGCGCCGGTGTAAAGACGTGACCGTCCTTGACCAGGAAGATGTTCGAGGTTCCGGTCTCGGCGACATTGCCAAGCATGTCGAGCACCATTGCGTTGTCGAAGCCGCGCATCTTGGCTTCGAGAATGGCACGACCGTTGTTGGGGTAGAGGCAGCCGGCCTTGGCGTTGGTCGGCATGGTTTCGATGGTCGGGCGCCGGAACGGCGACACCGTCACCGAAAAGCCGGTCGGCGGGATCATCGGTGATTCATAGAGGCAAAGGCAGAAGCGGGTCGAGGCGGGATCGGCCGGCACGCCCATATAGCCGCCATGCTCGGCCCAGTACATCGGCCTGATATAGACCGCCGTCTTGCCGTCGAACTTCTTCAACCCATCCCACGTCAGCCCAACGATCTTGTCGGCGGTCATGTTCGGCTTGAGGCCGAGCGCAATCGCCGAGGAATTCACCCTGGCGGCATGAAGCTCGAGGTCGGGGGCGACACCTTCGAACCAGCGGCCGCCGTCGAACACGCTGGTGCCGAGCCACATGGCGTGGCTGCGCGGCCCCAAAATGGCGACGTTGCCCTCGTGCCAATCACCATCGACGAAAGTCCATGTCGCGGATTGTGCCGCAGCCGCCAGTGTCATCGTGTCGTCCCGTCTCAATCGGTCTCGTGTGACAGCCATTGGAAGATGCTTTGGCGGGCGCCGTCAACCGGCATCATGGAGTTTTGTTGAGGCCAGCGCCGGGGCGCGATGCAATCAAAGCTTGCACCTTGTCGCGCCTGCCCTCAAAACTGTTGTCATGCAATACGCCGCCTATGTCTTCGACGCCTATGGCACGCTGTTCGACGTGCATGCCGCCGTGCGCCGCCATGCCGACCAAATCGGACCGGACGGCCAGTTGTTGTCTGAGATCTGGCGTGCCAAGCAGCTCGAATATTCCTGGGTACGCACGCTGATGGGCGCCTATGCCGATTTCTGGCAGCTGACCGAACAGGCGCTCGATTTCGCCTTGCGCAAGGTTCCTTCGGCAGACCCCGGCCTCAAGGCGACATTGCTGGACGCCTACTGGCGGCTGGATTGCTATCCGGAAGTGCCGGCCGTGCTCAAGGCGCTCAAGGCTTCGGGAGCGAGGCTGGCGATCCTGTCCAACGGCTCGCCCGAAATGCTGCAAGCCGCAGTCAAGTCCGCCGCGCTCGACCAGGTTCTGGACGATATCTATTCCGTCGATACGGTGCGGCGCTTCAAGACCGATCCGGCGGTCTACGACATGGTCGCCACTGGCTGGCGCCTCTACCCCGGCGCGGTTTCCTTTCAGTCCTCCAATCGCTGGGACATTGCAGGCGCCACCAAATTCGGCTTCCGCACGGTGTGGATCAACCGTTCCAACCAGCCCGAAGAATACCGGGACTTCCCGCCGACCCTGATTCTCCCCTCACTGGAAGCTCTGGTGCCGGGTAGCTAAGACCTGTGGCTCTTGCGCCACAGTGGCGGCACAGTCACAGCTTCGCCTTTGTTTGTCCACCTTCAGGCCAGAATCGGAACCGCCTATCGCCCCAGGTGTTGTCAGCCACCAGCGCAACGGTCGGCGCATTGACGCTTTGTTGCGATTTGAGACTTAAAGAAGGCAACCATGTCCACAACCGAAATCGAATCTTTTCGCCTGAGCCGTCGCGGCTTTCTCAACGCCGCAGCCCTGGGCGCCGCTTCGATCGCGGTTTCGGCATGCGCCACCACCGGGTCCGGGCCGGTCGAGCCGCCGCCGCCAACCTATATCGAGCCCCCTCTCGCCGACTATGTGACGATGTACGCCGCGGTCAATGATGGCGGCTTCGATTTGCCGGCCATCCCCGTCGACAAGATCGATCCGCAGTTCCTGCGTCAGATCGTTCCCGACCCGACGGGACAGAAGCCGGGAACCATAGTCGTCGATACCACCGGCCACTTCCTTTATCTGGTCCGTCCAGGCGGTCAGGCGATACGCTACGGTGTCGGCCTTGGCCGTGCCGGCTTCGAATGGTCCGGCGACGCCGTCGTCCAGTGGAAGCAGAAATGGCCGAAGTGGACGCCGCCGGACGAAATGATAGCCCGCCAGCCGGAACTGAAACCCTACAGCGCCGACAATGGCGGCATGCCCGGCGGCCTGAAGAACCCGCTCGGCGCACGCGCGCTCTATCTGTTCCAGGGCAATGTCGACACGCTCTATCGTCTGCACGGCTCGCCGGAGTGGCGGTCGATCGGCAAGTCGGTCTCGTCAGGCTGCGTGCGTCTGATGAACCAGGACATTATCGACCTCTATGACCGCGTGCCGTCGAAGACGCCGGTCGTCGTGACCAGCGACGCCAGCCAACCGATGGTGGCGACGGCCAACCGACAGGCGATCCCGATCGACGCCGGCGTGCCGGACGGTTCGGTGCTGCTTGGACCGGTCAAGGCGATAACGAATTCGATTTTCTGAGCTGGTCGAGATCCAAGGCGGCGAACCACGCCGCCTTGAGGTTTGAGCCGTTGGTGTCTGTTTTCAGCCTGGCAAATAGGCTCTGCTCCAGGAAAGACTGGCGGCACCTGACTTCAGCATTCTGTCGATTGCAGCATCGTCATAGCCGACGGCAGCGAGAACGGTGCGTGTCGAGGCGCCGTATTTCTCGGCCGACGCAAGCGCATAGACCTTCCCCTCGCTGGGCCGGACGGCGAAGGGATCAAGTTGGGTCACCGTGTGACCGCTCGGGTGAGCCGGGAAGACGGAGAATGAGTAACTGCCATATTCGGTACCAGGACTGCCGTCCGCCATCCTTGCGTTCTGGCTGCGGATCGTCTCAATGTTCTCGCAAGGCGATGCACCGATATCAGCGTCGACAAGGCGCTGTTGCCAAATCTCGGCCGGTTCGGTCATGAATATCTTGGCCAGATGGGCCTCCCGGTCGGGCTTCGGTATCGAAGCCAGCCCTGTCAACCCCTCTACCGTCTCGAAGCGCGGCAAGTCTGCGTCCGACGCACATAGCAGGATCGAACCACCGGATGCCGTCTCGTAAAGCCGGGACAATGGGTCAAAACCTTTTGTTTCGCGGCCCGCAGGCTCGTCGAATGGTCGGCGGCCCTCATAATCGTAGCAGAAGGGGATTTGTGCCAGCCCTGTCAGCGCCGATAGCGACGTGCGTGGCCGGCCAACAACGCCGGTTGTGGATTTCTGGAAAAGCGCGGCTGCCACGCCGAGAGCGGCGCCAAAGCCGCACATGACATCGATGGTGCCGACATGGGCATGTTCTTCCGGCGTCTGCATCGATCCCCCAAACCGAAGCATGATGCCGGTCGCCGCCTGGACCAGGTCGTCATAGCCAAGATAGTCGGTGCGCGGTCCGACGCGGACGCCACTGAAGCAATCGAGCTGACAGAAAATTGCGTCGGGGTTGAGCGCTCTCATCCCGTTGAGGTCGAGTCCCATGACCTCGACCTGACGGTCGGTGGCGTTCCAGACGACGATATCCACGGACCTGAGCAGCCTCTCGAACGCCTCGCGCCCCTCAACCGTTGCGATATCCAGCAGCGCGGATTTCTTACCGCGCATGTGGGACATGCCAAAAATCACCGTGTTCCAGCAGTCGTAGAACGGTTTTGCCGGATCGATCTTGATCACCTCCGCGCCGAAGCGAGCGAGGTAAGCGACCGAGTGCGGGCCTGCGATGACGTTGCAGAGGTCGAGTATCTTGATGCCGTCGAGCCAGCCGACCGAGGCATTGGCGGTTGGGACAGGCGGTGGCGGCCGTTTCACTTCAGCCAGCCTTGCCCGGGCCTCGGCCACGGTTACCCAACTGCGCGGCATCGGGTTCAGCATGGCTTGGGCACTTTCCTGCAGCCACACCATCGGCCCCGGCTGGATCATGCGGCCGAGTATGGGATCGTCGACCTCGATCATCAGGCCAGCTGCCCTGGCATGATCGTCTGCGATCCATTCCTGCAGCCAACGCTGCGGCGCTCCCGGAAACAGCCCCTCGCCGAAAATGTGCTCCCATTGCGCCGCGGTGCGGGTCAGGAAAACCGCCTTCATCCTTGCGGCAATCTTGTCGGCCCAGAACTTCGGCAAGGGATAGACGCCGAGCGACACGTCCGATGACCATTCCGAGACGGAAAGATAGGTGTCGTCTTCCTCGCGGAGCCCTTCACTCACGAGTTCATCGTAAAGGCCGAGAGTCTGCAGGCAGCGTTTGGCGTGGTTCTTGTGGCTTGGGCAGACGACGTAGAACATCCGCCCGTCGCCGCACATGTAGCTGCGATAGAAGGGGTCGAGGAATTCCTGCAAGTCGCCGTAGGACATGTCCATCGGTAGACCTTCCTCGCGGCGCCGTTCGATCTCCCGTTCGCGCTGCGTCTGATAGCGAAGCGGATAGTCTTCGATCCTGATGGAGTTGTAGGACAGTCCCTCCATCACTGCGCTGGCGAGCGGCACTTCGATATGGTCGCCGTGTCCGGTCCGCTGGCGGCTTTGAAGAGCCAGAACGGTTGCGGAAGCCGCGAGCATGCTGCCATAGGCCGAGGCTAGGGGCAGTGGCGAAAAGGACGGATTGATTCCCATCAGCACCCGGTTGAGGCCCATGTCCGTGAAGACGCCTGACGAGGCCGCGATAACGGTCTCGAAGGCGCGCCAGTCGGCGCGCAGTTGATCGTTCGAGGCGAAGCCGGGGATCGATACCGTGATCAACTCGGGGCGGGCTTTTCGCAGCGCTTCGAAGTCGATGCCGAGCCGGGCCAGGACCTTGGGCCTGAAATTCTCGATGACGATGTCGGCCTCGGCAACCAACGCATTCGCCTCGTTCAAGCCCGCAGCGGTTTTCAGGTCGATCGTGACGCTCAACTTGTTGCGGTTGAGAATTGCATTGGCCGGATTGTCCCAGAGCGGACCCTCGGGGGGATCGACATGAACGACACTCGCGCCGAGATCGCCCAGGATCATCGCCACCGCAGGACCAGCGATATACTGCCCGAAGTCGATGATCCTGATGCCGGACAGCGGCAGTGCCGAACGCGAAATCGATGTCATGGCGGTGATCTCTTGCTCAGTGTCCGTATCGCTGCGCGTCGTCGATGATCCAGCGCGCCGCCTTTTCGGCGATCATCATCGTGGGAGCACTGGTGTTGCCGCTGGTGATCGTCGGCATCACGCTGGCGTCGACGACCCGCAAACTCTCGATGCCGCGGACACGCAGCCGACTGTCGAGAACAGCCATCCCGTCATCGTTACGCCCCATCCTGGCGGTTCCCACGGGATGGAAGATAGTGTTTGCGATGTCGCCCGCGAGTTTCGCGAGATCTTCATCGCTCTGGAATTTCACGCCGGGCTTCCATTCGACCGGATTGTATCTTGCAAGTGCCGGCTGGCCGACGATCGACCTGATCTGCCTGATGCTGTCGGCGGCAATCTTGCGATCTTTCTCGGTGCTCAGATAATTCGGGGCGATGGCGGGCGCTTCCCCGCGCTGAGCGGAGCGGACCCGCACACTGCCGCGACTGGTCGGATTGAGATTGCAGACGCTGGCGGTGAAGGCCGGGATGGTGTGCAGAGGTTCGCCGAACGCGTCGAGACTAAGCGGCTGCACATGATATTCGAGATTGGCATGCGCCTCGCTTGGATCGGAGCGTGTGAACGCGCCGAGCTGCGATGGCGACATGCTCATCGGTCCGGTGCGCTTCAAAGCGTATTCCAGTCCGATCATCGCCTTGCCGGCAAGACTGTTGGCAAGCGTGTTGAGCGTTCTGGCATTGGTGACCTTGAAGACGGCGCGTATCTGCAGGTGATCCTGCAAATTTTCTCCAACACCTGGGAGATCGAGCTCGACATCGATACCGGCACCGCTAAGAAGCGCGGCCGGACCGATGCCCGAGAGCTGCAATATGTGCGGAGAGCCAATCGCCCCGGCCGACAGAATGACCTCACATTTCGCCTGGGCCGACACTTGCTGGTTGCGCCTGTGGAGGAACAGCCCCGTGCACCGCTTGCGCCCATCCGGCGCGGTTTCGATGCACAGCCTGTCGACTTCGGCCTCGGTCCAGATCACTAGATTGCGGCGATGGCGGATCGGCCGCAGGAAAGCTTTCGACGTGTTCCACCGCCAGCCGGACTTCTGGTTGACCTCGAAGTAACCGACACCCTCGTTGTCGCCGCCGTTGAAATCGGAAGATCGGGGGATGCCCGCCTGAACGGCGGCGGCGGTGAAGGATTCGAGAATGTCCCATTTGAGACGCTGCTTTTCGATGCGCCACTCACCGCCGTGGCCATGCATGTCCGAGAACCGGCTATTGTCACCGGTGGCGGGGTCGGCGCCGTTGTCGAGGCGATAGTGATCCTCATGCGCCATAAAGTCCGGCAGCGACTTCTCCCATGACCACTCGCCGTCGCCGGTGACTGCAGCCCATTGATCGTAGTCCCGAGACTGGCCGCGCATGTAGATCATGCCATTGATCGAGGAGCAGCCACCCAGGACCTTGCCCCGGGGATAACGCAGGGAGCGGCCGTTGAGACCCGCCTCGGGCTCGGTGTTGTAAAGCCAGTCGGTACGCGAATTGCCGATACAGTAGAGGTAACCCACGGGAATGTGAATCCAAGGGTAGCTGTCGTTCCGGCCAGCCTCGATCAACAGGACCCGCCTGGCGGGATCGCTGCTGAGACGGCTGGCAAGCAGGCAACCCGCCGACCCGGCGCCGACCACTATGTAGTCGAAAACGTCAATATCCGAGCGAACGCCGCGCGCCTTCATTCCCGTCAACCCTCAGCGAAATGCGATGAACAGCAGCGCCGCGCCGCGTTCACAAGGGCACAATAAGCCGGATGTTTCTTATAATTCTCGTCGCTCGCGACCATCATCATCATGCCTCCCATGCCAAAATGCGGCTATCCGCTTGTTGAATCCAATGATAAATTGAAGAAACGATTATAACGGAAATTTATATGGACCATCTGGATTTCAGGCTGGTGAAAGCGTTCGTCACTGTGGCGCAGGAAGGTAACGTTACCAAGGCGGCCGAACTGCTGAATCGCACCCAGCCTGCCGTCAGCCTTCAGCTCAAACGGCTCTCTCAAGACGTCGGAGTGACATTGTTCCATCGGACCGCCGGCGGACTGGAATTGACGCGCGATGGGGCGCTGCTTGCGGCTAAAGGCCAGCAGGTGCTGGCTCAGGCGGCCGAGTTCAGACAGACCGCCAGGCATCTCAGCACGAAGCTGCGTGGCAAACTCAGGATCGGTACGATCATCGACCCTGAATTCACCCGCCTAGGCGCGTTTCTGCAGGCTCTCGCCGAAAGCGGCCCGGGCATGGACACGGAACTTCGGCAAGGCATGAGTGGCGAGGTCGCCATCCGGCTGAAGCGAAACGAACTGGATGTCGGCTTTTTTCTCGGCGATCTCGATGATTTTGGCACCAGCACCTATGCCGCCGATACGCAATCCGAGGCCCAGTTCTTCATCAAACCATTGTCACGCATGACATATCGCGTGGTGGCGCCGCCCGGCTTTGCCGGCATGGTGGCAGGGCGGGACTGGAAGGAGCTTGCTGAGCTTCCTTGGATCGGCACTCCATCGGAATCGGTCCATAACAGGCTGCTCGCGAAACAATTTGGCGGCCTCAAGCAGAATATCGTCGCCCTGGTCGACCAGGAAACCTCGATGCTGGCGATGGTTCGTACCGGCCTCGGGCTAAGCCTCTGCCGGGAATCGATCGCGCTTAATGAACGACAGGCGAACGGCCTGGTTATCGCAGACAGGGTCAAGCTGGAGACCAGCCTGGGTTTTGCCTGCTTGTTCGCGCGGCGATCCGATCCAAATGTCTCCCTGGCCTTTGACGTCATCGGGCGAATCTGGCGCGATGAACATTAGACGCACCAACTCCAGCTCAGCGCCCAAGCAGCCGATCGTCTTGAGCCGGTTGACGTGATCCTACACCCACGTTCGGCTGTCTTGCCGACGGCCTTGAAGCCGCCGGTCCGGTCGCCTTCGAAGGCGACCGGCCGACATGGGCCACGCGTCCGAGCGCTGCTTACCGACCCCTCGACAAGCTCCCCAATATCCCGCGCACGATTGCCCGGCCGACCGATGAGCCAACCGAGCGCACCACCGACTTGATCGCCGCCTCGGCCACGGTCTGGCGGTTGGACGGGCGCGGTGCAGATGTGCGCCTGCCACCGGATTGCGGCGCGGGATCGTCATTGCCGAAGCCCGGAATGGTCCAGCGCGAGCCGCCGCTGCCGGCCTGCTGGGCCTGCTCTTCGGCATCCTGCGCGTCCTTGGCCTTTTTCTGCAGCATTTCGAAAGCCGATTCGCGATCGACGGCCTGATCGTACTGGCCGGCGACCGGGCTTTCCTGGATCAGCTTTTGCCGCTCAGCGGCTGTTATGGGTCCAAGCCGCGAGGATGGCGGGCGGATCAGTGTCCGCTGCACCATGGACGGAACACCCTTGGCCTCCAACGTCGAGACCAGCGCCTCGCCAGTGGCAAGCTGTGTAATGGCGGTCATGCAGTCGAAATCGGGATTTGGCCGGAACGTCTCGGCTGCCGTCCTCACTGCCTGCTGCTCACGCGGCGTATAGGCGCGCAGCGCGTGCTGGACGCGATTGCCGAGCTGGGCCAGGACTTTTTCAGGGATATCCAAAGGGTTCTGCGTGACGAAATAGACGCCGACGCCTTTCGAGCGGATCAGGCGGACCACTTGTTCGACGCGATCGATCAGCACTTTAGGTGCTTCGTCGAACAGAAGATGCGCCTCGTCGAAGAAGAACACCAGCTTCGGCTTGTCGGGGTCGCCGACTTCCGGCAGCACCTCGAACAGTTCGGACATCAGCCATAGCAGGAAGGTCGCGTAGAGCCGCGGATTCATCATCAGCTTGTCGGCGGCAAGCACGCTGATGGCGCCGCGTCCGTCGCGGGTGGTGCGCATGATATCGGCGATACGCAATGCCGGTTCGCCGAAGAAGTTTGCGGCCCCCTGCTGTTCGAGGACCAGCAGCGTGCGCTGGATAGCCCCGACCGATGGCTTCGTCACGTTGCCATAGCGCGAGCCGATCTCGTCGGCGCGCTCGGCGATGTTGGCCAAGAGCGCCTGCAGGTCCTTCATGTCGAGCAGCAGCAGGCCCTCCTCGTCCGCAAGGCGGAAGGCGATGTTCATGATGCCTTCCTGCGCCTCGGTCAGGTTCATCAGGCGCGACAGCAACAACGGCCCCATTTCCGAGACCGTGGCGCGGATCGGATGACCCTGCTCGCCGAACAGGTCCCAGAAGATAACGGGGAATTCCTGGAAGTCATAAGGATCGAGCTTGACCTGCTCGGCCCGCTTGACGAGGAAATCCTGTGCCGTGCCCATCATCGCGATGCCCGACAGATCCCCCTTGATGTCTGCGCAGAACACCGGCACGCCAGCGTTGGAAAATCCTTCGGCCAGGATCTGCAAGGTGACTGTCTTGCCCGTACCGGTGGCGCCGGTCACCAGGCCATGACGATTCCCATATTGCAGCAACAGTTGCTCGGCACGCTGATAGCTGTCGTCGGGCTTGCGGCTGGCGCCGATGAAAATGCTGGTGTCGTCAGCCATATGTCCGGTCTCCGCAAACTGATGTGTCTAAAGCCAGTGGCCTTGCCGCAGGTATAGTGAGGCCATTGCACAGCGACAATGCCATTCATCCAAATCGGGGGCCATTCGTCCAAATCCAGGCCATTCGTCCAAATCGGGTTTTTGGAGCTTGCGGATTTTGCCGCTGTTTGGCAATCGTCGTCCACGCGGACCGACCTATATCTGATGGATCGAAGCCGGTCTCTGAAAGCGATTGCATTGCGATATCGGACCGGGGACCGTAGACTGAACCACTCCCGGCTGGTGCGGCCGCATGAAACGAGGAGGACGGATGGGCGCCGGAGCCTTGATCCAGGACGTGGAACCCGAGAACGCCGAGCGTCAGCGATGGCTCGCCTTGGCGCAAAAGGCATTGGCAGGCGCTTCCTTCGAGGAAAAGCTGGTCTCGCACAGCGACGACAACATCCGTATCGAACCGCTCTACGACCGCAGCACCGCGGCGGAACCGATCGTACGCGCAAACCCGAAATCGCCATGGATCGTCAGCCAGCGAGTCGACGATCCGGACATCGACCGCGCCAGAAACCAAGCGCTGGAGGATGTGGCACAGGGCGCCACGGGATTGTCGCTGGTCTTCGAAGGGGCGCCGAACGCGTTCGGCTACGGCTTGCCGAGAACGGCGGAGGCGTTGGAGGCGGTGCTGGACGGCATACCGCTCAACCGCATCCAGGTTCGCATCGACGCCCATCCCTGGAGCCGCGCCGTGGCCGACTGGCTGGTCGCGTTCCTGAGCAAGCGGCGGTCGGACCCGGCAAAACTCAACCTCTCCTTCGGCATCGATCCGGCGGCGATCTTCGCGGGAACCGGTCGGCTGCGTATGTCGATCGAGGCGCTGCAGGCCTCTATGCCGCAGTCGCTGGCGCATTTCTTCGCGATGGGCGTTCCGGGCGTGCTGCTGGAAGCTGACGGGCGCGTGTTCCACAATGCCGGCGCCACGGAAGCGCAGGAACTTGGCATCATGCTGGCTTCAGCTGTCTCCTATCTCAGAATGTTCGAGACGGCGCGGCAGCCGCTTGTCTATGCTGCGCCTCATATCGGTTTTGCGCTCAGCGTCGACCAGGACCAGTTGCTGTCGACGGCCAAGATACGGGCACTGCGCAGGCTATGGGCGCGGGTGCAGGAGGCTTGTTCGATCCCGACATCCACCGCCAATATCCATGCCGAGACGTCGTTTCGCATGATGACGGCGATGGATTCGGAGACCAACATCCTGCGCACCACCATTGCATGCTTTGCCGCGGCATTCGGCGGCGCCGATTCGATCTCCATCCTGCCGCACACGATCGCGCATGGTCTCCCGGCTGGCTTTGCCCGTCGTGTTGCCCGCAACGCGCAGCTGATCATGGCCAATGAAAGCCATATCGATCATGTCACCGATCCCGCCTATGGTTCCGGCGCTGTCGAGGCGCTGACCGCGGAATTGTGCGAGTTGGCCTGGGCGGAATTGCAGACGATCGAAGCCGAGGGCGGTGTCCTGTCCAGCCTTCAGGACGGACACATCCAGAAGCGCGTCCACGCAGCGGCGGAGCAGCGCAATGCAGCCTACCGCACAGGCGAACGGGCCATCATCGGCACCACGCTCTACCCATCGAAAGACGAACGCCCGGTCGAGACGCTGGCGGCGGAACGGCGACCGGCCTTCACCGAAGGCGTTGCCGTCTGCGAGGCTCTGTTTCCAGTCCGCATCGACCAGGCGATCGGAGCCACCTCTTGATCCCGGATTTCGGCCAGATCGGCTGGGTCCCGCCACGCCGCGCTCCCGTGGAGGTCAAAGGCCAGCGGACCACGCCGGAAGGGCTCGTCGCCAAGCATCTGTACAATCAAAGCGACCTCAAGGGGTTGCCGCATCTCGACACCTATCCCGGCCTGCCACCCTTCGTGCGCGGCCCCTACCCGACCATGTATGTCCAGCAGCCCTGGACGATCCGGCAATATGCCGGTTTCTCGACCGCCGAAGATTCCAACGCCTTTTACCGGCGCAACCTTGCCGCTGGCCAGAAGGGGCTGTCGGTCGCCTTCGATCTCGCGACGCATCGCGGCTATGACAGCGATCATCCGCGCGTTGCCGGCGATGTCGGCATGGCGGGCGTCGCCATCGATTCCATCCTCGACATGCGGCAGCTCTTCGAGGGCATTCCGCTCGGCGAGATGACGGTATCGATGACGATGAACGGCGCGGTGCTGCCTATCATGGCGCTTTACATCGTCGCGGCGGAAGAACAGGGCGTTGCGCAGAAGGATCTCGCCGGAACCATTCAGAACGACATTCTGAAGGAGTTCATGGTCCGCAACACCTACATCTATCCGCCGAAACCCTCGATGCGGATCGTGTCGGACATCTTCTCGTACACGTCGAAGAACATGCCGAAGTTCAATTCGATATCGATCTCCGGCTATCACATGCAGGAGGCCGGCGCGACGGCCGACCTTGAGCTCGCCTACACGATCGCCGATGGTATCGAATATGCCCGCGCCGGCGTCGCGGCGGGCCTCGACATCGATCGCTTTGCGCCGCGCCTGTCCTTCTTCTGGGCGATCGGCATGAACTTCTTCATGGAAGTCGCCAAGCTGCGGGCTGCGCGCCTGCTGTGGGCGACCTTGATGGAGAAGAATTTTTTGCCCAAGGACGAGCGTTCGCTGTCGCTGCGCACCCATTGCCAGACCTCGGGCTGGTCGCTGACGGCGCAGGACCCCTACAACAACATCGTCCGCACCATGATCGAGGCGATGGCCGCTACGCAGGGGCACACGCAGTCGCTGCACACCAATTCCTTCGACGAGGCGATGGCGCTGCCGACCGACCATTCGGCGCGGATCGCCCGCAACACGCAGCTCATCCTGCAGAAGGAATCCGGCACCACGCGCATCATCGATCCGTGGGGCGGCTCGGCCTATCTCGAACGGTTGACGCATGACCTGGCGGCGCGCGCGCTTGCCCATATCGAGGAGGTCGAGGCGCTCGGCGGCATGGCCGCCGCGACTGAACAAGGCATTCCCAAGCTGCGCATCGAGGAAGCCGCCGCGCGCACGCAGGCGCGCATCGATTCCGGCGAGCAGATGCTGGTCGGCGTCAACGCCTATCGCCCCGAGACCGACATCGAGGTCGACGTGCTGAAAATCGACAATGCCGAGGTCAGGGCCCGGCAATTGTCGAAGCTGCAACGGCTGAAGGGCACACGCGACGTCGGCGCGGTCGAGAGCGCGCTCGATGCGCTTACCCGTGCCGCGCAAGGCAATGAGAACCTGCTGGAGTTCGCCATCCGCGCCGCGCGTGCCAATGCTACGGTCGGTGAAATCTCGTTTGCGCTGGAGAAAGTCTTTGGCCGCCACGTCGCCACGGTGCAGACCATTTCCGGCGTCTATCGCAAGGCTCTCGGCGATAATTCCGTCGTCGACGGCCTGCAGGACAAGCTTGAAGCCTTCGAGAAGAAAACCGGCGGCAAGCCGCGCATTCTCGTTGCCAAGATGGGACAGGACGGCCACGACCGTGGCCAGAAGGTCATCGCCACGGCCTTCGCCGATCTCGGCTTCGACGTCACCGTCGGCGCGATGTTCCAGACACCCGACGAGATCGCCAGGCTGGCGGTCGCACAAGACGTTCATATCGTCGGCGCCTCGTCGCTGGCGGCGGGACATCTGACGCTGATCCCCGAACTGCGCGACGCGCTGAAAAAGCTCGGCCGAGGCGACATGCTGATCGTCGCCGGTGGCGTCATTCCACCGCAGGACTATGATGCGGTGCTGCAAGCAGGCGCGGCGGAAATCTTCCCACCGGGCACGGTCATTCCGGAGGCGGCGGACCGTTTGCTGGAACGGCTGCTGGCCAGGGAGTAGGGATGCTGCATCTCTAGAAAGGTTGTGCTAGACTAAACATGCAACCAAGGCGCAGTAACCGTGAAGACGATCATCCACAAACTCGACGACGGATCAGACGCCCTGATCTTGCCACGGGAAATGCTGGACAGCTTGAACCTGCAATCGGGCGATCAGCTCCAGATCATCGAAACTGATGACGGCATCATTTTAAGACCGGTCGCCGGCAGGTTCGAACGGCAGATGAAGGCCGCACGTGAGGTCATGGACAAGTATCAGGTCGGGCTTCAGAAACTCGCCAAATGACCCGCCAATCAATGCTGCGGATTTGAGACGTTCTAGCTCTCGGAGAGCTTGACGATTTCCCATTCCTTGCCGTTGACGCTGGCCACGTCGCCGACCTTCTTGCCGAACAGGGCCACGGCCATCGGCGACACATGCGAAATGCTACCCTTGGCGGGATCAGCCTCGTCTTCGCCAACGATTTTCCAGTGCACCTTCCTGCCGTCGTCGCCCTCGATCGTGACGCCCATGCCGAAGCGTACCAGGTCGCTGCCCGGCTCCGGCACGGAGAGCTCGGCGCTTTCACGCCGGGCGGTCCAATAGCGCAGGTCGCGCGACACGACCGCGATACGCTCGCGGTCGGCTTTCCGTTCGGCCTTCGCCAGGAGATCGCGCAGATCGGCCAGATTTTCCTCGATCTGCGCCAGGCCGCGTTCCGTCACCAGATTGCGATGCTGGCTGACCGGCCGCTCACCGACACCGGCGATGGCATTTTCGCTGTCTTCCTCACGGGTGAAAGCTCTGCTCATTTCCTGAACTTAGGCGCGGAAAGGCTGCTCGACAAGCCATTGTCGTTTCCGTCGAGAGGAGAGGCAGACCGTCTGGCACGATTCCTGCGACGCCAAGGTTGAACGCTGGGATTCTGTGCCGATGTTGAACAGACGAACGCTGCTGACCGGAACCGCCGGCTTCGCCGTCATGGGCCTTGCGCTCGGCAAGGCGGGCGCTGCCAGCCTGACCGGCATCGAGAAAGCCTCGATGCGCGGCTCGATCAATGCCACCGAACTCGGCGTGCAGCCCGGCACATCAGACGATCAGAGCAGGGCCTTCGCCAAGCTGGTGCGCGATGCGAACGATCGCGACATGCCGGTGTTCCTGCCGCCCGGCACCTATGTCGTGTCCAACCTCTCGCTGCCCAGCCGCGTGCGTCTTTCCGGGGTGCCGGGCGCGACGCGCATCGTTTACGGCGGTGACGGCCACCTGTTCATGACTGAGCAGGCCGACCATATCGAACTTAGCGGGCTGGTCTTCGACGGTGCAAGCCGTTCGATGGGCGATTATGCGCAAGGGCTGCTCGATCTGCGCCGTATCGCGCACCTCGTCGTCGACAATTGCCAGATCACCGGCAGCGGCAAGAACGGACTGGCGCTGGAACACGCGGCGGGCCGGGTCGAGCGCTCGGACATATCGGGGGCTGCCGATGCCGGCATCTATTCGGTCGAGGCCGGCGGACTGGCGATCACGGGCAACGCCGTCTCCGACTGCGCCAATGGCGGCATCCTCGTGCACCGCTGGCAAGCGGCGGAAGACGGCACCATGGTCACTGGCAACCGCGTCCAACGCATCCAGGCGCGCAGCGGCGGAACCGGACAGAACGGCAATGGCATCAATGCATTCCGGGCCGGCAATGTCGTCATCTCGGGCAACATCGTCTCGGACTGCGCCTTTTCGGCGATCCGGGCCAATAGCGCCAGCAATTTGCAGATATCGGGCAACACCTGTTCGCGCTCGGGCGAAACAGCGGTCTATTCCGAATTCTCGTTCGAAGGCGCCATCATCAGCAACAACATCGTCGACGGTGCCGCCAACGGCATCTCGATCGTCAATTTCAACGAAGGCGGCCGTATGGGCGTCTGCTCGGGCAACATCGTGCGCAATCTGTCGACCAGCGGCCCCTACCCCGCCGACTCGCCGGGATTTGGCGTCGGCATCGGCGTCGAAGCCGACACCACCGTTTCCAACAACGTCATCGAGAACGCGCCGCTCTATGGCATGCAGATCGGCTGGGGCCCGTATCTGCGCAATGTCGTGGCCACCGGCAACATAATCCGCAAGGCAGGAACCGGCATCGTCGTATCCGTCGTCGAGGGTGCAGGCACGGCCATCATCTCCGACAATGTCATTGACGGCGCGCAGAATGGCGCGGTTGTCGGCCAGCGCTGGGCGGAGCCGGCGACAGGCGATCTCGCCTCGTCAGACGGTAGCGGCTATGCGCATCTGACCGTCGAGCGCAATCACATCAGTTGAGGCCGGTTTAGTTCAAGGCCGCGGTGGGCCTCAGCGCCCCGACCTTGGCACCGTTCCGGCTTTCGATCGGCGTGTTTGCCAATTCGAGCAGCTTCGCCGCCAAGACCTCGTCGGCACGAAACAGTTTGGCAAGGACGGCGGCAACCATGGCTTCGCCAGCGCGGCCGGCGCCATCATCGCATTTGAGCGCAATGCCGAGGCCAAGTTCCGGAATTGCGGCACAATGGACGCCTTCGGCGCCGCCCTTCGTGAAAATCCGCCCTGGTGCGGCCTCCATCAACGCGACGTCTTCGCGGCCGCTGCCGGCAACGAAGAAGGGCTCGGCCATGCAGGCGGAAAGCAGCCGCTTTGCAGCCTTGGCTCGCTCTGGGCCAAAACCTGATGTCGTGGCCATGCGGGCAAAGCCGAGCGCGAAGCTCCTGAGCGGCACCGCATAGGTTGGGATCGAACAGCCATCGATGGCACGCTGGTCCGCGCCATGGACAGCGCCCGTCACCGATTGCATGGCATCGCGGACCATCTCCTGCAGGTCGTGTCCCGGCTTGACATAGCCGCGGTGGGCAATGCCGGCGTGGACGCATGTGCAGAGGAAGCCGGAATGCTTGCCGGAACAATTGTTGTGCAATGCGTTCGGCGAGCCGCCGGCGCGGGCGAGTGCAATCTCGGCGTCATGATTGGACGGCCAATGCGTGCCGCATTCGAGCGCTGATCCGTCCAGCCCGGCCTTGGCCAGCATGGATCGCGCAAGGTCGACATGTGCCGGCTCGCCCGAATGAGACGCACAGGCAAGCGCCAGCTCGCGGTTGCCGAAACCATAGGCATCCGCCGCCCCGCTTTCGACCAGCGGCAAGGCCTGGATCGCCTTGACCGCCGAGCGCGGAAATACCGGCTTGGCCGTATCGCCGATCTCCCAGACCGGTTTGCCGTCGGCATCGAAGACCGCGACCGAGCCGCGATGCGCGCTCTCGACGATCGCGCCGCGCAACACTTCGATCAGAACCGGATTTGTCATGAACCCTCCCGCTAGCGCATGACCTCAAAAATCGGACCCGATTTTCGAGGTCATGCGCAAAATCAAAGTGTTACAGCGTCCTTTGCGCGCCCCAAAAGGCGCGCGGCGCTGTAGTGCGGGCGGTTTATCTGATCCGGTCGAGAATGGAAACGTAGTTGGCGACCGCTGCACCGCCCATATTGAAGATGCCGCCAAGTTTTGCACCCTGCACCTGGATGCCGCCGGCCTCGCCGACAAGCTGCATGGCGGTCAAGACATGCATCGATACGCCTGTGGCGCCGATCGGATGGCCCTTGGCTTTCAGCCCGCCGGATGGATTGACCGGCAGGCGACCATCCTTGGCCGTCGTGCCGTCGAGCGCCAGTCTGGCGCCCTCTCCCGGCTTGGCCAGACCCATCGCCTCATATTCGATCAGTTCGGCAATGGTGAAGCAGTCATGCGTTTCGACGAAGGAGAGATCGTCGAGCGTCACGCCGGCGTTCTTAAGCGCCCGAGTCCAGGCCTGCTCGCACCCTTCGAAGGTCAGGATGTCGCGCTTCGACATCGGCAGGAAATCCTGCACATGCTCGTTGGCGCGGAACGCAACGGCACGACGCATCTTCAGCGCCGTCGCGGTGTCAGCGAGGATAAGGGCAGCGGCACCGTCGGAGACCAGCGAACAGTCGGTGCGCTTCAGGGGACCGGCGACGAACGGGTTCTTCTCGCTCTCCTGGCGGCAGAACTCATAGCCGAAATCCTTGCGCATCTGCGCATAGGGGTTGTCGACGCCATTCTTGTGGTTCTTGGCGGCAATCATCGCCAGCGCGTCCGACTGGTCGCCATAGCGCTGGAAATAGGCCTGCGCGATCTTGCCGAAGACGCCGGCGAAACCCGCCGGCGTATCGCCGTCCTCGGGCAGATAGGACGCCTTGAGCAGGTTCTTGCCGATCTCTGGCCCCGGCGTCGTCGTCATCTGCTCGGCGCCGACCACCAGCACGATGCGGGCGGCATTGGCGTCGATGGCGCGGATGCCTTGGCGGACCGCCGCCGATCCGGTGGCACAAGCGTTCTCGACGCGCGTCGCCGGCTTGAAGCGCAGCCGGTCGTCGGCCTGAAGCACCAGGCTGGCGGTGAAATCCTGCGCCGAAAAGCCGGCGTTGAAGTGGCCGAGCACGATTTCGTCGACCTCGTCGGGACCGATGCCGGCATGGTCGAGCGCGTCCGTGGCCACCTTGACGATGAGGTTTTCGAGCGTTTCGCCCTCGAGCTTGCCAAAGCGCGAATGCGCCCAGCCAACGATGCATGCGGTCATGGCGGTCTCCATCCTTGGCGCCAGCCTAGCCGTGTGGGCTCAGGGCGCACGTCGCGTCTATTGTTCAAAGATAAACAATCGTGTCGGCTTCGTGAAGGGCTTGAGGCGGACAATCGCTTGGTACAGCCGAGATCGCGGCCGATTTTTTTGTTGATTGACGCGTCAATAAAAAATAATCCTGTTTCTCAAAGGATCATGGCGAGATGCCGAAAATCGGAATGGAACCGCTGCGCCGCAAGGCGCTGATCGACGCGACGATCTCGGCGATCGGCGAGCGCGGCTCGCTCGACGTGACCATGTCCGAGATCGCCGGACGCGCCGGGGTTTCGTCGGCCCTTGCCCATCACTATTTCGGCGCCAAGGACGAGTTGTTGCTGGCGACGATGCGGCCATCCTGGCCGAACTGACCATCGACTTGCGACGCGCCCTTCAATCGGCTGCCACCCCGCGCGAAAGGGTCTCGGCGGTGGTCGCCGTCAACTTTTCCGACATCCAGTTCCAGCCGGAAACCATCGCCGCCTGGCTCGCCTTCTACGTCGAGGCGCAGAAATCATCGGCCTTGCGCCGGCTGCTCAAGGTCTACGCGCGGCGGCTGCATTCGAACCTGATGAGCGGGCTGACCGGCATCCTGCCCAGAGCCGAAGCCGACCGCGCCGCCGAAGCGACCGCGGCGATGATCGACGGGCTCTACATCAGGCGGGCGCTGAAAGACGGCGTGCCTGATGCCGCGACCGCGATCGCGCTGGTCGAGGACTATCTTGAAACCAAACTCGGCGAGCGGCGCAAAAAGTGACAATTAAGCGACCCAATTTTCTGATCGTCATGGTCGATCAGCTCAACGGAACCCTGTTTCCGGACGGCCCGGCGGAGTTTCTGCACACACCGCACCTGAAAGCGTTGGCCGCGCGTTCGGCGCGCTTTGCCAACAACTACACGGCCTCGCCGCTCTGCGCGCCGGGCCGTGCTTCGTTCATGAGCGGACAGTTGCCGTCGCGCACCGGCGTCTATGACAATGCGGCCGAATTCGCCTCATCGATCCCGACCTTTGCCCATCATTTGCGCGCCGCCGGCTACTACACCTGCCTGTCGGGCAAGATGCATTTCGTTGGGCCGGACCAGTTGCACGGTTTCGAGGAGCGGCTGACCACCGACATTTATCCTGCCGATTTCGGCTGGACGCCGGATTACCGCAAGCCCGGCGAGCGTATCGACTGGTGGTATCACAATCTGGGCTCGGTGACCGGCGCAGGCGTCGCCGAGATCACCAACCAGATGGAGTATGACGACGAGGTCGTGTTCCTTGCCACGCAGAAGCTCTATCAACTTTCGCGCGAACAGGACGATGCGAACCATCGGCCCTGGTGCCTCACCGTCTCGCTGTCGCACCCGCACGATCCCTATGTCGCGCGCAAGCAATATTGGGATCTCTATGAGCATTGTCAGGCGCTGGACCCGGAAACCGGGTTCATCGCGCATGACGAGCAGGATGCGCATTCCCGGCGGCTGTACCACGCCAGCGACTATCCTTCTTTCGAGATCACGCCGGAACAGGTGCGTCGTTCGCGGCGCGGCTATTTCGCCAACATCTCCTATGTCGACGACAAGCTCGGCGAGATCCTGGACGTTCTCGAGCGCACCCGCATGGCCAACGACACAATCATCCTGTTCTGCTCGGATCACGGCGACATGCTCGGCGAGCGCGGCCTGTGGTTCAAGATGAGCTTCTTCGAGGGCTCGGCGCGGGTGCCGCTGATGATTGCCGGCAAGGGCGTTCACGCCGGGCTGATCGAGACGCCGGTTTCCAATCTCGACGTGGCGCCGACGCTTTGCGACCTCGCCGGCATCGACATCGCTGCGATCGCGCCGTGGACCGACGGCCAGTCGCTGCTGCCGCTCACCGAGGGCGTTGAACGCACCGCGCCGGTGTTGATGGAGTATGCAGCCGAAGGGTCCAACGCGCCTTTGGTGGCGATCCGCGACGGCAGATACAAATTCGTCCATTGCGAGCTCGATCCGCCGCAACTGTTCGATCTCGAAGCCGATCCGCTCGAACGGGTCAATCTGGCCGACGACCCCGCCAATGCGGGCCTGGTGGCGGCCTTCATGGACAAGGTCGAGGCGCGCTGGGACATGGCCGGCTTCGATGCTGCCGTGCGCGAAAGCCAGGCGCGCCGCTGGGTCGTCTATCCGGCGCTGCGCAACGGCGCCTACTACCCCTGGGATTTCCAGCCGCTGCAAAAGGCGTCCGAGCGTTACATGCGCAATCACATGAACCTCGACAATCTCGAAGAGAGCAAAAGGTATCCGCGAGGCGAATGATGTCAGACCTTCTCGTCCCCTCCATCGACCACCTCAAGCAGGCCTATGCCGTCACATCCAGGGCAACGCAGATCACGCCGCTGCTGGAATCGACAGCACTGGCCAGGGAGACGGGGGCGGCCCGCGTCTTCATCAAGCCGGAATCGCTGCAATGGGCCGGCTCATTCAAGGTGCGCGGCGCGTATTGGCGCCTGAAGCAGCTTTCAGCTGACGAAGCGAAGAAGGGCGTCGTTGCCTACTCCTCCGGCAATTTCGCGCAAGGGCTGGCGGCCGCCGGCCAGGCGCTCGGCATTCCCGTCACCATCGTCATGCCGATCGACGCACCGGCCGCCAAGCGTGACGCCACAGCGGGCTATGGCGCGCGCGTCGTGCTAACCGACCATGGCGAGCGCGCGCGAGAGGAAGTCGCCGCCGCCAAGGCACGTGAGATCGCTGAAACCGAAGGCTTGGCCCTGCTGCATCCCTTCGACGATCCGGAGATCGTCGCCGGCCAAGCGGGCGCCGGCCTCGAGGCGCTCGACCAGCTCGCCGCCAAGAACGCCAGCGCCGACCTCTTGTTCTGCTCGGTCGGGGGTGGTGGGCTGATCGGCGGCGTTTCGCTCGCGTTCCACTATCTGTCGCCCGTCACTGAGATCATCGGCGTCGAGCCGGAGGGTTTCAATGGCATGGGCTCCTCGCTGGCACATGGCAGCATCGAGACGATGCCGATCGGGCCGAAATCGATCTGCGACGGTTTGATGTCGCGACGGCCGGGCGATGCTCCGTTTGCCGCGGTGCAGACGGCAGGTGTTCGCGGCATCACCGTCGATGATCAATCGGTGCGGCGCGCCATGCGGATCGCCTTCGAGCGCATGAAGCTGGTGCTCGAACCATCGGGGGCGGCATCGCTCGCAGCACTGCTCGGCGGCAAGGTGGATGTGAAGGACAAGACCGTCCTTGTTGTTGCTACCGGCGGCAATGTCTCGCTCGCCGATTTTATGGCGCATATGAACCATGCTTGAAGCAGATTTCGTCATCATCGGCTCCGGCTCGGCCGGCTCGGCCATGGCCTATCGCCTGTCCGAGGACGGCAGGCATTCGGTCATCGTCATCGAATTCGGTGGCACCGATATCGGACCGCTGATCCAGATGCCGTCGGCGCTGTCGATCCCGCTCAACATGAGCCTCTATGACTGGGGCTTTGCCAGCGAGCCGGAACCGCATCTCGGCGGCCGCGTGCTGGCGACACCGCGCGGCAAGGTCATCGGCGGCTCGTCCTCGATCAACGGCATGGTCTATGTGCGCGGCCACGCCCGTGACTTCGACCATTGGGCCGAAGAGGGTGCGGCCGGCTGGGGCTTCGCCGACGTGCTCCCCTATTTCAGGCGCATGGAAGACTCGGACGGTGGCGAGGATGGCTGGCGGGGCAAAAGTGGTCCGCTGCATGTACAGCGCGGCTCGCGCCGCAATCCGCTCTACGGCGCCTTTGTCGAGGCCGGCCGCCAAGCCGGGTTCGAACTGACCGACGACTACAACGGCTCCAAGCAGGAAGGGTTTGGGCCGATGGAGCAGACCATCAACGGCGGCCGCCGCTGGTCGGCGGCATCAGCCTATCTGAAGCCGGCGCTGAAGCGCAAAAATGTGAGTCTGGTCAGGGGCTTTGCGCGGCGGGTGATCATTGAGAATCAGCGCGCCATCGGCGTCGAGATCGAAGCTCACAAACAGATTCAGGTCGTTAAGGCGCGACGTGAGGTGATCGTCGCCGCGTCGTCGATCAATTCGCCCAAGATCCTGATGCTGTCCGGCATCGGCCCGGCCGAACATTTGCGCGAAAACGGCATTCCGGTGGTGGTCGACAGGCCCGGCGTCGGCCGCAATTTGCAAGATCATATGGAACTCTACATCCAGCAGGAATCATTGCTGCCGATCACGCTCAATTCGGTGCTGAATCCGTTCTCGAAAGCGCTCATCGGGGCGCAGTGGCTGTTCCTCAAGACCGGGCTTGGCGCTACCAACCATTTCGAAGCGGCGGCCTTCGTGCGCTCACGTGCAGGCATCGACTACCCCGACATCCAGTACCATTTCATCCCTGCCGCTGTCCGCTATGACGGCAAGGCGGCGGCAAAGTCGCACGGCTTCCAGGCGCATGTCGGGCCAATGCGCTCGAAGTCGCGCGGCTCGGTGACGCTGCGCTCGCCGGACCCGAAATCGAAGCCGGTGATCCGCTTCAACTACATGTCGCATTCAGACGACTGGGCGGAGTTCCGCCACTGCATCCGGCTGACGCGCGAGATCTTCGGCCAGTCGGCGTTCGACCTCTATCGGGGCAAGGAAATATCTCCGGGCAGCCACGTGCAGTCGGACGACGATCTCGACATCTTCATCAGGGATCACGCAGAGAGCGCCTACCATCCTTGCGGCACCTGCAAGATGGGCCGCGCCGACGACATGATGAGTGTCGTCGATCCGGAGTGCCGGGTCATCGGCGTCGAAGGATTGCGGGTCGCCGATTCCTCGATCTTCCCGCGCGTCACCAACGGCAATCTCAATGGACCCTCGATCATGACCGGCGAGA
Source organism: Mesorhizobium sp. CO1-1-8 (assembly GCF_020164875.1). NCBI lineage: Bacteria > Pseudomonadati > Pseudomonadota > Alphaproteobacteria > Hyphomicrobiales > Phyllobacteriaceae > Mesorhizobium > Mesorhizobium sp. CO1-1-8. The sequence goes on along the minus strand of NZ_JAIUGZ010000002.1, from coordinate 556,893 downwards.
AGGCTTCCGACCACATCCTGGGCCGCACGCCGCTGGCGCCGTCCAACCAGGAACCATGGATCAATCCGCGCTGGCAGGCGTCGGACAGATAGAGCATGATCGTGTGACTGCACGATCCGCATGCCGCGAAAGACAATCTGGAGACTTCCATGCGCGCTCAGCCCACGGCATCGCACTATGTCAACGGACGCTACATCGAGGACGAAGGCGGCGCGCCGCTGCCGGTCATCTATCCGGCAACCGGCGAGATCATCGCCATGCTGCGTTCGGCGACGCCGAACGTGCTGGAGCTCGCCGTCGAGGCAGCCCGCGCCGCGCAGCCCGCCTGGGCGCGGCTGAAGCCGGTCGAGCGCGGGCGCATCCTGCGCCGCGCCGCCGACATATTGCGCGCCCGCAACGCCGACCTCGCCCGCATCGAGACGCTGGACACCGGCAAGGCGATCCAGGAAACGCTGGTGGCGGACGCCCCTTCGGCGGCGGACTGCCTTGAATATTTCGGCGGTGCGGTTGCCGCCTACAATGGCGAGTCGGTCGATCTCGGCGGACCCTTCGCCTACACAAGGCGCGAAGCGCTCGGCGTCTGTGTCGGCATCGGCGCCTGGAACTACCCGATCCAGATAGCCGGCTGGAAATCGGCACCGGCACTCGCCATGGGCAATGCCATGGTGTTCAAGCCATCGGAAAACACGCCGCTTTCAGCACTCGCACTGGCGGAGATCTACAGCGAGGCCGGGCTGCCCGACGGGCTGTTCAACGTGGTGCAAGGCTATGGCGATGTCGGCGCCGGCCTCGTCGGCCACGATGTCGTCGCCAAGGTCTCGGTGACCGGCTCGGTGCCGACCGGCCGCAAGGTGCTGTCGCTGGCTGGCTCAAGAATGAAGCACGCTACGATGGAGCTCGGCGGCAAGTCGCCGCTGATCGTCTTCGACGACGCCGACATCGAGAACGCCATCGGCGGCGCCATGCTCGGCAATTTCTATTCGACCGGGCAGATCTGCTCCAACGGCACGCGGGTCTTCGTGCAGAGCGGCATCCACGACCGTTTCGTCGAGCGCCTGATAGAGCGGACCAAGAAAATCCGCATCGGCGACCCGCTCGATCCCGAAACCCAGATAGGGCCGCTGGTCTCCAAGGCGCAGCACGACAAGGTGGTCGGCTATATCGAGGTCGGCAAGCAGGACGGAGCTGTTCTCGCCTGCGGCGGCAACGTGCCTTCGCTGCAGGGTTTCCAGGGCGGCTTCTTCGTCGAGCCGACGGTGTTCACCGGCGTCACCGATGGCATGCGTATCGCCCGTGAAGAAATTTTCGGACCAGTGATGAGCGTGCTGAAATTCGACGGCGAGGATGAAGTGATCGACCGCGCCAACGACACCGAATTCGGTCTTGCTGCCGGCGTCTTCACGCGCGACCTGCCGCGCGCCCACCGCGTCATCGCCGAGTTGCAGGCCGGCACCTGCTGGATCAACGCCTACAATCTGACGCCGGTCGAAATCCCGTTCGGCGGCTTCAAACAGTCAGGTATCGGACGTGAGAATTCACTGGCGGCGCTGGCGCTCTATTCGCAACTGAAGTCGATCTATGTCGAGACGGGCGACGTGGCGAGCCCCTACTGATCGAGCCCTCTACGCCTTCGGATCGGCCGTGCTGTCCAGATACTGGGTCAGCGCGCAGACCAGATGATAAAAGATGCTGGCCGGCACGTCCGATGCAAGCGAGCGGCCGCGCTCATCGATGCGGTCGATCCACAGGCCGAGCGGCGCCGGATCGATGTGCCAGCGGAACAGCCGGCCGACGCGCGCTTCGATCTCAGGCTTGAGATCAGGGCCGCCCGAACCGTCCAGCGCGATCGCCGCCTTCACCGCTTCGGCCTGCGGCCAACTGCGCGATATCAGGTCGAGCGGCAGGGCCTGCCTGGAGACGGCGCCATAGGCAAGGCCGGTGGCGCGGTTGAGCCCATTGGCGACGGCTGAGGCGTAGAGTTTCCTGGCAAAGCCGCTCAACTCGGCCTGCCCGCTACGCGCGGCGAAATCGACCAGCAGCGAGGCCCATTCGAAGTGATGGCCGGGTTCGGTCCATGAGCCTTTCTCTCCGGCGGAGGGTTTCCATTCGGCGTCGAAATACTCGCCAAGCGTCCAGCTTTCCGGATCGAAGAAATGACTGCGGAAGAGGTCGATGATACGCGCCGCGCGGCGCAGGTGCGCGCGCTCGCCGGTCGCCTGGTGCCAAGCGAGGAAGGCCTCGAGCAGGTGCATATGCGGGTTGGAGCGGCGCTCGCCTTTGCCGTCCGATGTCTCAAGGAAGCCGGTCATGCGGCTGTCTTCGAGATGCGCATCGAGAAAGGCGAAGGTTTCCTCGCCGAGGCGCAAGGCGTCGGCATTGCCAGACATATGCGCATGCGCCAGTGCCAGGAGGACGCAGGAATGATCGTAGGCATCCTCGGTGGCGTCGGCGACCGAACCGTCGACATTCAGCGTCCGAACCCAGCCGCCTTTGTCGGTGCGGCCCTTGCTGGCCATGAAGGCGATGCCGTGGCTGATCAGCCGGTCGGCCGGACCGTCCCAACCGCGCGCCCGGGCGACGGCGAAGGCATAGACCTGCCTTGCCATGGTGCGCATGCGCTTGGGCTTCATCAACGGCGAAGCGTCCAGGCCAAGCGCTTCGTGAAAACCACCATGGCGTTCGTCGACGCCCGATGTCGACCACAGCGGCAAGGTCTCCTGAAACAGCCAGTGGTGCACGCGCCGCCGCCAGGCCCCGCTTTCGATGACGCGGTCATGCGCCGGCGTGAACCTGGTTTCCAGGCGACCCGATTTTTCAAGCTGCTCGACGATCTTCTTGACGTGTTGGCTGTGGCTGACGGGAGCGACGAAGGTGGCATCCGATGTCGAAACGATGGCGATGTCCTTCATGCCGATCGCCGACAGCAGGCGGCCGTCGCTGCGGATGTAGGAATTCTGGCAATCGATGGCGACGACATCGCCGATGATGACATTGCCCCGGTCGTCCGCGGGGCCGACATCGAGCAGCGACTGCCATGAGCCGAGATCGTTCCAGCGGAAGCCGGCCGGCACCATCGCGATGTCTTTTGCCCGCTCCATTATGGCGTAGTCGATCGAGTTCGACGGAATGGCGGCGTAGAGTTCCAGCGGCATGTAAAGGCCGGACAGATCCGATGTCGCTGCCTTGTAGGCTGCTTCGGTGGCCTGCCAGATATCCGGCTGGAACGCTATGAAAGCGTCACGCATGGTGCTGGCGCGAAACAGGAAGATGCCGGTGTTCCAGTAGAAATTTCCGGCCTTGAGATAGCTCTGCGCAGTCGCAAGATCCGGCTTTTCGACGAAGCGCGACACGCCGAAGATGCCGCCGCTTTCGGCCGCGACCTCAATATAGCCGTAGCCGGTCTCTGGTTGCGTCGGCTTGATGCCGAACACCACCAGCCCGCCCTCGCGTGCAGCCTGCGTACCTGCTTCGACACTCTGCCAGAATTGGCGCGGGGTCGATATCTCGTGATCCGACGGCACCACCAGCACCAGGCTGTCGCCGAACTCGGACAATGTGCGTAGCGTCGCCAGTGCGACGGCGGCGGCTGTGTTGCGTCCGGTCGGCTCGAACAGCGGCCCGCCGCCGGCGAGGTCGAGGCCGGCAAGATCGGCGTGGACGCGATCGGCATGGCGCTCCGCGGCGATCAGGAAGATCGGCGTTTCGCCCTCCGGCCGGGCCGTCAGCCGACGCAAGGTCTTGGCCAGCATCGAGCCGTCGCCCGACAGGTCGTGGAACTGCTTGGGATTGTCCTCGCGCGACAGCGGCCACAACCGCGAGCCGACGCCGCCGCTCATGACAAAACTGACAATCCGCTCGGTCATTCAACTACCATTCAAAAGGTCTGGTTGTAGGCGCCCACCTCGGGGCTGCGGCGCAGCACGGCGTCGACAGCCTCGAACATCTCCCGTCGACGCTGCGACGACACCGGGCTTTCGACGACCACGACCAGTTCCGGCTTGTTCGACGAGGCGCGCACCAACCCCCAGGTGCCGTCATCGGCGACGACGCGCACGCCGTTGACGGTGATGAGGTCTGCGATCTTCTGGCCAGCGAAAACCATTCCATCCCGCTTCATGGCCTGAAAATCGGCAACCACCCGCTCGACAACGCCATACTTCACATCGTCCGCGCAGTGCGGCGACATGGTCGGCGTGCCGAAGGTCAGCGGCAGCGCGCGGTAGAGATCGGCCATCGAACTGCCGGGACTGCGATCCAGCATCTGGCAGATGGCGATGGCGGTGACCAAGCCGTCGTCGTAGCCGCGGCCGATCGGCGGGTTGAAGAAGAAATGGCCCGACTTTTCGAAACCGGCGACGGCGCCAAGCTCCGCGACGCGGCGCTTTATGTAGGAGTGGCCGGTCTTCCAGTAGTCGGTGACGGCGCCGCTGGCGCGCAGCACGCTGTCTGTGTTGAACAGGCCGGTCGACTTGACGTCGACGACGAAGGTCGAGCCCGGATGCAGGCTGGAGATATCGCGCGCCAGCATCACACCGACCTTGTCGGCAAAAATCTCATTGCCCTCATTGTCGACGACGCCGCAGCGGTCACCGTCGCCATCGAAGCCAAGGCCGACATCGGCTCCAGTCTCCAGCACCTTCTCCCTGATGGCATGCAGCATCTGCATGTCCTCGGGATTGGGGTTGTAGCGCGGAAAGGTATGGTCGAGGTCGACATCGAGCGGGATGACCTCGCAGCCGATGCGCTGCAGCGCTTGCGGCGCGAAAGCCCCGGCGGTGCCGTTGCCGCAGGCGACGACCACTTTCAGCTTTCGGGCGATGCGCTTGTCCTTGGTCAGATCGTCGAGATAAGTGGCGCGAAAATCGCGGACGAAATCGTAGGAGCCGCCGCCGACGAGATCGAAATCACCGGCCAGCACGATCGCCTTCAGCGCGCTCATCTGTTCCGGTCCGAAAGTCAGCGGCCGCGCCGCACCCATCTTGACGCCGGTCCAGCCATTCTCGTTATGCGAGGCGGTGACCATGGCGACCGAAGGCACGTCCAGTGCGAACTGGGCAAAATAGGCCGTCGGCGACAACGCCAAGCCGATGTCCCTCACCCGTGCGCCCGCGGCCATCAGGCCCGACACCAGCGCCAGTTTGATCGACAGCGAATAGGAGCGGAAATCATGCCCGGTGACGATATCGGGACCGGCACCGACACGGCGGATCAGCGTGCCAAGCCCCATGCCAAGTGCCTGGACGCCGACCAGATTGAGCTCCGGCAGTTGCGCGGAGCCGGGATGGCCGAACCACCAGCGCGCATCATATTCGCGAAAGCCGGATGGCTTGATCAGCGCTTCGGTTTCGAATTCGAAACTGTTGGGCCGTGCGTCGCCAACGATGCTGAAGGACAAGACTGGAAAACTCCGAATGGCGGAAATTACGAGTTGTCGAGGGCGCGGCTTAGCACAGAAGGCTTTAAGCCACGTTTATCCCGTGAGGGGATCCGAGCCTTTTCGGACTATGCTCGACGAAATGCGACAGAAGTGCTGCCATGCCGCTTGCAGGAACGAAGTGTGGCGGCTATAAGCCCGCGGTCTGGTCACGGAGTGTAGCGCAGCCTGGTAGCGCACCTCGTTCGGGACGAGGGGGTCGCAGGTTCAAATCCTGCCACTCCGACCAGAAAAAACAAAGAGTTAGCGCATCCCGACTTCGGCGCTCCACCTGCTCCTTGAGCGAGATTACTCGCGTCCCCCGCCAGTCGGATGAGCGAACTCCTATTCGCCGTGCCTCTGCGGCCGGTCGACAGCGATGCCTGTTGCACTGGACAGTACCCAGACGGCCTCAACCGGCCGCCTGATGCTTTCGTACGTGCGGATAGATTCCGGAAAACGTATGCGCGTCCCGCTCAGCGGAGGCCAAAAAAGCTCAAGATCGCTATCACGATGACCACAGCTCCAACGAGCCAAACGATATTGTTCATGATCTCTCTCCTGTTGCCCGAGGGAAGCCCGCGCCTCTGGCAGAGAACGCGGGCCGACCAGCCTTTGCCGACTGATCTGCAGCAGACACCAAATCGTGATCCCGGCTGCGAGAAATAAAACCATCAGGCACGCCTAATGTTCCGTCGTTTGACGAGAGCCAGCGATGACCAGTGAACATTCGGGTCGATGCCGGACGATCGGAACCAAAGCAATCAAGGGCAGTTATCCAACGAAGGGCTAATTAAGAACTTGGAGAAATTGCAATGAAAACAATGATCATGTGCGCGTTGGCGCTTTCCATTGGACTGCCCGTTATGGCTTCGGCAGCCGAAGCCGATGTGGTTGTTAGAACCCATCATCGACATCACGGCAGCGTCAAGATCATCAACGAAGACGGCCAGCGCTTGCACCACCGCCGCCATGGTACCATGGCGTTCTATGACCATGGGCGCCGGCATCATCACCGCGATACCGTTGTCGTGACAGGTTCCGTCTCCACCCATCGCCATTACCATCGGCACCATCCCGTGGTGATCGAGAACGACGGGTACTGACCACAGATCTCCGGCCCGATTCTTGATGGAGTCGGGCCACTTTTGGGACTCATGCTTTTGCGGCGCCGTCGCCCCCCGACCAGACTTAAGTCCGAACCCTGCCCGACCGAAGTCCAGGTTGGAAACGTCTGCCCTTGCTCCAAATTCGGGTGGCGGGAAAAGTGATCAATGAAACTAAGAGCAGCAGCATGTCCAACCGTGAAACCAAAAGGTCCCATGCCCTGAGCATGCGCATGACAGAGATCAGGGCCAGGATGCAGGAAGCCCGGATTACCGAAGACGAGATGAAGACCTTCCAGAAGGTCGCGGCCATCATGGAGGGCGGCGAGGGGCGAATCGAGGTTGATGACCTGATTGCCGCGTCATTCCTCACCGACACGCTGCTGAACAGCCAGAAGCGTTAAGCGACCATGCCGACGATTAGCAGGCTTTTTGATTCCCCCGCCGATGCGGCGCGGGTCGCCAGCGACTTGGTGACGGCCGGAATTCCTCGCGTACAGATCGCGATCATCGGGCCTTACAATGACGAGGCGGGATCTCTTCGGGTTTCCGCTTTGGGATCGTTACTTGGCGCTGCCGCCGGCGGGTTGGCCTGCCTGAGCGCCGTTGCGGCCTATGGCATCAATCCTGTTGCTGCGAGCGTATTGCCAACAGCGGTGGCTGGCGCGGTGTGTGGCGGCGTTGCCGGCGGTCTGTTTGGAACATTCGCCATGGCCGCCATAAAGGCGGATGATCAGGACGTTGCCGAAGGGGTCATTCTGGTGACGGCGCATGTCGATGAAAATGACACCGACATCGCTCAGACAGTGCTCGGCGGTCGCCCGCCGTCGGCGTTCGTGGCCGAAGCAGCGTAGGAAAAGCTGCCCCGACGTCGCCGGAACCGGCAGATAGCAATTCCAGTGGCTGAAATGTTCCTGCGTCGGCCGAAAAAGGCCGGGCCCACTGGGAGGTTTCTTCGCGGCCGCATATTTTGACGAAAAGGTCCGTCGGCTTTAGGGTCGATGGACCTGATGGAGTCAGTGAAACGGCGGGCCGAGTGCGACATGAATTTGAATTCAACCACAGCCCCGCCCTTGATTCTTGTGATGACGCTGGTTCTCGTCGCTGGCTGTTCATCGCTCGGCAGAACCGTGGATCCAGCGAAATACGATTCGATGACGTGTACCGACCTCAACAGTGCGATGGGAGACGTCGCCCGTGACATCTCGCAAACGGCAATCACGCGCGGCAAGGTCGCCAACACCAATGTTCCACGCTGGCTGCTCGGCGGCTCACGCGTGAAGACGGCGGTAGCCAACCGTGAAACAGCCAGGATCGACCGGCTTAAGCAGCAACAGGATGCCATTGCCGCTGTGCGAGCGCGCAAGTGCCCGAGGTCCGCGAATTGAGCGGGCAGCCAATGCCTCGGTGCGGAGCCCGGTTCAGGCGCTCAGGCGAAATCGCGTCACGTCGATCGCGGCGGCCATCAGCGTCTGTGTGTAGGCGTGCTGCGGATTGCTGAAGATCGCCTCGGTCGGTCCCTCCTCGACGATCTTGCCCTGCTTCATGACGATGATGTAGTCGGCCATGGCGCGCACGACCGACAGATCGTGGCTGATGAAGAGGTAGGACAGTTCGTGGTCCGCCTGCAGCTTGCGCAGCAGTTCGACGATCTGTTTCTGCACAGAGCGATCTAGCGCAGAGGTCGGCTCATCCAACACCACCAGCCTGGGCTTCAGTATCATGGCGCGGGCAATGGCGATGCGCTGCCGCTGGCCGCCGGAGAATTCGTGCGGGTAGCGATTGCGTGCGTTGGGGTCGAGGCCGACCTCGCGCAAGGCCTCGACCGCGCGTTGATCACGCTGCTTGCCCGAAAGATCAGGCTCATGCACCAGAAGCCCTTCGGTGATGACCTGACCGACGGTCATGCGCGGCGACAGCGAGCCGAACGGGTCCTGAAAGACGAGCTGCATCTGGCGCCGCAGCGGCCGCATCGCCTGCCTGTCGGCTTGGGAAATATCGCGATCGCCGAAACGGATGAGCCCGTCGCTCGGCAACAGCCGCAGCAAGGCGCGGCCGAGGGTCGACTTGCCCGAGCCCGATTCACCAACGATGCCGATGGTCTGGTTGCGCTGCAGCCGGATGGAGATGTGATCGACGGCACGCAGCATCAGCGGTTCACCAGCAAGAAACCCGCCGCCGATCCTGAACGTCACTTCGACATTCCTGCCTTCGAGCAGCACTGGAGCATTGGCGGGCGGCGGCGCCTTGCTGCCGGTCGGCTCGGCCGCCAGCAGCATTTTCGTGTAGGCATGCTGTGGGTTGACGAAGATGGCCTCCGCCTCCCCCTCCTCGACAACCTCGCCTTGGCGCATGACATAGACCCGATCGGCAAAGCGGCGCACGATGCCAAGATCGTGGGTGATGAAGACGATCGCCATGCCGAGCTTGCGCTGCAATTCGGCCAGAAGCATCAGGATCTGCGCCTGTATGGTCACGTCGAGCGCCGTCGTCGGCTCGTCGGCGATGAGAATGTCGGGATCGTTGGCGAGCGCCATGGCGATCATGACGCGCTGGCGCTGGCCACCGGACATTTCGTGCGGATAGGATTTCATCCGCCGCTCGGGATCTGGAATATGCACCAGCCGCAAAAGCTTGAGCGCCTCTTCGTGCGCCTCTGCGGCGTTCAGGCCCCGATGCCGTCGGATCGGTTCGATCAGTTGGTTGCCGATCGAATAGAGCGGATCGAGCGAGGTCATCGGCTCCTGGAAGATCATGCTGATCTTGGCGCCGCGGACCTTGTTGAGTTCGTATTTGCTCAGAGTCAGAAGGTTGCGGCCGCGATAGTCGACACTGCCTGTCGCTTCGCCATTCGATGCCAGCAGGCTCATCGCCGCCATCATCGTCTGGCTCTTGCCGGATCCGGATTCGCCAACCACGGCAACGGTCTCGCCCGCATTGACGTGGATGTTGATGCCTTTCACCGCCTCGACCATGCCGTCGAGCGTGCGGAAGCGGACGCGCAGGTCCTTGACGCTGAGGATCGTTTCGGAAGCAGCCATCTCAGCGATCCCCATCTTTATCGATCTCTCGGGTCCAGTGCGTCGCGCAGGCCATCGCCGACGAAGTTCAGCGCGAACAGCGTCGAGACGAGGAAGAAGGCGGGAAACAGGAGCAGCCAGTTGGCGGTGCCGATGTTCTTGGCGCCGACCGAAATCAGCACGCCCCAGCTGGTCATCGGCTCCTGCACGCCGAGCCCGAGAAACGACAGGAAGCTTTCCAGGATGATGACCTGCGGCACCAGCAGCGTCATGTAGATGACCACCGGGCCGAGCAGATTGGGGATGACGTGGCGCAGCAGGATGCCGCGCTGGCCGACGCCCATGGCTTCCGCCGCCTGGACATATTCCTGGCGGCGGATCGACAGCGCCTGGCCGCGCACGATGCGCGCCATGTCGAGCCACAGCACGGCGCCGACGGCCAGGAACATCAGCACGAAGTTGCGGCCGAAGAACACCACCAGCATGATGACGAAGAAGATGAAAGGCAAGGAATAGAGCACGTCGACGATGCGCATCATCACCTCGTCGACCTTGCCTCCGGCAAAACCGGCAGCGGCCCCGTAGACCACGCCGATGACCACCGCCACGACGCCCGCGAGCAGGCCGATGGCCAGCGATATGCGCCCGGCCATCAGCGTGCGCGACAACAGGTCCCGGCCGGTGTTGTCGGTGCCGAACAGGAAATATTGCTGCTTGATCGAGGCGCTCATCGTCACTTCGAGACCGTCGGCCGACTTGCTCTCGATCCTGGTGCCGTCAAAGGCATCGGAGCGGTCGAGATAGCGGATGTTGCGGTCGTCGATCGGCCTGGTCGACTTGACGGTGACGAAGATCTGATTGCCTTCCTGCCGCCATCCCTTGATGTCGACCCGCATGCGCTTGATCGCTTCGGTGAGCGCCGTCTCGATCATGTCGGCCTTCGGATAGGCTGTCAGGCTTGGCGGCATGCGCACGTAGTCGGCATAGATGGTGGTGTATTGATGCGGCACGAACCACGGCCCGAACACGCTGATGATACCGATCAGGGCAAGGTAATACAGGCTGAACATGGCGGCGCGATTGGCCTTGAGCCGCGCCCAGGCATCCCCCCAGAGCGAACGGCCGATGACGGTGGAGGCGGCTGTGGCTGTGATGTCAGTCATAGCGCACCCTCGGATCGACGACCGCGTACATGACGTCGACGATCAGGTTGAAGACAATGGTAAAGATGGCGATCACCACCACCGTTCCCATCACCAGCGTGTAGTCACGATTGAGCGCAGCATCGACGAAATAGCGGCCGACGCCCGGAATGGAGAAGATCGTCTCGACGATGACCGAGCCGGTCAGCAATGCCGCCGCCGCCGGACCGGTGAAGGAGACGATCGGCAGGATGGCACCGCGCAGCGCATGCTTGACCACCACCGACCAGTCGGACAGGCCGAGCGCGCGCGCCGTGCGGATGTGGTGGGACCGCAAGGATTCGATCATCGAGCCACGCATCAGCCGGGCGACGATGGCGATCTGCGGCAGAGCGAGCGTCAGCACCGGGCCGACCTTGTTGATGAAAGCGCCATCGCCCCACCCACCGATCGGCAGCAGCCTCCAGGTCAGCCCGAACAGGAGCTGGATCACCGGCGCGATGACGAAGGTTGGGATGGTGCTGCCGGCCGTCGCCAGCGCGATCACCGTATAGTCGCCAAGCTTGTTCTGGTTAAGCGCCGCAATGGTGCCGAGCACGGAACCGAGCAGCAGCGCCAGGACGAGCGCCGAGGCGCCGAGTTGAACCGAAATGGGCAGCCCCTTGGCGAACAGTTCGGTGACGGTGAAATCCGGCATGTTGTAGCTCGGACCGAAATTGCCGCGCAACAGATTGCCGAGATAGTGGACGAATTGCAGCCAGAGCGGATCGTTGAGCCCGAACTGGGCTTCGAGATTAGCCCTGATCTCGGGACTGAGCCCCCGCTCCTGGTTGAATGGACCGCCCGGCGCGACGCGCATCAGGAAAAACGCCATTGTCACGATGACGAACAGCGTTGGAATGGCGGTCAGAAGCCGCCGTAATACGTATCGCAGCATCGGTGCCCCGCTTGATCCAGAGCCGCGCGCATCCAGTTGGACGGCCGCGCTCTAGCTTTCAAATCTTCGCACCGACATTGCCGAAATCGAATTCCGATACCCGGGCCGATGCGATGGCAAACCACCGCCACCGCGCCTGGAGGCGCGGTGGCTTTGGCCAGGGTTTAGTCCTTGCTGACGAAGCGCGACGGATGCACATCCATCACGTTGTCGACGAAGCCATGCAGCTTCGATGACACGATATCGTGGTAGCTGTAATAGAGGAGCGGTATCTGGCCGACGTCGTCGACCAGGATGCGTTCGGCGTCGGCCAGTTCCTTCATGCGCTGTTCGGGGTTGCCGCCGGCGGCGGCCGCCTTGTCCATGGCCGCTTCATAGGCCGGGCTGTTGTAATCCGAATAATTGTTGCCGCTGGCCTTGCGCGAGATGCCAAGGAAGGTTTCCGGATCCTTGTAATCGGCAATCCAGGCGGCACGTGCCAGATCATAGTCGCCCTTCTGCTCAAGGAAGGAGTAGTGGGTCTTGGTGTCGGTGTTGAGCAGCGTGACGTCGACGCCAAGCGGCTTCAGCTGTTCCTGGATGGCCACGGCAGTGTTCTTGTGGTTCTCCGAAGTGTTGTAGCGGATTTCCATCTTCAGCGGCTTTTCGGGCGTATAGCCGAGTTTCTCGAGGATCTTCTTGGCCGCATCCTCGCGGTCGATCTGCGGCATGTCGGCGTATTTGGCCATTGCCGGCGTGTAGCCCTCGATGCCGGGGGGCACCATCGAATAGCCGGGCAGCATCGAGTTCTGCCAGACTTTTTCGGCGAGGAAGTCGCGGTCGATCGCCATCGAGATGGCGTTGCGCAGTTCGACATTGTCCCACGGCGCCTTGTCGGTCTTGATCGCATAATAATAGGTGCCGAGATACGGTCCGACGTGGATCTGGTCGCCAAACTTGGTCTTGAGATCGGCGAGCTGTTCAGTCGGGAGGTCGTCGTAGCTGTCGAGTTCGCCGGCTTCGAAGCGCTTCATCGCCGACGAGCGGTCCTCGGTCGGAATGTAGTTGACGACATCGAACTTGACCGTCGCCGCGTCCCAGAATTTCGGATTCTTGACCAGCTTCATGTGATCGTTGGGGACCCACTCAGCCAGCGTGTAGGCGCCGTTGGACACCAGATTGCCGGGCTTGATCCAGTCGGCGCCGAGCTTTTCGATGGAGGCCTTGCTGACCGGATAGGTCGCCTGGTGGGTCAGCATCTCCAGGAAGTAAGGTGTCGGCGCCTTCAGCGTGACCTCCAGGGTATTTGCGTCAATCGCCTTGACGCCCATGTCCTCAGGCTTGCCCTTCTTGGTATTGACATCCTCCGCACCCTTCACCGGATACAGCATCGAGGCGTATTCGGCACCCGTCGCCGGATCTTCCAGCCGGTGGAAGGCATAGACGAAATCGTCCGCAGTCACCGGGCTGCCATCCGACCACATGCCGTCCTTGCGCAGCTTGAACGTGTAGACGGTGCCGTCGTCCGAAACCGTCCAGCTCTCGGCGGCACCAGGAATGAGATTGGCCTTCTGGTCCTGCATGACCAGGCCCTGGAACAGGTCGCGCAAGACATTGGCTTCGTAAACCGTCGAGGTCTTGTGCGGATCGACCGACTCGGATTCAGCGGCGGTGCCCCTGTTATAGACGGTCTCGGCAAAGGCCTGCGTGTAGAACGTCCCGGCCGCCAGCGTCATCGTCGTGGCGAACACAGTCGCCTTCAGCATGTTTTTCAGCATGAAGTTCTCCCTGTCGGCGCTGCTGTTGGCGCGCCTATTAAGTGTTGACGCCCTGGAGCCGATATCTGACCCCTTTGAGCGCGCCGCTGGTTCCCGTCCTGCGGCTCGTGCCCAGACACTAACGCGGAGAATTTTTATTTCAACAGACTCTCTGGGTCACCCAAAGTAAGGCGGACGAAAGCTATGGCGTGGCCGCTGAAACACCAGCCGAAACCAAAAGCTTGACTTGGTTTCTTCACCTCGACGCCATTTTTCACCGCGAATCGGAGCCACGCCAGTTTGCCGGAATGTCTTAATGCGTTCTTAAGCAACCACAGGTTACATTATGATTGCCTTCTATTACAGTTCGATCTCAGACGCGTGGCGGCTATGAGCAACGGAGCAAGTAAATTGCCCAAAATCGCTCAATTGGTGCGAAAATTCCAAGAAGAACGTGGAACTTCCGCGGTTGAATTCGCCTTGCTCTCGCCGATCTTCATTCTTCTTCTGCTCGGAATGGTTGCATATGGTATATATTTCGGCGCCGCCAACTCGATCCAGCAGATCGCGGCGGATGCCGCCCGCACGGCGATTGCCGGGCTGAACCAGACCGAACGCCAGACGCTCGTGGCCAGCTTCGTCACCAACAATGCCGGCGGATATCCCTTCGTGGATGTCAGCAAGCTGACCTACCAGGCTAACGACAGCACGGCCGATGGGAGCCAGTTCGTGGTGGCCATCCAGTACGACGCCCGCAACCTGCCGATCTGGAACCTTTTCCCGGGCATAGCCATGCCCGGAACCACGATCAAGCGCCAGTCAACGATCAGGGTCGGGGGCATCTGAATGCTGCTGCATGCGTGTAATGGGATCGGTCGGCTTGCCCGGCTGATGCTGAGTGACAGGAAAGCGAACTTCACCGTCATGGCGGCATTGAGCGCGCCGGTGGCGCTGGCGCTAGCCGCGGTGGCTATCGACGAAGCCTCGATCTACACCGAGCGCCGCGAAGCCCAGGCAATGGTGGACCTGGCGGCGATCACCGCCGCCTCGAACATGACCAATGTCAACACAGCGGTTGTCACCACGCTGACCGACAACGGCATGCCAGGGGTGGTCGTTCAAAGCTCGGGACAGACGATCGAGCCGGCGGTCGGCAAAACCGTCGTGACGGTCACGCCCGGGCGATATGTGGCATCCGGCGCCAATGTGGGCCAGCGTTTCCAGGCCAGCATAACCCCCTACAATGCCGTCCGTGTCACCCTGAAGAAGATCCCTGCCCGCTATTTCGCGAGTTCGCTGATCCCCACTCCCGTCATCGGCACCCAAGCCACCGCCAGCATGACGCCGCAGGCGACGTTCTCGGTCGGATCGAGGCTCGCCAGCCTCGATGGCGGTATCCTCAACGCACTTCTCGGCGGACTTCTCGGCAGCAACATCTCGCTCAGCGTCATGGACTATAACGCGCTGATCTCCGCGGATGTGAGCGTTCTCTCCTTCGTGGACGGCCTTGCCACACAGCTGAACCTGACCGGCGTGTCGTATTCGGATGTGCTGGCATCTAAGGCGACCGTCGGCCAGATCGCCACGGCCATGGCCAATGTGCCCGGGCTTGGCAATTCGGCCAAGGTCGCTCTGCAGACGATCGCGTCCAAATCGACCAGCACGGTCCAGATCCCGCTCAGCCATCTGATCGATCTCGGCTCCGTCGGCAAGTTGGGCCTCGGCCAAAAGCCGGCCGGCCTTGGCGTCGACGCGAGCGCCTTGGGCATGCTGACTGCCGCCGCCGGACTGGCAAACGGTTCGAAGCAGGTCGACGTCGCCCTCGGCGCCACCATTCCGGGGGTGCTGTCGACCACGCTCGCCATCGCCATCGGCGAACCGCCGCAATCCTCGCCATGGCTGGCGGTTGGAGAAGCCGGCACCGTGGTTCGCACCGCGCAAACGCGCATCAAGCTGCTGGTCACGGTCGGCGTCGGCAATCCAAACCTGGGCGGCGGTATCAGCCTGCTGTCGGTCAAGCTGCCGCTGAATGTCGAAGTGGCCTACGCCGAGGCCAAGCTGACCGACATCAGCTGCCCGACCGGACCCGACAGCCTGAAGGTTACCATTGCCGCGAAGCCCGGCGTCGCCGCGGTGAACCTTGCCGCCAGCGATGCCGATAACAGCCCCACCGCCTTCGCCGATTTCAGCAACCCGCAGTCGTTCTCCGACGCCAACATAGCGGATGTCAGCCTCAATCTGTTGCTGCTAAAAATCCCGCTAATACTGGTGAAGGGGTCGGCGGGTGCCGACATAACCAATGTCAGCCCGACCAACCTGGTCTTCAACAAAACCGAGATCGCCGCCAAAACCATCAAGACGACGCCGACACGGGACATTACCCAGACGCTGACAACATCACTGGTCGACAAGTTATCACTTTCCGTCAACGCGCTGGGTATCCTCGGGCTTGACGTAACCGCCCTGCTCGGCACCGTGAAGCCAGCCGTGACGACGCTTTTGAAAACCGTAACGGCACCAGTCGACACCTTGCTCTATAATCTGCTCGATACGCTCGGCGTTCATCTCGGCGAAGCCGATGTCCGGGTCACCGGCGCGACATGCGGACGTGCCGTGCTGGTGCAGTAACGGTCGGGATATCAGTCGAGCCTGCCAAAAAAGACTCCGAGCGCTGGCAGCAAAAGCTCGGCCTCGACGACCGCGGCATCGCCACCAAGCTTCGCAACCGCTCGGATGTCCCCGGGCAACGGCCAACTGGCCGGTCCCCCGGCTAAATTGAAGACACAGAGCAGTCTTTCGCCGCCGCCCTCGCGAATGAAAGCGAGCAGGTCACCCGCGGCGTCGAGAAAGCGGATCGAGCCTGATACCAGCGCCTCATGCACCCCGCGCAAGGCCAGCGCAGCCCGATAGGACGCGAGCACCGAGGCCGTGTCGGCATTCTGGACATCGACCGCGCGGGCGCGATGGCTGGGCGGTATCGGCAGCCACGGCCTGGCCGTGGAGAAGCCTGCATTGTCGGCGCCGGCCTCCCAGACCATCGGCGTGCGACACCCATCCCTGCCCTTGACGCCCGGCCAGAAGCGGATGCCAACGGGATCGCGCAGATCCTCATAGGCCAGCTCCGCCTCCTCCAGACCCAACTCCTCGCCCTCATAGAGGCAGATCGAGCCGCGCAGGCAGGTGAGCAGCATGATCGAGAATCTTGCGACCGCATCGGGATCGCTGTCCGGCCTTGTCCAGCGGCTGACATGGCGCACCACGTCGTGGTTGGAGAACGCCCAGCAGACCCAGCCGTCGGAGACGGCCGCCTCGAAGGCTTCGACGCAGCCACGCACATGCGCGGCCGAGAACTGCGGACCGAGCAGGTCAAAGGTGTAACACATATGCAGCTTGTCGCCGCCTGAGGTGTAGGCCGCGAGCGTCTGCAGCGAGCGGCCTTCATCGCCGATTTCGCCAACCGCCGCCCGATCCTCGTACTCATCGAGCAAGGCTCTGAAGCGACGGAGGAATGCCAGGTTTTCCGGCTGCGTCTTGTCGAACAGATGCTCCTGATAGAGGTAGGTGTTGGTCTCGTTGTTGGTGCCGGCGACGCTCGACGCCAGGGGCGGATTGCTGCGCAGCCAGCGGTCGTGGACATAGTAATTGACCGTATCGAGCCGAAAACCATCGACGCCGCGCTCCAGCCAGAAGCGCACCGTGTCGAGAAGCGTGTCCTGGACCTCCGGATTGTGGAAATTCAGATCGGGCTGCGAGGCAAGGAAATTGTGCATGTAATATTGCCGGCGGGTCGAATCCCATTCCCAGGCCGGGCCACCGAAGACGGAGAGCCAGTTGTTGGGCGCGCTGCCATCTGGCTTGGTATCGGCCCAGACATACCAGTCGGCCTTGGGGTTATCGCGGCTGGCGCGGCTTTCGACGAACCAGTCGTGCTTGTCGGATGAATGCGACAGCACCTGGTCGATGATGATCTTCAGGCCGAGACGATGCGCCTCGGCGACCAGCGCATCGAAATCCTCGAGCGTGCCGAACATCGGATCGACATCGCAATAGTCCGACACGTCGTAGCCCATATCGGCCATTGGCGACTTGAAGAAAGGCGACAGCCAGACGGCGTCGACACCAAGCGAGGCGACATGGGCGAGCCTCGAGGTGATACCGGCGAGATCGCCGCTGCCGTCGCCGGTCGTGTCCTGAAAGGAGCGCGGATAGATCTGGTAGATGACGCAACCGCGCCACCATCCGGTCTTGTCACTCGCCGCCATTGCGCTTCTCCCTTGTGCCGGCCTGCGCTCGTTCGATCATGAAGATCATCGTCCGCCCGGATATTGGCCGCGAGATATCCACCGCATCCGGCGCTTCGATAGCTGGAGCCCAGAGGAATCCGTCTCGCTCAGGCAAGGTGAACATGCAGGCCCGGCGATCGCCGTTGATAAGCACCGCAAGACGGCGGTCGTCATCGCTGGCGCCGCCCAGGACCATGACAAGACGGTGCCGCTGCGGATCCTGCCAGCTCTGTTCGTCGAGCGCCGCACCTGTCTCAGCAAGCCATGCGACGTCCGGCACCTCCGAACCTGCCGGTGGCTGGCCCGTGAGGAAGCTTGTGTCGGACAGCGCCGGCATCGACCGGCGCAGCCTCGAGAGTTCCGCCGCGTAGCGCTCCAGCGCCTGGTCGCGGCCGGCCCACTCGAGCCAGGTGATCTCGTTGTCCTGCGCATAGGCGTTGTTGTTGCCCTGCTGGGTGCGGCCGAATTCGTCGCCGGCCGTCAGCATGATGGTGCCGCGTGAGGCAAACAGCGTGGCGAGCAAGGCATGCTGATCGTTGAGGCGAGCCGCCAACACGGCCGGGTCGTTTGCATCACCTTCGACGCCGTTGTTCCAGGACAGGTTTTCATTGTGGCCGTCGCGGTTCTGCTCGCCATTGGTTTCGTTGTGCTTGCGCTGGTAGCGCACGATATCGGCGAGCGTCATGCCATCATGGGCGGCGATGAAATTGAGCGTGCGGCTTGCGCCTTGCCTGTTCGCGGCAAACACATCGGACGAACCGGCGAGCCGGGTCGCCAGGGCGCCGACCATGCCGGCGTCGCCGCGCCAGAAGCGTCTGACATCGTCGCGATACTTGTCGTTCCATTCGAGGAAGGGCGGCGGGAAATTGCCGAGCTGATAGCCGTCCGGACCGATGTCCCACGGCTCGGCGATCAACACGCGATCGGCCAGCAGCGCATCGGCGCGCATCGCCCTCAGCAGCGGCGCCTCGGCATTGAATGTGCCCTCGACCCGCCCCAGAATGGGAGCGAGGTCGAAGCGGAAGCCATCGACGCCGGCATCCCTGACGAAATGGCGAAGCGTGTCGAGGACCATTTCCTGGACGACAGGATGGTCGCAAGCGACCGTGTTGCCGGTCCCGGTGTCATTGACCAGCCTGCCTTCCGATGTGTGCCGGTAATAGGTCTGATTGTCGAGGCCGCGCAGCGACAATGTGGGCCCAAGCCTGTCGCTCTCGCCGGTGTGGTTGAAGACGAGGTCGAGGATGACGCCGATACCAGCCTGACGCAGCACAGCGACCGTGTTTCGCAATTCCATGATGCCGCCCGGCGCCAGGCGCGGATCGAGGGCCATGAACGTCACGGGATTGTAGCCCCAGGCGTTGCGCAGCCCGAGCGGCGGCAAATGCCGCTCGTCGATCGAGGCGGTCACCGGCATCAGTTCGACCGCGCCAACGCCGAGTTTTTTCAGGTGCTCGATAATCACCGGATGAGCGAGAGCGGCAATGGTACCACGCAATTTTTCCGGAACATCCGGATGCAGCATGGTGAAAGCGCGCACCGGCACTTCATATATCAGGCCCCCCGGCTGGAATAGCGACGGCGCAGCCTGCATCGGCTTCTGCAGCGCAGCGGCAATCGCTTTCGGCATCAGCGGCGCGGTATCGGCCCCCTCGCCCCGGCGCTGGGCCAGCCGCCAGTCATAGATGTAAGACCGGTCGATCTCGACGGCATAAGGATCGGTCAGGAGCTTGGCGGGATCGAACCACAGCCCGCGCTCCGGCGCGTAGTCGCCATCGGCGCGAAAGCCGTAGCGGATGCCCTGGCCAAGGCCCGCGACGAACAGCGCATGGACGTCTTCGCCTTCCGGCTGTAGCTCGAGCCGTTCGATTTCCCGCTTGCCCTGCTCGTCGAAGATCGAGACCCAAATCCGACGGGCGGCCTGCGACCACACGGCAAAGCGGATGCCTTCGCTGGTGATGGTGGCACCGAGTGGGGTCATGCGCGCGTCCTCCACCCTCCCCCTCGTGGGGAGGGTCGCGAACGAAGTGAGCGGGCTGGGGGGCGGCGCAGGGAAAGCGCTTTATGAGCGCCCCGATCCGCTACGCGGATCGACCCTCCCCACAAGGGGAAGGGTGAAGCCACAGCCACTCTCAAGTAATCACGCTTGGCTTGGGGCGGCCGGTATGGCTGTGAATCCCGGCAATATCATCGGCCGCGGCAATCAGATCGGCAAGGGCGGCCTGGGTATCGAGATCGTGCCTCGACTTGTCCGGCTCGTAGCGCTCGATATAAACGCGCAACGTCGCGCCCGACGTGCCGGTGCCGGAGAGGCGGAAGACGACCCGCGAACCACCTTCGAAAAGCACCCTGATCCCCTGATGCTCGCTGATCGAACCATCGACCGGATCGTGATAGGCAAAATCGTCGGCGCTGGCGATTGTCATGCCGCGCACGCTGGTGCCCGGCAATGAGCCGAGTTTGGCGCGCAGTTCGTCGACCAGCGCGTTCGCCCGGTCGCTCTCGACCTCCTCATAGTCATGCCGCGAATAGTAGTTGCGTCCGTAGGTCGCCCAGTGCTCGGTGACGATCTGCTTGCAGCTCTCGCCGCGCGCGGCAAGGATGTTGAGCCACAACAGCACCGCCCACAGGCCGTCCTTTTCGCGGACATGGTTGGAGCCGGTGCCGGCACTCTCCTCGCCGCAGATCGTCGCCATGTCGGCGTCGAGCAGATTGCCGAAAAATTTCCAGCCAGTAGGCGTCTCATAGATGCCGACGCCGAGTTTTTCAGCGACACGATCGGCCGCGCCGCTGGTCGGCATCGAGCGGGCGATGCCTTTCAAACCGGCCTTGTAGCCGGGTGCCAGGCGGGCATTGGCGGCGAGCATGGCGACAGAATCCGACGGGGTGACGAAAATGCCCTTGCCGATGATCAAATTACGGTCGCCGTCGCCATCCGAGGCGGCGCCGAAATCCGGCGCGTCCGGCCCCATCATCTCGTCGTAGAGGTGTTTGGCGTGGACAAGATTCGGGTCCGGATGGTGCCCGCCGAAATCCGGCAACGGCTTGAAATTGCGGCAGGTGCCATTGGGCGCGCCGAGCCGGTTTTCGAGGATCTCCTTGGCGTAGGGACCGGTCACCGCGTGCATGGCGTCGAAGCGCATGCGGAAACCCGACTTGAACAGTTTGCGCAAGGCATCGAAATCGAACAGGCTTTCCATCAGCTCGGCATAGTCGGCGACCGGGTCGATGATCTCGACCGTCATGCCGGCGGCCTTGACCGTGCCTACCGTGTCGATGTCGATCGGATCGATGTCGGCGGTTCTGAAGCTCGAAATCGTCTTGGTCTTTTCGAAGATCGCGTCCGTCAGCTTTTCCGGCGCCGGGCCGCCATTGCCGGCATTGTACTTGATGCCGAAATCCTCATGCGGGCCGCCAGGATTGTGGCTGGCCGACAGGATGATGCCGCCAAAGGTCTTGTATTTGCGGATGACATGCGAGGCGGCCGGCGTCGACAGGATGCCGCCCTGCCCGACCATCACCTTGCCGAAGCCGTTGGCGGCTGCCATGGCGATGGCCTTCTGGATGACTTCGCGGTTGTAGAAACGGCCATCGCCGCCGATCACCAGGGTCTTGCCCTTGAAACCGTCGAGCGCGTCGAAGATCGACTGGATGAAATTCTCGGCATAGTGCTCCTGCTGAAAGACAGGCACCTTCTTGCGCAGGCCCGACGTGCCAGGCTTCTGATCGGAGTAGGGTTTGGTGGGGACGGTCCGTATCATGCTTCAGGCAACCCTTTTCGAAAGCAGCGAGCGATAGAGTTCAACGTATTTGTCCGCGCTCTTGTCCCACGACACGTCGGCCTTCATGCCCTGGCGCTGCAGCGATTCCCAGACGGCCGGACTGGCGTGTGCGTCGACGAGGCGGCGGATGGCGTGCAGCAAGGCACCGCCATTGTTGGGTGCGAACTGGAAGCCGGTGGCGACGCCGGCCGAAACGGCGGCCTCATTGGCATCGATGACCGTATCCGCCAGGCCGCCGGTGCGGGCAACCACCGGCACGCAGCCATAGCGCAGGCCGTAAAGCTGCGTCAGCCCGCACGGTTCGAAGCGCGAGGGGATGACGATGGCGTCGCAGCCGCCTTGCATGATGTGCGACAGTCCCTCATCGTAGCCGACGACGACGCCGATGCGGCCGCGATGTCTGGCGGCGGCGGCAAGCAGCGCGCCTTCGAGACCGGCGTCGCCTGAGCCCAGGATGGCCAGCCGCGCACCTGTGGCAACAATGCCGTCGACCACCAGCGCCAGTATGTCCATGCCCTTCTGCCAGGTCAGCCGGCTGACGACGCAGACGATCGGGCTGTCGTCGCGATCGAGGCTGAAACGCTCCTCGACAGCGGCCCTGTTGGGCGCCCGCGCCTTCAGCGTCCCGGCCGTGTAGGTGGAGACCAGATGCTTGTCGGTTTCGGGATCCCAGATCCCGGTGTCGATACCGTTGACGATGCCATAGAGATCGCTGGACCGCATGTTGATGAGGCCGTCGAGGCCCATGCCGAATTCAGCCGAGCGGATCTCCTGCGCGTAGGTCGGGCTCACCGTGGTGATCGCCCAGGCAGCCTGCAGGCCCGCCTTGAGGAAGCCGACGCCGCCATAATATTCGACGCCATCGAGCGCCATCGCCGCGGCCGGCAAGCCAAGCTCGCCGAAAATGCCGGCGCCGAACTGGCCCTGGAAGGCGAGATTGTGGACGGTCATCATCGACGGCACACCGACCGCCTTGCCGTAACGCATATAGGCCAGCGTCATCGCCGACTGCCAGTCGTGAGCATGGACGATGTCGGGCTGGTAGCCCGAGATGGCGCCGCCGGCGATGTCGCCACCGACCTGGCTTAGTGCTGCGAAGCGCCGCCAGTTATCTGGCCAGTCAACGCCGGTCGCATTGCCATAAGGGCCGCCCGGACGGTCGAACAGATGCGGCGCGTCGAGCACGAACAGCTCGAGCCCGGCGAGCTGGACGGAATGGACAGAGGCCTTGCCGCCCTGCAGCAAGGGATATTGCAGCACCGCCCTCTTTTTCTTGAAGGCGGACATTACGGTCGGAAACCCGGGAAGGAGCGTGCGCATGGTGACGCCCTTGGCCGCCAGCGCAATGGGGAGCGCGCCGGTCACGTCGGCAAGCCCACCGGTCTTGATCAGCGGGAAAATCTCGGGCGTGACCGACAGAACCTGCATGCACTACAACCCTAGTTTGTCGATCATGTCCTGCGTAACCAGGCAGATGCCTTTTTCGGAAACGCGGAAGCGCTTGGCGTCGAGAATGGGGTCTTCGCCGACCACCAGCCCTTCCGGTATCCTAACACCATGGTCGATGACCACGCGCTTCAACTTTGCGTTCCGGCCGACATGAACGTCGGGCAGCATGACGACTTCTTCGAGCGTCGAAAAGGAATTGATGCGCGCGCCGGTGAAGATCAGGCTTCTTTTCAGTGAGGCCCCCGAGACGATGCAGTCGCCCGAGACGAGCGAAGACACGGCCGAACCGCGGCGGCCATCCTCGTCATGCACGAACTTTGCCGGCGGCTTCAATTCGGCATAGGTCCAGATCGGCCAGTCGCGGTCGTAGAGGTCGAGTTCCGGGGTGATATCGGTCAGGTCGATATTGGCTTCCCAATAGGCGTCGACCGTTCCGACGTCGCGCCAGTAGGCCTCGTTCTCGGCGGTCGAGCGGACGCAGGATTTGGCGAAGCGGTGCGCGATCGCCTTACCGTGCTGGACAATATAGGGAATGATGTCCTTGCCGAAGTCGCGGCTGGAGCCCGGCTCGGCCGCATCGCGGCGCAACTGCTCCATCAGGAACTTGGTCTTGAAGACGTAGATGCCCATCGAGGCCAAGGCAAACTCTGGCTTGTCGGGAATGCCGGGCGGATCGGCGGGCTTTTCGACGAAGGCGATGATATTGTCCTTGCCATCGACATGCATGACGCCGAAGCCGGTGGCTTCCATGCGCGGCACTTCGAGGCAGCCGACGGTGACATCGGCATTGGCGTCGACGTGCTGGCGAAGCATCATCTCGTAGTCCATCTTGTAGATGTGATCGCCGGCCAGGATGACCATATATTCGGGCCCATAGGCCTCGATGATGTCGATGTTCTGGTAGACGGCGTCGGCGGTGCCTTCATACCATTGCGTTTCCGAGACGCGCTGGCTGGCCGGCAGGATGTCGAAACTTTCGTTTCGCTCGGGGCGCAGGAAGTTCCAGCCACGCTGCAGATGGCGGATCAGGGAATGCGCCTTGTACTGGGTGGCGACGCCGAGGCGTCGAATGCCGGAGTTAAGCGCGTTGGAGAGCGCGAAGTCGATGATGCGCGTCTTGCCGCCGAAATAGACGGCCGGCTTGGCGCGCCGGTCGGTCAGTTCCCTGAGGCGGCTGCCGCGGCCGCCGGCCAATACATAGGCCATGGCATCGCGCGCCAGCGGCTGGGTCCGTTTCAAGTCTGCCATTTCTACCCTCCCAAGTTACTCGATCTCGACATGTTACTCAGTGTCGATGGGTTCAGCCGGCGACGAGCTCGAGCATGATCGTGGACAGCGGCGGCAAGAGCATCGTCGCGGAGATGCTTCCTTCTTCCGCCCGCGCCTCGACCATGCCGCCATTGCCCTTGCCGGAACCGCCATATTCAGAAGCGTCGGTGTTGATGATTTCGCGCCATTTGCCTGATGTCGGCAACGGCACGCGATAATTGTCGCGCGGCACCGGCGTGAAATTGGAAATGACGGCCACCGGGCTGCCGCCCGGCGCGCTGCGCAGCCAGGCAAAAACCGAATTCTGGCTGTCGTCGACGATCAGCCAGGAAAACCCTTCCGGCTCGCAATCGCGGCCATGCAGCGCCGGACGCGAACGGTAGAGATAGTTGAGATCGCGCACCGTCTGCCAGACGCCGCGATGCGGCCGGAACTCCAGCAGGTTCCAGTCGAGCGCGCGCGCCTCGCTCCATTCGCGGCGCTGTGCGAACTCCTGCCCCATGAACAGCAGCTTCTTGCCGGGATAGCCCCACATGAAAGCGTAGTAGGCACGCAACGTCGCGAATTTCTGCCAGTCATCGCCCGCCATCTTGCCGAGCAGCGTGCCTTTGCCGTGCACGACCTCGTCATGCGAGAGCGGCAGCACGAAATTTTCCGAGAAGGCGTAGGTCAGGCCGAAGGTGAGGTCGTTGTGGTGGTGCTTGCGGAAGATGGGCTCCTTGGAGAAATACTCCAGCGTGTCGTGCATGAAGCCCATGTTCCACTTGAAGCCGAAGCCCAGCCCGCCTTCATGCACCGGCGCCGAGACCTTTGGCCATGAGGTCGATTCCTCGGCGATGGTCATGACGCCCGGATGGTGGCCGTAGACCTCCTTGTTCATCTTCTGCAGGAAGCTGACCGCCTCGAGGTTCTCGCGGCCGCCCTTCTCGTTGGGGATCCATTCGCCGGCCTTGCGCGAATAGTCGAGGTAGAGCATCGAGGCGACCGCATCGACGCGAAGTCCGTCGACATGGTATTTCTCGGCCCAGAACAGCGCGTTGTTGACGAGGAACGAAACCACCTCGCGGCGGCCGAAATTGTAGATCGCGGTGTTCCAGTCGGGATGAAAACCCTTGCGTGGATCGGCATGCTCATAGAGCGCAGTGCCGTCGAAATTGGCCAGGCCATGCGCGTCGACCGGGAAATGCGCCGGCACCCAGTCGAGGATGACACCGACGCCGGCGCGGTGGGCGCCATCGACGAAACGAGCAAAGCCGTCGGGGTCGCCGAAGCGGGCCGAGGGCGCATAGAGGCCGGTCGTCTGGTAGCCCCAGGACGGGTCATAGGGGTGTTCGGAGATCGGCATGAATTCGATATGGGTGAAACCGGTCTCGACCACATAGGGGATCAGCCGGTCGGCCAACTCGTCCCATGACAGGAACGTACCGTCGTCGCGAAGCTGCCAGGAACCGGCATGGACCTCGTAGATCGAAATGGCTTCGCGCCGGTGATCGGCATCGCGCCAGAAATTGCGATGCGCCTCATCGCCCCACTCATGCGCCGGCGGCACAGCAACGACCGAAGCGGTGGCCGGACGCAGTTCGGACTTGAAGGCGAACGGGTCGGCCTTCAGTGGCAGTCTCACGCCATCGGGGCCGATGATCTCGTATTTGTAGGGCCGTCCGGCTCCGATGTCGGGCACGAACAGTTCCCAGATGCCGGTGTCGCGGCGATCCCGCATCGTGTGCCGGCGGCCGTCCCATTCGTTGAAATCGCCGACCACCGAGACGCGCCGTGCATTGGGAGCCCAGACGGCGAAATGCACTCCGGAAGCGCCTTCGTGATCAATGACATGGGCGCCGAGCTTGTCGAACAGCCTTAGGTGCGAGCCTTGGGCGATGTAGTAGTCGTCCATCGGGCCAAGCACCGGACCGAACGAATAAGGATCGGTCAGCCACCAGTCGCCGCCAGCGTTCCTGGCATGATAGCGCAGGGGTTGCCGCTTCTTGATCGAGAGCTTGCCTTCGAAAAAGCCGCCATCGTCGCGCCTGTACAATTCACCCGCGATGGTGCCGGTCAGCGTGTAGGCGGTGACGAATTCCGCATTCGGGACAAAGCATCGTGCATACAGGCTCTTGCCAACCTCATGGACACCAAGGACGGCGAATGGATCTCCGTGCGTGCCGGCAACAATCGCCGCAACATCGCTGGCTGGCGCCAGTCCGTCCGGCCCGCTATTCGCAGCGGTCACGCGCGGCTTCTTCATGAGCAGCGTCCCTCCCCGGGCACCAAGTGTTTGTTTTAGGGCTATGAGCTTGGCACTCCAATTCATAGCCCGGGACCACATTGTTCGCGGCCTCATGCAATCACATCAGACAGGCACGTTCCAGATTTCTTTCGCATATTGGCGGATCGTGCGATCGGAGGAGAACCAGCCGACACGTGCAACGTTGCGGATCGCCCTGGCGTACCAGTCGGGACTGTTGCGCCAGACCGCATCGACCTCGCGCTGGGCGGCGGCGTAGGCATCGAAATCGGCGGCAACCATGAACCAGTCGCTGTTGTAGAGACCGTTGATGAGATCGCGGTAGCGCTCCGGATCGTCCGGCGAGAAGACGCCTGACGAAACAGCAGCAACTGCTTGCGCCAGCTCGGATGATCCCTCGATGACGGCGCGCGGATCGTAGCCATTGTTGCGCCGCTCGGCGACCTCGGCGGTGGTCAGGCCGAAGATGAAGATGTTGTCGTCGCCGACGCATTCCTTGATCTCGACATTGGCGCCGTCGAGCGTGCCGATGGTCAACGCGCCGTTCAGCGCGAACTTCATGTTGCCGGTGCCCGACGCTTCCATGCCGGCGGTCGAGATCTGCTCGGACAGATCGGCAGCCGGCATCATGATCTCGGCCAGGCTGACATTGTAGTTCGGCACGAACACCACCTTCAGCAAACCGCGCACGGCCGGATCGCGGTTGATGACCTTGGCGACGTCGTTGGCGAGTTTGATGATCAGCTTGGCATTGTGGTAGCTGGGCGCCGCCTTGCCGCCGAAGAATTTCACGCGCGGCATCCAGTCACGCTCGGGATGCGAGCGGATCTGGCCGTAGAGGGCGATCGCCTCGAGGATGTTCAGAAGCTGGCGCTTGTATTCGTGGATGCGCTTGATCTGGATATCGAACAGCGCCGAGGGATCGACCTTGATGCCGAGCCGATCGGCGACGAGGTTGGCCAGCCGCGCCTTGTTTGCGCGCTTGACGGCGGCGAACTTGTCGCGAAAGGCGGCATCGTCGGCGAAGACATCGAGATCCTTGATGGCATCTATGTCGTCGAGAAAACGGTCGCCGATCGCCTCACGGGCGAGCGACGTCAGCCCGGGATTGCACTGGATCAGCCAGCGCCGCGGCGTGATGCCGTTGGTCTTGTTGTTGATGCGATCGGGATAGAGCTTGTGGAGGTCGGCGAACACCGTCTCTTTCATCAGGTCGGTGTGAAGCGCCGAAACGCCGTTGATCGAGTGCGAGCCGACAAAGGCCAGATTGCCCATGCGCACCCGGCGGTCGCCATTTTCCTGGATCAGCGAAATGCGGCCGATCTGCTCGTCCGAGAACTGGTCGGAGGCACGCGCCTCCAGAAGCACCTCGGCATTGATGGCATAGACGATCTGCATGTGGCGCGGCAAAAGCCGCTCGAACAGCGGCACCGGCCAGCTTTCCAGCGCTTCGGGCAGCAGCGTGTGGTTGGTGTAGCCGAAGGTGCGCTTGGTGATATCCCAGGCGAGGTCGAAATCCATGCCGTGGACATCCATCAACAGGCGCATCAGCTCGGGCACAGCGATGGCCGGATGGGTGTCGTTGAGGTGGATCGCAGCCTTGTCGGGCAGCGACTTCAGGTCGCCATATTGGCTGAGATGGCGCTGGACGATGTCCTGCAGCGAGGCGGTGGAGAAAAAGTACTCTTGCCTGAGCCGCAGTTCCTGCCCGGCCTTGTGGGAATCGGCGGGATAGAGCACACGCGACAAGGCATCGGCCTTGTTGCTTTCGGCAAGCGCGCCGATGTGGTCACCGGCATTGAACTTGTCGAGCAGGATCGGATCGACCGGCATGCCCGACCAGAGCCGCAGCGTGTTGACGCGATTGGCCCGCCAGCCCACGACGGGCGTGTCATAGGCGACGGCCAGGACATGCTCGGTCGGCTTCCAGACATGGCGCTCGAGACGCCCGTCCTTCGAGGTGATCGATTCTACCGAACCGCCGAAACCGACCTCGAACGAGCGCTCACGGCGTTCGAATTCCCACGGATTGCCGTGATCGAGCCATGTCTCAGGCAATTCGACCTGCCAGCCGTCGTGAATCTCCTGGCGGAACATGCCGTTGGCATAGCGGATGCCGTAGCCATGCGCGGGAATGTCGACAGTCGCCATGCTTTCCATGAAGCAGGCCGCAAGCCGCCCAAGGCCGCCATTGCCAAGTGCGGCATCCGGCTCGAGTGCGGCGATGAGATCGAGATCGACGCCCAGCGACGACAGCGCCTCGCGCATGTTGTCCATCAGGCCCAGATTGGAGAAGGCATCGCGCATCAGGCGGCCAATGAGGAATTCCAGCGACAGATAGTAGACGCGCTTTTCCTTCTGGTCGTAGGCCTCTTTCGTCGCCTGCATCCAGCGATCGACGATCCGGTCGCGCACGACCTTGATCGAGGCGGTCAGCCAGTCGTACTGGGTCGCGACGGTGGTATCCTTGCCGACCCTGTATTTGAGGGCCACCAAGACTTCACGTGCGAGTGTTTTTGGATCAGGATTTTCGAGCAGTGGAGGAAGGGGTTCGGATGTCATCGCGCTCGTCATGATGCCTCTCGTGCGGTTGCCATGATCATACCGGCTTTCATCGCTCCTCCCAGCCCATGCTAGCCGATACCGCTATATATTCAATCGATTTAAACAAGCCGAACCGGCTTGCCCCCTGCGGCAATTTGGCAATTTGGAAGTGTGACGCGCCAAGACGGTCGGCGCGACGCGCTTCAAATTCCTGTTCCGTGCATGTCGTTGTTTCCCAAACCGCTACGCACTTTTGGGCGACCTGCATCACGCCGCCAGTGCTGCCTCGGGCGGAACCTTTGCTCCGGTCATGAAGGCCACGGCATCGGACATCGTATATTGCTTGGGATCGATGACGCAGAGGCGACGGCCCAGCCGATGGATGTGAATACGGTCGGCCACTTCGAAGACGTGCGGCATGTTGTGCGAGATCAGCACGATCGGCAGGCCGCGCTTCTTGACGTCGAGGATCAGTTCGAGCACGCGACGGCTTTCCTTGACGCCAAGGGCGGCCGTCGGCTCGTCCATGATCACCACACGACTGCCGAAGGCGGCCGCGCGCGCCACCGCAACGCCCTGCCTTTGGCCGCCCGAGAGAGTTTCCACAGCCTGGCTGATGTTCTGGATGGTCATCAGGCCAAGCTCGGTAAGCTTGTCGCGGGCGCGCTTTTCCATCGCCGGACGGTCGAGCATACGAAGCCAATCGCCCAGAAAGCCCGGTTTGCGGATTTCGCGGCCAAGGAACATGTTGTCGGCGATCGACAGCGCCGGCGACAGTGCCAGATTCTGATAGACGGTCTCGATGCCGGCTTCGCGGGCCTCCATCGGCGATTTGAAGGCGACCGGTTTGCCTTCAAGCCGGATCTCGCCTTCATCGGGTACGGCCGCGCCGGAAATCGCCTTGATGAGCGACGACTTGCCGGCGCCATTGTCGCCTATGACGGCGAGGATTTCGCCGGGGTAGAGGTCGAAGTCGGCATTGTCGAGAGCGGTGACACGGCCATAGCGCTTGACCAGGCCACGCGCGGTGAGGATGGGTTCCTGGGTCATGGTCATGCCGAAACCTTTCTGATCCATTGGTCGACTGCCACGGCGCCGATGATCAGCACACCGGTGAGCAGCACCTTCCACTGCGGATCGGCGCCCAGCATGTTGAGGCCCATGGAGACGACGCCGACGATCATCGCGCCGAACAGCGTGCCCAGGATCGAGCCGCGTCCGCCGAAGAGGGAAATACCGCCGATCACCGTCGCGGTGATCGCCTGGAGATTGTAGTCGGTGACGGCGGCTGACGGCGAGATCGAGCCGTTGCGGCCGATGGAGACCCAGGCAGCGAAAGCGGCGATCAGCCCGGCAAGGGTGTAGACCGTCATCAGCACCTTCTTGGTCTGGATGCCCGACAGCTTCGCCGCCTCCTGATCATCGCCAACGGCGTAGACATGGCGGCCCCATGCCGTGTGATTGAGCACGTACCACAGGACCATAACGAGCACGACGGTGGCAATGACACCGAGCGTCAGCACCGCCGTGCCGACCTTGAAACTGATGGCAAAGAGATGCAGCAGCGGCGCCTGGGTGTCGACGTCGGTGTCGCGGATCGTCTCGTTGGCCGAATAGATGAAGTTCGTGGCCATGACGATGTTCCAGGTGCCAAGCGTCACGATGAAGGGTGGCAGCTTCATGTAGGCGACAAGCACCCCGTTGAGCAGACCGCAGGCCGCGCCGGCAGCAAGCCCGATCGCCACTGCGAGCGTGCTCGGCATGCCGTAGCTGACGGCGCAATTGCCCATGATCACCGCGGAAATCACCATGATCACCCCGATCGACAGGTCGATGCCCGCGGTCAGGATGACCAATGTCTGTGCGGCACCCAGAATGCCGATGATGGCGATCTGCTGCAGGATAAGCGTCAGCGTGTAGGACGAAAAGAACCGCCCACCGATGGTGATGCCAAAGACGATGATCGCCAGAACCAGGACGATCAGCGGCACCGCGGCCGGCGTCGAATGCAAGAAATGCTGGATGCGCTTGACGGCTGATTTGTGCTCGTCAAAAGCAGCAACGCTGGTGTCGCTGCTCGAGAGAACCTTCTCGAATTCCTGAGCTTGAGCCATGTTTACTCCCCGTAGGCTTCAGCCAAACGCCGACGCCAGTCCACGCCTTTCCGGTCTGCTGCCGGGATTGTTCGCGGTCACGCGAGCCATCGTCCACCCGAAGCGGCCGGGGATCAAGCCCCGACCGCTCAGGTTCCCTGGATGCCTGTCAGACCGACATCAGCCCCAGCACTTGGCGAGGCCTTCCTTGGTGTCGATGGACTTCACGCCGGTGGCCGGCTTGTCGGTCACCAGGTTGACGCCGGTGTCGAAGAAGTTCTTGCCTTCGGTCGGCTTCGGCTTGGTTCCGTCCTTGGCAAAAGCGGCGATCGCCTCGATGCCGAGTGCTGCCATCTGCAGCGGATATTGCTGCGAAGTCGCGCCGATGACGCCTTCGGCCACCGACTTCACGCCGGGGCAGCCGCCGTCGACGGAAACGATCAGCACCTGGCTTTCGAGGCCGACAGCCTTGAGCGCCTGGTAGGCGCCGACAGCGGCGGGCTCGTTGATGGTGTGGATGACGTTGATGGTGTTGTCCTTCTGCAGGAGGTTCTCCATCGCCTTGCGGCCGCCCTCTTCGTTGCCGTTGGTGACGTCGTGGCCGACGATGCGCGGATCGGTCTCGTCGCCAATCTTGTTGGGATCCTTCACGTCGATGCCGTAGCCCATCATGAAGCCCTGGTCGCGCAGCACATCGACGGTCGGCTGCGAAGGAGTCAGGTCAAGGAAGCCGATCTTGGCATCCTTGGCCTTGTCGCCCAGCGTGGCCGCTGCCCAGGCACCGATCAGCTTGCCGGCTTCGAGATTGTCCGTCGCAAAGGTCGCGTCAGCGGCGTCGATCGGATCGAGCGGCGTATCGAGCGCGATCACCAGCAGGCCGGCATCGCGCGCCTTCTTCACGGTCGGCACGATACCCTTGGTGTCGGATGCGGTGATCAGGATACCCTTGGCGCCATCGGCGATGCAGCTCTCGATGGCCGCGACCTGGCTCTCGCTGTCGCCGTCGATCTTGCCGGCATAAGTCTTGAGGTCGACGCCGAGTTCCTTGGCCTTCGCGGTGGCGCCTTCCTTCATCTTGACGAAGAAGGGATTGGTGTCGGTCTTGGTGATCAGGCAGGCGCCGACACCGGCCGCGGATGCGGACGAGGCAAACGCCATCAGGCCCAGGCCCGCGGCGGCAAACACGGTCGATTTCAACAGTTTTGTATTGGTCACGATCTTCCTCCCAGTGGAACCATTCCGATGCCGGCCAACCGGCACCTGCAGCGCATCCAACGAAATTCTCCCAGCGTGGACGCTGCCTCAACAGACACCAGGCCGAAGCCTCTGTCAATAATTAAATCACTCTTATTTATTATTGACAGCCTTGCTTCGTTCACCCATTCTGGCCCAAAAGCATTGAGGGGAAACGACGGGAGGAACAGGGTGGAAACGGCCATTGCGAGGCACGGTTCGCCCGAGGTGAATGACAGTCTCATTCACCGCGGCACCAACCAGAGCGGGATGCGCGACCACAATGAGCGGTTGGTGCTGTCGCTGGTGCGCCAGCACGGCAGCCTGGCAAAATCCGACATCGCCCGCATGACCGGACTTTCGGCGCAGACGGTTTCGGTCATCATGCGCGAGCTGGAGGAAGAAAGCCTCCTGCTGCGCCAGGCGCCGTTGCGCGGCAAGATCGGCCAGCCCTCCATCCCGATGGCGCTCAATCCCGAAGGCGCTTTCTTCATCGGCCTGAAGATCGGCCGCCGCAGCGCTGAACTGGTGCTGATCGATTTCCTTGGCAATGTCCGTTCGATGCTGCAGCATTCCTACCGCTACCCGGCGCCACGCGAGACGGTGGACTTCGTCAGCAACGGCATGCGGCAGATGCGCGGCGCGCTGACGCCCGCGCAAGACAAGCGCATCGCAGGGCTCGGCATCGCCATGCCGTTCGAATTGTGGAACTGGGCCGATACCGCCGGCGCCCCGCGCGACGTGATGGACGAATGGCGTCACCGCGACATCAGGGCCGACATCCAGGCGCAATGCGATTTTCCGGTCTATTTGCAGAACGATGCCACGTCGGCCTGCGGCGCCGAGCTCGTCTTCGGCCAGGCGGGGGCAGCGCGTGACTTCGTCTATTTTTATATCGGCGCCTTTGCCGGTGGCGGCATCGTGCTGAATGGCCGCCTTTTCGGCGGCCCGACCGGCAATGCCGGTGCACTCGGCTCGATGCCGGTGCCAGGGCCCGACGGCAAGCCGACCCAGCTGATCGACGTGGCGTCCATCGCCATGCTCGAAAAGGCGCTCAACGCGCGCGGCGTCGAGGCTTCGCATCTGTGGACCTCGCCGGAAGACTGGGGCGAGATCGGACCCGAACTGGACGACTGGATCGCCAGCGCTTCGCAAGCCCTCGCCTACGCCATCGTCGCCGCATCCTCGGTCATCGATTTCGAGGCGGCGGTGATTGACGGATGGATGCCGAAGGCGGTGCGCCGCCGGCTGGTCGACGCCATCATCGCGGCCATCGCCACGATCGACGGCGAAGGTTTGAAGCTGCCCGCCGTTCGCGAGGGAACCGTCGGCATTCATGCCCGGGCGCTCGGCGGCGCCAGCCTGCCACTTTCCGAACGCTTCCTGATCGGCGCGACGACGATTTCCAGGAGCGCCTGATGCTGATCGGAATCCCGGCGCTGCTTGGTCCGGAGCTTCTGGCGATCCTGCGCGGCATGGGCCATGGCGACGAAATCGCCCTTGTCGACGGAAATTATCCAGCCGAGCAACAGGCAACCCGGCTGGTCCGAGCCGACGGTCACCACCTCATCCCGGTGCTCGACGCGATCTTGAGCGTGCTGCCGGTGGACGACGCCGTGCCGGAGGCCCTATTTCGCGCCTCGGTCAAGGGCGACCCCTCGCTTGCCGATCCCATCCACCGTGAGATCGAGGCGATCTGCGCCCAACGCGCGCCGGGCCGCAAAGTGGTTGCGCTGGCCGGCGCCGACTTCTATGCACGGGTCAAATCGGCGCATGCCATCGTCGCGACAAGCGAGCCGCGGCTCTACGCCAACATCATCATCCGCAAGGGCGTGATCTATCCGCCGGAGACCAGGAAGCCATGATCCTCTGCTGCGGCGAAGCCCTGATCGACATGCTGCCGCGCACGACGACAGCGGGCGAGCCGGCCTTTGCGCCTTATGTCGGCGGCGCCGTGCTCAACACGGCGATCGCGCTTGGCCGGCTCGGCGCGCCGGCCGGCTTCTTTTCCGGCCTGTCTTCGGATCTGTTCGGCGGCCAGTTCCGGGATGCGCTGGGGGCGAGCAAGGTCAGCTCCACCTATGCACACACCTCGCCACGGCCGACCACGCTGGCCTTCGTCAAGCTCACCAACGGCCAGGCGACGTACACTTTCTATGACGAGAACACCGCCGGACGCATGCTGACCATCGACGATTTGCCGCAGCTCGGCAACGAGATCGAGGCCATGCTGTTCGGCGCCATCAGCCTGATCTCCGAGCCCGCCGGCAGTGCCTATGAAGAGTTCATGCGGCGCGAGCACGAAAGCCGCGTCATGATGCTCGATCCCAACATCCGGCCGAACTTCATCCCGGACAAGGCTAAGCACCTCAGGCGCATCCGCGCCATGATGGCGATGGCCGACATCGTGAAACTGTCGGACGAGGACCTGAATTGGTTCGGCGAAGCGGGCTCGCATGAGGATGTCATCCGCAACTGGCTGGATCGCGGCCCCAAGCTGATCGTCGTCACCCATGGCAGCGAAGGCGCCGTGGGCTACACCAGGGATTACGCCGTCACGGTGATGCCGGAAAAAGTCGAGGTGGTCGACACGGTCGGCGCCGGCGACACGTTTAATGCCGGCATCCTCGCCTCCTTGCATGAGCAAGGCTTGCTGACGAAAGCGACGATTTCCGGCCTGTCGAAACACGCCATCCACAAGGCGCTGGCGCTCGGCGCCAAGGCTGCAGCGGTCACGGTGTCACGGGCCGGCGCCAATCCGCCCTGGCGGCATGAGATCGCCTGAGCAACGCTCAACTTAAGTTGAGCCAGTCGATCACTTTATGTTTCGCAGGACCGATCCTATGGATTATAAAAGCAAGATCGTGCCTGACGAAGCCCGGATTTCCGGCATCTCGCGAAGGTCCGCCGGGAATACAGGTAACAGGCTGCGACACCTAGGCAATTTGCGGCTCGGCGTGTCCGGCTTTCTCGTCAGGGGCAACTCTGGTACCAGCGGGCCGTTATCTGGCTAAACCGCCTGGTTAAAACCATTTTGAGGCCGACATGCAGTTCATCGATCTTGGCGCGCAGCGCGAACGAATCCGCGACCGGCTGAAGGCCGCGATCGACCGTGTCGTCGACGAGGGCCGCTATATTCTTGGCCCGCAAGTCACCGAATTCGAGAATAAGCTTGCCGCCTATATCGGCACCAAGCATGTCGTGGCCTGCGCCAACGGCACCGACGCGCTGCTGTTGCCGCTGTTTGCGGCCGGCGTCGGCCCGGGTGACGCGGTGTTCGTGCCGAGCTTCACCTTCGCCGCCACCGCCGAAGTGGTGGCGCTGGCCAAGGCAGAGCCGGTGTTCGTCGACGTCGACCCGCATAGCTATAACATCGACATTGCCAGCCTCGAAGCGGCCATCGCCATGATCAAGAAGGAAGGAAGGCTGAAGCCGAAGGCTATCATTCCTGTCGATCTGTTCGGCCTTGCCGCGGACTACGAGGCGATCATGGCGATCGCCAACCGCGAAGGGCTGATGGTGATCGAGGATGCCGCCCAGTCGATGGGCGGCTCGCTCGACGGCAAGATGTGCGGTGCTTTCGGGCATGTCGGATCGACCAGCTTCTATCCGGCCAAGCCGCTTGGCTGTTACGGCGACGGCGGCGCGATGTTCACCAATGACGATGCGCTGGCCGAACAGCTTCGCTCCTTCGCCTTCCATGGCAAGGGCGAGACGCAGTACGACAATGTCCGCGTCGGCATCAACTCGCGGCTCGACACGCTGCAGGCGGCGATCCTGATCGAGAAGCTGGCCATCCTAGAAGACGAGATGGTCGCCCGCCAGGTGGTGGCAAAGCGCTATGCCGATGGGCTTGGCGACGTCGTTACCGCCGCCCGCAATCTGGACGGCAGCCGTTCGGCCTGGGCGCAGTATGCCATCGAGACGCCGAAGCGCGACGGGCTGAAGGCGCATCTCGGCGAAAAGGGCATTCCGTCGGTCATCTATTATGTGAAGCCGCTGCATGCCCAGGTCGCTTATCGTGACTACCCGCGCACGCCGACCGGCCTTGCCGTGTCGGAAGACCTGCCGAAGCGGATCCTGTGCTTGCCGATGCACCCTTATCTCAGCGAAGCCGATCAGGACCGGATCATCGAGACGATCCGCAACTATATCGGCTCGAATTCGGCGCAAGCCGCGGCAGAGTAAGCTGCGGACCCTTTTCAGGCGGGGCTGACCCCTGCCCTGCCGCTGGCAATGAAATGCGGATTGGCGAAGTCCTCGTCGTCGCTTTGCCTGCGCTTGCCATAAACCAGAGGTTGGCCGTCGAGCGTGCGCGTCATGCCGCCGGCGGCGCGCAGGACAGCGTCGCCTGCCGCCGTGTCCCATTCCATGGTGCGGCCGAAGCGCGGATAGACATCAGCCTCGGCACTGGCGAGAAGGCAGAATTTCAAGGACGAACCGACCGAAACGATTTCGGCGGCACCGAGGTCGCGAATATAGGCCTCGGTTTCGGGCGTGTTGTGGGAACGGCTGGCGACGACGGCCAGCGACGTCGCGGCCGTTCTCACCGAGATCGGCCGGCGGCCGACGATCTGGTAATCCCTATCGATTTCGAGTGATTCCGCCCTGCCCGGCTGGCCGGAAAAGAAGCGCCCTGTACAGGGCGCAAAGACGACGCCGACTTCCGGCACGCCATTGCGAACCAGCGCTATGTTGACGGTGAAATCGGTGCGGCGGTTGACGAACTCCTTGGTCCCGTCGAGCGGATCTACGAGAAAGAAAGCTCCGCCGAGATCCGGCGGCACGATGCCGGCGGAAGCTTCTTCCTCGGCCACGCAGGGGATATCGGGAAATGCGGCACGCAGTCCGGCGAGAATGATCTTCTCGCTCTCGCGGTCCGCCTCGGTCACCGGCGAGGCGTCGGACTTGCGGTCGACCGCACAGCCGGCGTGGAACACGCGCATCACCTCACGCCCGGCCGCCAGGGCCAGGCGCTCGAAGATTTCAAGCATCAGCCTGTCGTCAGATGCCGCCGCCGCTGTCGTATTGGTCTTCGGCAATGTCGCGCTCGTTCAGCCAGTGTTCCAGGGCGTCTACCATCTCTTCGGCCGATTTGCCGAGTGTCTGCAGATGGATCTCCGGGGTTTCCGGCGCTTCATAAGGGGAATCGACGCCGGTGAAATTCTTGATCTCGCCATTCAGCGCGCGCGCATAGAGGCCCTTCGGATCACGCCTGGCGCATTCCTCGAAGGGCGTGTCGACGAACACCTCGACGAATTCTCCGTCGGCCATCAATTCGCGCGCCATGCGCCGCTCGGCGCTGAACGGCGAAATGAACGAAACAATGACGATCAACCCGGCATCGGCCATCAAACGCGCCACTTCGGCGACGCGGCGAATGTTCTCGACGCGATCGGCGTCGGTGAAGCCAAGATCGCGATTGAGACCGTGACGGACGTTGTCGCCGTCCAGGATATAGGTGTGACGGCCGGTGGCGAATAGCTTCTTTTCGAACAGGTTGGCGATGGTCGATTTGCCGGATCCCGACAGCCCGGTGAACCAGAACACAGCAGGCCGCTGGTTCTTCATGTCGGCGCGCACGCGCTTGCCGACATCGAGCGACTGCCAATGAATGTTTTCGGCACGGCGCAACGAGTGGAGGATCATGCCGGCGCCGACCGTGGCGTTGGAGATACGGTCGATCAGGATGAAGGCGCCGGTGGTGCGGTTTTCTGCGAAGGGATCGAAGGCGATCGGCGTCCGCGTCGAGATGTTGCAGATGCCGACTTCGTTCATTTCGAGCGACTTGGCCGCTTCATGGGCAAAGTCGTTGACATTGATCCGATATTTCAGGTCGGTGACGGTGGCGCTGGTCTGGTCGGTCTCGGTGCGCAGGATGTAGGAGCGGCCGGGCAGCAGCGCATGTTCGTCGAACCAGACGATGTTGGCGGCGAACTGGTCGGCGACCTGCGGCCGTGCGGCCGGCGAAACCAGCATGTTGCCGCGTGAGATTTCGACTTCGTCGTCGAGGACAAGCGTGACGGCCTGGCCGGCGGAGGCCTGGGCGAGATCGCCGCCATAGGAGACGATGCGCTTGACGCGCGAGGATTTTCCGGACTTGGCGACAACGATCTCGTCGCCGGGTGCAACCGAGCCGGACGCGATCGTGCCGGCAAAGCCGCGAAAATCGAGATTGGGTCGATTGACGTACTGGACCGGGAAACGGAACGGCAGTTCGACCATCGCTTCGTCGACCGACACGGTTTCGAGATGCTCTATCAGCGTCGGACCGGAATACCATTCCATGCTTCCCGAGCGGCGGCTGACATTGTCGCCATAACGGGCCGACATCGGGATCGGCACAATGGTCTGGAAACCGAGATCGCGCGAAAATTGCCCGTAGTCTTCGATGATCCGGTCGAAAACCGCCTGATCGAAATCGACAAGATCGATCTTGTTGACGGCCAGAACGACATGGCGGATGCCGAGCAGCGAGGCGATGATCGAATGCCGCCTTGTCTGGCGAAGCACACCCTGCCGGGCATCGATCAGCACGATCGCCAGATCGGCGGTCGAGGCACCGGTCGCCATGTTGCGGGTGTATTGCTCGTGGCCGGGTGTGTCGGCAACGATGAACTTGCGCTTCGGCGTGGCGAAGAAACGGTAGGCGACATCGATGGTGATGCCTTGCTCACGCTCAGCCTCGAGACCATCGACCAGCAGCGCGAAATCGATGTCGTCGCCCGTCGTGCCATGCTTGCGCGAATCGCGTTCGAGCGCGGCGAGCTGGTCCTCGAAAATCTGCTTGGTGTCGGACAGCAAGCGCCCGATCAGCGTCGACTTGCCGTCATCGACGGAACCGCAGGTCAGGAAGCGCAGCAGCGACTTCTTCTCCTGCGCCGCCAGATAATCGCGAACGCCGTCGGTGGGGGCGAGGCTCTTTGCCATGATGTGGCGCATGGTCAAAAGTATCCCTCGCGCTTCTTCTTTTCCATCGAGCCGGCTTCATCGCGATCGATCAGGCGACCCTGCCGTTCGGACGTGCGTGCCGTCAGCATTTCGCCGACGATGGCCTCCAGCGTGTCGGCATCCGATTCGATGGCGCCGGTCAGCGGATAGCAGCCAAGCGTGCGGAAGCGCACCAGCCGGTTCTCCACTGTCTCGCCGGGGCGCAGTTTCATGCGCTCGTCGTCCCGCAGGATCAGCATGCCGTCGCGTTCCACCACCGGCCGTTCCTTGGCGAAATAGAGCGGCACGATCGGGATACTTTCCTGCAGGATGTACTGCCAGATATCGAGTTCGGTCCAGTTCGACAGCGGAAAGACGCGGATCGATTCACCCGATGCGATGCGGGTGTTGAATATCTTCCACATCTCGGGGCGTTGGTTCTTCGGATCCCACACATGCTGGGCGTTGCGGAAGGAAAAGATGCGTTCCTTGGCGCGCGATTTCTCCTCGTCGCGACGAGCGCCGCCAAAGGCCGCATCGAAACCGTATTTGTCTAGCGCCTGGCGCAGCGCCACGGTCTTCATGACATGGGTGTGGGTGTTCGAACCATGGTCGAACGGATTGATGTTGTCGCGCACGCCGTCTTCGTTGACATGGACCAGGAGATCGAAGCCGAGTTTCTGCGCCATCTGATCGCGAAAGGCGATCATCTCGCGGAACTTCCATGTCGTGTCGACGTGAAGAAAGGGGAACGGCGGCTTGGCGGGATAAAATGCCTTCATCGCCAGATGCATCAACACGGATGAATCCTTGCCGACCGAATAGAGCATGACCGGCTTGGC
Organism: Mesorhizobium sp. CO1-1-8; assembly: GCF_020164875.1. Taxonomy (NCBI): domain Bacteria; kingdom Pseudomonadati; phylum Pseudomonadota; class Alphaproteobacteria; order Hyphomicrobiales; family Phyllobacteriaceae; genus Mesorhizobium; species Mesorhizobium sp. CO1-1-8. Next base: position 516,869 of record NZ_JAIUGZ010000002.1, on the reverse strand, counting down.
AAAGGCGGCCGCAACCTCGCGGAATATATGGATGGACTCGGCTTCAAGCCGCTGAAGATGCGTAAGCGCTGTTGTCATGGACTGTGAGCGTTCTCTCGTGCCTTTATAACAGAAGGCCATGCCTCAAATCGTCGAGCTTCTTGCGCCGGTTCAAGCCTTGCTTCTGACAATCTCTGTCGTGCCGGCGTTCTAGCAGATCGCTGTTGTCAAGAACAATGCTGGACTGGCCCCGCGGCACACGGTTCGGGAATGAATTTTCCACGGACACCTGAAAACCCGGAAATTCCTGCTCGCAAGCTCAACAGCTGAGAAAACGCGGGAAAAATATTGCTTGAATAGATCAGCCGCGGCCCGCCGCGGATCTTCCTTGATCGATCGGCCCCGGCTGCCGATTTTTCAGGGGCAATCGGCTCCGACACACTATCGAAAAGGGAGCCCAGCCGCTATACCAACCTCGGGAAGCGGGCAAGTGCATCATGAGGCATGGGCAATTTCGAGGCGAGCGCATTCACCTTCGCTAAACAAGATCCGCCGCATGAAACTTCCCGAAAATAGCGAGCCAAAATTGAGTCGGCTTTCATCCGTAAGACAGCAATTCACGCCTTCGCGGATCAATATCTACTTCTCCATCATTTGCTTCTTTTTTCCACCGGTTCTCGGCTCGGTGGTCAGCTTTGTGTTCAATGGAGGAGGCCTTTCGTCCGCCCTGCTGATTGCTTTGGGGAAAAGGCGCTTCAACGCCGACCGGCCCATGATCTGGATGACGGTCGCGATCTATGCCTACTGCGCCGCCAATCTCCTGGCGTCCATCGTCAACAACTCGTTCGTCCGGGATGCGCCACATCTTATCCCACTCGTCACCTTCCTGTTTTTTCCCGTGTCCTATTCGACCTGGAGCATCACGCAGAAAACCACGCTTGCCCGCATCGTCGTGCTTTCCAGCATGGCCGCCTGCTATGTCGCGCTGCTCATGGCCGTCATCCAGCAATATTGGATTGGCGTCAGGGCCGAGGGAGGAGCCGGAAATCCGATCGTCTTCGCAACCGTCGTCTGCCTTGCCGTGGTGATGTGTGTGGCTGGCGCCTTGTCCAGTATTGAGCAAGCCCGGACACCCCTCTTCTACGCGACACTGGCCGGGACGATCGCCGTTATCTATTCCGGCTCGCGTATCGTCTGGCTGGCACTGCTGATCGCCGGCATCGCCGTCATGCTGATCAACCGGCACAGACTCAGAGGCAGGAATGCCGTTCGCCTGCTGCTGCTGCTGGCGGCGGTCGGCGTCGTGATCTCCGCTTCCAGCTTCCAGGCGATATCCGGGCGGGTCGACTTTTTGCGCTCCGATTGGGGTGCGCTTGGAGCCAGCGGCAACTACGACACCTCGTTGGGAATACGTGTTGCGCTTTGGGAGATCGGCCTCAAAGCATTCCATGACATGCCACTGTTCGGGCACGGTGTGGGTGCAACCCAGCTTCTGATCAAGCAGGGCTTTCATGAGCAGTTCGCGATGGACACAGGCTTCAACCATTTCCACAACGGCTTCCTGACCGCCTTGGTGCAAGCAGGAATTCTAGGCGCCGTGGCGCTGGCAGCGATCTTTATCGTTGCCGCGGGAAATGCCGCCCGGATCTTGCGAAACAGCAGCGATCCGAACGAGCGGTTCGGCGCCACCATGATTGTCGTCGTGGTGATCACCTATCTGACGGCCGGAATGACGGGCATCCTGGTCGGCCATGACATTCTGGACTCGGTGCTGATGGTCTTCCTGGTGAGCGGAACATATCTCGCCTCCGGACGCCATGTTCCCTTGTTGGAAGAGCAGGCGCGTGCACCACTGATGGATGAGCGAGCGCTTCCATCAGTCACGAAAGAGCTGTTTCGGGCACGGCCATGAAGGTTCTGGTCACGGGCGCGACAGGTTTCATCGGGCGTCTTGTCGTGCGCCACCTTCGCGAAGCCGGTGCCGAGCTTCGCCTCGCCTCCCGCCATCCCGAGAGGCTTGGTTCGGAGAACGAGGCTGTGCCGATGCCCGGCTTCGATGCGCCGGCCGCCGCCTTCCTGGAACTGACCCGGCATATGACTGACGTCGTCCATTGCGCCGGCCTCAACAATGATCAGGGAAATGCAACCGAAGCCGATTACCAGGCGGCCAATGTGGAACTGAGCGCAAGGCTGGCGCATGCAGCGGCCACCCAGATAAGCGGACGTTTCATTCATCTGTCCTCGATCCGAGCGGTGATCGGCGCGCACGTCAGCGCAACGATCGACGAGGACACGCTTCCTGCCCCACAATGCGCCTATGGACGCTCGAAGCGCGAAGGCGAGATCAAGGTTTTGGACGCCTACGCGTCACACGGCCGCTCCGACGCCGCCGTGTTGCGCCTGCCTCCGGTTTATGGAAGCGGCATGAGGGGAAATCTGGCAACGCTGATACGCCTTGCCAATACGCCGCTGCCGCTGCCGACGGGTGCCTTGACCGGAATCCGCTCGCTGATGTCTTCCGAGGCCGCGGTGCGAGCTGTGTCGCACCTGCTCAGCCATCCGGGTTCCCTTCGTCCGATCTATGTCGCAGCGGATGTGCCGCCGATCGCCGTGGAAGCCATCATCGCCGCCTTTCGCAGGGGTTTCGGACGGCCGATGCGCCTGATGACCGTACCCGCAGGCCTGATGCGGCCGGCCGCGACCATGCTGGGCAAGCAGGCGTTTTGGGATAGCCTGACCGCGAGGCAGATATGCGATCCCGCCCTTCTGGTATCGCAGGGATGGGCGCCTGAAGCCGACCCGCTGGGGCGGCTGGCAGAGCTCGCGCGGCTCGGTAAGTCGTAGCTTCCTATCCCACTTTTGGTATCGTGGTCTGCTCAGCTTCGGTAGAGCGTCCCAAACAGGATCCGAAGGTCAAGCCAGAACGACGCGGTGCGGAGGTAGGCAGCATCCATTTCGGCCAAGAGCTCCGGGTTAGACATGTCGATGCCCCTGATCTGGGCCAGGCCTGTTATGCCCGGCAGCGCCGCCAAAACCCCCAACCGTCTGCGACACTCGATCAATTCCGTTTGGGTCGGCAGGCAGGGGCGCGGCCCGACCAGGCTCATTTCACCCTTCAGGACGTTCCAGAATTGCGGCAACTCATCGAGCTTGAACTTCCGCAAGACTTTTCCTACCGATGTCACGGAATCCGCCGGCGCCTCATGCGAGGGTAGGGACGGCGTCCCGACATACATCGTGCGCAACTTGTGGCAGCGGAAAAGCCGACCGTCACGGCCGACCCGCACCTGTGAAAAAATAGCCGGGCCCGGCGACGATGCCCGGACGGCAAGGACGGTGAGCGCCAAGACAGGAGATGTCGCCACCAACAGCAGAGCCGCACCGGCAAGATCGAAGATTTGCTTGGCTGCCTTCATGAACGGCCGATAGTGCTCCCTGCCGAAGTCCCGAGGCAATGCCGCAGGCCAATGCCGTCAATCCGATCGACGTAGCATGAGCCGATCTCCCGACCAAGCGCGCCACGCAGCCGTCGCAATGTTCAGATGCGCCCCAGGATGAAGGCGAGATAGAGCCCCAGGTTTCCGGAAACGGTCTGCCGATAGACGCCGCTTTGGCGCAAGCCTGCCAAGCGGCGGAAAAGACCGCCGTCGCGCCCGCGGGTGAAAAGGTCGAGGCACGCCATCGCGTCCTCGGTCAGGAGATCGCGATTGACGGCGAGACCGTCCAGGTTGAGGTCCGTCCAGCCGGCGAATTCCCCCTTGAACAGGCGGCCAAGCCGGGACACCCTTGCCTTCCAGGACACGTTGGCGCCGACCAGGTTTGCCGCGTGCTGCCGGTAGCGCACCAGCGGCCGCGGATCGTAGCGAACGATGCCGCCGGCTGCGGTCACGATGAGATAGGCCCACCAGTCGTGGCTGACGAACCCGGTCCGCGTGGAGGCCCTGGCCAGCAGGTCGCGTGCCACCGCGTTGAGCAGGATGGTGTTGCCGCCGGCGATGCTTTGCACAAGCGCGTTGCGAAAGGTTGGCGGCCGGGCAAACAGCGGCGAATGGCCGACAAGGCTTCCTGTTTCCGTCATGGTCGCGGTCCGCGAGCAAAACATCAGCGGGGTTTTCGCATCCTGGGTCCGCATCCAGCTGATAGCGCTCTCCAGCCTGTCGGGTTCCCAGACATCGTCCTGATCGCAGAAGGCATAGCAGTCCGCCTCGATGCGTCGATCGACGATCATGGAACGGAAATTGGCGGCGAAGCCTTGCCGCGGCCCCTCTACGAGCGTCATTCGACCCTTGGGCCGCCAGCGCGATCTCCATATCTCGATGATGGCGGTCGTGCCGTCGACGGAGCCATCGTCGGATATCCACAGGTCGACCAGAGGGTGCGACTGCGCGAGCAGGGACTGCAGCTGCTCCTCGATGAAGGCGGCGCCGTCTTTCGTGCCCATCAGGACCGCGATGCGCAGATCATCTTTGCTCACGAGCAAGATCGCTTTCTGAATTCTGAACCGGGCCTAGCTCGCCTGCCCCGCCGTTTTCGGGATCGCGCCCTGATGAGGGCTTGCCCTGGCCTTCTTGGCGCGGTCGAGACCTGCCAATGCGGCGAGCGCGGCAGCCTTGTCCTGGTTTTTCGCCGACTGCTGCAGCGCCGTGAGCGCGATCTGGACATCCGACCATTCCACGACGTCCGTGCTGAGGCCAAAAATCTTCGAGATGCCGAGTTCGACGAGTTCCTCGTCTTCGCCATGCAGCGTTTCGTGGAGCTTTTCACCCGGCCTTATGCCGGTGAACCGGATCGCGACGTCCTTGTATGGGCTCTTTCCGGACAAGCGGATCATCGTTTCGGCCACTTCAAGGATCGGCACCGGCTTTCCCATGTCGAGCATGTAGACGGCGTAATCGTCTCCGCTCTGCCGCGACGCGGCATCGGCCGCCGACATGATGACGAGATCGACGGCTTCGGCCACGGTCATGAAATAGCGTGTCATGCGCCGGTCGGTGATGGTGACGGGCCCGCCGGCCTCGATCTGCGCCTGGAATATGGTCGCCACCGAACCATTGCTGCCGAAGACATTGCCGAACCGCACTGCAATGAACTTGGTGGCCGGGCGACGCCCGCCCGTCTCGCCTGCCGGCGTGCCATGCAAGGCGCTGATGATCTGTTCGGCGGCCCGCTTCGTCATGCCAAGCACTGACGAAGGATCCACCGCCTTGTCGCTCGATATCAGGACAAATTGCGCAACTCCGCACTTGGCGGCAACTTCGGCACAGACGAGCGTTCCGAAGATATTGGTCTGGATGGCCGAATCCCAGTTTTCCTCAAGCAGCGGAACGTGCTTGAGCGCCGCGGCATGAAAGATTATGTCCGGCCGGAATTCCGTGACGACACGCATTATCTGGCGCCGGTCCGCGACATCGACGATGCGGACCTTGAGGCGGTCGTGGTCCTTCTCGTCAACATACTGGCTCAACTGGAAAATGCCGAACTCGGAGTTGTCGGCGACCAGCACCGCCTCGGCTCCCAGTTCCAGCGACCGCCTGACCAGCGTCTGGCCGATCGAACCGGCACCGCCGGTCACCAGAACGCGTTTGCCCCCGACAAAGGCGCCGATGCGCTGGATGTCGGCCGCGACCGTCGGACGGCGCAGGATCGTCTCCATCTCGACGGTGTCGAGAACCAGCTTTCCGTGCTGTTCCAACTCCGAAAGGCCTGAGAACTGCACGACATTTATGTCGCCGTGCCGGGCAATGCGCACAAGTTCCGAATAGTCCTCGATCTCGTGCTCGGCGCCGCTGCCGAAAATCAGCAAGTCCAGGCTTTTGGTGCCGGTCGCATAGTCCTCCAGGACATCGATCAGGCGCGGCATGGTCGCCACCACGGGAACACCTTGAATCCGCGTGCCCAACGGTGCGCCGCGCTCGGTCGCCATGATGCCTGCGATGGAATAGTCCGCCGGTTGCGCCGTGCGGGTGAAGCGAATAATCAGGTCGGCCTCGTCGAGCCGGCCGACGAACAGAGCTCGCTTGGCCTGCCTGTTGTCGGTCTTGCGGCTCACAATCCCCCAACTCGCGCCGTCACGCAGGAAGCGGTAGAACAGCCGGGGTGCCGATATGATGGTGAAGGAGACGAGGAAGAAGACGATGAACTGACGCTCGTTGAGCCCCGCCACCGGCCGGTAAAAACGCAGCAGCAGCGACGCCATGTAAAGAGTGAACGTCAATATCGCGCAGCTCTTCAGGATGTTGAAAAAGTCCGGCGTCGAGGCGAAGCGCCAGACGGTGGTGTAGAGGCCACTGTAGCGGAACAGCAAATGGCTGATGACGACGATGCCCGCCCATGTCGCCAGACCCTCCTTGGAGAGCGCTTCGAACGAAAGATTCGACCGCGAAAGGATAAGGCTGAGTGCCACGGCGACCAAGACCATGACCACGTCCTGGACCATGATGAAGGCGCGCCGCATCTGTGGCCTGAGCCCGAACACAGCTTCTAGGTGGGGATTCATTGGACGGCACTAGACTCCAGGCTCAAGGGCATCGACACCAGCTAGGTGCGAACACGAAGATACTTCGCGACCAATCACCTTACTCAAGTGTCATCCCCGGCCCCCGCCGTCCTGTATCGCATACTTCGGGGGCGAGGGCATAGCCAGAGGTTTTTTCGGACAAGAGGCGTCCAGTGGAGAACATGGATCTTGCTCGGGCGATTGCCGCAAAGTCAACATTACCAAATGCTAATAGATAAGCCACGCAACATCAGCATGCGTTCAGTTTTGCCGCAGTTGACTCCGCTTCCCACCGCGTTAGGACGCAATGCGTTGCCATATGCCCATCGAAATGGCTATTAGAGACGGGCTTGGTGGTTCGCTATGGCCAGCGAAGAATAATGCGCCAGAACAACGGATTGCGATACTCCCAGCTATGATTGCGGCACTAAACGGCGCTTTTGACGATATCTCAAAGGCCATGAGATTACACCGGGTCTGGATCGCGCTTGCCCATGAGGACATCGGCGACCAGCACAGACGCACGACGCTCGGCCCGCTTTGGATGCTGGTCAACTATTTCGCTTTCGTCGGCACATTTGCCTTTGTTTTCGTGACCAAAGACGCCAGCAACCCAAGCTATATAGCCTATGTGGCCATCGGCATGCTGGTCTGGTTCTATCTCACCGAGACCATCACCATGAGCGTGTCGCTCTTCCAGCGAGAAGCGAGCTTCATTCAAGGCACGACGCTGCCGTTGTTCGTCTATGTGATGCGATTGACGATGCAATGCATCATCAGGGCTGCTTATTCGTTGGCGGGTTGCGTTCTTGTTCTGCTGCTGGGCGGTTACGGGATCAGCACGAATTGGCTGCTATCGCTGCTGGGTTTGCTGCTCATCATCTTGGCAACGCCTGCATTCGTAACGGTTTTTGCGTTCTTGGGCGCTTTCTTTCCCGATAGTGAGTTCATCGTCGGGAATCTGATGCGGGTAGGCATGTTCTTCACGCCGGTCTTCTGGGTCTATAGCGGTCAGGAAGGCGTCCAAAAGTATGCCTATCATTGGAACCCCTTCACCTATTTCCTGGAGGGCGTGCGTGAGCCGATCACGGCCGGCATATTTCCGACGCATGCATTGGCCGTGGCTGGTTACATCAGTCTCGGCCTATGGGCTCTTGCGTTGCTGTTGCTGGGCCGTTATCGCAAACGCATCGTTTTCCTGATCTGAGTTCCATGACATCCATCCAACTGAACAATGTCAGCCTCGTTTATCGTCTGTTCGAAAAATTGACACTTTCGGCGCCTGGCCGGCGTCGCAGCGCTCTTGGCGGCAACATAGCCAAGTCGGGCACCAAGCAGGTCGTGCAGGCGCTCGACGATGTCAGTTTCGAACTCAAGGCAGGCGACCGGTTGGGCCTTGTTGGCCCGAATGGCGCCGGCAAGACGACGCTGCTCAAGGTTCTATATGGAATCTATCAGCCGTCGGGTGGCACGATATCGATCGCGGGCAAGGTCGATGCCCTGTTCAACATCAACATAGGGTTTCGCCCCGAGGCCACCGGGCGCAGGAACATCGTGCTGAGAGGATTGATCAGCGGCTGGACGACGGCCGAGATCGAAGAGAAGATGGAAGAAATAATCGATTTCAGCGAACTGGGTGACTTCATCGACCTGCCGTTCAAGGCGTACAGCCAGGGCATGGCGGCGCGCCTGGCATTTGCGGCGGCGACCACGCTCGAGCCCGAAATTCTGCTGATGGATGAATGGATCGGCGCCGGCGACGCATCGTTCCAGGAAAAAGCCAAACAACGGATGGACCAACTGGCGGAAAAGGCCGGCATCATCGTATTGGCCAGCCACGACGATGCGCTCATCGAGCGCGTTTGCACGAAGAAAATGACGCTTCGAGCTGGGCGGATCGAGTCCCTGGTCTAAAAGCCGCCTAGCGATCAATTGGCTTGATATCCAAAGTTCTTCGGGTCCATGCCGTAAATGGCAGCCAGCCGGTCTTAAGAAAAAAAGAGAAGAGGGTGGATTGTCAAAGCTTATCATCCAGATCCCATGCTTGAATGAGGAGGGGACGCTCGCCGTCACGCTTGCAGACCTTCCACGTCAGGTCGAGGGTTTCGACCAGGTAGAGTGGCTCGTGATCGACGATGGCTCCACTGACCGCACAGTGGAGGTTGCCCGGGAAAACGGGGTGGATCACGTGGTCTCGCTGCCCCACAATCAGGGGCTTGCCAAAGCTTTCATGACCGGCATTGAGACCGCGTTGAAACTCGGCGCCGATGTTGTTGTCAACACCGATGCGGACAACCAGTACGATGCCTCCTGCATTCCCGATCTCGTCCGCCCGATATTGGAGAAAAAGGCCCTGATCGTCGTCGGCGCAAGGCCGATCAGCGAGATAGAGCATTTTTCTCCCGTCAAGAAATTCCTGCAGAAGCTTGGAAGCCTGGCCGTCAAGCTTGCCAGCGGCACGACGGTTCCCGACGCGCCGAGCGGTTTCCGTGCCATCCACCGCGACGCGGCTATACAGCTCAACGTCTTCAACCGCTACACCTATACGTTGGAAACCATCATCCAGGCGGGTCGCAGGAACATTCCGATCACTTCCGTGCCAATCCGTGTGAACGGCGATCTTCGGCCCTCGCGGCTGGTCAAGAGCATACCAAGCTATGTCCGGCGCTCCCTGATAACGGTCGTGAGGATCTTCGTCGTCTATAGCCCGCTGCGCTTCTTCTCGGTGTGTGCGGCCATAGTCGCCACACCGGGTTTGATCATGATCGCCCGGTTTCTTTTCCACTACCTGAGGGGCGAAGGCAGCGGCAACATTCAGTCCCTGATTCTCTCCAGCGCCTTGCTTGCCCTTGCTGGCATCCTCGCCATGAGCGGGATCCTTTCCGAACTGATCGCGGTCAACAGGCAACTGCTTGAAGAAATCAGGATCAGGCAATTGCAGCAGGAGCATCGGGAAAATGCGTTGATCCGCTCGCTTTCGGTAAATCGCGAAGATTCCAAGGTTCAGGCAGGTAAAATAAGCGGAATAGTGTAGATGAACGAAGCGCCAGCAGCCTACGATAACGTCCCGGGCAACTACTACGACAAATACAATACCCGGAATCCGATCGCACGATATCTCATGGGCGGCTTTCTGGGCAGTTTCGATATTTTGACGGCGAAGACAGGCGTCCGCAACGCTTACGAGGTCGGCTGCGGCGAGGGAAATTTGTCCATTCGCCTTCATGATCGGGGGTGGAATGTTCGCGGCAGCGACCTGGAATCCGTCAGTGTTTCAGAGGCTAATGAGCAATGCACGAAGCGTGGGCTGGAGCCGATATTTGAAACACGCTCGCTTTTCGACCTGACACCGGAAATCGCTTCGGCCGAACTGGTGATCTGTTGCGAGGTTCTCGAGCATATCCCCGATACCGAACAAGCGCTTGCGATACTCAAATCGCTTGCCAAGCCTTACCTTCTTGTCAGCGTGCCACGGGAGCCTGTCTGGCGGGCACTTAACATGGCCAGAGGTAAATACATCCCAAGCCTTGGAAATACCCCAGGGCATATCCAGCACTGGTCATCCGCATCCTTCATCAACCTGCTGAGCAAATCTCTGGAGGTCGTGGAGGTCCGCAAACCGCTTCCTTGGACCATGGCCCTTTGCCGTTGTGACTGAGACAATGCAGACGGCACCATCGGCCAAAAGCAGAAAGCTGAATTCAATAATTCGCGCTGGGGGTCTGATTGTCAGCCTTGCCGCGCTTGTCTTCGTCGGATTGGCGATCCATCGCTCCTTCGGCGACCTGCAACGACAACTCATCTCGCCGCTTTTCTTGATCGCCATACCGGGCTGCGCCCTTGCCTATGCCGTCATCCTGCAACTGGTGGGGATCGCCTGGTATCGCTTCCTGGTTGCCGTTGACGGGCCGTCGCTTGGGTTGGGTCGTGCGCTTGGCATTTTCGGGAAGACGCAAATCTACAAATACCTGCCGAGCAACGTGATGCATATGGTTGGCCGTTTTGCCCTCGCCCGCAATGCCGGAGCATCGAACAAGGCGCTTGCCTTTGCCCAGATAGGGGAATTGTCCATCATCGTCCTTGCCGCAGGAACGTTGGCCGCCTTGCTGGCGTGGCCGGTTTTCCAGGATGCATATGCGCGCTATGGGCTCGATAATCCTACATTGATTGCGGGATTGATCGCCGCTGGTTTTTTGGCACTTGCGATTGGCACTGTGCTTTTGTTCCGCTTTAGGGTCGCCGGCATCGGGGGCAGAGCGCTTGTCGCGTCCGCCGAAGCTTTTCTTCTCTATGCACTGTTTTTCATTGGCAACGGGTTGCTGATCGTTGCGCTTTCCAGGACCCTGAACGATGCGGGGCACGTGGCCGAGCTGGTCGGCATAGGAGCGGCTGCCTGGCTCATTGGCTTTGTCGTTCCGGGAGCGCCGGGTGGGCTTGGGGTGCGTGAAGCAGTTCTGATCATGGGGCTTACCGCCGCGGGCCTGCCGCCTCCAGCGGCAACCGCAATTGCTCTCGGCAACCGGCTGGTCACCGTTCTTGGAGACTGCCTGGTCGCCCTGGTGGAATTGATATTGCAAAAGGGGAAGAGCGCATGAACACGCAAGGGGGGAAGCACCCGTGCAAGACAACCATTTGTCGTGGGTATCGGGGATGCGAATCCTTTTCGACAGACACAACACGACGCTGTGGAGTGAAGACGTGACAGCGTATCGGGACAGGCTTGAATCGGCCGCGCCATGGGTAGTGTTGTGGTTCGTTTTCACGTCCTATTATCTGTGGTGGTCATCTTTCGTCACGATGGTCGAGCACCCAGACGAACCTTACCACATGATGTATATCATGGATGTGTTCAACGGGCGTTGGATACCAGATTATTCAGATGGTGCCAGCGCGTCATATCTTGAGCATCCAGCGCTTTACTATACACTATTAGGAAAATTTTCTGCAATCCTCGCGCTGGCGGGTGTTGAAGTATCACGATCATTGCAATTGGCAAATTATATCATCGGCGTAGCGACCGTATCGGCTCTCTTTGCATTTGCTCGGGCGGTCGCGTCGAGCTTGCTTGCAGCGCTAGTTGCAACGATATGTGCGATGACGATCCCCTACCTCATGTATCTGTTCACTGGTGTAAACAACGACAATCTGGCGACTTTGCTAGTGGTCACTGTCGCCTGTCTCAGTGCCAAATTCTACGTCACAAGAAACCATCGGTTGTTTGGTCTGGCGGTAACCGCAGCCCTGATTGTCGGCCTGGTAAAGGTGACTGCGCTTGTCCAGGCCGGTGCCATCCTATTGCCAGGTGCCTTTATCCTCCTGAGGGAGCGAGGCATGCAGGCAGTCATCGACGTACTCAAGATGCCCTCTGTGCTGATAACCTTGGTTGTTGTGTTCGGGTACTATCTGACAATCATGGCGGTGTACGGCGAGCCGTTTCCAACACCAGTTGACTTTTTCGAAATGGCTCTCCGTGCAGCCCCAGCGATGTTCGCCCAAGACCGGATGACATTGTTACAGTATCTGGATAAATTCCGGATGGATATGACCATTCAATCTTCCGGCATCTACTCCCATGTTGTCTATCAATATACAACATCGGGACTTAGCTTTTGGCCGCTAGCTTATTTATCTAGCTTTGCCGTTGTTGCCGGCGGGATGTTGTTCGATCGGTTCAGATTGATTGCGATATCGCTACTTCTGGCTCTGCTAAGTTTCGCGGCACTCCACATAGCAACTATGTACGGGGCACATTTAGAGACCGGATACACCGGAGGGCTGCAATTCCGCTACTACTTGCCACTTCTGACCCTGTTCATCGCTGCATCCATCGGCGCGGTGTCGTGGATTTCATTGCCAAACTCGGCAGCCGCCAGTCTAGCCGTATTTGCACTCTTCGCCTTCGTTACCCACGACGGGCGGCGATACACGATGCCAGCGTTCATAGACGCGAGAACGCCAGCAATTCCGCAATAGAAGACGGCGCGCGTCCTCATCATGACCGTGGATTGAGACTTCCGCCGCTGCACCAGCGAGGGAGCCTGCGTGACAGGGTCTTTACCGGCTGCTAACGTCCGCCCCGCATTGATTTTAGAGGAAATAATGGACATTCTAGACGCATATATCGCAACTGCGCCAAGCGCCCAAAATGCAGTCGATATTTTCAAAGACGAATGGTCGTCCAAATTTCCGGCGTCGGCCGGGGCGACGACAACTCCTGGGACCGCCGTCCTTTTTGAAGACCGGCGCATCGAGTGGCTTTCGAAAACCATCGAGGGATTTTCCGGCAAGCGCATTCTGTTGCGAGAAAATGACCAGCGCCATGATCAGCAAGAATCGTGAACACAAAGTAGCAGTACTTGTTCCCTGCTATAACGAGGAGTTAACTATTTCTGACGTAGTTCTTAGCTTCAAATCACATTTGCCCGACTCCGATGTGTACGTTTATGATAATAATTCGAGCGATGAAACTTATAATACGTCTGTTCGCTCAGGAGCGATTGTACGCAAAGAAAAAAATCAAGGAAAAGGCAACGTTGTTAGACGAATGTTCAGCGATGTCGAGGCGGATATCTATATCTTGGTTGATGGGGACGGTACTTATGACGCATCTGTAGCCCAACGTCTAATTGATGAACTCTGCTCCGGCCCTTATGACATGGTAAATGTCGCGCGTGTGCCTGAGAATTCCGACGCATATAGAAGCGGCCATGAATGGGGGAACAAGCTCCTAACCGGCCTCGTTCGACGAATTTTCGGCGAGGCAACTACCGACATGCTATCCGGATACAAGGCGTTTTCGCGGCGCTATGCTAAATCGTTTCCCGCCCTATCAACCGGATTCGAGATTGAAACCGAACTTGTAGTTCATGCGCTCGATCTGCGTTTACCTCAATCAGAGATCACAGCGCCATACCGCGAACGACCAGTTGGTTCCGCGAGCAAGTTGCGGACCTACAGTGATGGCTTGCGAATACTGCGTTTGATCGGCTTCCTCGTGAAGGAGGAGCGGCCGCTTGCCTTCTTCTCTATTGTCGCGGGTATTTTGGCGATGCTCTCCCTGCTCATTGGCGGGTCTGCCATCATCGAGTTTATGGAAACCGGCCTCGTACTGCGCTTGCCAAGAGCGGTTCTCGCGACGGGCATCATGGTTTCCGCGTTGCTCTCGCTTTCCAGCGGCTTCATTCTTGATACCGTTACGCGCGGCCGGCGCGAGGCGAAGCGCTTGGCCTACCTCCGGTATCCGGCGCCATGATCCACAGCAGGCGTGTCCAGGCGAATCACATGAGGCAGCGCATTAGAAAGCTTCCCGATTTCCTCGGCGTGGGGGCTCTTGGGTTCGCAGTCGATGCCATTGTATTCTTCGGATTGACACTCTTTTTTTCCACTCAATACTGGCGCGCGCGGATCATTGCCTCCGTTGTTGCGATCGCCGCAACATGGGCGGTCAATCGAGTTGCTACTTTTTCGGCATGGCGCGTCTATACCGCATTTGCTGAGTTTTTGCGTTACCTGGTGGCGAGCTCTGTTGGAGCAGGAGCCAACCTTGCCGTGATGTCCGTAATTGCCCCCTACGACGCGAATCTACGGCACGTTCCTGCCTATTGTGCGGGCGCGGCCGTTGGTCTGGTGGTCAATTTTCTCCTCTACAACATGTTTGTCTTTCCCGGCGACAGGAAGGCGTAACGATGCACGCGGCAACCAATGGAGAGGATGTTGTGAACAAGATGGATGATAGTAGGGGTAACATTGACTCCATTTACTATCGAGATGGTGTGAATAATTCATTTTCCATGCGCCTTCTACAACGCGCACGTATGTCGATGATGAATCTGTTCATGCAAGAATTAGCCCCAGGCGATACTTCCCGAATCTTGGATATTGGCGTTTCCGACGACGAGAATGACGGGGCAAATTTCCTTGAGAAACACTACCCGTGGCAACACAATATCACTTGTGTTGGTCTGGGTGATGGAAGGGAGGTCGTCTCCAAGTACCCGAAAGTCCACTTCAAGCAAATACGCGCTGGAGAAAGGTTGCCCTTTGAGGATCAGAGCTTTGACATCGCGTGTTCCAACGCGGTAATAGAGCATGTTGGGGGGGCTGCGCAGCGGACCGAGTTCATTTCCGAACACCTCAGGGTGGCAAAAAAGGTCTTTATTTCTTTTCCTAATCGTTGGTTCCCTGTTGAGCACCACACAGGTCTTCCGTTTTTGCACTATACTCCCCGACTCTTTAGAACCTTACTCAACGGAACCAGATACTCGTACTGGACGAACCCAGAGAATATGGACTTTCTAGACGGCCGATCCATTATGAAAGACTGGCCCAAAGATGGTAGAAGTCCGGGCGCAATAATTAACACTGGTATATCGCTCGGCATTTTCAGCTCCAATTGCGCCGTTATTGTACGATAACTCAAGAATCCTACGGCTTTGTGGAGCGTATCCTGGCAGGAAAAATCACGGCGGGGGATACTATGGAGTTACAGAAACGGAGCTTGCTTGCGCTCAGTTGGACTGAAGCGCAGACCGCGCGGGTGCTCCTGATTTCGCTTCTTGCAGTTGCTGCCGTCTATGTCGGATTGGCGCTCACCCCGTCGCACTATGCGATGGGCCTGCAATATCTTGGCTCGCATGCAAGGCCCTTGCTTCTATCAGCTCGCCCCATTCGATCGGACGAATGGATCGTCCTGACGCCACTATTTCAAACTGCCGTCCGAGGCGGCTTTTCGACCTTCAACCAGATTTCCCCTTATCACGAGTCCCTGAAAGGGTTCTGGGCTCTGCCTATTTTGGACTGGTCTCTTGTCTTCAAGCCGCAGCTTTGGGGCTTTTGGGTCTTGCCGCCCGCCTATGCCTACTCTCTGTATTTTGCCGTGCTTTGGACTGCGTTTTTAGCTGGATACACCATCCTTTTGCGGCAACTTGGTACCGATTTGTGGATCGCGGTGTTCGGTGCCGGCTGTCTTTTCTGCTCCCATTTGGTGCAGGTGTGGTGGACGTCACACGGCGCGACATTTGCTTTCGCTCCCTGGCCGCTAATAGCATTTTTGCTTCCAATTCGTCCGTGGCTGAAACTGCCGCTTCTTTTCTGGTCCTGCGCTGTCTGGGTGTTCAGTTTCGTTTACCCCCCTTTCATGATCCCCGCAGCCTTTTCGCTGGGAATACTGCTGGTCGCCTTCCGACGTGATATGATCACGCTTGCGAATGTTGCTGTCGCAGTTTTGGCGGTCGCCTGTCTTGGCATCAGTTTTGTTTTGTATTTCAGCGATCTGATTCAGATCATGCAGGCGACTGTCTATCCTGGCCAAAGGGAAATATCGGGCGGTGGCGTCAACGAAATGAGGTTGCTCGCCTATCTTTTTCCTTTTTTTACGACGGTACGTTTCTCACCGTTGCTCGCAACTAACGAATGCGAGGTTGCGGTTGTTTCGACCCTCCTGCCTCTGACGGTGCTCGTTTTCGTCAACTATCGGTCATTGGCTGAAACCTTGAGAAACAACTTCGTTTCTTTCGGGGTGGCAGGACTGGGTTTGATTTTGATGTTTGCGTGGATGACGCTGCCGATACCTTCCGGTATTGGAAAGATCCTTCTATGGAACAAAGTTCAACCTGGTCGTATGGTCTGGGGATTTGGTTTGCTTTTTACCATATCTATAATTATTATTGCATCCAAGTGCGTCTTTGTAATTTCAAAAGAGCGAATTGCGGCTTTTTTTCTAATTATGGCGACGACTTGGGTTTTATCAAAGGTTGGGCTTACTTGGATATCCGGGGGGGCGGACAAAAAGATTCTAGATGCCTTGGTGCGTGGGTACTTCGAATGGATTGCAATTGTTCCATTTATTGTGAGCGCCGGATATGTCTGGTACCTCGGTCGGCCGACAGAAAACAGTGGGCGGATATTATTTGGTTCTGCATTTATTTCTGGCGCGATTACGTTCGGAATGTTCAACCCTTTTCAGCAGGCCTTTCCGATTTTCGACATTCCGGAAACGCCTTTCCTGACCGCGCTTCGCGAGCAGGCAAAAACCAATCCTAACGGATGGGCCGTCATGCCTGGCATGTATGGCGCTCTGTTCTCTGGCGCGGGCGTGCCGGCAATCAATCACACGCTCACTGCACCGCAGCTTTTGTTCTTCCGGCGGGTGTTTCCCTCACTGCCGGAAGCAGCGTTTAATCTTGCATTCAACCGGTATGCGCACATCATTCCAACTGACGTCCCGGAGCCCCGTTCGCCTTCGCCCGATCAAACTTGGGTTCCGATCGAGGCGTTTAGAGCCAAAATACCAGACTAGCGCGGCTCATCGAGAGCCGGGTTTTGCCTCGATTTGTTAGCACTGCTTTGGCAGATTTTTGGCGACGGCGAGTTTTTGGAATTCCCGAGAGAAAGCTTGCGTGATTCATATGAGGTCGGCCTGTGGAGAGCCGATCACGGATGTGGACGGGCAGCCGATCTCGAGCACTGATACGATCTTCCTCTGGACGCGCGACTACAACGGCTCGCTGCGCACCCGAAAAGATTTGGCCAAGCAGTTCGAGAACTGCCGTACCAGATCGCGATCAGCAGCAAGTCATATACGGGATCCAGACGCAACTATCAGGAGGCGCTCAAATGGGCCGGCTTCTGCGGCGGCGGTAAGCCTTGGGCATTCTGGCTTACCCAGGATTCCCTGATGCGGGCGATTGCCAATTTCGGCTTCGCCGAGGAGGCGATCGAATTCGACCACCCGGACCATCTGAATGGCCCGGCATTGGCACTGGTAGCCGCAAAATGTGAGTTAAATAGCCTGAAGCCCGGCCATCGCCATTTTCCGATATCAGCTTAGCGAGAAATCTTCGCGCCCTCTGGTCAAGTTCGGCGAATAGAAAGGATCACGCTCGATGAGCTCTTTCCATCGTCCTTGCATATACGCAACCTCACTGTGGAAGCGTGCCATTTTTTCCGGAGCAGCATCAATGCCGCGCGAGACGCTTTCGAGATGGTAAAGCTCGGCGTAGGGCGTCCAGACGTTTGAATAGCCGGCTTCCCTGACTTTCAGACAAAGATCCACATCATTGAAGGCGACCGTCAGGTCGATCTCATTGAGGCCCCCGACTTCTTCGAACACGCTTTTGCGGATCAGCAGACAGGCAGCCGTTACAGCGGAGAGGTTCTGCAGGACCTTCAGCCTGCTAAAATAGCCCGGATGATGGCGGGGGAAATGCTTATGCGAATGATTTGCAATACCGCCCAATCCAACAATCACCCCGCCATGCTGAATCGTATCATTGGCATAGTAGAGCTTGGCGCCGACGCAACCCACATCCGGCTGAGCGGCCCAGGAGACCATTTCCGTCAGCCAGTCCGGCGAGATCACCTCGATGTCATTGTTGACGAGGCCGATGATCGAGCCCTTCGCTTTTCCCACGGCGAAATTGTTGATCGCGGAATAATTGAACGGCTTGTCGTAGTCGAGCACACGAACATTCTTCGTTTTCTTCAGTTCGCTGAAATAGGCAAGCGTTTCCTCTTCCACCGAGCCGTTGTCGACCACCAGAATCTCGTAATTCCCGTAGGTGGTCTTTTCTCGAATGGACTTCACACAGTTGCGAAGGAGTTCAACCTTGTCGCGCGTTGGGATGATCAGGCTCACAAACGGCTGCGGTTCGGGGACGAGAAGCCGAAGACGGTAACTGGCTGTGCCCGGACCTTCCTCAGCTTTCGCCGGAATATTCATGCGTTCGACATGTTCTTCCAGCGCACGCAACCCAGCCACATAGGCGTAGCTCTTTTGCGAGCCGCCAAGCGCCGTCGAGCCTTCCACCGCGCGCCAATGGTAGAGCACCTTCGGAATGTGCCTAATTCTCTCAGGGTCAATGCGCTCGAAGACGCGCAGATTGAGGTCATAGTCCTGGCTGCCCTCGAAGCCGGGGCGCCAGCCGCCGACGGCGCGGATATTTTCCGCCCGGTGCACGGTGAGGTGATTTAGATAGTTCTGTGAGCGGAAAAGCTCCCGCGAGAAGTCCGGCTTGAAACAGGGGTCATAGCGCCTGCCTTCCGCATCGATCTTGTCTTCGTCGCTATAGATCAGTTCTGCATCAGGGTGACGATCGGCTTCCAGCACGATTTCGGCCAGCGCATGCGGACGGAGAAGATCGTCGTGGTCGAGCAATGCAACCCACTCACCGTTGACCAGCTCCAGGGCAGAATTGGATGCATGCGAGATATGGCCGTTCGTGTCGCGAAAAACGATTTTGATGCGCTGATCACGTTTCGCATACTCGTTCAAAACGCGCCGCATATAGGGTTTCGTCGAGCAATCGTCCGCTATGCACAACTCCCAGTTCTCATAAACCTGGGCGCGGACGCTGTCGATCGCTTCCCGCAAGAGCTCCTCCGGGGTGTTGTAGACCGGCATCAGCACTGAAATAAGCGGCCTGTTGTCCAACTGGGCCAACCGTTGCCTCAAATCCGCAACGTCGTGTTCCGTTGGCGTATCGTTGAGCGCAATCCACCTCTCATACGTAACGCTGCCCGGTGGACCCAGCGCTTCCGTCGACCGGAGCATGGCCGCAAATCCCCGAAGGCCGCCTTGCCTTAAGATTTTTATGCCACGATCCGTAGACCGCACGAGCGTGCCAGGGCTTTTCACCTGGCGGGCGACGACTCTCCCAATGAGGGAAGCATAATATTCAATCCGGCCGAGCCGACGGAGACGCACACGGCCAATAGCAATCTTGACAGAGCCTTCACCCGGATCGACACGCAGTTTCTGAGCACCGGAGTCAAGCGAAAACACGGCCACGGCCGGGCTCTTGCCATTCAAACGAAATCGCAGATCGATCCGCTCAATTTCGTTGTAGCCCTTGCCGCTATCGACATAGAGGTGCGCGTTAGTCAACGCGTCCGCTTCAGCTGAGACGTGCACGCTAAGCCTGTAGTGTCCGGGGGGCAATGGCCGGGAGCCCGGCCAGACGAGTTCGAACTGCGGATCATCGCCTGTTATTGTCCACTCCGTCGCCCCATTGCCCAAGGGCACGCCTTCCAAGTGATGAAGTGCGTTGAGCGTAATGGTCCGACCGGCATAAAGAATTGCGCTAGTTGGGGGTGACACAAACCTCTTCCAGACCGACCGATACCGCCAGGTCCGGCTGCTATGAACCAATTCGATTTCGTGATTCAACGCGGCCATCTGCCGGTCGCGTTCCTGCAGCGTATCTTCGCGCTCCTGCAACTCACGCCGAAGCGCCGCGATGTCCCGGTCCCTTGCGGCATGGGCCGACTCCAGCGCTTGAGTAGCCGCGCGGAGATGCTCGCGGTCCACCGTCAGCGCAGCGATCTCACCGGAATAAGCCTCGATGCGTGCTTCCTGGCTTACCACCAACGCCCTGTTGGTTTCGATTTCCGCTTCCATGGTCGTCGTTCTCAGCGACCATGGGTTTCCGGTTTGGTCAGTCGCCTTGCTCCTCGTCTCGTCGAGAGCAATCATGCCCTCATCGGCGAGCGCGACCTGCCCGTGCACGCTGCGTGCACCCAGGACGTTTTCCGGAATTGGCAGCTTCGTTACAATGCAAAGCGAGTTCAAGAACTCGACGGAATGAACCGATGCGAGAGAAGCTTCGTTGAATGCGACTTGGTGCCTGTCGGCGAAAGTCGCCAAGGCATCGACCCGACGGCGATCCAGTCCCCAATGCTCATGGTTGACCACATCAAGCAGGCGCTTGAAAAACGACATCGAGGAAAGCGGATCGTAGAGACCGCCCTCGAACTCCTGCCAATAACTGCAATGTAGATCTTCGGCGATGTACATGCCCCCTTCGGAAAGGTGGGGGAAATACCGCGCGAACGAGCGTATTATATCCGAGGACAGGTGCGATCCGTCATCAATGATAATATCGAATTTTTTCGACCGCGAAACGATATCGCGCTCGACTTCATCAGTGTTGGCATCACCTATGGATATCTCGATCCTCTTGTCGTCGAAAACAAGATTTCCGCAGTCGGAATTTATATCGCAGCCAAGAATGAGTTCCGCATTGGGGAAATATTTCTGCCATATCTCCAGGGAGCCGCCGTTCTGAACTCCGATTTCCAGGATTCGAACCGGCCTGTCTCGATACTTTGAAAAAATATGGTCATAGGTGCCGAGATAGATCGACCATTTATCCGACACTTTGCCGCGATGCGCGTCGTACAGGTCACGAAGTGAAACGTCCTGCTTTGCAGGCCGCGCCTTTTTCGCTTTGGCGCGTGCCTTGCCAGCAGGCATCGCATCGCGCAGGGTCTCGGGTGAAGGATGCTTGTTCATGCCGTCAATGCCTGTTTCGTCTCACCGGCCAGGAGCCGGCGCACCACCGCCTCCGTCGATTGACGCCAGTCCGGTGCGTTCCAGCCAAAGGCGGAGGCGAATTTCGCGCTCGACAGAAGGGAATTGGCGGGGCGGCGCGCCTTGGTCGGATAGTCCATCGTAGCAATGTCCCGTACCCGCGCCCAAGGACCACCAAACACGCGGCTCGTGTCCAGGATGTGACGGGCAAAGCCGCTCCAGTTGGCCTCGCCGGTTCCCGCCAGATGATAGATGCCGGATGTGGCGGCGCCCTCGTGCAGCTGTCCCGCCGCATGCAGGATTGCGTCGGCGATATCAAGTGCCGATGTTGGATTTCCCCACTGATCGGCCACCACCGCGATCTCGTCGCGGTCGGCCGCCAGCCGCAGCATGGTCTTGACGAAATTCTTGCCGAACGGGCTGTAGACCCATGCCGTGCGCAGGATCAGATGGCGCGGATTGGCCGATGCAACCGCCTGCTCGCCGGCAAGCTTGGAGGCGCCATAGACGCTGCGCGGTGCGGTGGCGTCGGTCTCGACATAGGCACCAGGGGCGGTGCCGTCGAAGACATAGTCGGTCGAAAGATGGATGACGGGAACGCCCAGACGGGCCGCGGCTTGCGCCACCTTGCCGGCGCCGACGGCGTTCACCGCGAATGCCAGATCGGGCTCGTCCTCGGCCTGATCCACCGCCGTGTAGGCGGCAGCCGACACGACGATATCAGGCTTCGCGGCCGCGATGGCTTCGATCACCGTGTCGGGTCTTAAAAGGTCGAGTTGCGGACGGCCAATGGCGACGACCTCAACGCCGGCGGCCGCCTGGCCGGCCTCCACAAGGCTTGCCGCGACCTGCCCGTCGCGTCCGGTGACAACAAGCCTCACGCCGCCCCCTTGCGTGCTTCGCCCAGCCGTTCACCGGCATAGCGCTGCTCGCGGATTGGTCCCCACCACCATTTGTTGTCGAGAAACCAGTCGACGGTCTTGGCGAGGCCACTGTCGAAATTCTCATTGGGCGCCCAGCCCAGGTCCCGGCCTATCTTCGAGGCGTCGATGGCATAGCGGCGATCGTGACCGGGGCGGTCGGTGACGAAGGAAATCAGGTCGCGATAGCTCTTGCCCCCTGCCCGCGGCCGCCTGCTGTCGAGCAGATCGCAGATCGTCTCGACGACGCCAAGGTTCGTCCGCTCGGAATTGCCGCCGACATTGTAGCTTTCGCCCGGCAGTCCCCTGGTCGCGACAAGTTCCAGCGCCCGCGCGTGATCCTCGACGAACAGCCAGTCGCGCACATTGGCGCCGGCGCCGTAGACCGGCAGCGGCTTTTCATCGAGCGCATTGAGGATGACCAGCGGGATCAGCTTTTCGGGAAAGTGATAGGGCCCGTAATTGTTCGAGCAATTGGAAAGCACGACCGGCAGGCCATAGGTTTCGTGCCAGGCCCGCACCAGATGATCCGAGGCCGCTTTCGAGGCGGAATAGGGCGAGGATGGCGCGTAGGGCGTTTCCTCGACGAACATGCCGCCATCGAACGGAAGATCGCCGAACACCTCATCGGTCGAGACATGATGGAAGCGGAAATGGCTCTTCCTGTCTTCGGGCAGGCCGCGCCAGTATTCCAGCGCGGCATTGAGCATCTTGTAGGTGCCGACGATGTTGGTCTCGATAAAGGTGCCCGGCCCATCGATCGAGCGGTCGACATGGCTCTCGGCGGCAAGGTTCATGACGATGTCGATATCGTCGCGCCGGAGAATGTCGAGAACAGCCCTTTCGTCGCAGATATCGGCCTGCGCGAAGCGATAATTGTGTGCGTTCTCGATCGGCCGCAGCGAGGCCAGGTTTCCCGCGTAGGTAAGCTTGTCGAGATTGGTCACCCGATAGGCCGGGTTGGCGCACAGATGCCGGCACACCGCCGAACCGATAAAGCCAGCACCGCCCGTCACCAGAAAATTCATGCCGCTGTCCTCACGCAACCCATCAGGCGAACACCTCGGCGGCAGCCAGCAGCGGCGCCTTGAGGTCCTTGTCCGAGAGCTGGAACCCGCCGCTCAATGACGGCCACTCGATGCCGATGTCGGGATCGTCGAAACGGATCGACCGGTCATGCGCCTGCGAATAGGTATCGGTCACCTTATACAGAACCTCGGTGTCGGGCACGAGCGTCACGAAACCGTGCGCGAAGCCTTTCGGCACCAGAATCTGGTTGCCCTTTTCGGCCGACACTTCGAGAGCGACCCATTTTCCGAAGGTTTTCGAACCGCGGCGAATGTCGACCGCGACATCGAGAATGCTGCCCCGGATGACGCGCAGCAGCTTGTCCTGGGCGCGCGGCGGAAGTTGGTAGTGAAGCCCTCGCAAGACGCCCGCCGCGGCGGAATAGGAATGATTGTCCTGCACGAAAGCCAAGTCTATGCCGGCCTGCGAAAAGCGCTCGGCATTGTAGGTTTCCACGAAGAAGCCGCGCGCGTCGCCATGTCGCTTCGGAACGATTTCCAGCACGCCATCGATGCCAAGGGGCCTGACCTCCAACACCTAGCCCTCCGACAGGTCGACGACACGCCGGCGCAGATAGGCGGCATATTCATTCTTGCCCAGATGGTCGGCGCGACGCAGAACCTGGTCAACAGTCAGCCAACCCTGTTCAAAGGCGATCTCTTCGGGACAGGCGACCTTGATGCCCTGGCGGTGCTCGATGGTGCGCACGAAGGACGAGGCCTCATGCAGGCTGTCATGCGTGCCGGTGTCGAGCCAGGCAAAGCCGCGCCCCAACCGATGCACATGCAACTGGCCGCGCTCGAGGTAGACGTTGTTGACCGCCGTGATCTCGAGCTCGCCGCGCGCCGAGGGACGGATGGCAGGGGCGATGTCGACGACGTCATTGTCATAGAAGTAGAGACCGGTGACCGCCCAGTTGGATTTCGGCACCTGCGGCTTTTCCTCGATCGTCAGCGCCGTTCCCGTGGCCTTGTCGAAGGAAACCACGCCATAACGCTGGGGGTCCTCGACATGATAGGCGAACACCGAAGCCCCCTTTTCGCGCGAAGCAGCGTCGCGGCAAAGCTGCGACAGCCCATCGCCGAAATAGATGTTGTCGCCGAGGATCATCGACACGTTGTCCTTGCCGATGAAATTGCGGCCGATGATGAAGGCTTCCGCCAGCCCGTTGGGCTGCGGTTGCTCGGCATAGGACAGGTCGAGGCCGAACTCCGATCCATCGCCAAGCAGATCGCGAAAAACCGGCAGGTCACGCGGCGTCGAAATGATCAGAATTTCCCGGATACCCGCGAGCATCAGAACGCTCAGCGGATAATAGATCATCGGCTTGTCGTATATCGGCAGAATCTGCTTAGAGACAGCTAACGTTAGTGGATAAAGACGCGTTCCACTGCCTCCAGCAAGGATAATTCCTTTCAAGAAGCTCTCCTTGACATGCCTGAACCCCCCGGCCCTAGCCGCCCGTGCTTAGGTTCCATGCAATGGCTTGTCAATCTCGGCGTTCGGCAAACGACCGGGCCAGATTCGGCGCCAAATCCATGGCCAATTCCAGGCTACGCTTTGCTATCGTCTTGCCAAGGCCGGCCTGACGGGAACAAGCAGATTGTCATCATGGGCGGCGGTCGACTCGCCTCTTTGGCTCAACCGCTCAGCAAGTCCCTTGTGAAAGATAACGCCATTCATATAGGCGAAGGTCATCGCCAGCGCCGCCGTTCGCAAGGGATAATCGACCAGGGAATGAACGAGAAGAAACGATACGGAGAGAAACGCCATTTTCTGCAGCGGATCTCGCCGTACCGTAAGGGAAAACGCAAAAAGCAATATCAAGTAGGCTGCGACCAGAAAGACAACAGGAGCGCCACCTTCAAGTGCCAATTCCAGATAATCATTGTGGGCGTGATTGACGTAGGGCTTGAAGATCATCTCTCCCTTTTCGTAAATCTGGTAGACTTTCGGAAAACTACCAAAGCCCACGCCCGTCGCCCAGTTCTCTTCAATTCCCGCGATCGTCGTGCGGGCAAATTCGGCCCGTCCAAAGGCAGGGTCAACCACCTCCGCATCGATCTTCGTCCACGCCCCAATCGTGTAGAGCGAAAGCCCGATGAAGACAGCGGGTATTCCATACCCGCCCAGCCTCGAGCGCGCGGACAGAAAGACAACTGATACTATGGTGATCGCCAGCCCTATCAGAATACCGGCGCGTGAACCGG
The DNA here is from genome assembly GCF_020164875.1 of Mesorhizobium sp. CO1-1-8. Lineage (NCBI taxonomy): Bacteria > Pseudomonadati > Pseudomonadota > Alphaproteobacteria > Hyphomicrobiales > Phyllobacteriaceae > Mesorhizobium > Mesorhizobium sp. CO1-1-8. Next base: position 491,888 of record NZ_JAIUGZ010000002.1, on the reverse strand, counting down.
CGGCCAGAAGCAACAGCAGCAGCGTTATCAAGCCGAGCGACCCGGACAGAAGGTGCCCGCGAAACAGGCCGTAGTAGACAACGAAGGGGATGGAGACGAAGAGCAAAGCTGAAAAATGGTTCTGGTTGGCAAACAGCCCCGCATTGATCGTGAACGGCAACAAACCCTGTATGGCAACCGTATCGGAGAGCGAATACTGGATCGCCGCAGCCAGTCCGTTACAGATGACACCCATGAAAAAGAAGGGCAGAAGGCCGTAGACCTGATCTGGGCGCAAGCGGGTGACGCTCAGAAAGAATGCAGCCATCGCCACGAAATACAACAGACACTCGATCGTACGTCCCACGCCGACGCTGACGAAACGCAGCCCGGTCTCACCGCTCAGCCACGGATTTGCAAGTAGAACCTCAGGCCGCAATCCGCTCAACAGGGCGGCGGGCAGCGGCACGATTTGAAAACAGAACACGGCAAGGCCCAGAGCAAGCAACCACAGGGCCGAGCGAGGGATGCCGTGCCCCGACGGCCTTGAAAAGACGGCCGCGGCCGAGACGATCGCCGCCACCTCGATCAGCGCTTCGGTGTAGAGACCGCTCGCGGTGCCGCCGCCAATCAGCACCGACAGGAAAAGAACCGACCCAAGCAGATATTTTTCCCATTCCGTGGACCGGGTTGACCGCTCTCTCAAGATGAAACTCTTTCGATGCTCAATTTGTGCATGACCAGCGTGCCAACGTACCGAAATCGCCAGCTCTCAGCGATGGCAGCTGTTTCCAGCCGCAACAATTGCATGGGACACGCGCTTGGTCCGATCGCGAAATCCAGGCTCAACTGCCGCCGATTGAATGTGCCTTCCGGAATGTTGAACCGAGCTATTTCGCCCGCCGGATCCGCGCATCTGATGGACCAGAACAACTGCTTGGGCAGCTTCAGGTTTCTCGCGGAGGCGATCAGGGAAATCCTGTAGGAGCCGGGTGGCAGTTCAACATATTGCTGGAGCGCGGCGTTCTTCACCGGCGTATTCAAAAACCGCACGGTCGCTCCGCTATCGCTTTCGCCGACATTCCCCGACCCGGCAAAGGTAATTTCCAGACCGGACCGGTCGTGAAGCTGCCAATCGAATGGCTTGCCACTGCGGACCGGCTCGAAGCCGCCGTTGAAAATGTAACCGCCCCACGTCCGCTCCTGATCGGACAGGCTGAACAGGAACAGCCGATAGGCCGCCTCGTATTCCTTCTGCCGGATGTACCCGTTGATTACGGCAGACAATTCCTTCGATGTCGGTGGTGAGCTCGATCCGGCAAGGTCAAGCAACAGTTGATTTGCGACGCGCAGGCCCCGCGGATCCTTCCCAAGGGCGGAGAAAAGATTGGATCTCCACGGCGCCTCGATCCTTAAGGCTGCCAGGACAGCCTGATATCCGTCCGGGTTTGAAAGAATAGCCGGCAAGCCCGCCGCAATGACTGGAAATCTGTCGGGCCACCGGCGCAGCAACGTGTCGAACTCGGCAACGGCCTTTGACAGATCGCCCACCTCGATCGAACGATCGATCGATCTCTGAAGCGAATGGATTTCAGTCTTGGACAGCTTTCGAGCCTGGTCGAAGAGTTCAAAAGCCGCGTCTTTCTCGCCTTGTCGATAGTCAATCTCGCCGATCAGGCTGTAAAGCCGGGCATCCGCGACATTGAAACGAAGCGCGCCCTTCGCCTTTGTCGCCAAGACGTCGAGATCAACACCGTCGCCTGTTTCGCTCAACCGACCGGCAATTTCACCTATCAAGGCATCTATGTTCAACGGATCGAGCGCAAGCGAGACCGCCGGCGTTTCCGACTCAAGAAGCCGACTTAGCCCTATCGACGAAACCGCCAACACCAGAACGGAGGCGACGAACCAAACGCCTGAACGCCGGAGATTTCGCGTGAGCGGGCTGGCCTGCTCCGTCATCGACTTTGCCCTCAATTTTCGGGGTACTCGCGCCATAGTCGTAATACTGGTAGTTCATGTATTTATAGCCGTAATTGTAATCGAACTTGTTGACCGTAAATTTCGACATCGCCGCTCCGATCACATTCGCACCGGCTGAGCGCAGACGCTTGAGTGCGGTTTTGGCTGACTTGCGTGTGACCTGATTGGTCGAAACGACCATCAATGTGCCTTCGGCAAGCCGGCTGAGGATTGGTGCGTCGGACAGACCGACGACCGGCGGGGCGTCGATGATGACCAGATCGAAGCGTTTTCCTAGATTGGTCAAGATCAACGCCATCTTCGGCGACGAGAGCAGGTCGGCCGGATTCGGCGGAATCGTTCCGGACGTCAGCACGGTGACATTGGGGTATTTCGTCGGTCTGAAAATGCCCGGCAGATCGTCTTTGCGAACAGTATTCGTCAGCAGGTTGCTCAACCCGATCGCATTGTCGAGGCCGAACAGCCGGTGCAGGTTGGGTTTGCGGAGATCTCCGTCGACAAGCAGAACCCTTGCGCCGAGTGCCGCGAAATCCTGGCCAAGCTTGAACGACGTGGTCGACTTGCCTTCCGACGGTTCCGAACTGGTCACCAGCAGCGATCGCGGCGCGCCCTCCGCACCGGAGAACTGCAGCGATGTTCGCAGCGAACGATAGGCCTCGGAGAGCCCGGATTTTTGATCGGCGATGCTGGCTATGAGTTCGCGGTCACCGACAAGCGGCAGGATGCCGAGCATCGCCAGCCCCAGCTCTTTCTCGATCTGCTCCGGATTTGTGAAAGTGTTGTTCAGCAACTCGATAGTGTAGATGATCGATGCAGCCAGGGCCATGAAAAGTGCGAGAGCGACTGCCAGATTGATGCTCAGACGTGGAGAATAGGGGGCGGTGGGCAGCGACGCGAAATCGACTACCGCAGCGCTTTGCGTTTTGAGCTCCGAGCTAACGCCGACTTCATTCAGCTTGGCGATAAGGCTGTCATACTGCGACCGATTGGAGTCGACTTCGCGCTTCAGGATCGTGTATTTGATATTCTTGTCATTGAAGACGACCTGCTGCCTCTCCATCTCCGCGAGCTTGGACTTGAGGTCGGCTTCCTTGTTCTGCGCTTCCTGATATTTCAGCCGCAACGAATCGGTTATCGCCAGCATGCCGTTGTTGTAGAGTCGCTGCAGTTCCTTGATCTGCGATTGCAATTGCTGCATTTCCGGAAAGCCGGGTTTCAGGATGCCCAATTTCTGCTGATACTGGCTGGTCAGGTCCGCCAGTTTATCGCTAAGCTTCTGCAGACCTTCGCTTTCCAGAACCGGACCGAGGCTCGACCCGCGGCCCTTTTCTATCTGATCGACCACCCGCCCCGCATCAAGACGCTCCTGGATTGCCGTGGCCAGGGCGGTGTTCAGGGCTTCGATGTTCGAGCCGATCAGCGATTTGTCGTCGCCGGTAACCGTGATGCCGGCATCTTTTGCATAGGTGACCAGTTCCTCTTCGGAGGTCTGCAGCTTTTGCTTCACCTGCAAAACCTGTTCCTGGATGAACTGCCGTGCCAGATCGGAGGTCTCGCTGGTCTGATCGAGACGTTGATCGATAAAACTCTGCGCGACCTGATTGGCAACGTCGCTTGCATATTTCGGCTTTTGATCGACGAAGGTGATCGATAGCAGGCTTGTATTGGTGACCAGATTGACCGTCAGGTCTTCCTGGATGCGCTTGATGGCAATTGCCTCGCGCTCTTCGGGCGTTTTCTCCTCAATGGAAGGTGATTTGGACATCCCGAACGCACGGTAAACAATATTGCTCGGGGAAAAGCTCGGCGTCGGAAACAGAAAGTCCGGCTTTTCGCCAAGCCCAAGCTGGAACACCACCCGCTGAGCCAATGCCCGGCTCTTCAGCTTCTCCCGCGCGGTCAGGAAGGCCCGGACGTCGCTGTTTTCGGAAACAACCTCAATGTCCTGAAACACTTTTGCCGAAGGCACCAGAACTTCGAGCTGTGTCGTCGCCTGATACTTTGGTGTCTGCATCATCGTCACGATAACGCCGGCAACGAGCCCGGCCGCCGCCATCATGACGATCAGCCAGCGATACTGGACGATGTATAAAAGCAGCTTGAGCGGGTTGAACCCCTCATCCTGGCCCGCATAGTCGCGACCATAGGGACCGTAGTTTTGCGGCACGTCGTAATAGGAGTCCGCGGACAGGGCCTGGCCATGTCCGGGTCCGGCAAGTTGGGGCTGCCTGTTGCGATCGAGCATGCGCGAGGTGATCCTGGGGTTGTCCGTGTCTACGGAATGACCGCAATGCGGGCAGCGCTGGAGGCGAGGCCCAGCGCATCCTTCAAATTGTTCATCGCAATTTTCGACTTCGAAGCGAAAACGACCACCACGTCGCCGCCGTAGATGCGCGGGTTGCGGTTCTTGCCGGCGCGGATTTCCTCGACATTGTAATTTGCGACCAGCTTGTTTTGGCCGACATTGCGATAGACGAAGACCTTGCCGGCATCACCGACCGGATTGAACCCTCCGGCAAGGGCAATCGCGTCGAGCAAGGAAGCGCTGCTGGACACCGGATAAATGCCGGCCTTGTTGACTTCACCATCGACCGTGATGCGCTGGCCAATCGATTCCTTGACGAAAATCGTCACGTCAGGTGACTGCAAGTACTTTTCACCATAGGCAGTCTCGATTTCCTTCTCGAGCTGACGAACGGTCTTGCCGGCTGCAGTCATGGTTCCAATCAGCGGAAGCGAAATCTGCCCGCCCGCGTCGACCTGAACTGTTCTGTTCAAATTATCGACCTGAAACACACTGACCTCGAGCACATCGTTGGCAGACAGCGGCTGCTCGCTGCCATTCTGGGTATTCTGCGGCGGCGGAAGATCCTTGACCACCTGGAGCGTACCACCGCCAGAGAGCGCCGATGAAGACGCCGTCGGCTGCAGCGCATCGACAGAACTGGTGGAGGACGTCGATGTCGACGAAGTGCTTGCGCAAGCAGATATCGCTAGCGATGCGAGCAAAGCGGGCACGGTGCCTGCATGACTTCTTGCAAGATCGAAAATGCCCATCAAAGAGCCCCGCTCTTGAACAACCGGCCCAATCCGCCAAACCGCCCCGCACTGCTGCCGCCCGATTTTCTCGCGCTTTGCTTTCCGATGGGGACGAGCGGCCGATTCTGCAATATCGCGTCCGGGCGTTTCACTGCCATGTTGTAAGCCTCATCTTCCCCACACCGGTTCGCGATGGCGACAACCGCCTGCGAAAGCCCTGGCCGGCGCCGGCTGGCGCCATGCGTATCGGAGGCGACAATATCCACCTTGCCCTCATCCAGCAGCTTCTCCGAGTAGTAGAGCGCCGTACGTCCAAAGGCCCCGTCACAGAATCAGCCGTGAGCTGAATAAGGCAGCCTAGCGTATTCAACCTCTCGATGACGTCGTAATTCGCCTTGATCCAGGTCAACCGTTCTGGATGAGTGAGGATCGGCACGAAGCCGGCGCCTATGAGACGGGCGGCGAAGTCTTCAAGGCGCGGAGGCAGTATGTGATGTGGCGGTTCGAACAGGAAATAGCGGGATCCGTTCAGAGTCGGCACCGTACCAAGCCTCAATCGATCGGGTAGATCAGGCGCGAGATGAACATCAGCGCCAACGTATAGGGTAAGCGGTATGGCAGCGCGATGAAGCTCCAGTTCCAACGCCTGAACAGCCTCGGCAATGTTTGGCGTGGCGTTCTCATAAACCCCAGGCATCACATGCGGCGTACACGCCATATGCGTTGTACCGTCGGCCACTGCCAGCCGTGCCATCTCCAGAGACATGGCCAAGTCAGGAGAACCGTCATCGAGACCGGGCAGGATATGTGAATGCAGGTCGATCATTGGCGTTTCTGGTTGAGCGGAGGCAAAGCTTCGCCTCGACAAAATAGAAATGCGTCACCCGCATGAAGGCGAATGACGCATTTGACAAATTTACACAAAACAACGGGGGGCCATATCCCGCTTATCGGCTGACCGCGTCGTCGTCATCCTGCAGGCCGATAATAAGGGCGGTGGCACCACCGACGGCGGCGCCGCCCAAGAGAACCGGCAGCATGCCAGGTCCTGAGCTGGCGGGTACGATCGTCGCAGTTGGTGTCTCAAGCGAAACGCACATGCCGCCTTCGATAGGGTCGACCTTAACGGTGGCATTGGCTGGAATATCGAGCGCGCAATTGGCTCCGATAGCCAGCGAAGCAGACGCCTGCGCCCCGGTCATGATGCGCGCGCCCGCATACACCGGCGCCTCGGCATCCACCCCTGCATAGCCGCCGGCCTGGGACATCTGGACATCACCCCGGACCTGCGTAAGACGACCTATCGCGTCTGCGGACGCCGGCACGGTCACAAGACAGGAACAGGTTTGCTGAGCTACAGCCTCGGGCGCGGCGAACAGGACGCCCCCTGCGACGAATGCAACAAAAGCAAAAGCAGCTTCGAACCGACGGTAACTCATTATTTTTACCCCACCAAAACATGCAACTCGCCCTGTTGGTACGAATCACGCCCTCTCCACCCAAGCAATAGAGCAAATGGTTAACGAACCCAATAAACTAGCCCGCCCGCCGACCAATCCAGCCCCTTCGCCACAGCGCCAACACCGCTATATCCTCGTCAGCGGCTGACGCCGTTGTCATCATCCTGCGTCGCCGCGAGCACGCCAGACGTCAGAAGTGCGCCGGCGAAAATCGCTTCCGGCGGACCGAACCCGGCGCCGCTACCGGAGGGCTGAATAGCAGCCGTCCGCTCAGAGCCGACAAGCTTGAGGCAAATGTTGTTGCCAAGGCGGGAAACGTCGAGGCTCGAATTGGCCGAAACCTCCAGATTGCAGCCGCCGACCAGAACGGAGGCCGCGCCCTTGGCGCCGACCACCACACGGCTGCCGAAATCGAGCGCGCTTCCAACCTTGGCAGCGCCATAGCCCGCCGCCTGCGACACCATCACATCACCGATAGTGGAATGGATGGATCCGATCGGGTTTGCCGAACCTTGATAGGGTGTCGCGCAGATGCACGAAGCATCCTGGGCAAACGATGAAGCTGAACCAAACCCGATTGACACGACAAATACGGCAAGCGCAGTTTTAACCACAAGGTTCATCAGTCTTCGATTCCTTCTTGCTGCACCACTTCAGGCGCACCCAGTCAAAGGCAGTGCATCAGCGCGTACCAGTTTTTGGCCACAATTCCAACCTGTTTCGCGCGCGCGAGGCGATTTAAGCTGATGCGTGTCTGTCCGAGCACAGTACTTTAGCTAGATCGCATTAATAACTTTCGACTACCTGTCACAGGTTTCTTATTATCGTGCAAAAATTTGAGGTCTCCTTTCCGCGGGACTGGCCTTATAAGCTCTATAAGAATTGACCAAGTTGAGCGCGCCAACCCTTTCGCCAACCAACCTAATATATTGAATTATCGATACGTTTCGGTGTGGATATTCCTTGATGGCAGCCCCGCGATTTCGACCATTGGCCGTGTTGACAGCATGTAATTGGAGATCGGCTCGATACCAATCGCGGCCAACGGGGTAGACGGCCGGCTCGGCTACCCATTCCTACTCTCTCGGCCATAGAGATCTGGCTCCATGACCCCACCTCGATCCAGCTCACCAAATCGGTGTGCCGCAGACTTAGAGTCTCTATCGCTTATTTCGGCCGTACCACGTGCCCTTGCCGGTTCCATGTTGGGCCAGATGGTTCGCTTCCACCAGAACGGCTAGGTGTTTTTTGACGGTGTTTCGGTTTGCGCCTGTCAGGTTGACGATCTCGCTGATGGTTATGCGCCCGCGTTCCTTGATGGCTTCAACGATTTGAAAAGAGAGTTCGGGCAACGTGCCGAGCACAAGACGTTCCCGCTCGATTTTTTTCTCAAGCCGCCGCTTTTGCTGCTGAAGAGCGCGCAGGAAATACACAGCCCAAGGTTGCCAATCTGGCTTCGGGCTGCGGATCGTTTTCTGGGTCTGGCGTAGTGCCAGATAATAGCCTTCCTTGCTGTTCTCAATCACGCTTTCGAGGGAAGAGTAGGGCACATACACGTATCCGTTGCGCATCAGCAGGAGCGTCGTCAGAACGCGCGACAACCTTCCATTGCCATCCTGGAATGGGTGTATCTCCAGAAACACCACTGTGAAGATTGCGACGACGAGCAGAGGGTGGAGGCTTTGCTCGCTAAGTGTGTTGCGAGTCCACTCGATAAGCTCCTTCATCCGCTTTGGTGTATCGAGGGGCGTCGCCGTTTCGAAAATGACGCCAATCTCTTTCCCGTCGGCATCGAACGCACTGACATTGTTGGCGAGTGTCTTATATGCGCCGCGATGGCGCTCGTCCTTGTTGCTGAACGCCAGCAGGTCACGGTGTAGCTGTGTCAGGTGGTTTTCGGTCAGATCAATCGCATCGAAATGCGCGAAGATCATTTCCATGACCTGTGCATATCCGGCGACTTCCTGCTCGTCTCGGGATTCAAAGAATTTGATGTCGAGGTTGGCGAGCAGCCGCTCTACTTCGCCGTCAGTGAGCCTGCTTCCTTCGATACGGGTAGAAGAGCCAATGCTCTCGATGGTCGCAACGCGGCGCAAAGCCGATAGGCGCTCTGGCGCGAGCGCTCCCAGCGCTCGCCAAGCGCCTTTGAATTCGTCGATCTCCGAGACCAAGGCAAGGATTTCGGGGTAATGTGTAAGGAACCGATCTTCAGAGTCATACCCAAAAATATACCCAAAAATACCCAAAAACTCAAGAACCGACGTCACCCAATAAAAGACCCATAAATACCCAAATGCAGGAACCGGTCGGCCGGGGTCAGGACATATCCATTCATGTCGCCGCAAGAGCACCCAGTCCGTACCCTTCAGCAAGGTTTGTACGTTGCGCCGGCCTGAACCGGCTGGCCGCAGAGAATTCCGCCCTGCGTGAGTATGGTAGCCAAATCTTCCCCCTCAGCGGTCAAGCACTGCACAACAAGGGTATCGCCAATCCTGGAAGCGATCTTGCCGTCGCAAGGTGTTCCGGCACCGACAGGTTTGCAGGCCAGGACGAGCCCCTGATAGTCTCGGCGCGCCGCTTCCGTCACCAGGAGGCGCATAGCCTGAGGCCTGGAAAACGCCGCCCCGCATAGCAGGATCTTGCGACCGCCGACACGCAGATCATCGACCGATGGAATGGCGAGCTTGCCGTCAAACGGCTTGAGCGCGGCTACCGGCTTCGCGGGGGACGGGCCGTCCTTCTGCATCACGATGACGCCCAGAAAGCCAACACCAAACAAAACAGCCACGACGGCAAGCAACGCTATGCTCCTGACTGACAAAACCATCCTCCATCCGACCCTGTGCGGCCGGTCCGCTCATTTCGTCGCAAGGGCGTTCAGTCTTTCTATCTGCCGCATATACTTCTCGATGACGATCGTTTCCGAAAACTGCCGCTCGACCTTGTTTCTGCTCTGGGCCCCCATCCTGTCCCTGGACGAGCCGTCCAGCCGCGCAAACTCGACCATCTTGCTCGCAAGGTCATCAGGGTCCCTCACCTTGCATAGGAAGCCATTGACGGCGTGGTCCACCACTTCCCTGCATCCTGGCACATCGGTTGCGATCAGCGGCTTGCCCATCGCAGCCGCCTCAAGCAGCGAGCGCGGCGTTCCCTCCCTGTAGGAGGGCAACACGACACAATCGGCGGCACGCATGAAAGGCCGCACATCGTCGGTGGAGCCGAGATATTCGACCAATCCCTCACCAACCCATTTCTCCACGTGCTCGCGGCTGACCGCGGTCCGGTTTTCGACATCAAGAAAGCCGAGTAGCTGGAAACGCACTCCGGGCACCTCACGGCAAACCCGACGGGCCGCCGTGATGAACTCGCCGACACCCTTGTCCCAGAGAAGCCGGGCCACGAGAAGAAAGACGATGGCGCCAGACCCGGTGCGCGCTTCGGGCGACGGGGAAAAACGCACGAGGTCGATCCCGGAGCCAGGCAAAAGCGCGGTTCGATCCTTGCGAACCAAGCGTTCGTCGACGAACAGCATCCGGTCATCGTCATTCTGGAAGAAAACCATTTTGGAACGGGCCAACGCCACCCGGTACAAGGCCTTGGCAATCCTGAGCAGCAAACCACCGCGGACGAACGCCGTCCCCAATCCCGAAATGTTGTTGATAACGGGAATGCCGTTTAGATTGGCCGCGATGGAGCCGAACACGTTGGGCTTGATCGTGAAGCCGACAAACGCCAGCGGTCTCTCGCGCCGCAAGAGACGCCAGTAGCGCCACAGAAGGACCAAATCCCGCAACGGTGACGTGCCGGAATTGTCCATGTCGAGTTCGACATAGCGGCAGCCCATGGCCGCAATCAGCGAAGAATACTCGTCTCTCGGCGCGATCACGACCACGTCATAGCCACGGCTCCGCAGCGCCTCGATCAGTCCCTTGCGGAAATTGACGACATTCCAGGATGTGTTTATCGAGACGACTATCTTGTTGCGAGCAACGGGGGTCATCTCTGCCCACCCGGATATGACGACGGCGCTCTCAACAGCATATCCGCAAACCGATCCGGCGATCTTTCCGACAAGGTCTTTCCGTACAAGGCCGACCGATCGCCGCCCTGAATGACCTTCACCAGTGCTTCCGCAATTTCCGACGCGCCAAAGCTGGCTGAAATCTCCAGCCCCGACAGCATGTCCAGATCTCCCGCACAGGGGGTGGTGACGATGCCGGGAATCCGGCAAGCCATCATCTCCAGAAGGACGTTGGGAAATCCTTCCGTCGCCGACGTGAGCATGCCGGCACGCGCTGCGCGAAACAGCGGAAACGGGTTGTCTCTCTGGCCGAGCAGATTTAGTCGCGAGGCCAGATCAAGCTTGCCGGCGCGGGCTCTCAACTCCGCTTCCATGGGTCCAGAGCCAACCATGGTCAGCTCATAATCCTCGCCGGTCCTTCGTCTGACCTCGGCCAGCACATCAACCGCGATCGTCGGACGCTTCACATCGATCAGCCGGCCGCACCAGACTATCTGTGGACGGCGGGAAAGTATCTGGGCATCGTGCCGGGACAATGCTTCCATGGACATTTTGACGATGAGATCTTCGTCGACCGGGTTGGGCAAAGTACACAGCTTGGCGATTGCTCGCGGGGGCAATACGTCACGCAGGCGTTCATTCATATAGCTCGTTTGCGCGACTATCATGTCCTGGCTGCCATAGGCAGCGTAGAGCGCCTTGTAAGCGAGCGCGCGAGGACCCTTGAAGCGGTCCAGAAGCACCGTGGACTCGCGGGCGACCAGCCTGTCGCTGCGGAGAAGTCCAACGCTTCGGGCGGCAGCCAGAAACGAGTTTACCCGTGCGTGGCTCGAGAACACCAAATCGTACCGATGCCGGATCAGCCGCGGGGCGAGCAAAAACTCGCTCATGGCCTTACCGCCGCCAAAGCCGTAGCTGCACCGAATTCCGTCCTGGTGTGATCCAGCGGCCTCGCCCGCCCCCTGGCCACCCAAGAAGCCGATTTCGACGTCCCAGTCGGGTCGCTTTGCGAGTGCGCGCGCAACAAGTTTCAGGATGGTTTCGGCACCACCTCTTCTGTCGAGCGGAATGGCGATCAGCGCGAGCTTCCTTTTCATGAGCCGCGGGAACTCACTGTTTTCGCCGAAAGACATAGGCGTAGGTTTCAGCGGCATCCTTGCGGAGAAACAGGGCCGAAACGCCTAACCAGATGCGCCAAGCAAGAAAGGCCGGCACGAAAAAATAGAAGTAGGAGCTTTTCCAGAACAGACGGCGCTCGACAAGTTCCAAGTCGTTCCGCTTTGCAATTGTTTCGACGTCACTGGGCAAGCACTTGTCGTAGAAGGCCGGAAACCCGTCATGACCCATGCCCTTTTCAGGATAGATCGCAAACAGCAGCCGTCGTTTCATCCCCTCCGGCAGGACCCGATTCAATCTGGCAAAAACGGCGTTGCGCGAGGGCGAGAAAATGGCAACCACGCCTCCCGGCTTCACGCAACTGGCAATGCCGCGCAAGGCACCCTCGCCATCGCGGACGTGTTCGAGCGTGGCCTGGCAAATGACGACGTCAGCATCGCCCCTCCCCCTAAACGAGGTAAGGTCCGCTTCAATCTCCTCATCGTATATTCCACGTGGTGCTTTCAACAACTCTTCCGCGTCGAGATCGAGCCCAATGACAAAAAGCCCCAGGCGCCGCTTCTCCGAAAGGCTGACGAACGGCCTGGCACCACCGCCAAGATCGTAAACCCGTGCGTTTGAGGTAAGTAAGGGAGGTGCTATCTCCGTCGCAAAGGTCCGGTTGCCGTCGATGCGAAGGCGCCGCGGCAGAGCTCTGTCCAGGAACTCGGAAATGACCACGTTCGCGCGAACAAACTTTCGCAATATCGACACAGCTTCACCACCGGTTTCGTTTGGCGATCTGCGCCCACTCGGATTTGACATCCGCGCTATATCCTGTGGAAGACGTAGAGCCGCGTATGATGCGAAAATGGGCCGAGCAACCGGTCCGCGGCAGCACGCAAACCTCTCAGGATTCCATTCTTGCTGTCGTACCAGGCCTGCATCGGCTTGGAGAAAAATGTCTCGTCCTTCAGCCCCTTGAAGCCTCCCCTTGGCTGTGATTCCAGAAGCTTGAAGCCGTGCTGTTCGAAACTGGAAACAATCGAAGACGGCCCAAGAACGAACTGGTAAAATCCGGCCTGTTCACCTGAAAACCTGGGATAGAGACCCATTCTGATCTTCAAGCGTCGGAGAGGAGAAATGCTCGGCACTGTCACGAAGGCAACTCCTCCAGACCGGATGATGCGCCTCATCTCCAATGCGATCTCATCGTAACCGTCGAAGAAGTGCTCGATCACCCCCAAAGACCACACCCCATCGAAGAATTCGTCCGCGAAGCCCGTTGCTCGAACATCCCCCACGGTCACTTGCAAATGGGGCGCGGCACGGTTCACCATCCCCACGGTCTTCTGCGCGAAGTCGATCCCGTAGGCGGAAAAGCCTGCCTGGTGGAGGCCATGGACCGTATTGGCCAAGCCACATCCAGCGTCCAGAACCTTGGCTGATCCGGTCAGATATTGCTTGGTGGTTTCAACGACAAAGCGATCCGGCCTCAAGACAATCCCTTCGGCCCAGTGAGAATCCCAATAGTCGTCATCAGCCACCGTGCCGACATGGACGATGCGTCTGTTTTTCTCGTCGTAAAATGCTTTCTTCTCATTCATTTCTGGCATCCGGCCCGACCATCAAAACGGTGCCCTGTTTCGCACCAGGCCCTTGGTCTGCAATCACATTCCTCAATGCGAAAAAGGAACAGGCAGCGGCAACGACATATCCGAACAAAAATGCCATTTCGCTGCCAAGCGGCACCCGCCACCAAAGGCCCAATGCCGCCAGACAACAGCAAGCCAACGCCCCTATCGCGTAGGAGTAGGTCAACGTCATCGCTTTGCTCGACCGAAGCGCAAACGGATCGATGACCACTTTTTTCGTCCTGTTGACCAGAACAGCACAAGAAACGATCCCGAACACCACAGGGTCAAAAGACTTCCCCAGCCATCCGGAGGCATGGCCCGAGAAAAACAGGCCAACTATTCCGGCCGCAGCCGCGGTCGCAAAAATGAGTGCGATGGCCGCTCCCTCGAACAGTCCGCGCCGAAACTCCCTGACGTTTCCATTTGCGGCACTCAGAAACGCCCTGGGCACGAAAACGAAGCTGGCCGCATTCATGAAGAAGCCGACGGACCGTTGTGAAAGATCGACACAAAACGAGAAGACGCCGAGATGGGTCTCGGAGCCAAGCAACAAAACAATGTATCGAATGCCGACAAACACGCCGCTCTCGGCCAGATTGCTCAACACAAATCCCAAGCCTGTGACCAGAGACCCGGCAAGATAGGAAAAGCCAGGTCGTCTCAGATTCATAGGTCCCAGGAAGGCAAATGAAATCAGCGCTCCAACGAAATAACTGAGCGAAAAGGCTGCAAGAGCCGAGCCAACTTTCGCATCTCCGGCAAGCAGGATTATGGCTCCTGCCTGGTATGCGACCGCCTGGCCAATCGCCGACCAACCGTATGCCCACAAACGCAGTTGTGACCTCAAAATCTCTTGAAGTGCGGTGTGCAAGCCGAAAGAAACAATGATGGTCGCGGCAACGGTATTGCCAAATCCCAGCCACGTCAGCGCCAGCCCAGCCAGGACGGCAAACAACGCCACAACTGCCAGCACGGTCAAAATGGATGATACGTACTCTCTACCCATTCCCGCAGCATGCATTTTTGCGGAAACCGGCATTATCGAATAAGTAGCGAAACCAAAAACAAGTGTCGAAATAAATGAAACTGTCGCAATCGTCGTGCTGAAAATACCGTACTGTCCAGTCTCCAGATGGCTCCCTATGTACAGCAACGTCGCTATGTTCAAAAGACCAGGAACAATTCGTATTACGATGGCTTCCACCAACTTCCACAAGCTGGCTTCTTTCATGAAGTCACCCGCACGAATGACCTCTTGAGCAAGAACGGGAAACTCAAGACACCAAAGCTCAAACAGGCAAGAACCGCCTTGCCCAGGAACCGAACCGACTGATATCGTCCAAGCCAGAATGCCCTGATGTAGTTCAAGTTCAGCAACAACATCGGGTATGCATTTTGCCGCTGAAGAAGCCGAATCCTTGCCGTCATTCCCTCCGGCAAATATCGTTTTCGTCCAATCTCGACATTGACACAGATAACGTCGTATTCGATCGCCAATCTGGACCAGAGAAGAGATGTTGGAACACGGCGGAACCGCCCCGCTGGGGGCACGGCAACCCGTTTGAGCAAAGGAGTTCTGATCACCTCCTTCTTGTCGCCGACCACCCGTTCGTCGGCCCGCATCTTTATCAGGTTTGTCCGTTCCGACGGAAACGGCTCTGCTGCCGTCTCTGGGTGACCAAGAGCCATCGAGAACACAAAACCGGCAATCTTCTCATCGACACCTCTCCGCGAGAGGTGTTCACAGACTTCCGGCAAGCGATCGGTGAAGAGATCGTCGTCATCGTCGAAGACCATGCAATAGTCGCCAGTGGCGGAGGCAATCGCCGAAAACATCGCGCGGCCTCTGCCGTTATTCGGGCCAGTGGTGACCACCAAACTGGCATCGCGAGACGCGATTTCCGCAAGCGCTTCATTCGTTCCGTCGGTCGAACCGTCGACATGAACGCATATCTGCAATGAACAGTCCGCACGCAACAGTTGCTGAACCAGCGCCGCAACGCGATCCCGCCGATTGAACGTGGGGATGCAGACGCTCAATAGCGCCTGGGACTGCAATGGATTGCAGACTGCCTGTTTGCGAGCCGTACCGATTCCATCTGCTCCTGGTTACGTGATCATGGGACAGCGCGGATCAGCCGGGAAACGCCGAGCTTTATTTCCGCGCAAAATACGCCTTGTACCACTCGACAAACCGGCCGACGCCCTCGGTCACCGTCGTCGTCGGGCGGTAGCCGACCGCCTGCTCCAGCGCCGAGGTGTCGGCAAAAGTATCGGGCACATCGCCGGGCTGCAGCGGCAGCAGTTCGACGATGGCTTTCCTGCCAAGCGCGTTTTCCAGCGCCTCGACATAGGCGGTCAGCTTCACCGGGTTGTTGTTGCCGATGTTGAAGATGCGCCAGGGGGCGCTGCTTGTGGCCGGATCGGGACGGTTGGAGTCCCAGGCGGCATTGCCCGTGGCCGGACTGTCGCTGGCGCGGATCACGCCTTCGGCGATGTCGTCGACATAGGTGAAGTCGCGCGTGTGGTTGCCGTTGTTGAACAGCTTGATCGGCTCGCCGGCAAGGATGTTCCTGGTGAACAGGAACAGCGCCATGTCCGGGCGCCCCCATGGGCCATAGACGGTGAAGAAGCGAAGCCCGGTCGTCGGCAGCCCGAACAGGTGGCTGTAGCTGTGCGCCATCAGCTCGTTGGCGCGCTTGGTCGCGGCGTAGAACTGCAGCGGGTGGTCGGCCGGCCTGTGCTCGGAAAACGGCATGTCGGTGTTGGCGCCGTAGACACTGGACGTGCTGGCATAGGTCAAATGCGCAACGGCGCTGTTGCGGCAGGCCTCCAGCATGTTGGTGTAGGCGATGATGTTGCTTTCGACATAGGCATGCGGGTTTTCCAGGCTGTAGCGAACCCCGGCCTGGGCGGCGAGATGGATCACCCGGTCGAATGCGTGCTCGGCAAAGCAGGCGTCGACCACGCTCTTGTCGGCGAGATTGCCGCGGATGAAATGATAGCCGGCATTGGTCTTGCGGCTCGCCTCGTCCAGCAGCCGCAGCCTCGCCTCCTTGATCTCCGGATCGTAGTAGTCGTTGACATTGTCGATGCCGACGACCTCGTCACCGCGCTCCAGCAGCCGCTTCGCTACGTGATACCCTATGAAGCCGGCCGCGCCGGTGACCAGAACCTTCATCAGAAACGCCCATCCGTGACATGCCTGGGGAACAGACCCTTGATGTCGTAGATGACGCCCGGGTTTTTGCAAAGCGCCAGCAGTCCGTCGACGCCCAACGCGCGGAACTGCCTGTGGCCGACGGCCACGATAACGCCGTCATAGCGGTGGTCGGGAATGTCCTTCATGCTCGCTACGCCGAAGGCACGCGCGCATTCCTGCGCGTCGACCCAGGGGTCCCATATGTCGATGCCCGCATTGTATTCCTTCAGGTGGGCAACGATATCGGCGACCTTGGAATTCCTCAGGTCCGGACAATTTTCCTTGAAGGCCGCGCCCATCACCAGAATCCGGCTGCCAACGACAGGTATTCCCTTGCGCATCATCAGGCGAGCCGTCTGATCCGCCGCGTGCTGGCCCATGCCGTCATTGATACGGCGGCCGGCAAGAATCACCTCCGGATGATAGCCGAGTTCCTGGGCCTTGTGGGTGAGATAGTAGGGATCGACGCCGATGCAGTGGCCGCCGACGAGACCAGGCGTGAAGCGCAGGAAATTCCATTTGGTGCCGGCGGCCTCCAGCACTTCGGACGTGTCGATGCCGAGCTTGCCGAAGATAAGCGACAGCTCGTTCATCAGAGCGATGTTGAGGTCCCGCTGGGTGTTCTCGATAACCTTGGCCGCTTCGGCGACTGCAATGCTCGAAGTACGGTGCGTGCCTGCCGGCACGATCGAGGCATAGAGCGCATCGATACCTTCGGCGGCTTCCGGCGTCGAGCCGCTGGTGACCTTGACGATCGTCTGCAACCGATGCTCGCGGTCGCCCGGGTTGATGCGCTCGGGACTGTAGCCGAGGAAGAACCCCTCATTGTAGCGCAGGCCCGAATGCTTCTCGATCAGCGGCGCGCACACCTCTTCCGTGCAGCCGGGATAGACGGTCGATTCGAAGATCACCACCGCGCCTAGCGAGATGACCTCACCGACCAATGTCGATGCCATGATCAACGGTTTCAGATCCGGACGGTTAGCCCTGTCGATCGGCGTCGGAACCGTGACGATGAAAATCCCGCAATCGCGCAGATCGGCCTTGTCTGTGGTGAATGTCAGCCGCGACGCAGCACTGATCTCATCACTGCTGGCTTCCAGCGTATGGTCGTCACCACACTTCAGCGCGTCCACCCTCGATTGGTTGATGTCGAACCCGACGACATCCCTGGTGGCGCCAAAAGCGACCGCCAGTGGCAGGCCGACATAGCCAAGCCCGATGATCGCTATTTTCCTGGAGGCGAGATCCATCTGCTTCCTGCGCTTGCTATTCCAGAGCCCTGCTTCGCATTGGTTATCGCGCACCAAAGCCGGTAAGTATCGTTTTCATTGTCTTGAGGGTTATCAAAACGTCTAACCAAGGCGAAAAGTTCTTTATGTAATAGAAATCATAGTGCAATTTTTCCATAACGTCATCGACGGCAGCCACATGCCCCTGATTGACTTGTGCCCACCCACTTATGCCTGGCCTGACGATATGCCTGTAGCGATAGAATGGCAGCTCAGCCTCGTACCACTGTGACAGCACGACAGCTTCCGGTCGCGGTCCGATCCAACTCATTTCGCCACGCAGGATGTTGATGATCTGCGGCAGTTCGTCGATCCTGGATTTTCGCAGGAAACGCCCGACTCGGGTGATGCGATCATCGTCGTGCCTGGTGATCGCCCTCTCCTTGTCGCTGGCGGCGCCAGAGTGCTGGCGCATTGAGCGAAACTTGTAGACCGTGCAGATCTTGCCCCGGTAGCCCATGCGTTGCTGGCGAAACAGCGCGGGACCATCGGAATCCAGCCGGATCAGCAGCGCTATCAACGCCAGAACGGGGGAAAGAACGATAATCAAGACAAGTGCCGAGACCCAGTCGACCGCCTGCTTGATCTTGAGATAGGCTTGGTTCGGATTGAGCGAACCCAGCGTGTTTTCCGACAGATGCTCGATCTCGACGCGACCGGTCAGCGACTCGCTGACCTGTTTGACGTGGTATACGGGCGTTCCCGAAAGGGCTCGATCCGCAATGTATCGTTCCCATTCCGCGCCAAGATCGGCACGCAGATCAACGACCACGCCGCTGGCTCTTTCAATTATCGTACTGGTCGTCTTGATCCAAAACCAATGCACACCCGGTAACGCCTTGAGGCGCTCGACATCTCCGCCGGGAACCACGACGAGCCGGTACGGATCGAGACGCCGCGTCAACAGGCTCAGGCCGAAATACCAGAGCGTGGACTGTGTGAAGCTGGCGGCGGCTTGAAACCGGCTGTACTCGAATCGAAAAAAGAAGATGGTCAGGAAAACAGCCCCGTATGACAGGGCAAATGTCGGCAAGATGTAACTTGCCGCGGCCACGCCCGGGAAATTTCCGATGCGGCGATAGGATAAGAAGCCCACAAGGTGCGCGATGACCGCAGCGGCTACTGTTACCTGAAGATTGGCCGAATAGATAAACTCAGGATTGAAGACAATCCGGATGATCGCCGGCGCAAAAATCGCGAATGTCAGTCCGCCCAGCAGTTGAAACCGAATCCTGAACAGGAAGTGCCGGCTTCCGACAATAGTCGACGCTGCGACATTCAATGTCTTCCCCCCTCCCCGAGGCTGCCGTGTCGGCGACAGACCAGCGCGATAGTGCATCTGACCTGCTCGCGCACAAAAACGAATCGGACGTCTCGCCCCCCGGCGATTCGATACAGTCGGAGACCAAGAGCTACGACAGCGCGGCTGCGCCAGCAAGCATCTATTTCTCAGATCAACAGTTCGGGAAAGTTTTGATCAAATGCATTGTTTGATTCAATTGAAAAGCTATCGCCTGCAGCGCGCCAACGCCGGACGATAGGGCGAATAATGCGATGTAATTTCCAGCACCGCTCCGGCGATCAATCCCTTGGTAAGTCGCTTGGGAGCTGGGCCGACCGTTTCAAAGCCACCGCATCCTGGGGCACGGCTTTGCTTAATCGATTGTAGTGGCCGAGCGGCTTTGCCGACGCCTTGCCTTTCGCACTGCAGCATCATATCGCTCCAAGGACGGACCGGCGGAACTTTCCGTTTCGCCAATCTTTCCAATCTCCTGCAACCGGAGAGCGATGCATGACCAAATGGGTTTTCACCTTTGGCGATGGTGCGGCGGAAGGCCGTGCCAGCGACAAGAATCTCCTGGGCGGCAAGGGCGCCAACCTGGCCGAGATGTGCAGCCTGGGGCTGCCGGTGCCGCCGGGCTTCACCATCACCACGGAGGTCTGCAACGCCTATTACGCCAATGGCCGCACCTATCCGGCCGGGTTGGAAGCCGATGTCGCGGTCGCGCTCGATCACATTGGCCGGCTCACCGGCCGTCGGTTTGGCGACCCGTCGAAACTGCTGCTGGTGTCGGTGCGTTCGGGGGCTCGCGCCTCGATGCCCGGCATGATGGACACCGTGCTCAATCTCGGCCTGAACGACGAGACGGTCGAGGCGCTGGCCGCCGATTCCGGCGACGCGCGCTTTGCCTATGATAGCTACCGCCGCTTCATCCAGATGTATTCCGATGTCGTCATGGGCCTCGACCATGAGGTGTTCGAGGAAATCCTGGAGGACCAGAAAGGCGGGCTCGGGCACGAGCTCGACACCGAACTGACGGCGCTCGAATGGCAGGGCGTCATCGCGCTCTACAAGGCCAAGGTCGAGGAAGAACTCGGCAGGCCGTTTCCTCAGGATCCGCATGAGCAGCTCTGGGGCGCCATCGGCGCCGTGTTCTCGAGCTGGATGAACAACCGCGCCATCACCTATCGCCGCCTGCACGACATTCCCGAAAGCTGGGGCACGGCGGTCAACGTCCAGGCCATGGTGTTCGGCAATATGGGCGAAACCTCGGCCACCGGCGTTGCCTTCACTCGTAATCCGTCGACCGGCGAAAAGATGCTCTATGGCGAGTTCCTGGTGAACGCGCAGGGCGAGGACGTCGTCGCAGGTATCCGCACGCCGCAGAACATCACCGAGGCGGCGCGCATCGCAGCGGGCTCGGACAAGCCGTCCCTGCAGAAGCTGATGCCGGACGCGTTCCAGTCGTTCGTCACTATCTCCGACAGCCTGGAAAAGCACTATCGCGACATGCAGGATCTCGAATTCACCATCGAGCGCGGCAAATTGTGGATGCTGCAGACCCGTTCCGGCAAGCGCACCGCCAAGGCGGCGCTGAAAATTGCCGTCGAGATGGCGCAGGACAGGTTGATCACGAAAGAGGAGGCGGTCGCCCGTATCGACCCGGCCTCGCTCGACCAGCTGCTGCATCCGACCATCGACCCCAAAGCCGCGCGCGATGTCATTGGCATTGGCCTGCCAGCGTCGCCCGGTGCCGCCACCGGCGAGATCGTCTTTTCCTCCGGCGACGCCGAGGAATTGAAGACGCAAGGCCGCAAGGCGATCCTGGTGCGCATCGAAACCAGCCCTGAGGATATTCACGGCATGCATGCGGCTGAAGGCATCCTGACCACGCGCGGCGGCATGACCAGCCACGCCGCGGTGGTGGCGCGCGGCATGGGCAAGCCTTGCGTGTCGGGCGCCGGCTCGCTGCGCGTCGACTACAAGGCCGGCACGCTGATGGCGATGGGCTCGACCTTCCGCAAGGGCGACATCGTCACCATCGACGGCGGCAATGGCCAGGTGCTGAAGGGCGCCGTGCCGATGCTGCAGCCCGAACTTTCCGGCGATTTCGCCGCCATCATGGCGTGGGCGGACGCGGTGCGTCGCATGAAGGTGCGCACCAATGCCGAAACGCCGCTCGACGCGCGCATGGCGCGCTCCTTCGGCGCCGAAGGCATCGGCCTTTGCCGCACCGAGCATATGTTCTTCGATGGCGACCGCATCGTCGCCATGCGCGAGATGATCCTGGCGGACACTGAAAAGGACCGGCGCGCCGCACTCGCCAAGCTTCTGCCCATGCAACGCTCGGACTTCCTCGAACTGTTCGAGATTATGGCCGGCCTGCCGGTGACGATCCGCCTCCTGGATCCCCCGCTGCACGAATTCCTGCCCAAGACCGAGGAGGAGGTGGCCGAGGTCGCCGCCGCCATGAAGGTGTCGCCGGACAAGCTCAGGCAGCGCACCGAGGCGCTGCACGAGTTCAACCCGATGCTCGGCCATCGCGGCTGCCGCCTGGCCGTCTCCTACCCCGAAATCGCCGAGATGCAGGCGCGGGCCATTTTCGAGGCGGCCGTGGAGGCCGGCAGGAAGGCCGGCGCCCTGGTGGTCCCCGAGATCATGGTGCCGCTCGTCGGCTTGGTGAAGGAGCTCGACTACGTCAAGGCGCGCATCGATGCGGTTGCCAAGAGCGTCATGGAGGAAACCGGCATCAAGATCGACTACCTCACGGGAACCATGATTGAGCTCCCCCGCGCCGCGATCCGTGCCCATGTCATTGCAGAGTCAGCCGAATTCTTCTCCTTCGGCACCAACGACCTGACCCAGACGACCTTCGGCATCTCGCGCGACGATGCGGCCTCGTTCCTGGAAACCTATCGCCAGAAGGGCATTATCGATCAGGACCCGTTCGTCTCGCTCGACATCGACGGCGTCGGCGAACTGGTGCGCATGGCCGCGCAAAAGGGCAAGGCGACGCGGCCCGACATCAAGCTCGGCATCTGCGGCGAACATGGCGGCGATCCGGCCTCGATCCGCTTTTGCGAAGAGGTCGGCCTCGACTACGTGTCCTGTTCGCCCTATCGCGTGCCGATCGCCAGGCTGGCGGCCGCGCAGGCAGCGGTGCTGGTTGCGAAAACAGGCCGCGGATAGGATCCATCCAGCTTACCGTTTTGTAAGGCAATTCACGCGAACGTGCTGGCGGCGTCGCGTAATCTCGACATTGTTCCTGCCCAATTTGCGGCCATCCGCAAATTGCTCCCGGAAACAGATGCTTCAGATTTCTCCCGCGCCGTTCCACTCGATCCTGGTCATTCAAACCAAGTTCATAGGAGATCTCGTCCTCGCCTCGGCGCTCGCCAAAAACCTGCGGCTCGAATTCCCCGGCGCCAGCATCGTCTTTCTATGCGAGGCCCGTTTCGAGAGCTTCGTCATGGCCCATGGTATCGCTTCCGAGGTGGTCCCATTCAGGCGCGACCGCATGCGCGGAACGCCCTTGGAGCGCGGGAAGGAGCTCTACGCCATGGTGCGGGCGTTGCGGCGCTTCCACTTCGACCTGACCATCGACCTGACCGATTCGAAGACGTCGCGCATCGTCACCGGGCTCGTCAAGGCAAAGACCCGTGTCGGTTATAATCCTCCCGAAAGACCCTTGCGTATGCTGGAGCGGCAGCCCGCCAACGTCTTTGCCAAGCCGTACGGCTTTGATGGCCAGCATTTCCTGTACCGCTACCTCTCGCCGCTCGAAGCGCTCGGCATCGAACTTCGTACGGTGATTCCGAACCTTCAGCCGCTGCCATTGGAGACGGCGAAAGCATTGGCGCTGCTGGGTGAGCACCATCTGCGGCCAAACGCCTTCATCGCCGTGCATGCGGGTGCAAGCTTCGAGGGGCGACGTTGGCAGCCGGAGCGGTTTGCCGCAGCGATCGTCGAGATCGCCGGCGAGACCGGCCTGGACGTCGTCCTAGTGGGCGGCCCGGACGAGCGCGAGACCGCAGAACGCATCGTCGCCAGGACCGCGCCGTCGGTCGTCAATCTCGTCGGCGACCTATCGCTTGAAAGCCTGCTGGCGGTGTTGAAACAGGCCCGGCTGTTTCTCGGCAATGAGAGCGGCCCGATGCACATGGCCGCAGCCACCGGGACCCCGGTTGTCGGGCTGTTCGGTCTGACGGAGCCGTCGCGCTGGGGTCCCGTCGGCGTGCCCAGCATCTCGCTCCAGCCGCCGATGCCTTGCGCCTGCATCGCCGAGGACCTCTGCCGCGCGCCGGATCCCAGCAAGGCATGCTGCGTTTGGGGCCTGGAGGTCAAGCCTGTGGTCGACGCGGTGCGCGAGGTTCTTTCGCGCACCGAAATGAAGCTGGAACGCGCCATCTGAGATCATGCCTCGCATGCACGACTCTCGAGGCGGTGGAATGACCCCTTCGCCACAGGAACGGTCACATTGTCGCGTGGAGCGCTTTTCTGCTATGCATCATCCCGATTTCCGCCTTCATGCGGGTCTTTGGGAAGCCTGCTTGAAATGACGGGTCAGGAAATCGGTTTGATGCACCTGCTGCAAAAAAATCTCTGCATGATCGCCATGTCATTGGCGATGGTATCCGCCGGTCATGCCGCGCCGCTCGTCGAGCCGACGCTGCACATCAAACCGCAGGCGAGCGGCGCCGGCCGTGTGGCACTCACGCTCGACGCGTGCGGTGGACAGACCGACAACCGGATCCTTTCGGCGCTGGTGGACAACAAGATCCCCGCCACCATTTTCGTGACCGGCATCTGGCTGAAGCGCAATGCCGCCGCCGTCGAGATCATGCGGGCGCATCCCGATTTGTTCGAACTGGAAAATCACGGCGGCCACCACATCCCGGCGGTAGACACGCCGCGGAAAATCTACGGCATCCGCAGCGCCGGCAGCCCGGACGCGGTGCTGGCCGAGGTCGAATCGGGAGCCGCCGCTCTTGCCGGGACCGGCGAGCCGGCGCCGAAATGGTTTCGTGGCGCAACCGCCGAATACAGCCCGTCGGCAATCGCCATGATCCGCAAGCTTGGCTTCAAGGTCGCGGGTTTCTCGGTAAACGGCGACGGTGGCTCTTTGCTCGGTGCCAAGGAAACCGCGCGGCGCATCGCGGCGGCCAAGGACGGCGACGTCATTATCTCGCATATCAACCAGCCGACCCATGCGGCCGGCGAAGGCGTGGTGCAGGGGCTGCTGGCGCTCAAGGCCAAGGGCTTGACCTTTGTGCGGCTCGACGATGCCGAAGGCATCGGCAATAATGGCACGACGGAGTGAGTGGCCAGCCGAGCGTATCTCAATGCCTTCGGTGTTGGCTCAGTCCGGTTTGGCTTCGATCGTGACCTTGCTGGCGTAGAATGCGCCGTGGTTGCGGATTTCAGCCATCTCGTCGAAAGGCCGCTCGTATGCCCACATGGCGTTGTGACCGGTCTCGCCGGCAGGCAGCACGCTCCAATAGCTTGCATCGCCCTTGTAGGGGCAATGGGTCGAGTGGTCGGTGCGGCCAAGCTTGCCGAAATCGATGTCGGCGAACGGAATGTAGAAGGCCGCCGGATAGGGAGCCTCGGTCAGCACCTTGGCCTTCGCTGTTGAAGCGATGACCACGTCTCCGGCACGCACGGTAACGGTGCCGGCATAGGGCTCGATGGTGATGACTTTTTCCGGGTTGCGTTGGAAACCGGGTGCGGGGTTGGCGATCTGGTCCATGCGGGGGCTCTCCTTGCGTCAACTTTAAGTGTGTTGCGCAAGCGCATTGCGCAAGCCGCTATCGCCATCCAGCACGCAAAACTCGCCGGGCCGACGCCGATGGATCACGCCTTGGAATCCTCGGGATACTTGCCGTCAGCTGTCAGGCGGCGGCCTTGAACACGTCCATGAGACCGGCATAGGCGGCAGCGATCCCGGCGACCGGGTTGCTGCTTCTCGATACGGTCTCGACCTTCAGGGAACCACCACCGGTCGGCAAGGTAAGCAGCAGGAACTGGCGGTTTCCGCCATCGCCGACTGACGCGGCCGCGACGTGCTGGTCCTCGCCCTGGTTCTGGACACACATCTTGAACAGCAGCGTGCCGCCGACCGCTTCCAGCGCGCCGCCGACAACTTCAACAAATTCATCCTCGGAAACAGTCTTTGTGTCCGGCACCAGATCGGCCAGACTTTCGGCAAGCGTACTCTCGAGAGCCTTGTCGTCGAGTTGCGCGTCCATGCGAACCTCTTTCAGTCGCCAATCGCACCCCTTTGCCCGTTAACGAAACTTAACGCCGACGATGGCCGGATTGTGGCGGTTTCCCACCAATGCGGCGCTCGGTGGTGCTGGCGGCTGGACAATCCGCCGGTTCGCTTCACAATAGCCCGAAAAGAACAATGCAAAAGCGTGAGGGAGGACCGAATGCTGGGACTGATGCAGGAATGGCCGCTGCTTTGCCATAAGCTTATCGACAATGCCGAGCGGCAGCATGGCGTGCGCGAGATCGTTTCACGGTCGATCGAGGGGCCGATTGTGCGCACCACCTACGCCGACATCCATCGTCGCGCCCTGAAGGTCGCCCAGCGGCTGGAGCGCGACGGCTATGGGTTGGGCGACCGCATCGCGACGCTGGCCTGGAACACCGCCCGCCATATCGAGGCCTGGTACGGCATCATGGGCATCGGCGCCATCTACCACACGCTCAATCCGCGGCTGTTTCCCGAGCAGATCGTCTGGATCATGAACCATGCCGAGGACAAGGCCGTCTTCGTCGACCTGACCTTCGTGCCGCTGCTCGAGAAAATCGCCGGCGCCGTAAAATCGCTGAAACAGGTGATCGTGCTGACCGACAAGGCGCATATGCCGCGCACGACATTGCCCAACGCGGTTGCCTATGAAGACTGGCTTGACGAGGCAGATGGCGACTTCGCCTGGAAGACCTTCGACGAAAGCACCGCCGCCGGCATGTGTTACACGTCCGGGACCACGGGCGACCCCAAGGGCGTCGTCTACAGCCACCGTTCGAACGTGCTGCATGCCATGATCGCCGCCATGCCCGACGCCATGGGGCTGTCGTCGCGCGATACGATCCTGCCTGTCGTGCCGATGTTTCACGCCAATGCCTGGGGCCTTGGCCAGAGCGGGCCGATGATCGGTGCCAAGCTGGTCATGCCCGGCTGCAAGATGGACGGCGCCTCGATCTACGAACTGCTCGACACCGAGAAGGTGACCTTCAGTGCCGCCGTGCCGACCGTCTGGATGATGCTGCTGCAGCATCTGGAGGAGACCGGCAAGAAGCTTCCCTATCTCAACAAGGTCGTCATCGGCGGCTCGTCCTGCCCGCGCGCGGTCATGACGAAGTTTCAGCAGAACTACGATGTCCAGGTCATCCATGCCTGGGGCATGACCGAAATGTCGCCGCTCGGCACGCTGTGTACCCTGAAGCCGGACTATGAGGGTCTTGAAGGCGAAGCCCGGCTCGATGTCCAGCAGAAACAAGGCTATCCGCCGTTCGGCGTCGAGATGAAGGTGACCGACGACGACAACAATGCGCAACCCTGGGACGGCAAGACATTTGGGCGCCTGAAAGTGCGTGGGCCGGCCGTTGCCCGCGCCTATTATGGCGGCGCCGGCGTAGAGCAGTTCGACGAGGATGGCTGGTTCGACACCGGCGACGTCGCCCACATCGACGCCGGCGGCTATATGCAGATCACCGATCGCGCCAAGGACGTCATCAAGTCCGGCGGCGAATGGATTTCGACCATCGACCTCGAGAACCTGGCTGTCGGTCACCCCGATGTCGCCGAGGCGGCAGCCATCGGCGTTCAGCATTCGAAATGGGGCGAACGGCCGCTGCTGGTCGTCGTCCGCAAACCGGGCAAGGAACCGAGCAAGGCCGATATTCTCGACTTCATGGACGGCAAGGTGGCCAAATGGTGGATGCCGGACGATGTCGCCTTCGTCGGCGAAATTCCGCACACCGCCACCGGCAAAATCCAGAAGATCACCTTGCGCCAGCAGTTCAAGGATTATCGCCTGCCGACGGATTGACGGGAATGTTGTGTCTTTCGGCTTCAAGCCGCTGCCAAAAGGTTCTAAGTCTCCGTTCGGGTTGGGGTGGTGCGGCGATCGATGGCAAGTATTCCTGAACGGCAAACGTCGAGGGCGGCCGGATGGTCGCGGCGCACGGCCGCTTTTTCGTTGGTGCTGCTGCTGACGGTCTTTGTCGGTCATCGCTTCGATCTCGTCGAAACACCGGTCTTTCTGTGGGTGCTCGGCATTGTCGCGCTGCTGGCGGCGATGGCGCTGTTGTTTGCCGGGTTTGCCTTTTCGCGGCTCTGGAATTTCGGCGACCGCGGCGGTCGCGACCTGACGGTCGGCGCGCTGCTGGCGCTGCTGGTGCTCGCACCCTATGGCGTCGCCGCCTACTGGGCGACAATCTATCCGCCGCTCAGGGACATCTCGACGGATTTCGACGAACCGCCGGCGCTCGACGTGAGCGACCGCACGAAGGATATGAACGTGCTTGCGCCGTCGACGCCTGGGGAACAGCGGCTGCAGACCGATAGCTATCCGCTGGTCAGCGCACGCAGCTACGACCTGCCATTCGAGACTGTCGTCAATGCCGTCGAAACCGTGCTCGACCGGCGCGACTGGGATCTATCGGAGCCCTATCCAGATCTCGCCGGGCAAAGCGACGTGACCATCACCGCAGTCGCCAAAGGTTTCGTGATCGGTCTTCCAGCCGATGTGGCGATCCGCGTGACCGACGATGGCGATACGGTCGTCGTCGACATGCGGTCAGCTTCGCGATACGGCCGCTACGACCTCGGCGACAACGCCGCGCGCATCACCGAATTCCTGGCGGAACTCGACCAAGAAGTCGCCGGTCAGGTTGGCGCCGCGCCGACCGAATAAGGCATCGGCACCCGGCAACGGTCCAGGTGGCCTATCCGGCCGACGTGAAAATGCCGTCGATGGCCGGTGCGGCATCGGTCACAACCAGGCCGCGCGCCGTCAGATCCTCGAGATGGGCTAGCACCGACAATCCGGCGGCGCCATGCAGCCGCGGATCGGTGTCGCGATAGATCGCCTTGACCATGTCGGGAATCGTCCGGTCGCCCTCTCTGACCCGCTCCAGAATGGCGCGCTCGCGCATCTTGCGATGCGTCTTCAGCCCGCGCATGAAGGCACGCGGTGCCGTCACCGGCCCGCCATGCCCGGGCAGCAGCAAGCGGTCCCCGCGTTCGATCAGCCGGTCCAGCGAGGCCATATAATCGGCCATCGCCCCATCCGGCGGGGCGACGATGGAGGTTGCCCAGGCCATGACATGATCGGCCGAAAACAGGATGCCGGTTCCTTCCAGCGCAAAAGCCGCGTGATTGGCGGTGTGGCCTGGGGTCAGAACCGTCCTGATCGACCAGCCGTCGCCCTCGACCGCCGCGCTGTCGGAAAGGGCAATGTCGGGAACGAAAGCCATGTCGGCACTGGCGTCGAGCGCATTGGTTTCGCCGATATGCAGGGCTCTTGCCGGCCGGTGCGGCCCCTCGGCCAGCACGATGGCGCCGGTGCGCTCTTTCAGCCGGGCCGCCAGCGGGGAGTGGTCGCGATGCGTATGGCTGACGAAGATATGACTGACCGGCCGGCCTGCGATCACCTCGAGCAGGGTCCGTAGATGCACCTCGTCATCCGGCCCCGGATCGATCACCGCCAGCGTATCGCGGCCAATTATGTAGCTGTTGGTGCCGTGGAAGGTGAAAGGGCTTGGATTGCGGGCCGTGATGCGCTGGACATCGGGCGCGACGTTCACCCCCTGGCCATAGGAGGGGTCGAAGCCGGTGTCGAATTTCAGTGCCATGGCGGATGCATCGGTGCCTTGTTTCGGGAAACGGCAAAACCGATTGCCGCATAACACGCAAGCCAATATAGGAGGATGTGAGGCCGCGAACATCGGAGTGCGGCAATCGGATTGGGGAAATACCATGGCAATTGCAACTACGATGCGTCCGCTTGTTTCTCTGGCTCTGCCGCAAAATGGCGCGGCACGGCTGGCAACGCAGCTTTTCCTGGCCATCGCCGGAACGCTTGTGCTGACCTTGTCGGCCAAGACCAAGGTGATGCTCGGGCCGGTCGACATTTCGATGCAGACGCTGGCCGTGCTGCTGATCGCCGCCGCTTTCGGCATGCGTCTCGGCGTCGCCACCCTGCTGCTCTACATGGCGGAGGGCGCCATGGGCTTCCCCGTCTTCCAGAGCACGCCTGAAAAGGGCCTCGGCATTGCCTACATGCTCGGCTCGACCGGCGGCTATCTCGCCGGCTTCGTGGTCATGGCGGCAATTGTCGGCTGGGCCGCGGATCGCGGCTGGGACCGTCATCCGATCAAGCTTTTCAATGCCATGCTGGTTGCCGAAATCGTCATGATGGCGATGGGTTTCGCCTGGCTGGCAGCGCTGATCGGCCCGGAAAAGTCGTGGCAGTTCGGCGTCGTGCCGTTCATCGTCGGCGATCTGATCAAGGTGGCTCTCGCGGCAAGCCTGGTGCCGGCCGTCTGGACGCTGCTCAAGCGCGGCTGAAGCGCGCAATCGAGGAAACGGCCAGGGGCAATCAAACCCCTGGCTGGGCGGTGTGACTGGCGGATTTCCGGTCTGGTGCCCGCCAAGTATATCACTCAGGTTCCGGAAGCGGCTTTGGAAACAGCACGTCCATCGTGGACGAGGTGCTGCTTTGAAGCAGCGAACAACCCGCGCGCAATGCCTGCGATGCGCTGAACGCGAAGGAACTGAACGTTGCCGCCTTGTCGCAACTTACAGTCCGGTTGAAAGACAATCACCATCTGCCGCCTTAACCAGCCATGCTGGCGAGGCATGCAGGTGCGGTTCTGGGCCGCTCTTCATTGGTCAAGGAACGTTTTGAAGCAATCCGAAACTGTTCCTGCCTGAAGACGTGAGTTCCACAGAAGCAAGTTATGACGAGGTCGCCGTCACGCCCACGCCAGGATGCGGCAAAAAGACTTGCTATGTCAGGGATTCTGGAGTAGAACATAGAGTGAACAAAGAGGTGGCTATGAAACTGTCCGGAAAACTCGACTACCTGGAAATGCCGGCTACGGGCGGGACGCTGGACCGGCTGAAGGCCTTCTACAGTGCCGCCTTTGCCTGGTCGTTCACTGACTATGGGCCGACCTATTCGGCCTTTGCCGAAGGCCTGGACGGGGGTTTTCAGGCCGACGCCGCCGAAGCGCCATCAAAGCCGTTGCCGGTGCTCTACAGCAGGGATTTGGAGGCGACCCTCGACGCTGTCGAAAACGCCGGCGGCACCGTCGTCAAACCGATCTTCGCGTTCCCTGGCGGCCGCCGTTTCCACTTTGCCGATCCGGCCGGCAACGAGATGGCGGTGTGGTCCGAATAGCCAGCTCGTCCTGTCTGGCGGCGTTGCTTTTGCTGCCCAAACAGGCGTTCTCACCACCATTCATGGGCATTGTGCTTTTCGGCTGCTCTGCTAATAACGCGCCGCACAAGCGACTCTGACGGCAATTGGGGCGTCGCCAAGTGGTAAGGCATCGGTTTTTGGTACCGACATTCCCAGGTTCGAATCCTGGCGCCCCAGCCATCCCGCTCGGGTCCGTTCCGGACACATAGGACCCGAGAGTACCTTTGCGATCTTCCAACGAGTCCGGCGGCTAGGAATTCTATTGCGTCATAAGTTCGGTAGAATCCACGCCATCACTGCGAATTGGGACACCACTTGCACATGATCTGGACAGTGTCGCCTTGAACATCTCCTTCTTTCCATACATAGGTCGGCAGGTGGGTGGCGGCTCAACATGGAACTTCAATGAACCTTCCTATCTTCGCCATCAACCTCGATCGCGAAACCCAGCGCTGGAGCGAATTGCTCGCCAGCGCCGAAGCGGCAGGCCTGACCTTGCAGCGCATTGCGGCCGTCGACGGTCGGGCGCTTGCTGAAAAAGACTGGACGGAGATCGATCTGCCAGCCGCGCGCAAGCTGAGCGGGCGCGACATCCTTTCCGGCGAATATGCCTGTTACCGCAGCCATATCCAGGCGCTGGAAACGTTCCTGGCCGGCGGCAGCGCCCATGGCCTGATCGTCGAGGACGACGTCCTCTTCAGCGAAAACACCATGCGGCGCATCGAGGCCATCATCGCGGCGGTGCCGGATTTCGACGTCATCAAACTGACCAACCATCGGATCAGCTTCTTCATGCGCGCCGTCGAGACGGCGGAAGGCGACGAGATCGGCCGTGCGCTGCATGGCCCGCAAGGCTCGGCCGCCGCCTATCTGGTGACGCGGGAGGGCGCGCAGGGTCTATTGTCGGCGCTTGCCGTCATGAAAATGCCATGGGACGTCGCGCTCGAACGCTTTTGGGATACTGGCCTGAAGGTCTATTCGGTCCGCCAAAACGTGCTTGGCTTCGCCGCCAGCAGTGAGATCTCGGGCATAGCCGGTCCTTCGGGAAGCTACAAATCCGCAAGGCTGGGCGGGCCGAGCCGGCTACGTGCCGGGGTGTTGCGGGCCAGCGACGAGCTGCGTCGCCTGCATCATGTCCTGCTGCGGCCCCCTTTGCCGCGAGATATCCTGGATGATGCCAAGGACAACGCGCCGCGCCACATCTTGCTTGTGTTGCTTGCGGCACTCGCCATTCTTGCCTTGGCCTCCGCGGTGTGGCGCGAGGCCGACACCTACCGCTATGCGGGCCTCGCGTTGGCCTTGGTCGCGCTCATCCGCTGGTTCAGAGTGGATTTGTGGACCTACAGCAAACCGCTGATCGGTTGGGTCGGCTTCCTGTGTCTGGGTTGGTCGCTCTACGTCTTCATCAGGCTGGCCATCGTCTATTTCGGCACCCACCAGTTGGGTGGCGCCGAAGGCATTTACATGTTTCCGCTGTTCTATGCGACGACCGGCTTCGCGTTTCTGCTGTTTGTCAGGCAGCCCGCACGGCTCGTGCTCTGGTTCATGATCCTCAGCCTTGTCTTCCTGGCGGCGGACACCTTCTATTCGGACATGTTTCAAGGCATCCAACCGGCCCCGTGGCTTTTCAACAATCCCATCCACGCGTCGGTGGCGGCCGGTTTCATCTTCCTCTGCACGCTGCAATTCATGGCTTACTCGGCCCAGAGAACGGACCTTAGGAAAGCAACCAAGAACCTGTATTGGGTCCTGTCGACAGCCGTACTGCTGCTTGCCCTCGTCAATATCATCGAGATGCGGTCAAAGGGCGTGTGGCTTGCGCTTGCCCTCGCTCTGCTCTTGTTGTTGGTCATGACCCTGGCGAGAGGCCATCGCCGCGAACTGTTGGTTTCGGGTGGCGTGCTGGTGATCGTGGCGGCAGGGATTGTCGCAGCACACAACATCTTCTCGTCCACCGCCGACGATACCATGGCGTTCGTCAAAACCTTGGTTCCGGATGTATTCAGGCAGGGGGTCCTCCCCGCCTTCGACAGCGCCATCGCGAGCGACGCGGTTCCGCTTGCAGCCAAGGAAAGGCTGATGCTGTGGGCGGATGCGATCAATATCTGGAAACGCCACCCGATCTTCGGAGCCAGTTCCAGCTGGCTGACCGAATGGGAAAACAGAACCTATCATCCCATGATCTTCAACGTCTTCCACAACGGTTATCTGGAGATTGCCGTGCGCTATGGTGTGGTCGGACTGGCATTCTTTGCCTTTCTCTACACCTGGTCGGCCAGGCAGGTTCTGCTGGCCATGCGAGCCAAGCTTGTCGCTCCGGCCGCATGGTCCTGCTACATCTCCACACTGGTCTTCTTCGCCCTAAGCATCCTTACCAATTCCAACAACCGGCTGGCGATGGGTGAGGCCTTCATGTGGTTTGCAGCGGCATTCGGCTTCTATTGTTTTTATGTTCGCCAGCAGAAAAACCTCGTCGCGCCGCGAACCTATTTTTAGGGCCTGCCGGCACAGCACGTATCGGACCAGCCGGTTGCGACCAATGCACCTTTGACGCCCCGCTCAATTTCCCGATAATCGGGAAAGTCGATGCCAGAATCCACGGCTTATCGCCGGCAGCCCCTTCGTT
Source organism: Mesorhizobium sp. CO1-1-8 (assembly GCF_020164875.1). Taxonomy (NCBI): domain Bacteria; kingdom Pseudomonadati; phylum Pseudomonadota; class Alphaproteobacteria; order Hyphomicrobiales; family Phyllobacteriaceae; genus Mesorhizobium; species Mesorhizobium sp. CO1-1-8. Next base: position 458,834 of record NZ_JAIUGZ010000002.1, on the reverse strand, counting down.
ACGATCGACGATAGATCACAGACAGGGGTTGTCACGGACATGCTGACGGACAGGCAGGCACGCGAAGCGGTTGAGCAGTACCGCGAGGAAGGATACGCGGTCGTTCGACAATTCGTCGACGGCGACGAGATGATCCGGCTGAAGAACGAAACCGATGCTGTCTATGCCGAAGGCCTCAAGCATCACGCCACCTTCCGGCACGGCAACCTGAATTTCCAGATCCTGCCTGAAACGGACTTTGGCCAACGCTATGTGCTGCAGGCTTACTGGTTTTCCTGGATCAATTCCTATTTCGAGCAGTTCCGCCGCAATCCCGACTATCTGAAGCTGCTCGAGGGCCTGATCGGCCGCGACATAAGGCAGATCGCCCAACAGCTGCACTGGAAGCCGCCCGGCGCCAATGTCACGGGTTATCGCTTCCACCAGGATCTGCGCTTCCGTAACCAGGCCGCCTTCGACAATGTCGCCGACGCCACCGTGACAACAGGTCTCGCGGTCGATCGGGCGACGCTGGACAATGGCTGCCTTCAGGTCGTGCCTGGCAGCCACAAGCTCGGCTATCTCGGCCTGTCGGACGAGGGAACCGGCGAGTTGATGAAGGGCCTGACCGCGGAGGAGGAGTTGCGCAAGGTGGGCATCGACCCGGCGACCATCGTTCCGCTGGTGCTGGAGCCGGGCGACCTTGCTTTGTGGGGGCTGCTTACCGTGCACGGCTCCTCGCCCAACAAGTCGCAGCACGACCGGGCCTTTGCACTGTCCAGCTATGTGCGGGCCGATACGACGCAACGTGGCGAATGGGCGTTCAGGGACGGTGTTTCGGTGCCGCTCGGCAAGGCGCCGGCACTGTGCAAATACGAAAAGCTCTTCGAGGAGCCGGGACCGATGTACGACACCACCGCCTGGTGGAAATGACGCTGCCGCGTCGGGCGACGGGGGCAGAGGGGGCTTGGCGTTCGCGCCAGGCCCCCGACGGCGTTGGCCGGCAATCGGGCAGTATTTCAGGCGGTGAAGTCGGCCGACAGTTCGCGGATCAGGAAATCGACGAACGCGCGCACCTTGGCCGCAATATAGGTGCGGTGCGGATAGAGCGCGTAGATCGGGCTGGAGCCGGGGCGAAACTCATCCAGCTGCACTTCCAGCCGGCCGTCCCTGATCGCAGCGTCGACCAGCAGGCTGGGCAGGTTGCCGATGCCGAAACCGGCGGTGGTCATCTGGTAGGCGGCCTCGACGCTGTTGGTCGAGATGCGCCCGCCGACAGCCGCATCGAAAGGGCCGTCTGGTCCGATGAAAGGCCATGTGCCAAGGCGCTTGGCGAAATTGCTCAGCACGCAGTAATGGCTTGCCAACTCATCCGGGTGGACCGGGCGGCCGTTTGCGTCCCAATAATCGGGCGTGGCGCAGACATAGTTGCGGACCTCACCAAGCCGGCGGGCAATCAAGGCAGAATCTGCCTGACCGCCGAAGCGGATGGCGACATCGTAGCCTTCTTCGACAATGCCGACGACATAACGCGCGGTGAGGTCGAACTCGATCGTGGTGAGCGGGTTCTCTTCGAGGAATTTCGGCACCAGCTTGGTTATGCGGGTGTGGCCCAGAACGTTGGAGCAGGAAACCCGGATCAGACCGCGCGTCTCCTTGTGCAAGCCGCGCGTCGAATCCTGCAGTTCGGAAATGTCGTCGAGCAGGCTGCGGGCACGCGGAGCATAATCGCGACCCGCCTCGGTGAGGCTGAGGCGTCTTGTGGTGCGATTGATGAGCCGGACGCCGAGGTCGTCTTCCAGTTCCTTGATGGTGCGGCTGACGGCCGTCGTCGACATGTTGAGATCGCGCGCCGCCGCCGACAGGCTGCCCAGCAGGCAGACCCGATCGAACACCCGCATCGCCGTCAGAAGATTCATCTTGCCTTCCCCTCGCCATCGCGGCCCCGCCGCCATCGGCTGCGTCCTGTAGAAAACAGCGCCCAGCAACGAGGCGGCAAGGGCATTCCACCGAATTTGGGCGTAAAATCAACAATGGGAGAACCGATATGACATCCAGACTTCTTCATCCGGCGATCGGCACATTTGCGAAAGGCGCGAAGAGCGGCGCGCTTGGCCGCCGCGAGTTCCTGGCGCTGGCCAGCGCCTTCGGCGCCAGCTCGGCGATTGCCTATGGGCTCATCGGTCAGCCGGTCCCGGCACGGGCCGAGGAAGCCGCCCAACCTAGGAAGGGCGGCGTGCTGCGTGTTGCGATGCAGGTGATGGAGTTGGAAGACCCGCGCAAGTTCAAGGTGTCGCAGATGGGCAACATCGCCATGCAGTTTCTCGAACCGCTGGTGCGCTGGAAGCCGGATTTCACCTTCGAGCCGGTGCTGCTGCAGAGCTGGGAGATCAATGAGGACGCCACGGAATATGTGCTCAAGGTGCGCCCGGGGGTGAAATGGTCGAACGGCGACGATTTCACCGCCACGGATGTCGCCTTCAACATCACCCGCTGGTGCGAGAAGGATGCCGCCGGCAACTCGATGGCGGGGCGCATGACCGCCCTGATCGATCCCGACACCAAGGTGGCGCGCACTGGTGCCATCGAGGTTCGCGACGACCACACCGTGGCCCTGAAACTGTCGCAGCCCGACATCACCATCATCCCGGCGATGACCGACTACCCGGCATTGATTGTCCACCACACCTTCAATCCGAAGGCAGCGCCACTGTCGGCCAACCCCGTTTCCACGGGTCCGTTCGAGCTTAAAAGACTCGATGTCGGCGTTGCTGCCTCGGTGCGCAAGCGGCCGGACGGGTCGTGGTGGGGCGGCGAGGTGTTCCTCGACGGCATCGACTGGACCGACTACGGCACCGACTCGGCCGCCACCGTCTCCGCCTTCGAATCCGGTGAGATCGACCTGAACGGCCAGACGCAGTCCTATGACGTCGCCATGCTCGACAGGCTGGGCCTGAAGAAAAGCGAGATCGTCACTGCCGCCACCCTGGTCTCGCGCTGCAACGTCAACGCCAAGCCCTATGACGACAAGCGCGTGCGCAACGCCATACAGCTTGCGGTCGACAACGAAGCGGTGCTGCAACTGGGCGCCGACGGCATGGGCATCGTCGCGCAGAACGATCATGTCGGACCGATGCATCCCGAACACGCCGACCTGCCGCCGATCAAACGTGATCCGGCCCGGGCCAGGGCATTGCTCGAGGAAGCCGGCCAGCTCGATTTCGAGTTCGATCTGATCTCGGTCGAAGCCGATTACCGCAAGGAAAGCTCCGATGCCGTCGCCCAGCAGATGCGCGACGCCGGCTTCAAGGTGAAACGCACCGTCATCCCGGAATCGGCGTTCTGGAACGACTGGACGAAGTATCCGTTCGCGACGACCAATTGGAACGCCCGACCGCTCGGCATCCAGACCTATGCGCTTGCCTATCAGACCGGTTCGGCATGGAACGAGACAGGGTTCGCCGATCTCGACTTCGATGCCAAGGTCCACAAGGCCAACGCCATCGCCGATCCGGAGCAGCGCCGTGCGGTGATGAAGGAACTGCAGGTCATGCTGCAGGATTCCGGCGTCATCGTTCAGCCGTACTGGCGAAAGCTGTTCTGCCATATGAAACCTGCCTTGATGGGCTACCAGATGCATCAGGCCTATGAGCAGGATTTCACACGGGCCTGGCTCGCCGCCTGATCGCGGGCGACCCCTCCGACGGACGGCGCATTTTCCGGCGCCGCCCTTCGCCTGCTCACCGGGAAAGTTGCGCCGAAGCGGTCGGCATCAAGCGCGTTCGAGGGGCAGTGCGGGCTTCGCATCGGGCATAATGCGCAGATGCGGCCACACATGCCCTGCCTTGTCAGGTCGGCCGGGATCTCAGGCCGCCGCACCGGACCGGCCGGCACATCAAGCGTATGAAACATTCTGGTTTCTGCGTCTGTCATCATCAAGCTCCGGTTCATGGCTGGAGCTTACTTTTGACTGGGGGAAGCAAAACCCGCTTTCCCGAGCAACGACCTTCCCGAAAACCGGGAGAATTCGTGCTCTTGGCGCCGACAGGGAACCGAAGCAGCAAGCCTACCCGCATGAGCGGTCTGCCGCACCGGGTGTTTTTGCCGGATCCCAACAGGTCTCTGCCGCTCAGTGGAAGTGAATTCGCCTGCCTATTGTGCGGAACTCCAGCCTGTCTTGGACGTTAGACTCGCCATCTGCAAGATATTTCCTGTTGACGCGATAGGCAGTATTATGAAGCGGGTGAGACGCCCACACACGGCCTGTCGGACATGAAGCAATTTTGAGATCGCGGTACATGCTGCGTTATTTCGATCCGATCTGGAGATCTTAAATTGCCAGCTCGAATATGCTGCGTCTTTGGCAGCTGGCAATTGCTCAGCCTGGTTGCCTCACTTCGCCAATCAACAATGGATGGAAGCTCCCAGGCGGATCAGGAGCATGAGGACTATCTCCTGCTTTATGAAACGGCCGGCGTTTCCGAGTATTTCAAGACCGGTCTTGCTGAACTTGCGTCTACAGTATGGACCTGGAAACGGATCATATGGGCATACGACCTTCTGACGTCCGAGCGTAAATATGGGCAGCTGCAAATTTTCCGGATCCATCGTCTGATCCGAGCCACAATTGGTCTCGACGCGGGTTCCGCAGTTGAGATCTGGGCCTGCTTCGTTAACCGGCCATCGGAAAAAATACTGCTGGACTCATATCCAGAAGCCGAGATCGTTTTGTATGAGGATGGCTTGACGTCATACCTTCCATTCGAAATGTCGACCATGTCACGACCGCCAGGCACCAGGTTTCGACGGCGCATCACCGGAGCCTTGATTGCAGGACTCTCTACAATTTCACCGGCATTCCGGTTGAGGAAGGCGGCCGACAAGATAGAAAGACGCCATCTGAGACGGGTGACAAAGTTTTATTCTTTGCTTCACGAAATCCCCATTCATGATGCTCTGGAGAACGTACCAAGATTCCAGGTCGGCGCTTCACTGATGCGCGATGTAATAGATGAAGCTTGCAGGGGTGCGCTTTCCGGCGGCAATGAACATTGCCGTGCGTCAGCCAACCCACGGATACTGCTGCTAGGGCAGGCATTGTCGCGAAACGGCATAATGTCGTACGGGCAGGAGGCGGCGATCTATAGATGCATTGCGGAGCAGATCGTCGAGAGGGGATATGACGTCGTTTGGAAGGAGCATCCCAGAATAAGCACGCCCTTCTTTCCCGAATTGCTGGATACGGTTGGTAATGTGACGGCCGACGCCGGCAACAGGATCATGGAAGCAAATCTTCCACACATATATCCGATAGAACTCGTCGCATCCCGGATGAACATCGTTGGCTGCGTCTCGGGCACATCAGCTGCCCTTCTTTACCTGAAGTGGCTTTACGGCATCAAAACATACACATTTGCGGATACACTGGTCCCCCTGATGACTGGCGCAGATATTCTAATGAGCGAAATGGTAAAAGCCCATACGGAGCCCTTTTCAACGCTCCAATCTTTGAACGAGACGCAGACAGGGATCCGTTGAAAGGCGGCATCCCGAACAGGTTGAACACGATCCTCTCTGAATCCAAACTCAGGCAAACTCGATCTGGGACACTATCGATGTCAAAGCCGCTTTCAGTCCTTCAACGAGCCACCAAGGCCGACGTTCGATCGGAGCCGTTTCCACACATCATCCTGCGCGACGCCCTTCCCCTCGATCTATACCAGGAATTGGCCGACACGTTTCCCGCTCCGGAAGCGCTCGAAATCGATACGCGCCGCAACAACACCAGATGGGACTATGAGGCCCACCGCGTCCAGTCGAACGAAGCCGTGCCGCAAATATGGCGCGATTTTATCGCCTACCATGTATCTCAAGGATTTTTCGACGAGTTCGCCGACCTGTTCTACGACGATATTCACAAGCTTTATCCTGATTATTACCCAGATTATGAACGCCTCAAGAATATGAAGGCGGGCATCAGGTTTAGTGACACCTATGCAACGCGCGACATACTGATGGATGCGATGCTCAGCGGGAACACGCCGGTAACCAATGCCGGATCGGTGCGGACAAGCCACGTCGACAATGGCGACAAGCTATTTTCTGGCCTGTTTTATATGAGGCCGGAAGATTATGATGCCGTTGGCGGGGACCTGACAATTAGTCGCTTCAAGTCCAAATACGCTACGCTAGAGGCCAAAGCGACACTCTTCAATGATGCATATGTCGACGACACCCATTTGGAGTGCGTCGAAACAGTTAAATACGACAAGAACATTCTTGTATTGTTCATCAATTCGATTGAATCGGTCCACGGAGTCACAGTCCGCCAGCCCACCAACAAATCCCGGCTTTTCGTCAACCTGGTTGGAGAAGTCGAAAAGCCATTCTACATCAAAGGAAAAAAGATACGGCCGCGCTATGTCCCGGCGCATCAAAACCAGGATGAAGAGGAACAGACCTGGCTCAAAAGGCTCAAGCAAAAATTGCGGCTTTGAAATACAACGCCGTCGACCCAGGTTTCAGCCTGTACCGCCAATTCCGAGCCGGATACGACCTTCCCGGCGGCCAGGCAAAGATTGGAGCAGAATGAGATTTTATCCAGCCGCCGAACGGATCGCTTTTTTCGGCACGCTTGTCGCTGTTCTTGTCCTTGCGCTGCTGCCTATACCCCGGCTCGAGGAGTACGGGATCGATATCGGTTTCCGGTCCGACAAGCTGAACCACGCCAGCGCCTTTGCCGTCATGACTTTCCTTGGAGGGCTCGGCTGGCCCGATCGCAAGACAAGGCTGATCGTCTTCCTCGCCATGGTTGGAGCGGCGATCGAGGTCCTCCAGGGCACGGCGCTGATACGGCGCGATCTGGATGTGTTCGACTGGGTTGCCGATTGCGCCGGCATCGCATGCGGCCTCGTGGCCGTGATCGGTGTGAACTGGATCTTGCGGCGCCGAGGTTGAGCCTGTTCTGAAGCCTTATGTGCACGGCGCCGATAGCCACAGGAGTTCGCCCTCGGTTCCATTGACTCGGCGAAAGCGGATTGCAACGATCCGATCCGAGAGTGGGCGGTTTTTTCTACCTTGGCCGGACAGATGAAGCTTCGGGCGTGGCACCGAGGAGGCGCACCATCAGCATTGAGGGACGATGACGATCAAGATCAGGCTTCCGGGCGGTGTGTTGAAGGTCAAGCAACGTCATGAGTTGCGGCGGCGGGAGCACAAGGGCGAAGTCCCAGTCTGGCAGTTTGGCAAATATTTCATCATCTCGTGGCCCAGGACAATTCCTGATCGACCCTCCAAGAGATCGAACACTGACGAGGAGCTTGAAATGAACCTTCCATCGACTGGAGAAGGCACGTAAGCTCCATGCATCATGGCTTTGCGAATCAGATTGCCGGGAGGCACACTGAAGGTGAAGACCTACCGCGAACTGCGTGATCGCGAGCGGGATCGCAGGGTGCCTGTGCTGAAACTGGGATCACTCTATTTCGTCTGGTCCCCGGCCAAACATCATTCGCACAGGCACAGTCCACGGCCCTGACATTTTTGCCGGGCGAAAACCGCTTGCACACTTTCCTGAATTGCTCCGGAGCAGCCCATTCGCAGGCGCGACCTGGGTCAGCTTGCCTCGCGCATCGCTTCGGCCGCCTGCAGGTCGACCGACACCAGTTGGCTGACGCCCTGTTCGGCCATGGTCACGCCGAACAGCCGGTTCATGCGCGCCATGGTGATCGGGTTGTGGGTGATGATGACGAAGCGCGTCTCGGTGGTGGCGGCCATTTCGTCCATCAGGTTGCAGAAGCGCTCGACATTGTGGTCGTCAAGCGGCGCGTCAACTTCGTCGAGCACGCAGATCGGCGCCGGGTTGGTCAGGAACACCGCGAAGATCAGCGACATCGCCGTCAACGCCTGCTCGCCGCCGGACAGCAGCGTCATGGTCTGCGGCTTCTTGCCGGGCGGGCGGGCCAGGATTTCGAGGCCGGCCTCGAGCGGATCGTCAGACTCGATCAACTGCAATTCCGCCGTGCCGCCGCCGAACAGATGCGAGAACAGCCGCTGGAAATGGCCGTTGACGACGTCGAAGGCGGCCAGCAGCCGCTCACGGCCTTCGCGGTTGAGGCTCTGGATCGCCTGCCTGAGCTTGCGGATCGCCTCGATGATGTCCTCGCGCTCCGACACGATCGCCTCCAGGCGGTCGGATAGCTCCTTCTGCTCTTCCTCAGCGCGCAGATTGACGGCGCCGAGCCGTTCGCGCTCGATCTTCAGCCGATCGAGCTGACGCTCGATCTCGGCCATCTCAGGGATCGGGCTGTCAGCCTCAAGACCGGTATGGCGAATAACCAGATGCGGTGGTGTGTTCAGCGTCTCCTGGATGCGCGCCTCGACCTCCAGCCGGCGTTCGTCGGCCGCGGTCAGCCGCTCTTCGGCGCGAACGCGGGTCTCGCGCGCCTCGGCCAGGAACTGGATGGCGCCGGTGGCGGCCTTGTCCAGTTCGGATTGCCGGTTCTCCGCTTCCTGCAGACGGTCGGCGGCCGCCTTGCGCAAGGTCTCGGCCTCGGTGAGCTGCGACAGCAAGGCACGCCGCTTGGCGTCGATTTCATCGGGAGCATCGGCCAGCCGCTCGCGTTCGGCCTCGGCCTCGGCCTTGCGTTCGCCAAGCGATGCGATCTGCGTCGAGGCATTTTCGGCCCGTTCCAGCCAGTTGCTGCGCTCGGCGCCAATGGCATCGAGCCGGCGTGCGCGCGCCTCGGCTTCGCGCCGCAGCCCCTCATGCACCGCACGCGCATCGGCAAGCGCGGCGCGGTCGCGGGCGACATTGGCCGAGGACTGTTCGAGCTGCAATTGCAGATCGCCTAGATCGGGCGCGTCCTGCAGCAGCATTTCCGCCTCGGCGAAGGCGGCCGAAATCTCCTCATGGCTGTCGACGATGCGGGCGCGCGCTTCATCCAGCGCGGCGCGCCGGCTCTGCAATTCGCCGCCGGCCCTCTCGGCCTCAGCCAGCGCGTTGCGGGCAGCGTCCAGCCGATGCTGTGCGTCACGACCGGCCTGGCGCGTGTTGCGCTCGGCCTCGCTTGCCAGGCGAAGTGCCTGTTCGGCCTCTCCCAGCGCCTCTTCGGCCTGGCGCAGGACGAGCGTCGCCTGTATCGCCTCGGCATCGAGCTCAGCCAGCCGGTTCTTCTGCGCCAGCCTTTGTGCTGCGGCGGTCGGTGCGTCGGCGCTGGCGGTAAAGCCATCCCAGCGCCAGAGCGCGCCCTCGCGGCTGACCAGCCGCTGGCCGGGAGCAAGCAGCGGCTGCAACCGGCGGCCGTCGCCGACGGCATCGACGATACCGATCTGCGCCAGGCGGCGGGCGAGCTGTGCCGGCGCGTGGACCACGCTGGCCAGGCTTTTGACGCCTTCCGGCAGAGCCGCGTCGCCGGGCTGGATCGCGCTTTCGCCCCAATGCACCGGCGCGCTGCGGTCGAGCGGCACGTCGAGGTCTTCGCCAAGGGCCGCACCCAGCGCCGTCTCGAAACCGCGATCGACGCTGATCTGTTCCAACACGGCCGGGAAGAGATCGCCACTGGCGGCGTTCAGGATTTTTGCCAGCGTGCGCGCTTCGGTTTCGATCCCTGCCAGCTCGGCCCTGGCATCCTGAAGCGGTGGCCGGGCAGCGCTTTCGGTAGCGCGGGCATCGATGACCAACTGCTCGGCCTCGGACACGGCAGCCTCGGCCTCCTCCAGCAGCGCCATGGCTTTTTCGACCAGCACGCGCTTCTCGGCCGGATCGGGCAAGCCAGCGACCTTGGAGAGTATCTCCGACAATTCCCGGTCGACATCGGCAAGCTGACGCGCGAAACGGTCGCGGCGCTCGGCGGTGTCGCGCAGCGTCCGCTCGATCTGGTTGCGCGAGGCGGCAGCCTCTGCCCGTTCCGCGGTCAGCGCGGCGAGTTTGGCTTCGCTTTGTGAAAGCGTCGATGCAGCCTGTTCGAAAGCAGCGTGGGTCGTGGCCTCGCGCTCGGCGGCACCAGCATTTTCCGAATTGAGTGCCGCCTCCTCGGTGCGCAGGCGCTCGAGAATGTCCGCATTGTCGCGCACCATGCGCTCTTCACGCGCGATATCGCCGTCGAGCTGTTGGAGCCGGCGCTCAAGTTCGCTCTGGCGAGCGCGGATGCGGCCGGCTTCCTCTTCGATCTGCGACTTGGCAATCGACAGGCGCTGGAAGGCAGCGGCGGCGGCGGCTTCCGCGTCGCGCAGGTCCGGCAGCCTATGAGCGCCGATGCCTTGCTCCCTGGCGGCGGCCATCTGGGCTGCGGCGCGGTCGCCGACAAGGGCTGTCGCAACCGCCAGCGCCGAACGCGCCTCGCCTTCCTGGGTCTTGGCCAGCGTCCAGCGCAGGTGCAAGAGCGTTGCTTCGGCCTTGCGGATATCGGCCGACAGGTTCTTGAAGCGCGAAGCCTGGCGCGCCTGGCGCTTCAGGCTTTCGATCTGGCTTTCCAGCTCGCCGACCACGTCGTCCAGTCGTTCCAGGTTCTGCTCGGCCGCCTTCAGCCGCAGTTCTGCCTCGTGGCGGCGGGTGTGCAGGCCGGAAATGCCGGCCGCCTCTTCGAGCAGCGCGCGGCGTGCCTGCGGCTTGGCCTGGATCAGTTCGCCGATGCGGCCCTGGCCGACCATCGATGGCGAACGCGCGCCGGTCGACTGGTCGGCGAACAGAAGCTGCACGTCCTTGGCGCGCGCTTCCTTGCCGTTGATGCGGTAGAGCGAGCCTGCTTCGCGCTCGATGCGGCGCGACACCTGCAGTTCATCCGCATCGTTGAAGGCAGCGGGCGCCGAGCGATCACTGTTGTCGAGGAAAAGCGTGACTTCGGCTGTGTTGCGGGCGGGCCGAGTGCCCGAACCGGAAAAGATGACGTCGTCCATGCCGGACGCGCGCATGTTCTTGTAGGAGCTTTCGCCCATCACCCAGCGCAGCGCCTCGACCAGGTTCGACTTGCCGCAGCCGTTCGGCCCGACAATCCCGGTCAGTCCGCGTTCGATGACGAACTCGCCGGGCTCGACGAAGGACTTGAAACCGAGAAGGCGAAGGCGCGAAAACTTCATTCGCGCCGCCCATTAAGGGGATTTCCGTGGTTTTGCGAAAGGAATTCGCGGCACGACAAGAAGCCGCGCACGCCGAAGCGCCGCCGCCTCAGGGCTGACTGGACGTCAGAGCAGAGGGTCGATGATGGCCGACATTTCCTCAATCGACATCGCCCCCTTATAGGTCTTACCGTTGATGAAGAAGGTCGGTGTCGAGTCGACCTTGAATTCATTGGCGCCGCGCTTTTGGACCGATCTCACATCGTCCAGAAGTTTCTGATCCGTCAAGCAGGCCTCGAACGACTCCTGTGTAAAACCGGCGAGCTTCGAGATTTGCAGCAGCGCATCCTTGGTATTCTGGACGCCAACCCAGTTCGCCTGCTGCCTGAACAGGACGTCGACCATGGGGTAATAGTTATCCTTGGCGCAGCGCGCCAGCATAAAACCGGCTTCGGCGCTCGGATCGAACGGGAATTCGCGCAGGATGTAGCGGACCTTGCCGGTGTCGATGTACTTGGTCTTCAGGTCCGGAAAGGTGGTCTCGGCGAAATGCGCGCAGTGTGGGCAGGTCATCGAGGCGTATTCGACGATGGTGACCTTGGCGTCGTCCTTGCCAAGCTGCTTGTCGGGCAGCGCACCCGGCTTCATCAGTTCCGCCATATCGACGGTGCCCTGGGCCTCAGGCGCGGTAGCTGCGGCCGGCGTGACCGGCTTTGCGGGAGCGGCCGGCTCAGCGGGCTTCACATCCGCGGCCTTCGCCTCCTCGCCAGAGTCGCTGCAGGCGGCGAGCAGGGCCACCGCCGGAATGGCGGCCAGCGAAGACAGGAGGTTTCTGCGAGACAAGCTTTGGCCGAACGGGGGACGGTTCATACGAATCACCTGACAAGGGTTGGATTTTGCAATGCAAAGGCACGAAAAGGCGAGAGTTGGCGCGAATTAAGGCATCTCGATCCCCAATCCAATCGCGAAACCTGACAAGGGCGATCACGAATGCGAGATATTGACGACGAATCCATGACTTTCTTCGAGACGTCTATGATCTTCTCTCCCCAATAATGGTCGCGCCAAGTTTCTCCAGCGAGGCGCGCAGTTCATCATGATCGACCAGGCCGACAGTTCCCGACAATTTCGTCTTCTCAGCCGCCGTCAGCGGTCTCAGGGCCGGTTTGCGCCTTCCTTTGTCGGTTGTCACCGGCTTCTGCAGGATCCTGATGCGGTTGATGGCGGTGAAGCCGAGGAAGGCGTTGACCCGGTTGATGATCTCGCCCGTCTCATGCTGCAGATGCAGTGCCGCCATGCCTTCGCAGGCAATGACCAGCACGGCCGGCTCGAACGGATCGTCCTCATGCATACGGCGCGGCCACTGGATTTTTTCGGGGCGCGAGTGGCTGGCCAGCCGTGGGCCGGCGATCTCGTCCCATGACTGGACAAGGCCGATCGAAAATCCGGCCCGCTTGCGCAGCACCGGATCGAGAATCCTGGTCGCGAGATCACTGACCGGGACGGGATTGCCGTAGGGCGTTCTCCCTGCCATGTACGTCCTCCAGCGACGACCCAGCAGATACCGGCCAGGCCAATACAAGATCAATGGCATCAGCAGACCAGACCCGCAAGACCGCATCCGGGGATAGTGGCACAGCTGCATCCGGTGTCAGCGACGATATCGCATCCCGCCTGCTCGGCTGGTACGATGTGCATCACCGTGAGTTGCCGTGGCGCATCACACCAATTGAGCATGCGCGCGGCGTGCGGCCTGATCCCTACCGCATCTGGCTCTCCGAGGTCATGCTGCAGCAGACCACCGTCGAAGCGGTGAAGGCTTATTTCCGGGTTTTCGTCGAGAAATGGCCCAATGTCGAGGCGCTGGCCGCGGCGCCCACCGAGGACGTGATGAAGGCCTGGGCCGGGCTCGGCTACTACTCCCGCGCCCGCAATCTCAAGGCCTGTGCCGATCTTGTGGCTGCGCGTGGCGGCCGGTTTCCCGACACGGAGACTGGTTTGAGAGAACTGCCCGGCATCGGCGCCTATACGTCGGCGGCCATCACGGCGATTGCCTTCGACCGCCCCGCCGCGGTTGTCGACGGCAATGTCGAACGCGTCATCTCCCGGCTGTTTTCGATCACAACCCCGCTCAGCGAAGCCAAGCCCGAGATCCGCGCCCATGTCGAGCGCATGGTGCCCGGGACAAGGCCCGGCGACTTCGCCCAGGCGATGATGGATCTCGGCGCCACCATCTGCACGCCACGCCGGCCACGCTGCATGCTGTGCCCGCTGCGCGAAGACTGCGACGCCGTCGTTTCAGGCGATCCCGAGCACTTCCCGGTGCGCCTGCCTAAGGCCGACAAGCCGCAGCGGCACGGCGCTGCCTTTGTCGCCGTGCGAGCCGACGGCGCGATCCTTCTGCGCAAACGGGCGGAGAAGGGCTTGCTCGGCGGCATGACCGAGGTGCCGACGACGGGCTGGACCGCGCGGATCGATGGGGCAACCACGGAAGCGGCCGCGCCCTTTCCCGCCGACTGGCGGCATGCGGGCCGCATAGCGCATGTCTTCACGCATTTCGCTCTCCAACTTGAAGTCTTTCACGCTCACATCAAAGGTGATGCGCCCGATGGGCATTTCTGGTCGCTCGCTCACGAGATTTCCGGCGAGGCGCTGCCGACTGTCATGAAAAAGGCAATCGAGGCTGCGATACCCGGCGCGACGAAAAAGCCGTCGCCACACAGTGCAAAGAGGCCCCATGACTGAAATACGCCACATCGTTTTCGACATCGGCAGAGTGCTGATCCACTACGATCCCAACATTCCGTTCAGCCGCCTCATTCCGGATGCCGAAGAGAGGAAGTGGTTCTTCGACAATGTCTGCACGCATGACTGGAACATCGAGCAGGATCGCGGCCGCACATGGGAAGAGGCCGAGGCGCTGCTGATTGCGGACCATCCCGATCAGGCGGAAAACATCCGCGGTTTCCGCCGCCACTGGCACGAGATGGTGCCGCATGCCTATGACGACAGCGTCGCCATCATGGTCGGCCTGATCGAGAGCGGCCACGACGTGACCATGCTGACCAATTTCGCCAGCGACACGCTGGCCGAGGCACGCGAACGCTTCGATTTCCTCAATCGTCCACGCGGCGTCACCATCTCGGGCGAAATCGGTCTGATCAAGCCGGATCGCGGGATCTACGATCATCACGTCGCCGCCTTCGGCCTCGAACCGGCCGCGACGCTGTTCATCGATGACAGCCAGAAGAATGTCGACGGCGCCAAGGCGGCGGGCTGGCAGTCGGTGCTGTTCACCGATGCGAAGACGCTTCAAGCAGACCTTGAACGCCTCGGAATCAGGGCGTGATTTGAATCGCTTCCAGCGATCCGTTGAGCTTTTGAATCAACGGAATTCGAAGCAATTGGCAGGGGTTCAGGCCCCTGCCCGCTCCATGCCTAGCCGTGCGATGCGGCGAAGCTCGTCGATCGGGGTCAGGCCGCCGCTGCGCTCATAATGCCAGAAGGTCCAGCCGTTGCAGGCATCCAGCCCCTGCACTTCGGCGCCGATCTTGTGGATCGAGCCGGCGCTGTCGCCGATCGCCACCGTGCCGTCGGCGCGCACCTTGGCCGCCCAGCGCTTCTTGGCATCGTAGAGCGTCGCGCCCGGCATCATCAGGCCGGTGTCGATCAGGCTGACAAAGGCGACGCGCGGCTCGGCGCGCTTGCCCGTGAGAACGGTCAAGTCGGCCTCTTCCAGCGGCCGCACCGCGTCGATGCGCTCGTTGGCGGCGTCGATATAGGCCTGCTCGCGTTCGATTCCGACGAAATGGCGGCCGAGACGCTTGGCCACCGCGCCGGTGGTGCCGGAGCCGAAGAAGGGATCGAGCACGATGTCGCCCGGTTTGGTCGAGGCCATCATGATGCGGGCAAGCAGCGCTTCCGGCTTTTGCGTCGGATGCAGCTTGTCGCCATTGTCGTTCTTCAGCCGCTCGCCGCCGGTGCAAATCGGAAACAGCCAGTCGGAGCGCATCTGGATGTCGTCGTTGGACGCCTTCATCGCTTCGTAATTGAAGGTATAGCCTTTGCCCTTCTGATCGCGCGTAGCCCAGATCATCGTCTCATGCGCGTTCTGGAAACGGCGGCCACGGAAATTCGGCATCGGGTTGGTCTTGCGCCAGACCACGTCGTTGAGGATCCAGAAGCCAAGATCCTGCATCTTGGCGCCGACACGGAAGATGTTGTGATAGGAGCCGATGACCCAGATGGTGCCGTTGGGCTTCAGCACCCGGCGCGCCGCCAGCAGCCAGGCACGCGTGAAAGCGTCATAGGCCTCGAAACTCTCGAACTGATCCCAGTCGTCGTCGACGGCGTCGACCTTCGACTGGTCGGGGCGGTGCAGGTCGCCGTCGAGTTGCAGATTATAGGGTGGATCGGCGAAGATGACGTCGATCGACTTTTCGGGCAGCCGGTCGAGCGCGGCGACGCAGTCGCCCTTGAGGATCGTGTCCAGCCATTCGGATTGCTGGGGAGCGTGGGATAGCTCGTCGAGAAGACGCACGGCAGACATTCTGACACCCAGGGCACGCGTTACTGTTTACTCTCCGTTATGGTTACCGATCAGCGTAAATATTCCGTGAAGGCCAAGGGACGGGCGTGGCGAATTTGCGAAGGCGGCCCTGTTGGTGTATGCCGCGCCGCCTGAGCCTTCCGAGGCCACCTCGCCCTCCCATTGTCGGATCACCATGCCCCAGCCAGACCTTGTCATCTTCGATTGCGACGGCGTGCTCGTCGATTCCGAAATCATCGCCGCCCGCGTCGAGGCGGAGCTGCTGACCTTGGCGGGATATGAAATATCGGCCGAGGAACTCGCGGAGACCTATGCCGGGCTGACCTTCAAGGACATCATGATACGGGTCGAGGAGAAATCCAGCATTCCGTTCCAGGTCTCGCTCATCGACCGCGCGGAAGAGCTGGTCGACCGCAAACTGCGCAGCGACGTCCGCGCCATCGATGGGGTACGCGAGGCGGTCGCCGCGGTCACGGTGCCGCGCTGTGTCTGCTCGAATTCACGCTCCGAGCGGATCGAATTCATGCTGGAGAAGGTGCATCTTTTGCCGTATTTCACCGACCGGATTTTTTCGGCGATGGAAACACCGACCGGGAAAACGAAACCGGCGCCGGACGTGTTCCTGTTCGCGGCGGAGAAACTCAGCGCCAACCCGGCGAACACTTTCGTTATCGAGGATTCCGTGCACGGCGTCCACGGCGCAAGGGCGGCAGGCATGCGGGTGATCGGCTTCACCGGAGCCGCCCATAGCTATCCCGGTCATGCCGACGCGCTGACCGAAGCCGGGGCCGAGACGGTCATCCGCCGCTGGGCGGAGCTGAAAAGCGTGATCGCGGCGCTGTCGGAGTGGTCGGAAGACGCTTAGGGCCACTCGCCGGAAACTCTGCTCGCGAAGATTTTCCGGCGCTTCCGACCTTCGCTTGACCGGTGTCGTTCTCGAAAGCGTGTCCGGGGCGGCTCGCGGAAGAAAGTCCGAACTTTGAAAAGCTCCGAGCGGCCATCGAAGTCTGGTGACGAGCCTACGCGCGTGTTGTCAAAGTCGAGAGCTGGTCGGTGTCGTAGCGATTTCGCAGATCGGCGAGCGCTTTTGGATCCGGCGCACCCTGCGCCGCAAGTCTGGCGAGATCTTCGAAATAATGCTCATGGCCAGGTGGAGAAACGGTCATCAGTACGCGAGCCGGTTTCTCGCTGACATTGGTGATATTGTGCGGCACCCCCGGCGGGATGAACAGAAAGGTTCCAGGCGTGGCGTGGATCGTCTGGTCGCCGAAATGCCACTCACACTCGCCGTCGAGCAGGTAGAAGGTCTCCTCCTGCACCCGGTGCACATGCCGCCCGGTGGCGAATTGCGGCGGGATCGTCCAGTCGAACATGCTGGTGTGCTTGGTGTTCTCGCCGGTTACGAGGAAAGCCATGGGATGACCACGCAACATGACGCCCTTCTTCTCATCGGGCCTGCGGATGAAGGCATTGGCGCTCATATGACCCTCCTTTGGCTGGGCGCATGCTTCTAACAAGCATTTGTGCAACGTCGGCCGTTCGTGGCGGAAAGTCGTGAATCCGTTCCCAAAAATTTGCTAAAAGACTCTGATGACCGTAAGGGGCGACCTCTACCAGTTCGGCCCGTTCCGCCTCGATCCGGAGGTGGGCATTCTATTTTGCTGGGGTGAGCCGACCAAACTTGGGCAACGCGCCGTCGCGCTGCTGCGCCTGCTGATCCAGAATGCGGGCGTTCCCGTATCCAAGGACGCGCTGATCGAGGCCGGCTGGGGCGGATTGGCGGTTGCCGATAACAATTTGACGGTTCAGATCGCAGCCTTGCGCCGCGTCCTGGCTGATACTGCGAATGTCGAGAGCTGGATCGAAACATTGCCGCGCCGCGGCTATCGCTACGTCGGTCCGGCTGTCACCAGGAATGTTCCTGATGCCTCGGCTGCCGTCCGCGCCGCTTCGGCACCGACCTTGCCTGAGAAGCCTTCCATCGCGGTCCTGCCGTTCTCCAACTTGAGCGGCGATCCGCAGCAGGAGTACTTTGCCGATGGAATGGTTGACGACATCATCACAGGCCTGGCACGCATCAAGTGGTTGTTCGTCATCGCACGAAACTCGACCTTCGCCTACAAAGGGCGCGTCGTGGACGTGAAGCAGGTCGGTCGCGAGCTTGGCGTTCGCTACGTCCTCGAAGGCAGTGTGCGCAAGGCCGGCGGTAATGTGCGTGTTACCGGGCAAATGATCGATGCATCGACCGGTGCGCATGTATGGGCCGAGCGCTACGACCGCAGCTCCGAAGACATCTTTGCGCTTCAAGACGAGATCGCGCTGTCAGCAGTGGGCGCAATTGCGCCGAACGTGCGGAAAGCCGAAATCGAACGTGTCAGGCGGAAGCGGCCTGACAGTCTCGATGCCTACGATCTCGTGCTGCAAGCCCAGCCCGACGTCGATTCAGGCATGCCGAGGCAAGTGACCAGAGCGCTGCTGTTCCTTGACCGTGCTATCGCACTCGAACCGACTTATGCGCTGGCGCATGGCAATGCCGCGATGTGCCACCATTGCCTGTTTCTTCGCGCCGGGTTGCAGGAAGTCAACCGTGCTTCTTCGATCCGTCACGCCCGGTCTGCCGTTGTCCATGGACAGGACGATGCGCTCGCGCTGACTTGGGCCGGGTTTTCCATCGGAATGGATGCCCACGATCGCGCCGCTGCATTCACCGCATTTGAAGCTGCCCTCGCCATCAGCCCGTCATCGGCGCTGACCTACATTCTCGGCAGCGTCATCCTCGGATGGAGCGGCGAAGCTGAGCGCGCGATAGAATGGAGCGAGCAGGGAATGCGGCTAAGCCCGTTTGATTCGTGGACTTGGGCGGCATTTGATGCTCAAGCAATGAGCCATTTGCTGCGCGGCCGTTACGAAGAGGCTTGCCGTGCGGCCTACAAGTCAGTTCAAGCCAACCCGGCGCATAGTATCACTTACGTGCAATTGGCCGCCGCGCTGGCCAACCTTGGCCGATTGGATGAAGCGATGGCGGCAGCCGCTCGCGTGCTCGAGCTTCAGCCTGGCTTTCGCTACAGCCGCCAGTTCGCAGGCGTGAATTGCGCGCCCGCGCTCGCGGAGGCTCTTGGAAACGCACTACGACGCGCAGGACTGCCTGAGTAGTTCGATTGACTGCGTGGGTCTTGGTCGGCCAGCGATATCGCCGGTGTCCCCTGCATGTGACGATGCGCCTCGGCAAACTTGCCGCCAGTCGCCTGGGCTTCGTTCAGTTCGTTGCCGCGGCTTTCTTCTTCTTGCCGCCCGGCTTCTTGCCGGTATCCATCGGCGCGGTTTCATCGTAGCCGGCATAGGCCTGATAGTCCTGCGCCGTCGGCTCGGGCACGACGACATTGGAATCGGTGAAGACGAACTGCGTGGCGGCCGACGGATCAGTGACCTGAACCTGATACTGGTGGAGCTGCGAATAGAGGACCTCGGTGCCATGCATCACGGCCGTGCGGATAGGCATGGTGATGGTGCCTGGAGAAAACTTCGGTCCGGGGACAATCTTGCCTGCGACCGCGATCTTCATCGTCAGCTGGCCGTTGGCACGGCTGCAGTCGCGTGTCACGTCGCTGACCGATGCCTGGTAGATGATGTTGGCCGATTCGTCGGGCGGAGTTGCAGCCGCGGCGTCAGCCTCGGCCTGGGCCGCGGCATCCTGCGCGGCGTCGCCGGTCTTCTTGATCCTGGGCTTGGGCTTCTGAGCCTCCTTGGAATAGGTGTTGAAGAAAGCCGTGCCGTCCCGCACCGTCACCCTGGGACAATAGGCCTGCAACTGGCTGGCCAGTATCTTGGGATCCTGCGGCGGCGGTGGCGCCGTTGGATCCTTCTTGCCTATGCCGAGGTTCAGGATGCCATTGTCGCCCGATTGGCAGCCGGCGGCGGCAAGCATAAAGCCGGTGAGCGCAAGACCCGCCAAAAAGCGACCACTGAATGTACGAAACGCCATGAAACTGCACTTCCCTCTCGCAAAGCTGGTGACGTATATCAACCGCGCGGCAAAAATGCGACTGAGCCAGCGCAGAAATTAACCACCTTGCGGTGGACGGAAAAAGCCAGGCAGTAACGGAATTGTGACATGCAATATGTGAGTACCCGCGGGGAAGCCCCCGTTCTTGGATTTTCCGACGCCGTGCTGGCTGGGCTGGCGCGCGACGGCGGGCTCTACGTGCCGCGCGAGTGGCCACAGTTTTCCGCCGCCGAGATTCGCGCCATGCGCGGCCTTGCCTATCCCGACCTCGCCATCCGCGTGCTGTCACCGTTCCTTGGCGACGAGATTCCGGCCTCCGTTTTCGAGCGGCTGGTGCGCGAAGCCTATGCCACCTTCCGCCACGAGGCCATCTGCCCGCTGGTGCAGACCGGCCCCAACACCTTCATCCTGGAACTCTTCCACGGGCCGACGCTCGCCTTCAAGGATGTAGCGATGCAGCTTCTGGCCCGGCTGATGGACCATGTGCTTACCGAACGCGACCAGCACGCCACCATCGTCGGCGCCACCTCGGGCGATACCGGCGGGGCGGCCATCGATGCCTTTGCCGGTCGCAGCCGGACCGACATCTTCATCCTTTTCCCGCATGGCCGCGTCTCGCCGGTGCAGCAGCGGCAAATGACGACGTCGACGGCTGCAAATGTCCATGCGCTGGCGATCGAAGGCAATTTCGACGATTGCCAAGGCCTGCTCAAGGACATGTTCAACGATCACGGCTTTCGCGACCGGGTGGCGCTTTCGGGCGTCAATTCGATCAACTGGGCCCGCATCATGGCCCAGATCGTCTATTATTTCTCCTCGGCGCTTTCGCTCGGCGCGCCGGACCGGCCGGTTTCCTTCACCGTGCCGACCGGCAATTTCGGCGATATCTTCGCCGGCTACGCCGCCAAGAAGATGGGCTTGCCGATCGATCGGCTGGTCATCGCCACCAATGACAACGACATCCTGGCACGGACCTTTTCGACCGGCGAATACCGCACCAAGGGCGTCTTTGCGACCACGTCGCCCTCGATGGATATCCAGGTGTCGTCGAATTTCGAACGCCTGCTGTTCGAGGCCTCCGGTCGTGACGCGGCGACCGTGCGGCGCTACATGGACGGTCTGAAGCAGTCCGGCGCTTTCACCATCGAAACCCGGCAAATCGCCGGCATGCGGTCCGAATTCGACGCCGGCCGCGCTGATATGGACGAGGTCGCCGCGACCATCCGCTCGACGCTCGCGGCCAGCAACTATCTGCTCGATCCGCATACCGCGGCCGCCGTGCATGTCGCTGCAGGCAAGGCGTCAGGCGCCGTGCCGATGGTGGTGCTGGGTACCGCGCACCCGGCAAAATTCCCGGCGGCCGTCGAAGCCGCCAGCGGCGTGTCGCCCGCACTGCCCGTATGGCTAGGGGGATTGATGACATCGGAGGAAAAATACACGGTACTTCCATCCGACCTGAAAATGGTGGAAGATTACGTCGGCCGCCGCGCGCGGGCGGCGCGTTAGGGAGTAATAGCCATATGGGTGTTGAGGTAAGCCGTCTGTCGAACGGCCTGACAGTCGCCACCGAAACCCTTCAAAGCATCGAATCGGTTGCCCTTGGTGCCTGGGTCAAGTCGGGTGCCCGCAATGAACGTGACGACGAGCATGGCATGGCCCATCTGCTCGAGCACATGGCGTTTAAGGGCACGAGAAGGCGGAGCGCCTTCGAAATTGCCTCGGAGATCGAGGACGTCGGCGGCGAGATCAACGCCGCCACCAGCGTCGAGACCACCTCCTACTATGCCAGGGTGCTCTCCGACGATGTGCCGCTGGCCGTCGACATTCTTGCCGACATCCTGCAGGAGTCCGAATTCGACCCGCAGGAACTCGAACGCGAACAGCATGTGATCCTGCAGGAGATCGGCGCCGCGCACGACACGCCCGACGACATCGTTTTCGACCGTTTCACCGAGACGGCGTTTCGCCACCAGACCATCGGCCGCTCGATCCTGGGCACCCCGGAAACCGTCAAATCCTTCACCTCGAAGCAGTTGCACGATTTCATCGAACGGCAGTATGGCGCCGAGCGCATGGTGATCGTCGCCGCCGGCGACATCAAGCACGACAATTTCGTGCGCGAGGTCGAAAAGCAGCTCGGCGGCTTCCGCAGCAAGGCCGACAGCACCATACCGCAATACGCACAATATGTCGGCGGCGACTTCCGTGAGGACCGCGACCTGATGGACGCGCAGATCGTGCTGGGGTTCGAGGGTCGTGCCTATCATGTGCGCGACTTCTATGCCTCGCAGGTGCTGTCGATGATCCTCGGCGGCGGCATGTCGTCGCGCCTGTTCCAGGAGGTCCGCGAGAAGCGCGGCCTGTGTTATTCGGTCTATGCCTTCCATTGGGGCTTTTCCGACACCGGCGTCTTCGGCGTCCATGCCGCGACCGGCCAAAGCGACATCGCCGAACTGGTGCCTGTCATCATCGACGAGTTGCAGAAGGCCGGCGAGAAGATCCTGCAGGAAGAACTCGACCGCGCGCGCGCCCAATATCGCGCCGGGCTGATCATGTCCGCCGAAAGCCCGGCCAGCCGGGCTTCGCAGATCGCACGGCAACTGCTTCTGTTCGGCCGGCCGATCGCCAAGGAGGAACTGATGGAACGGCTGTCGGCGCTGACGATCGAGCGGCTGACCGATCTGTCGTCGCGTTTGTTCTCGACCAAGCCGACGCTCACCGCTGTCGGGCCTGTGGGTACGCTGGCGCCCTACGAGGCGATCCTCGAATCGCTCGCGGGCACGCAGACCACGGCCCGCAAGCTCGCCGTCTAAGCCCCTCAAAGCGCCATGTTCGCGCTCCCTTTCTTTCGCCGTGACCTGCCGGCACTGAAAGGCGACCGCGTCACGCTGCGCGTGCCGTTCACCAATGACTATCGCGAGTGGGCGGCGGTGCGCGGGGAAAGCCGCGCCTTCCTCGAACCATGGGAGCCGCGCTGGACTCCCGATGAACTCGACCGCACAGCGTGGCGGCTGCGCATCAGCCGCTACCGCGAGGATTATGCGCAAGGAACCGCGATCGCCTTCTTCATCTTCGAGAGGAGCAGCGGTAAGCTTGCTGGCGGCATCACGCTCGGCAACATACGCCATGGCGTCTCGCAGAGCGGCCATGTCGGCTACTGGATCGGCGAGCGTTTCGGCGGCCGCGGCCTGATGACCGACGCGGTCAAGGTGGTGGCCCGCTTCGCCTTCGATACGCTGAGGTTGCACCGGATCGAAGCGGCCTGTATTCCCGACAATATCCGGTCGATCCGCGTGCTTGAAAAAGCCGGATTCCGGCGCGAAGGACTTCTGCGATCGTATCTCAGGATCAACGGCATCTGGCAGGACCACTACCTCTACGCCCGGATCGCGGACGATCCGCCGGGCGTTGGAACAAAGGACTGATTTTTGACGAAATTCCTGCGCAACGGGCCGCTGTTCGCCATTGTCCTCGCGACACTCCTGACGCTGTGGGCGGCATCGTCGGCCTTCGCCGTCGAGCCGATCAAGATTGCCCGAGACGACGTCGCGCTCGACCTTTCCGGCGCCGTCGAGATCTACCGCAACCAGGGCGAGAATTTCCAGGTGTCGACCGCGCCGGGTCCGGACGGCATCGTGCGGCGCATCGAGGTCGAGGCCAATGATGCCCGTTCGACCGGCGACTGGGCTGTTTTCGCGCTCGCCAACACCACCGACCAGCAGCTCGACCGGCTGATCGTCGCACCGCATTTCCGCCTGGTGAATTCCGGCATCTTCTGGCCGGACCTCGGCTCGACCCGCATCGCGGCCATCACGCCCAGCGAGGGCTTCGCGCTCGACCGCCAGACCAGCCCCGATGCCGACGTTTTCCGGGTGACGCTGAACCCCGGCACGGTGATCACCTTCATCGCAGAACTGGCCTCGCCGAAGCTGCCGCAGGTCTACCTCTGGGACCCCGAATCCTACAAGGACTCGGTCAATTCCTACACGCTGTTTCGCGGCATCGTCATCGGCATCGCCGGCCTGCTGGCGCTTTTCCTGACCATCCTTTTCGTGGTCAAGGGAACCTCGATGTTCCCGGCGACCGCGGCGCTTGCCTGGGCGGTGCTGGCCTATATCTGCGTCGATTTCGGCTTCCTCAACAAGATCATCGAGATCTCGCCCGGCAACGAGCAGATGTGGCGAGCAGGAACGGAGGTGGCGCTGGCGGGAACCTTCGTGGTGTTCCTGTTCGCCTATCTCAACCTCAACCGATGGCACGGCCATTTCAGCTATGGCGCGCTGGTCTGGATCCTGGGACTGGTGCTGATCGCCGGCGTCGCCATCGTCGATCCGGCGGTCGCTGCCGGCATTGCACGGCTGTCCTTCGCCGCCACCGCACTGACCGGGCTCGGCCTGATCATCTTCCTCGGCATACGCGGCTACGACCGTGCCATCATGCTGGTGCCCAGTTGGGTCATGGTGCTGTTGTGGCTATGCGGATCGTGGATGGCGATCACCGGCATGCTCGACAACGACATCGCCCAGCCGGCCCTGGGCGGCGGCCTGATCCTGATCATCCTTCTGATCGGCTTCACCGTTATGCAGCATGCTTTTGCCGGCGGCGCGCTGCATCAAGGCCTGTTCTCCGACCTCGAGCGGCAGGCGCTGGCGGTGGCCGGATCGGGCGACACGGTGTGGGACTGGGACGTGCTGCGCGACCGCGTCGTCACCAAGCCCGACGTCAGCATCCAGCTCGGACTGGCGCCGAACAGCCTTGGCGGTGCGGCGCGCAACTGGCTGCCGGTGCTGCATGCCGACGATCGCGACACCTTCCGCACGACGCTCGACGTGGTGCTCGAACACCGGCGCGGCCGGGTATCGCAGAATTTTCGCCTGCGCGGCGCCGACGGCCACTATCACTGGTTTTCGCTGCGCGCGCGCCCTGTCATCGGATCCGACGGCGAGGTCATCCGCTGCGTCGGTACCATGGTCGACGTGACCGAGCAGAAAAAGTCCGAGGAAAGGCTGCTGCACGATGCCGTTCACGACAATCTGACCGGTCTGCCGAACCGCGAATTGTTGATGAATCGGCTGGAAGCGATCATCTCGATCGCGCGCACCGAAGAGAAGGTGCGGCCGACCGTCTTCGTCATCGACATCGACCGTTTCAAGCAGGTCAATGACGGGCTCGGCATCTCGGCCGGCGACACCATCCTCTTGACCATCGCGCGTCGCCTGCACCGGCTGCTCAAGCCGAAGGATTCGCTGTCGCGCTTTGCCGGCGATCAGTTCGCGCTGATGCTCTTGTCCGAACAGGACCCGGCCCGCATCGCCGCCGTGGCGGATGCCATCAAGCATGCCATCAACAATCCGATCACCTTTGCCAAGCGCGAGATCGTGCTGACCGCGTCGATCGGACTGATCACCTGGAATTCGCCGCAAATGTCGGCCGAGGACATGGTCAAGGACGCCGAGCTTGCCATGCACCAGGCCAAGCGCTTCGGCGGCGACAGGATCGAGCCGTTCCGTCCGGCTTTCCGCACTGTCGGCACCGACAGGCTGCAGTTCGAATCCGACCTGCGCCGCGCCATCGAGCGGCGCGAATTCACGCTTGCCTACCAGCCGATCGTGCGGCTCGAGGATGGCAGCGTCGCCGGCTTCGAAGCGCTGCTGCGCTGGGACCATCCGCGCCGCGGCATGATCCCGCCGGCGGATTTCATCCCGGTCGCCGAAAGCTGCGGGCTGATCGTGCAGCTCGGCCTGTTTGCCATGCAGCAGGCGGCGGAAGACCTCGCCAGCTGGCAAAAGCAGATCGGCGACGCGCCGCTGTCGGTCTCGGTCAATTTGTCCAGCCGCCAGTTGATCCGCCGCGACCTGGTTAGCGACGTCCGCTCGGTCATCGCTCGGGCCAATCTGAAGCCACGCTGCTTCCGGCTGGAGCTCACCGAATCGCTTGTCATGGACAATCCCGAGCAGACCGCCCATGTGCTGACCAAGCTGAAGCAGCTCGGCATCGGCCTGTCGCTGGATGATTTCGGCACCGGCTATTCCTCACTGGCCTATCTGACCCGTTTTCCCTTCGACACCATCAAGATCGACAAGAGTTTCGTCGACGACAACACGCCCAAGCGCGCGGTGCTGCTGAAATCGATGGTCAACATGGCGCATGAACTCGGCCTGTCCGTCGTCGCCGAGGGCATTTCGGACGAAAGCGATGCGCTGGAGCTGCGCCAGATGGGCTGTGAATATGTGCAGAGCTTCATGTTCGGTGCGCCAATGCCGGGCGACCAGGTGCTGAAGACGCTGAAGGAACAGTATCCGCTGACGCAAGCGTGAGAGGTTCAGACTAGGCGTGTCCGGCCGCCAAGCTGAGATGGGCAATGTCGATGCCGATCGAGGCGAGGATCCGGTCGTATTTGCGCTCGATATCGGTGTCGAACAGAAGCTCGGCATTGGCCGGACATGTCAGCCAGCCATTTTCGGCGATCTCGGTCTCCAGCTGGCCGGCGCCCCAGCCGGAATAGCCGAGCGCCATCAGCGCATGACGAGGCCCGCGGCCGGACGATATGGCGCGCAATATGTCGACGGTCGCGGTCAGGCAGATGTCGTCGGAAACGGTCAGCGACGATTCCACCCGATAGTCTCCAGAATGCAGGACGAAGCCCCGGCTGCGGTCCACGGGGCCGCCATTGCGCACGACGAAATCACGGGCCTGCGCCGGCAGGCGGATCGCCTCCTGCTCGTTCATGATGCCCAGTTGCACGAGCAGGTCCGGAAACAGCATCTGCTGCGTCTGGTTGATGATCAGGCCCATGGCGCCTTCATCGGAGTGTGCGCAGACATAGATGACCGAGCGCGTGAAACGGTCGTCCTTCATGCCAGGCATGGCAATCAGGAACTGATCGTCGAGAAAGCCGCGACTGGCGACCGTCTTCTTGTGGCGCAACAAGTCCATGAAGGGAGCGTAACGCGTTTCCAAAGCGCCGAAAAGATGCGCCGTGCTGGATTCGACCAAAGCCTGTGGCGTCGGCTCGAACATTCTCCTCCCTCCAAGTCACGCAAATATGATACCGGCAAGGCCATGAAATCATTGCGTAGCCACGAACGGACGCTCAAATCACCGCCATGCGAAGCTTGAAAATCCTGCTGCTCGGCGCCGCCATCGGATCGGCAACCGCTCTTCCCGCTGCCGCCTCTTCGTCGGCGTGGTACAGCAGCGAAGGCGGCAAGGTCCGGCTGGTGACATCAGGCAAAGCCGATGATGCCGGCCGCATACAGGGCGTTCTCGACATAGCGCTCAAGCCCGGCTGGAAGACCTACTGGCGCGATCCGGGCGACGCGGGCGTGCCCCCGCAACTCGACATTTCAGCCAGCACCAACATCGCCGACGCCGCTCTGGCATTTCCTGCCCCCCAACGCCATGACGACGGCTATGGCAAATGGGCAGGCTACAACTATCCGGTTTCTCTGCCGGTGACATTCACGCTGGCGACGCCGAACCAGCCGGCAGTGATCGATGCCGACATCTTTCTCGGCATCTGCGAAACGATCTGCATTCCGGTGCAGACGCGGCTGACGGTCGACCCCGCCTCCGATCCGGACAATGCCGAGGACGCCGCGCTGGTGAAGGCGAGTTTTACGGCACTGCCTGCGCCCGCGAGGTCCGATTTCGGCATCAATGTGCTGCCGGGCGACCACGAGACGCTGATTGTCGAGGCGAGCTTTCCCGGCGATCCGGCGGCGGCGGATTTCTTCGTTGCCGGCGAGCGGGACTACATGTTCGGCACCCCGGCCCGCAGCGAAAAGGACGGCAAGCTGATTTTCACCGTGCCGATCCTCGATCGCCCGTCGACGACACCGACGGACGGCGGGCTTCACTACACGCTGACGAGTTCGGCGGGCGCGGTCGAAGGGGTTCTGCCTTTCCCTTGATCCAGCCTGTCCGAACGGTTGCAGGAAGCCGTTGAGTTCGCTACGCAAAGACACGTCCTTCCCGATTTTCCCAAGCGAGGAATCCATGACCATTTCCGTTGGCGACAAGCTGCCTGACGTGATCTTCAAGACGATGACCGACGACGGCGCCAAGCCGATCACCGGGACCGAGATCTTCTCTGGCAAGAAGGTCGTTCTGTTTGGGGTTCCCGGTGCCTTCACGCCGACCTGCAGCAACAACCATTTGCCCGGCTATCTCGAGAACCATGACGCCATCCTGGCGCGCGGCGTCGACACCATCGCCGTCGTTTCGGTCAATGACGTCCATGTCATGGGCGCCTGGGCGCGCTTCACCGGCGGCGAGGGCAAGATCCTGTTCCTCGCCGACGGCAGTGGCGATTTCGCCAAGGCGGTGGGCCTCGACAATGACCTTTCCGCCGGCGGCATGGGGCTGCGTTCGAAGCGGTTTTCGATGATCGTCGACGACGGCAAGGTCACCGCGCTCAATGTCGAGACCAAGCCTGGTGTCGACGAGTCCGGCGCGGCTCATATTCTGGGACAGCTCTGAACTTCAGCGCGGCGTCGGGCGGGGACCGCAACCGCGATGGCGCTTGTCGTTCATGGCTTGCTTTGGGGGGATCCTGGCGATGTTTGACATCTTCTGGCGCGCTATCGCGATCGGCATCGGCGCCACCGTGGTGATGGATATCTGGGCCATCTTCCTGCACAAGGCGTTCGGCCAACAACGGCCGAACTGGGGGCCGGTCGGTCGCTGGGTCTGGCATCTCCGTGACAAGGTCTTCCACGACGATATCGGCGATGCCGCACCGTACGCGCATGAAAAGGCGCTGGGTTGGGCCTTTCACTATTTTGTCGGCATCGTCTACGGCATCATCCTGGTGGTGCTGGCCGGAGCGGGCTGGCTTGCCGCGCCGACATTCCTGCCGGCCTTCATCCTCGGCATCGTCACCGTCGGCGCCGGCTGGTTCCTGCTGGCACCCGGCATGGGCGCCGGTTGGGCCGCCTCGAAGCGCCCCAACCCGATGCTGATCCGTGCGCTGAACCTGGTGTCGCATACGGTGTTCGCACTCGGGCTTTGGGGCACGGCGCTGCTGATCCGATAAGGGTCTACAACTGCGCTGGCCAGCCGATCGGCAGCCAGCACCAGACAACGCGATGCGCGCCGATATCGTAGCAGTTGCCGCCGCCCGCCGGCTGATCCGCTTCTTCGGACCTGAGAGCCGCGCCGCTCCGGAAATTCAATAGCTCTGGGTGGAGCGCCGCACTTTCGCGATTGCCGGTTGTTTGGCCGGCGCAGCAGGCTTTGGCGCTGCTGCAGGCCTGAACGGGCCTTTCTTGAACGGCGCCATGCCTTCGCGCGCGAGTTCGTCGGCGCGCTCGTTCTCGACATGGCCGTCATGGCCCTTGACCCAGTTCCAGGTGACCTTGTGGCGCTTGTTGGCCTCGTCGAGCGCCTGCCAGAGTTCACCGTTCTTCACAGGCTTCCTGTCGGCGGTCTTCCAGCCGTTCTTCTTCCAGCCGTGGATCCACTTGGAAATACCGTCCATGACATATTTGCTGTCGGTGTGAAGGTCGACAACGCAAGGTTCCTTCAGCGCATTCAGCGCCGAAATAGCGGCCAACAACTCCATGCGGTTATTGGTCGTCTCGGCCTCACCGCCGGAAAGCTCCTTGGTGGTGCCGTTAAAGCGCAGGATCGCGCCCCAGCCGCCGGGGCCGGGATTGCCCGAGCAGGCGCCGTCGGTGAAGATCTCAACCTGTTTGCTCATGATACCCCATATCAGGCCAATCCATATTCCGAAGGAGATTTGATCGCCCGGTGGAACCGCATCCTCCTGATGTATTCGGTCGGATCGCGTTTCATCACCAGCCCGCCATCGGGAACGGTCAGCCAGTCGTACAGCCGGGTCAGCATGAAGCGCAACGCCGAACCGCGCGCCAGCATCGGCAGCGCAGCCTTTTCCTGGCCGCTCAGGGGCCGGAGGCTCTGGTAGCCGGCGAGCAGCGCCTTGCCCTTGGTGAGGTTGAAGGAAAAATCCTTCTCGAAACACCAGGCGTTGAGACAGGTGGCGACATCGTAGGCGTAGAGGTCGTCGCAGGCGAAATAGAAATCGATCAGGCCGGAGAGCCTTTCGCCAAGGAAGAAAACGTTGTCGGGGAAAAGGTCGGCGTGGATAATGCCTTTGGGAAGGTCTTTCGGCCAGTTCCGCTCGAAACCGGCGAAGTCGGCATCGACCTCGGCCGCAAGCCCCGGCTCGACCTCGTCGGCGCGGTCGCGGGCTGCGTCCCAGAGCTTGCGCCAGCCGTCGATGGCCAGTGCATTCGGACGCGTCATCGAAAAATCGGCGCCGGCCAGATGCAACTGCGCCAACGCCTTGCCGACCTCAGCACAATGCGTCGCCGTTGGTCGCCGCAACGAAAGCCCTTCCAGGAAGGTGATGATGACCGCCGGCCGGCCGGCGAGCGTGCCGATGACGCTGCCGTCATGCGCGGTCACCGGCAGCGGGCAGGACACGCCCTTGTTGGCGAGATGGCCCATCAGCCCGAGGAAAAACGGCAGATCCGCCTTCTCGACGCGCTTCTCATAGAGCGTCAGGATGTAGGAGCCGCTCGAGGTGTGCAGCAGAAAGTTGGAGTTCTCGGTGCCTTCGGCGATGCCCTTGTAGGACAGGAGATCGCCGACCGGATAGTGCTTCAGGAATGCGCCGAGTTCGCCTTCCGCAACGTCGGTATAGACCGCCATGTGCCTTACGCGGCTCCATTGACGAAGGCCATGTCGGCCCGCGTCAGTTCGACATCGCGCAATACCCGCATGACCGGAAAATCCTCCGTTTCCGTGGCCGTGATGGCCAGGTCGATCGTGACATCGAAGCGTTGCCGGAACGCGTCGATGATCTCGTCGACGATGATCTCGGGCGCCGAGGCGCCGGCCGACAGGCCGAGCGTCGAAATGTTGCCGATGTCATTCCACGGAATCTCGGCGGCGCGCTGCACGAGAAGCGACATGGTGGCGCCTGCACGCTCCGCCACTTCGACAAGTCGTCGCGAATTGGAGGAATTCGGCGCGCCGACGATCAGATAGAGATCGGCGCCCGGCGCGGTGTCCTTGACGGCTTCCTGGCGGTTGGTGGTGGCATAGCAGATCGATTCCGCCGCCGGCGCCTGCAGGGCCGGAAAACGGTCTTGCAACGCGCGGATGATGCCGGCTGTATCCTCGACCGACAGCGTGGTCTGGGTAACAAAACCGAGCGCCTGCGGATCGGCGGGCGCAAGCTTGGCGGCGTCGGCTTCGGTCTCAATCAGCGTCACCGCTCCGTCCGGCAGCTGGCCCATGGTGCCGATCACCTCGGGATGCCCGGCATGGCCGATCAGGAGCACATGGCGACCAAGCCGCTGATGGCGCATCGCCTGCTTGTGGACCTTTGACACCAGCGGGCAGGTAGCATCGAGATAGAAGAGATTGCGCGCCTTCGCATCCGCAGGCACCGATTTCGGCACGCCATGCGCCGAGAACACGACGGGCGACTGCCGATGTTCGTCCGGGATCTCGGAGAGTTCCTCGATGAAGACGGCGCCAAGGCTTTGCAGCCCCTCGACGACGTAGCGGTTGTGCACGATCTCATGACGGACATAGACCGGCGCGCCATATTTCTTCAGCGCCAGCACGACGATCTGGATGGCACGGTCGACACCGGCGCAAAAACCGCGCGGCTGGCAGAGCCGGATCGTCAGAGGTGGTTTGGTGGTTGTCTGAAGCATTAAATCCGGGCCGGTTGATCAAAGCCGAAATGAGGTGCGCACCCCTGCCCTGTCAAGGGCATCGGTAGAAAGGGGGCGTCGCCCGCGTTCATTCCTCTTTCGCAGGGCGGCGAAGCCGCAGGATGAGCACGGCGGCGAGCGCTGCGGCGAGCCCGTACCAGGTGACAGCATATTGCAGATGGCTGTTCGGCAGGTCGATGATGGTGACGCCGCCAACCGGCAATCCGCCTGGATTTGGAGTCTTGTCTGCGTCGATGAAGATCGGCACCAGCGCAGCACCCGCCGGCAGACCGGCGCTCGCAGCCATCACGTCGCGATCCTTCCAGTAGAAGATGTTCTTCGCCACGTCGTTGTCGGGAAGCATCATCGACGGCTTCGACGGCAGGGGGTTGCGAGCGAGCCCGGTGACAGTCACTCTGCCAGTCACCTGTCCCCTGGCGCGCTTGGCGGCGTCCTTCAGATCGTAAGGCACGAAGCCGCGATTGATCAGGACGAAGCGGCCGTCGTCGAGTGCCAGCGGCGTGTAGACGTTGAAGCCGGCGTCACCTTCCCAGGTCGCGTAGAAATGGCGTTCGCCTTGATGCAGGAACGTGCCGGTGACGGTGACAGGCGTATAATCGACATCCCCGGTGGCGGCGAACTCTTTCTCGACCTCAACCAACGGCAAGGGCGCCGAATGAGTGCGATGGTCGATGGTCTGCAGAAGGCCTTCCTTCCAATACAGGCGCTGCACCTGCCAGGTGCCGAGCGCCAGCAGGATCAGGAACAGCACAAGGCCAAGGCCGAGCAGCAATGCCGATCTCGGCCGCGAACGACCGTCCGTCTTAGCGGAAGCCTCGCTCATTCGCCGCGATCCAGCCGGCCCTCGGCCGCTTTGTTGCGGTATTGCAGCGTCAGCAGAACGCCCTTGATCAGCCGCAGCGCCGTCAGGCACAGCACCACAGCGAGCGGGATCCAGACCAGCAGATGCAGCCAGAGCGGCGGGCCGAGTGTGACTTCTACCCAGAGCGCCAGGCCGACAATGAGGAAGCCGATGATCAGGATCACGAACACCGCCGGCCCGTCGCCGGCGTCAGCGTAGGAATAATCGAGGCCGCAATTGACGCAGCGCTTGCCGACGGTGAGGAAGCCGGAAAACAGCCGCCCCTCGCCGCAGCGCGGGCAGCGGCCGTGCAGGCCAGCTGAAATCGGGTCGATCGGAGGCCAGATCGCCCTATCTTCACTCGTGGAAGCGTCATCGCTCATTGCTTACCGCTCGATTTCGATCGGTGTGCCATCGGCCACCAGCGTCCAGATTTCGTCCATGTCGGAGTCCGTAACCGCAATGCAGCCATCGGTCCAGTCGACCAATTGAAGCAGCCAGCCCCACCAGCCATAACCATTCGGTTGGCCATGGATCATGATCATGCCGCCCACGTCGACATTGCGCGCCCTGGCGGCGGCCTCATCGTCGGCATTGGGGTACGAAATATGGATCGACCTGTGCGCGATGCTGTTGGGGTTGCGCCAGTCGAGGACATAGTTCCCCTCGGGCGTGCGTTGATCGCCCTCCTGGTGCTTATGCCCGACAGGATCGCCGCCGAGCGCGATGCCGTAGTTTCGCAGGACCTTGCCGTCGCCGATCAGCTCCAGCCGGCGTTCGGCCTTGTGGACACGCACCAGGTCCACCTTCTCGCCGGCAAAGGCCGGGAGTGCCGCGATCATCAATGCGCAAATGGCCCGGAAAATTGTCAGCCGCATTGGCTATCGATCGGCGATCATTGCGCCGAAAAGAAGAAGGCGGCCACGTCGCCGCGGCCGCCTCCAGAAATGAAAATCCCCTAGGGCGGATCAGTGGCCCTCGATCACCGCGCCAACCGATCCCCAGACGTAGATCGAGGCGAACAGGAACAGCCAGACCACGTCGACGAAGTGCCAGTACCAGGCGGCCGCCTCGAAGCCGAAATGCTGCTTGGGGGTGAAATCACCCTTCATCGCCCGGATCAGGCAGACCAACAGGAAGATGGTGCCGATGATGACGTGGAAACCGTGGAAGCCGGTCGCCATGAAGAAAGTGGCGCCATAGATGGAATCCTTGAAGGCGAACGGAGCGTGCATGTACTCGTAGGCCTGCACCATGGTGAACAGCATGCCGAGGCCAACGGTCAGCACCAGGCCGTTGATCAGCCCCTTGCGATCGCCATGGATCAGCGAATGGTGCGCCCAGGTGACCGTGGTGCCCGACAGCAGCAGGATGACGGTGTTGTAGAGCGGCAAATGGAAGGGATCTAGAACCTCCATGCCCTTCGGCGGCCAGACACCGCCGGTAAACGCGGTGCGAGCATATTGCTGGACTTCGCTCGGAAACAGGCTGGCATCGAAATAGGCCCAGAACCAGGCAACGAAGAACATCACCTCCGAGGCGATGAACATGATCATGCCGTAGCGCAGATGCAGCGACACGACACGCGTGTGATGGCCCTCATGCGCTTCCTTGATCGTGTCCGACCACCAAGCGAACATGGTGTAGAGGATGATCACGAGACCGATGAAGAACAGCCATGGATTGGCGATGTTGAAGCCGAAGATCGGGAACGAGCCGCCCTTCAGGTACTCCATCAGGCAGACGCCGCCAAAGGCGGTGACAAGTGCGCCTACCGATCCCAGAAAAGGCCACGGGCTCGGGTCGACGAGATGATAGTCATGCTGTGGTTTTGCGTGCGCGTCTGCCATATCAACCCCCGAGATTTGCTTCGGTATTCGAAATTGTCTTGCTATTGCCATCGGCCGGCTCCGAGGAGGCGACCGGCTTGGTCTTCTCGACCGGGAACATCGTGTAGGACAGCGTGATCGTCTTCACGTCCTTGAGCTCCGGCACGTTGACGATGTCGGGGTCCACGTAGAACAGGACCGGCATGTCCAGCGTCTCGCCGGGCTTCAGCGTCGTGTCGGTGAAGCAGAAGCACTCGACCTTGTTGAAATAGGGTCCCGCCAGTTCAGGCTGCACGTTGAAGGTGGCGCGGCCGGTCACGGGACGATCAAACTTGTTGGTCGCCTGATAGTGCGCCTGCACGGTCTCGCCGATCTTCATCGTCATCGAGCGCTGGACCGGCTGAAATTCCCACGGCACACCAGCGATGTTGGCATCGAAGCGGACGGTTATCTCGCGGTCGAGCACGCGGCCGGCATACTGCTTCTCGGCACGTTGCGTCGTGCCGCCATAGCCGGTCGCCTGGCAAAACATCTTGTAGAGCGGCACCGCGGCATAGGCCATGCCGATCATGCCGGTGAAAAAGGCGAGGCAGACAGCCGCGACGATGACGTTGCTGTTCTTGCCCGCCGTTTTTTTGGACGTCTCGACGCTCATCACATCGTGCCAAGATTGTGGCCGAACTTCACGATCGTCGCGATGTAGAAAATGACCACCAGCAGCGCCAGCGCCACGCCGATGGCGATGGAACGGCTGCGCTGCGCCTTTTTCTGACGCTCGGTCAACGTGACGGTCTCGAGCTTTTCCTCGATCATGGTCATGCTCCACCCATGGCAAGCGCGCGTTCGACAACGCTGTCGGCCAGATAGGCAGCGAAGATGGCAAAGAGATAAAGCAGCGAATAGGCGAACAGGGCCTTGGCCGGTTTCATGACGCGGTCATCGTCGGCCATGCCAAGCACTTTCCAAGCGTACCAGACAAAACCGACTCCCAGCAGCAGGGCGGCCACGCCATAGAACGGCGTGGTGTAGCCAAGCAGCCACGGCAGCACGCCGACCGGGGCAAGCACCAGCGCATAGGCGAAGATCTGGCGGCGCGTCGAAGCGTGTCCGGCGACATTCGGCATCATCGGGATGCCGGCCTTGGCGTAGTCCTCGGACTTGAACAGCGCCAGCGCCCAGAAATGCGGCGGCGTCCACAGGAAGATGATCAGGAACAGGACAATGCTCTCGAGGCTGACCGTCCCGGTCGCCGCGGCCCAGCCGATCACAGGCGGAATGGCACCGGCGGCCCCGCCGATGACGATGTTCTGCGGCGTCCAGCGCTTCAGCCACATCGTGTAAACGACGGCGTAGAAAAAGATGGTGAAGGCCAGCAGCGTCGCCGCCAGCCAGTTGACCAGCACGCCGAGCGTCATCACCGACAGCACCGACAGCACCAGCCCGAAGGTCAGCGCTTCGTGCGGCTGGATGCGGCCGGCCGGGACCGGGCGGCTGGCGGTCCTGGTCATCACGGCGTCGATGTCGGCATCGTACCACATGTTGAGCGCGCCGGAGGCGCCAGCACCTATCGCAATAGCCAGGATGGCGATCACCGCCAGCAGAGGGTTGATGGTCACCGGTGCGGCGACTAGGCCGACAAAGGCGGTGAACACCACCAGCGACATGACGCGCGGCTTCAGCAGCGCGAAGAAATCGCCCGCCGTCGCTTCCGACATGCGAAAGCCCGCTTCGTCAATCAATGGGTCGTCGACAAGGGCCATGCGTACTTAAGTCCATCATCCGTTGGCCAAAACCGCCGGCGGACCGGCGGTTTCGTATTTGAGCGGGCAGCCGCCTTACTTGATCTTCGGCAGCTGTTCCCACTGGTGGAAGGGCGGCGGCGAAGGCAGCTGCCATTCGAGCGTCGTTGCGCCCTCGCCCCACGGGTTGGCGCCGGCGATCCGCTTCTTCTGGAAGGCCTCGAACACGCCATAGAGGAAGATCAGGACGCCGACGGCCGAGATATAAGAGCCGATGGACGACACATAGTTCCAGCCGGCAAACGCATCGGGGTAGTCGATGGTGCGGCGCGGCATGCCGGCGAGACCGAGGAAGTGCTGCGGGAAGAAGATCAGGTTCACGCCGACGAAGGTGACCCAGAAGTGGGTGTTGGCGATGACGGGCGAATACATGTAGCCGGTCATCTTCGGGAACCAGTAGTACCAGCCGGCGAAGATGGCGAAAACCGCGCCCAGCGACAGCACGTAGTGGAAGTGGGCGATGACGAAATAGGTGTCATGCAGCGAGCGGTCGAGGCCGGCATTGGCCAGTTGGACGCCGGTGACGCCGCCGATGGTGAACAGGAAGATGAAGCCCAGCGCCCACAGCATCGGTGTCTTGAACGAGATCGACCCGCCCCACATCGTCGCGATCCAGGAGAAGATCTTCACGCCTGTCGGCACCGCGATGACCATCGTGGCGAAGACGAAATAGCGCTGCGTGTCGAGCGACAGGCCGGTCGTGTACATGTGATGGGCCCAGACGATGAAGCCGACGGCTCCGATCGCCACCATGGCATAGGCCATGCCGAGATAGCCGAATACCGGCTTCCGCGAGAAGGTCGAGATGACGTGGCTGATGATGCCGAAGCCCGGCAGGATCAGGATGTACACTTCAGGGTGACCGAAGAACCAGAACAGGTGCTGGAACAGGATCGGGTCGCCGCCGCCATCTGGCGCAAAGAAGGTGGTGCCGAAATTGCGGTCGGTGAGCAGCATGGTGATGCCGCCGGCCAGAACCGGCAGCGACAGCAGGAGCAGGAAGGCGGTGACCAGCACCGACCAGGCAAACAGCGGCATCTTGTGCAGCGTCATGCCAGGCGCGCGCATGTTGAAGATGGTGGTGATGAAGTTGATGGCGCCGAGGATCGACGACGCACCGGCAATGTGGATCGACAGGATCGCCAGATCCATGGCCGGCCCAGGCTGACCCGAGGTCGACAGCGGCGGATAGAGCGTCCAGCCGCCACCGACGCCGAAGGCACCGGGCGCGCTCGGCACGAACATCGAGGTGAGCAGCAGGATGAAGGCCGGCGGCAGCAGCCAGAAGGAGATGTTGTTCATGCGCGGGAATGCCATGTCGGGCGCGCCGATCATGATCGGAACCATCCAGTTGGCGAAACCGCCGATCAGCGCCGGCATGACCATGAAGAAGATCATGATCAGGGCGTGCGCGGTGGCGAAGGCATTGTACATGCTCTTGCCGCCGTCGATCGCGGCGTCACCGTTCATGCCATAGACCATCTGCGCCAGGCCGCTGAAGATCTGGATGCCAGGCTCCTGCAGTTCCATCCGGATGGCGACCGACAAGGCGCCGCCGATGATGCCGGCCATGATCGCGAAGATCAGGTAGAGCGTGCCGATGTCCTTGTGATTGGTCGAATAAACCCAGCGGACCCAGCCGTGATAAGGCTTGTGGTCGTGCCCGTCGTGAGCTGCAGCGTCTGCCATGTTCCGCTCCGTTCCCTAAATCTTGCTAACCCGCGGCATCAGTTGCCGGCGGCCGCTACCTTGTTCTGGCCGTCGACCTCGGCCATCAGCGTCTTGTTGGCGCCGGGCAGATCGGTCTTGGCTGCCGCCAGCCAGGTCTTGAACTGCGCATCGGATACGACACGGATGGCGATCGGCATGAAGGCATGATCCTTGCCGCAGAGCTGCGAGCACTGACCGTAAAAGATGCCTTCCTTCTCCGCCTTGAACCAGGTCTCGTTGGTGCGGCCCGGAATGGCGTCGATCTTGATGCCGAACGACGGCATGGCAAAGGAGTGGATCACGTCGGTCGCGGTGACGAGCACGCGGGTCATCGTGTTGACCGGCACCACCAGTTCGTTGTCGACCGCGAGCAGGCGCGGATAAACCTTGCGGTCCTCCTTGCCGGCGCCGGCCCGATCACCGTCCTGGAGGATCGCGGAGTTGAAGGAGAGCGTGTTCTCGGTCTGGTACTCGTAGTCCCAGTTCCACTGGTTGCCGGTCGCCTTGACGGTCAGCTTTGCTTCCTCCGGCGGCGTGTATTGCGCGGTCAGCAGCTGGAACGAGGGAATTGCCAGGCAAAGCAGGATGACGACCGGACCGACAGTCCAGATCACCTCGATCAGCGTGTTGTGGCTGGTCTTGGACGGAATCGGGTTCGCGCTCGCACGGAATCTGACGATGCAATAGGCGAGAAGAAGCAGCACCAGGATGGTGATAGGGACGATGAACCACATTGTGTAGTTCCCGAACCACTCGATCTGCCGCATCATGTCGGTCGCCGGCGCCTGGAAGGTTGTCTCCCAGTTCTTGGGCTGGTCGGCATGGGCGGATGCGCCGGCGAAAAACGTGATAGCGGCACAAGCACTTAGAAACTTGGCACTTGCTGGAACCTTGGCGTTTGCCAGGAAATTTCTCATCGCCCTCATCGTCTCCCAGTTCCTCGCTACGGTACCCACGAGAATAACGAACAATGCCGGGACGGGAATCCCGACAGTTTCAAGCTGGTTCAAACCATACTCTTTTTCCCTCCGCAAGAAAGGAGCGGACGAAACCGTGCGGCATTTTTGCGCGCAAGCCCGGATGTGCCTTTGGGGGCAGCCGCGGCAGCACCGAATCGCCAACATCGAGCCCACAGCAGAATTCCCGCGGGCCGCACGTGCCGAACGTCGCAATTCGGGCGAAATTGGCAGGGAAAAGCGCCGTATTGGCTTTTTCGGGGCAGACCTGGTGCGGTCTCGTCCTTTACTTGGCTTTGGCGCGGCTTAAAGTGCCGTGATTCGCAATGGAGCCGTCATGAATTACTGGCTTTCGAGAAACTCTCGGTTTTCGAGAAACTGGGCGAAGGTCATCTTTTTCGCCGCCCTGTCTGGCATCGGCTTGTCCGCGATCGTGTCCGGCACGGCGAACGCCGCGCAGCCAAGCGGTACCGTGCGCTCGACGCATGGCGCATGGTCGATCATCTGCGACACGCCGGCCGGCGCCACCTCGGAACAATGCGTGATGATGCAGAACGTCGTGGCCGAAGACCGTCCGGAGATGGGACTCTCGGTCGTCGTGCTGCGCACCGCCGACAACAAGGCGGAGATCCTGCGCGTGCTGGCGCCGCTCGGCGTGCTTTTGCCCAACGGGCTTGGCCTCAATGTCGACGGCAAGGATATCGGCCGCGCCTATTTCGTGCGCTGCTTCCAGGACGGCTGCTATGCCGAGGTCATCCTCGAAAAGCCACTTCTCGACACGCTGAAGACCGGCACGTCGGCCACCTTCATCGTCTTCCAGACCCCGGAAGAAGGCATCGGTATCCCGGTTGACCTCAAGGGTTTTGCCGACGGCTTCGCCGCGCTCCCCTGACAGCCCGGCGACGTCATCGGCTTCATCAACCAGAAGTGACATCGACGGGCTGCTGGCAAACCGCTTTTGTCTTCACAATGCGGCAGAACGATTGTCTCGGCGCACCTTCGCGCCTACATCGTGGCAAGGACCCATTCCTCCTGTGAACGGACGCGCCATGAACAGCCTGATCGGCCAATTCAACATTTCAGACGATCGCATCAAGCAGATCGTCGCTGAGACCATCAACGGCGCCGATGACGGCGAGCTGTTCCTCGAATACAGCGAGAGCGAAGCGCTGATGTTCGACAATGGCCGGCTGAAGACCGCCAACTTCAACACCGACCAAGGGTTTGGCCTGCGTGCGGTTGCCGGCGAAGCCAGCGGCTATGCCCATTCCAGCGACCTGTCCGAGGCGTCGCTGCTGCGCGCGGCCGATGCCGTTTCAACCGTCAAGGGCGGTTATTCCGGCACGCTTGCCGCCGCACCCGCCCGCACCAACCGCCATCTCTATGGCGAAGAGAACCCGATCCCCTCGCCTTCCTTCGAGGCCAAGGCAAAGCTCTTGCAGGAAATCGACGCCTGGCTGCGCGCCGAGGATCCGCGCGTGCGGCAGGTTTCGGCCTCGCTCGCCGCGTCCTGGCAGCATGTCGAGATCGTGCGCGCCGACGGCCAGGTGGTGCGCGACATCCGCCCGCTGGTCCGCATCAACGTCTCCGTCGTTGTCGGCAATGGCGACCGCCAGGAGAGCGGCTCCTATGGCATGGGCGGCCGCAAGGCGTTTGGCGAATTCCTGGTCGAGGACAGCTGGAAGCACGCCGCCAAGGAGGCGCTTCGGCAAGCCCTGGTCAATCTCGAGGCCATACCGGCGCCGGCCGGCACTTTCGACATCGTCTTGTCCAGCGGCTGGCCGGGCGTCATGCTGCACGAAGCTGTCGGCCATGGGCTGGAAGGCGATTTCAACCGCAAGAAGACCTCGGCCTTCGCCGGCCTGCTCGGCCAGCAAGTCGCCGCCAAGGGCGTGACCGTCGTCGACGACGGCACGATGCCCGAGCGGCGCGGCTCGCTGACAGTCGACGACGAAGGCACGCCTTCGGCCCGCAATGTGCTGATCGAGGACGGCAAGCTGGTCGGCTACATGCAGGATCGCCAGAACGCTCGGCTGATGGGCATGAAGGCGACCGGCAACGGCAGGCGCGAAGGCTACGCCCACCAGCCGATGCCGCGCATGACCAACACCTACATGACATCAGGCGACATGGAGCCGGACGAAATCATCGCCTCGGTCAAGAACGGCATCTATGCCGTCTCCTTCGGCGGCGGCCAGGTCGACATCACCTCCGGCAAATTCGTCTTCGGCTGCACCGAGGCCTACATGATCGAGAACGGCAAGGTGACGCAGCCGATCAAGGGCGCCATGCTGATCGGCAACGGGCCGGACGCCATGCACCGCGTTTCTATGATCGGCAACGACATGAAGCTCGACACCGGCATCGGCATGTGCGGCAAGGCCGGACAGGGCGTGCCCGTCGGCGTCGGCCAGCCGCATTTGAGGATGAACCAGATGACGGTGGGCGGCACACGGGTTTGAGTGGCCGACGTGCTCCGCGACCCTGATGGGGTCCGGCCCCAATACGGCATTTTTCAGCTTAAATCCCCGCTGATACCTTGAAGTGAACACAATCGGCATTAGGAAATTGTTAAGTGTTTAACTGCCTGGGCTGCCGTTTCCGCACGAACGCAGTGCCAGCCCCTCTGGTTGCGGTGGTGTTGGCAATGCGGCATTCCCCCGGCGTCCTGACCTCCTCGTTCCTGCTTGGCTTCGTTTCGTTGATTGGCGCGACATCGCTGCAAGCCAGTCCTGCGGCGGCACAATCGACATTGTTCAAGTCGCGATCGACGCAATCTGCCGCAGTTGGTGGAAGCACCAGCGTCCCCTACGGTTGGGTCGATTTTTGCCATCGCCGGCCAAAGGAGTGCAAGGTGCCCGCTCTGCCGGCCGCGAATATCAAGCTGACCGCGCAGAACCTGCGCATCCTCAAGCGGATAAATCAGAAGGCGAACAGCGCCATCAAACCCGTCAGCAATTTCGATCACTGGGGTACGATGGCGGATCACTGGGACTATCCGGTGGATGGCAAGGGCGACTGCAAGATCTACGCGCTGTACAAGCGCAAGCTTCTTCTGGAAGCGGGTTTCCCCCG
The DNA here is from genome assembly GCF_020164875.1 of Mesorhizobium sp. CO1-1-8. NCBI lineage: Bacteria > Pseudomonadati > Pseudomonadota > Alphaproteobacteria > Hyphomicrobiales > Phyllobacteriaceae > Mesorhizobium > Mesorhizobium sp. CO1-1-8. The sequence continues at coordinate 417,324 of NZ_JAIUGZ010000002.1, read as the reverse complement.
GCAGGCGTTGCTGATGACCGTGGTGCGCGACCTGGACAATGAAGGCCACACCATTCTGACGGTGAAAACCGACAAGGGCGATCTTGTCCTGGACAATCTGGTCAACGAGATCAGGCCCTGGAACGCGACGGGCTATTACTTCGTGAAACGCCAGTCGCAGCAGAACCCAAACACCTGGGTGTCGATCAACCAACGCGGCGGCACGTCGAAACGACTGTCGCCAAGCTCGTAGGAGCCGAAGCCTCCCGGCTACCGTCTCTTCTTCGGCTTCTCCAGCAGCGCCACCGCTTCGACATGCGGCGACCACAGGAATTGGTCGATCGGCGTCACGCTTTTCAAGACGTAGCCGCCATCGAGCAGAATGCGCAAATCCCGCGCGAGCGTCACCGGATTGCATGACACCGCGGCGACGTAGGGAACATCCGAGCGGGCGATCTGCTTCGACTGGTCCTCGGCGCCGGCGCGTGGCGGGTCGAACACCACGCCGTCGAAGGCATTCAATTCCTTGAACGTCAGCGGCCGGCGGAACAGGTCGCGGCGTTCGCCCGTCACCCGCTTCAGGCCACTGGCGAAGCGCGATCCCCGGTCGAGCGCCGAAAGGGCTGGTGCATCGCCCTCCACCGCATGGACTTCAGACTTCGCGGCCAGGCGCAGAGCAAAACTGCCGCAACCGGCGAAAAGATCCGCCACCTTCTTGGCACGCTTCAGATGCCCGCCGACGATATCGGCCATCGCCTGTTCGGTGGCCTCGGTTGCCTGCAGGAACGCGCCCGGGGGCAAGGCGACAGCGACGCTGCCGAACATCACCACCGGCTTTTTCGGCTCGATGATGATTTCGTCATCGATGGACAGCCTGGCAAAGCCCTGCGCCATGACGAAATTGGCCGCGATACGGCGCTGGTGCTCCCCGAGCTTGCCGGATTCGTGAACCGCGACATCAAGCCCCGAACCGGTCACGGTGACCGTCATGCGGAACGATTTGGTGGTGGCGCAGACCAATTCGGCGAGCGCCTTCAAGCGATCGAGCGCGGCAACGATCTCCGGCAGCGAGATCGGACATTCCTCGATCGAGATGATCTCCGGCGACAGATGGCGATGGAAGCCGAGCAGCATGCCTGTATCGGTGCGCCGGGCGGCAAGCACGACACGGCGGCGCGTCTGCGGCGCGCAGGCGACCAGTTCGCCGATCTCGCAATCGATGCCTTTGCCCTTCAGGGTGTGCGCCACCTTTTCGCGTTTCCACTGGCGATAAGCTTCGGCTTCGAAATGCTGGAGCGCGCAACCGCCGCATTCGGTGAAATGGCGGCAGGCGGGATCGATGCGCAGCGGAGAGGCTTCCAGCACCGCCATCAACATGGCGCGATCCCGTTCGCGCGCGGCGGTGACCGTTTCGCCGGGCAGTGTGAAGGGAATGAACAGATCGCCTGTCTCGGTCTCGGCGATGCCGTCGCCCTGGGCGCCAAGTTTCCTGATGCTGAAGCGCGCGCTCATCGGTCCTTGATCCCACCGAGCAGGAATTCGCGATTGCCGTCGCCGCCCTCGATCGGCGACAAATGCAGCCCCAGCGAGCGCCAGCCGGGAACGGAGTCCAGCCAATCCTGCAGCAGGCCGGCGACACGGGAGGCGTCGTAGGGGTCTTTCAACAGACCACCCTTGCCGATCGCATCACGGCCCGCCTCGAATTGCGGCTTGACCAGAAAGATGGCCTTGGCGCCAGCCTTCGCCAGGCCAAGCGCCGGCGGCAGCGCCAGTTTCAGCGAGATGAAGCTGACGTCCGACACGATGAAATCCGGAATACGACCGGCAAGATCGGCGACGGTGAGATCGCGAGCATTCAGGCCCTCGATCACCGTCACACGCGGATCTCCCCGAACATCAGGGTGCACCTGACCATGCCCGACATCGATCGCGGTGACATGGGCAGCTCCACGCTCCAGCAGAACCTGGGTAAAGCCGCCGGTCGAGGCGCCGATGTCGAGCGCCTCGCAGCCGGCAGGATCGAGGCCAAAATGGTCGAGCCCACCGATCAGCTTGAGTGCCGCGCGCGACACATAGCCTTGCGCCGGATCATCGATGGTAACGTGGCATTGCGGCAAAACGCTCTGGCCGGGCTTGCGCGCAATGACGCCGTCGGCGGTCACCGTGCCACGCTCGACTGCGTCGCGGGCACGCGAACGGCTGGCAAACAGCCCGCGCTGGACGAGCAGGTCGTCGAGCCGCAGGCGTGCGCTGGCTGGCAGAGGCGAATTCATCGGCCTTCATGGCGAAAGCCGACGACGATGGCAAGAGCGCCAGCCGGAAGCATTTCGGCCTCCGTTCCCATCATCACGCCCAGCATCTTGAGCTGCGACGATGGTGAGGCGTTCCGTCCCGCCGACCATCCTTATGAATATCCATGCGTTACGCGCGTTGAGACGGATGACCGCCGAAGCATGAGGTCTCGCCGCCTGCGGACAAATACCAAAAGCCTAGAAAGCCTCATGCTTTCTTAACCAATTTTCATCGCATTTGCTTGAGGACTTCAATGTTATGACCGCGACGACCGGAAAACCCGGATAAAGAGGCGGCAACCTTGGAAATGGCCAGCGATATCGTCTACAAGGTTCTTGACCGGATTTCCGGCGCCGGCCTGCTGGCGACCGGACTTCTGTTGCTGACTGCTTTGGTCAGTGCCCTGTTCGCCTACTGGCGCACGGTCGAGAAAAAGAGCTGGAAAGAGTTCTTCGAGTTCGCGGTTCCCCATGAGGTCATTACACATCCTTCGGCGAAAGCCGACCTTTTGTTCTGGGTGACGCGGAAGGCGCTGATGCCATTCCTCATGCTGCCCGCCGGCGTCGTCTTCGTCAGCGCCGTCGGCTATGCGACGAACTGGTTGTTCTCCACGCTGCTGGCAATCCAGCCGCCCCTGATCGAAGGGCCGGCAGGGCCGGTGACGGTGACGATCTTCACCATCACCATGCTGCTTGCCTACGACATTTCGTACTATCTCTATCACGTCGCCCAGCACCGCTACCCGGTGCTCTGGGAACTGCACAAGGTCCACCATTCGGCCGAGGTGATGGTCGGCATCACCAAGGATCGCGTCCACCCGCTCGACGAATTGATGAACCGGGCCTGGGACGGCGTCATTCCCGGCATCTGCTTCGGCATCTGGTCGCTGGTGTCGCTGAACCTCGTTGAGCTGACGGTCTTCGGCGTCAACGTCTACATCATACGCAACATCCTGATGATGGATTTCGTCAGGCACACGCATTTCAAGATCTCGTTTGGACCGCTGAACAATCTGATCCTGTGCCCGCACTGGCATCAGTTGCACCACAGCACCGACCCTCGCCATTACGACAAGAACTTCGGGCTGCTCTTCTCGTTCTGGGATCGGCTCTTCGGAACTCTGTGCGTTCCGAGACCCGACGAGGACTTCAAGTTCGGTTTGATCGAACGCAACGTGCGCGACTACCAGTCGCTCGCAGGCCTGTACGTCATGCCGCTGAAGCGGATGTGGCGACAGATCGCCAGACACTTCCGCACAAATAAGCCCGAACCACAGCAATCGCCGCAAAGGGGGAAGCCATGAACGGACCCGCCGTGTTCCGGATGCCGCGAACGCACCGGATCGAAATTGCTACCTCGTCAGCGCGGTTGGCAGAAATCGCGCCCGCCTGGGCAGCGCTCTGGCAACGTGCCGGCGGCCTCGTTTTCCAGCATCCCGACTGGATCTCGGCCTGGTGGCACACCACACCGCATCAGGACCGTCGCGGTCTCAGGATCGGCCTGGTCTGGAGCGGCGAGCGCCTCGAGGCCGTCATTGCGCTCGCGACCTTCTGGCGCTCGGGCATCCGTATGCTGGAATGGGCGGCGAAGGATCACTGCGATTATGGCGACGTCCTGCTTGCTCCCGATGCCGAGCCACAGATCCTGCCGCAACTCTGGCAACATATTCTCGACGATGGCGGCTTCGATCTTGCCTACCTCAATCGTCTTTTGCCCGATGCCCGATTCCGGACCCTGCTCGGTCCCGCCGCGCCAGGCCAAGGCAGCATCTTGCAGCCGAGCCACCGCAGCGAGGTCAGCTATCGAGTTTCCAGCGCCGGACAACGCGGCGCACAATGGTTTGAAAGCCAGTCGAAGAAAACCCGGCAAAACTATCGCCGTGGCTACAAATTCATGGAGGAAGGCGGCGCGCTGCGTTTCCGCCTGATGGATGCGCACGAAGCCCGCGAGCCGGTGCTGGAGCGCGTCGCGGCGCTGAAGCGGCTGTGGCTTGCAAAACACGGCCGCGTTTCGGACCTCTTCGACGAAGGTTCCCCCGCGCTGGCGGCACTGATCTCCGTTCTGGCAGGGCTTGGGTTGCTGCGCATCTTCGTGCTCGAACGCGAAGACGAGATCATCGCCATCTCGATCAATTTCGAGCAGCATGGAACGATGATGGCTTTCGTCACCACCTATGATCCGGCCTTCGAACGGGCCTCGCCGGGCATGGTCTTGATGATGGATTACATCCAGTGGTCGTTTGACCGGGGCTTGACCACGATCGACTTTCTCTGCGGCGGCGAGGATTTCAAGCGCCGCTTTGCGACGCATTCGGTGATCTTGTCGTCAGTGGTGGGTGGACGAAACCTGCGCGGACGCCTTGCCGCCCTGGCAGACCGAGCCCGCCACGCGGCGCAATCCTGGCGTCCCGAGAAACCGGCGCAACAAGCGGAGCTGGTGGCGGCGGAGTAGCATTGCCGACGCTTTTTTGATCACCCGCACAGCGGCAAGCACGATGAAACGATCGGGCAATCCCGATCGAGGCTTGCTGGTCTCCGGCTCAGAATACGCTTCGCGAAACCGGGCGCTCGACGGCTGGAGACAAGCCATCCTCACGCCCTCCCGAAGCTTGCTCGCGTGCAGGCTCGATGGCAACCGCAGGCGCGGGAACAGGGGCCGGCAGAACCACCAATTGCGGCACCTGCTTGAAGGAAAAGCCGCCGCGGATGTCGCCCATCTTGCCGGCGACGATGCCCATGACCGCCTTTTCGAGGCTGCGATCATAGCGCGTTTCGGCTGTGGCCGGCGCGACGATGACGGTGCAAAGCACTACACCGCACAGAAGCGTTTTCATTGTTGTTATCTCCCTGCCTGATCACGATCTAGCAGGGCGCCATTGAAAAACGGCCAACAGACACGGTAAGCAAAGCGCCAAACGGCAGCGTAAACAACGCGTTAAGATCGTTGGCCGGCAAACCGATTCAAGTCATTGAGACTTTGATTCAGGCGCGCTGGGCGCGAACCGTATGCCCGAGCGCGACGAACACGGTGCGCACGATGCCGGCAGCATCGAGCCCGGCATCGGCATACATCTTTTCCGGCTTGGCGTGGTCGGTGAACGCGTCGGGCAGTACCAGCGGGCGCACCTTCAGGCCGCTTTCCAGCAGGCCTTCATGGGCGAGGAACTGCAGCACGTGGCTGGCGAAGCCGCCGACGGCGCCCTCCTCCACCGTCACCAGAACCTCATGCGAGCGGGCCAGCCGCCGGATCAGATCCTCGTCGAGCGGCTTGGCGAAACGGGCGTCGGCGACCGTGGTGGACAACCCGGCAGCCCCCAGCTCCTCGGCGGCGATCAGGCAATCCTGCAGCCGTGTGCCGAAGGACAGCAATGCTACCTTGGTGCCCTCCCTTACGATGCGGCCCTTGCCGATTTCGAGCACAGAGCCACGCTCCGGCATGTCGACGCCAACGCCATTGCCGCGCGGATAGCGGAAGGCGATCGGCCCGTCATCATAGCTTGCCGCGGTGCGTACCATGTGGCGCAGCTCCGCCTCGTCCGCGGCCGCCATCACCACGAAGCCGGGCAGTGTCGCCAGGAAGGTGGTGTCGAAGGCGCCGCAATGGGTCGAGCCATCGGCGCCGACGAAGCCGGCGCGGTCGATGGGAAAGCGCACCGGCAATTTCTGGATGGCGACGTCGTGGACGACCTGGTCGTAGGCGCGCTGCAGGAAGGTGGAATAGATGGCCGCGAACGGCTTGTAGCCTTCGGTGGCAAGGCCGGCGGCGAAGGTCACCGCGTGCTGTTCGGCGATGCCGACATCGAAGGTGCGCGACGGGAACGCTTCGCCGAACAGGTCGAGACCGGTGCCGCTCGGCATGGCGGCCGTGACGGCGACGATACGGTCGTCCTCGCGGCCCTCCTGGACCAGGCTTTCGGCGAACACCTTGGTGTAGGCCGGTGCGTTGGCCGGCGCCTTGGCCTGCGCGCCGGTGATGACGTCGAACTTGTTGACGCCGTGATATTTGTCGGCGGCGGCTTCCGCCGGCGCATAGCCCTTACCCTTCTGGGTGACGACATGGATGAGCACCGGGCCTTCGCCATTGTCACGGACATTTTTCAGGACCGGGATCAGATGCTCTAGATTGTGGCCGTCTATCGGGCCGATGTGATAGAAGCCGAGTTCCTCGAACAGCGTGCCGCCGGTGACGTAGCCGCGCGCATGCTCGACCGCCCGGGTGATCGCACGGTCAGCGCGCTTGCCGAGATAAGAGGTCAGTTTCTTGCCGAAGTCGCGCAGGCCGGCATAGGCCTTGCCCGAGGCCAGACGCGCCAGATAGGCGCTCATCGCGCCGGTCGGCGGCGCGATCGACATGTCGTTGTCGTTGAGGATGACGATCAGCCGTGCATCGAGCGCGCCGGCATTGTTCATCGCCTCGTAGGCCATGCCGGCAGACATGGCGCCGTCGCCGATGACGGCGATGACATTGTTGCGGCCGCCGGAGAGATCGCGGGCGGCGGCCATGCCGAGGCCAGCCGATATCGATGTCGAGGAGTGGGCGGCGCCGAAGGGATCGTACTCGCTCTCGGCGCGGCGGGTGAAGCCGGACAGGCCGCCTTCCTGGCGTAGTGTGCGGATGCGGTCGCGGCGGCCGGTCAGGATCTTGTGCGGATAGGCCTGGTGGCCGACATCCCAGATCAGCCGGTCGTCGGGGGTGTTGAAGACATAGTGCAGCGCCACTGTCAGCTCGACCACGCCAAGCCCGGCGCCAAGATGACCACCCGTGCGCGACACGGCGTCGACCAGCTCGGCGCGAAGCTCGGACGCCAATTGCGGCAGTTCACTCTCGGCAAGCGTGCGCAGGTCGGCCGGGATGCGGACCTTGTCGAGAAGCGGCGTATGCGGCGTTGCGTTCACGGTGCTCGGGCTTTCGGTTGATGGGCGAAATAGGCCGCCGGCTGGCGAAAGTAAATGCGTGTCAGTGACGCGGATCAGGCCGTGGTCTTTTGTTTCTACGCATGTCGTTTCCCCAGAACCGGGCCACCTTGGGCGACAGGCATCAGCTTTCCGGCAGCGGAATAAACTCTTCCTCGTCTCCGGGAACGATGTCGAAGCGGCCCGTCTTCCACTCTTCTTTCGCCTGTTCGATACGCTCCTTGGATGACGAGACGAAATTCCACCAGATATAACGCTTCGAACCAAGAGAGGCGCCGCCGAACAGCATGAAATGCGCCCCGGTCTGCGACGACACGACGATCTCGTCACCGGGACGGAACACCAGCAGCCGTTCGGCTGGGAACACATCACCCGAAATCGAGACCTCGCCCTCCAGCGTGTAAATGGCGCGCTCTTCCGCATCGGCAGGGATTTTCACGCTGGCGCCGGGCGCCAGGCGCAGGTCGGCGTAGAGCGTCTCCGAGTCGGCTCTGACCGGGGACCGCAACCCCTGGAAATCGCCGATGATGATGCGCCCGTTGACGCCTTCGGCATCGATCTCGGGAAGCCTGAGCGCTCCTGTGTTCTCGAACACAGGAGCCACCTCTTCCTTGTCGTCCGGCAGCGCCAGCCATGTCTGCAGGCCGGATACCGACATCGGCGCGCCACGCAGTTCCTCCGGCGTACGCTCCGAATGGACGATGCCGCGGCCGGCGGTCATCAAATTCACGTCGCCGGGCTGAATGACCATTTCGGTGCCGAGTGAGTCGCGGTGCCGGATCTTGCCGTCGAACAGATAGGTGACTGTCGACAGTCCGATATGCGGATGCGGACGGACGTCGAGCGCCTGGCCGGCCCGCAGGATCGCGGGACCCATGCGGTCGAAGAAGATGAACGGCCCGACCAGCCGCCTTTTTGCCGTCGGCAGGGCACGGCGCACCTGAAAACCACCGATGTCCTTGGCGTTCGGGATGACCATCAGCTCGATCTGGTCGCTGGCAAAGGCGTCGCCTGCCTCAGGGTCTTTCCCGGGGAAGAAGCTCATGGAATCTCCTTGTCAGCGTCCAATGGCTGCTTTGACGGCATTAGGCGAACCGGATGGCTGCCTTTGCCCGCAGCTTGGCCGCCACCTCTTCGCGATTACGCGGATGCTGATGGGTTTCCAGGGAATCGAGCAGTTCGCGCGCCGAGGCCGCGATGGCTTCGACGGCATGGTCGAAGGCGTGCTGGTTCTGCTTCGAGGGCCGCGTCGTTCCGCTCAGCTTGCGGACGAACTGAAGAGCCGCGTCGCGCACCTCGTCATTGGTTGCCGGTGGATCAAAATTGAACAGGGTCTTGATGTTTCTGCACATCGCTTCCGTATCTCCTCTTGTCCTTGAGCTGTTTCAATCGGAACGAGTCATATCCTCGATCATGATCATGTCCAAAAACCGGTGAGGCGAGCCATCGTTCGGACCGGGCCTCAATCCGCGTCGAGTGGCTCCGTTCCAACCGGCTTGCCGTCGCGCGACAGCCTGATCTTCTCGACCTTGTCCTCGGCGGCCTTCAGCAGCCGATCGCAATGCGCCTTCAGCGCCTCGCCACGTTCATAGATCCGGATCGACTGGTCGAGCGGCACGTCGCCACGCTCCAGATCATCGACGATCTTCTCCAGCGCATCGAGTGCCTGCTCGAAGCTCATCGCCTTGACGTCTTCGTTGGTCTCACCAGCCATCATTCATCCTTTCATCAGTCGCCCGACATGGGCGGCGACCGAAAATGCCAATCCCTGCAGATCGTAGCCGCCCTCGAGCAGGCTGACGAGCCGGTTGCCGCTGTGGCGTGCGGCGCGCTGCATCAGCTGGCCGGTCGCCCAGTCGAAATCATCCTCGGTCAGATTGATTTCGGCCAGGGGATCGCGGTGATGCGCGTCGAACCCCGCCGAAATGATAATCAGGTCGGGCGCGAAATTGTCGAGCGCGGGCAGGACGCGCGACAGGAAGGCATCGCGAAACACCTCGCTGCCGGTCTGCGGCGCCAAAGGCGCGTTGACGATGTTGCCGGCGCCCGTTTCGTTCTTCGCTCCGGTGCCGGGATAAAGCGGCATCTGGTGTGTCGAGCAATAGAGCACCGACGGATCGTTCCAGAAAATATCCTGCGTGCCATTGCCGTGATGCACGTCCCAATCGACGATGGCGACGCGCTCGACACCGTGTTTCTTCTGCGCATAGCGCGCCGCGATCGCCGCCGTGTTGAACAGGCAAAAGCCCATCGCCGTGGTTTTTTCGGCGTGGTGGCCAGGCGGCCGGGCGGCGACGAAGACATTGTCGGCGCGGCCCGAAAAGACGTCATCAACGGCGGCGTTGGCGGCGCCGATCGCGGTGATCGCCGCTTGCCAGCTCTTCGGACTGGCAGTGGTGTCGGCATCGATGCGGGCAATCCCCTCGTCGGGGATGGCGGCGCGCACGCGGGCGACGAAATCGGCGGGATGCGCGTAGAGGATGGTGGCCTCGTCGCCTTCCGGCGCCTGGATACGATCGAGCCCGGCAAAGGCTTCCTCATCGAGCACGCGCTCGATGGCACGCAGGCGGTCGGGCCGCTCGGGATGTCCGGGCGGCGTGAGATGCTCGAGGAAGATCGGATGGGTGTAGAGACGGGTGGTCATCGTCCTAATCTAGTGACCCGGATCGACAAAGGCCATGCACGGGCGGCCGATGACTGGGGAAAATCGCGACTGCGTCCATTCGCGTCGCCGCAGGCATTGGCCTCGCCGGCGCTTCGGCGTAAGGTCCCTGGTACTGCCTGGTGCCCGCCTGTCTGTTTGTTTTAGCCGCATTCTGCGACGCCAAGTGATTCCACTTGGCTGCAAATGCTCTGGCGGGAGAATCGGGAACACGGTTGAACTCCGTGGCGTGCCCAACGCTGTGAGGGGGACCGCGCCGGTAAATGCCACTGTCGATGACGGGAAGGCACCGGACGCGGGTTGATCCCGAGCCAGAAGACCGGCCTGGCAGGCATCGTCATCCGCATGGTCAGGCGGGTGGCATGGATTGCAATCGCAAGGGGACGAGCGATGCCGGAACATATGACCGCTGCCATTGACGATGGATTTGACCAGAATGCGCGCGATGCGGTCTATCGCGCCATGTTCACGCGGCGTGACGTGCGCAGCCATTTCCTGCCCACCGCGATCGATGACGACGTGCTGGCGCGGCTGCTGCTTGCTGCCCATCACGCGCCATCGGTCGGCTTCATGCAGCCATGGAATTTCATTGTCATTCGTGACATCGAGCGACGCGAAAGGGTGCGCGACCTGTTCCTGGCCGCGCGCGAGCAGGAACTGCCGGCGATCGAGGCGGAAAAACAGGCGCTGTACCGCAAGCTCAAGCTGGAAGGCATCTGCGAGAGCGCGCTCAACATCTGCATCACCTGCGATCGGCAGCGCTCGAAGGGTTCGCCGCTGGGACGCTGGCACAATCCGGAGATGGATCTCTACAGCACCGTCTGCGCGGTGCAGAATTTCTGGCTGGCCGCGCGTGCCGAGGGCGTTGGCGTCGGCTGGGTGAGCATCATCGAGGCTGCGGCGCTAAGGCGGCTGTTGGCCATTCCGGATCACGTAACGCCGGTCGCCTATCTCTGCGTCGGCCGTGTTTCCGAGTTCGCTCCCAAACCGGACCTTGAAACGCACGGCTGGGGACGGCGGCTGCCGCTGCCGGAGCTGATCATGAGCGAGACTTTTTCCGGGCAAGGCGAGACACAGCTCAAATCCACCGTGGCGCGCCTCAACACCGTTTCTGCCGCACCAGACACCATCCGCCCAGCCGATCAGGGTGTCGCGCCGGCCGTGCCCCAGCGCGAACCGCCGAAGGAGGCCAGCGCCTTGTCCTTGAGCTCCCTGAACTTCGACGACGCCTCGGCCAGCCGGGCGTCCCAGGCCGGATCCGGCATCTGGCCCGCGATGGTCTTGAAATAGACCTGCATCAGGCAGGCGATGGCAAAGGGTTCAATGAACGCCGCCTTGAATGCCCAGGCGAAGACGATGGCGAGCACAAAAGCCCACCCGGCGAGTTGGCCAGGCATCAGGAACAGAATCGCACCGGCAGGCGCCAGCATCATCAGAAAGATGATGAACGACACGCCCCACATGATGACCGCCAGCCAGACGGCGTTCTTGACCATGACCTTGCCGTTCTGGGCATAGAGCACGACGCCTTGGCGCGCCGTCTCGAAGGGCGAGGCTGAATTGATGCGGATGTTGTAGCCGAGGATGATCTCGTCGACATAGGTCAGCGACAGGCGGATCACCGTATTGATGAAGGAGACCAGGCCGCTCAGGCCCGGGATCGGCAGGAAGGCGGCGATACCGCCGAGCACGCCGGTGATGGCGCCGATGGCACCCTTGACGAGTTGGTCGACGGCGAAAAGGATGTTGGCCTCGGCAAAACGCTGGGTGACGATATCCTTGGCATAGGCGATCTGATCCTGACCGCCGGGAATGTCGCGGCCGTCGATCAGATGAACCATGACGGCGATGTGGCCGGCCTTGACGATATAGAGGATGTATTCGCGGATCCAGTAGACCGCGATCGAGACGATACCGAAACCGACCACCCCACCCCACAGGGCAAAGGACGGCGACCCGTCGGGATCAGTGGAGATATGGCCGACGCCATAGCCGACCGAAGCGCCGGTGCCGGTCGCCATGATGTAGGCCAGCGTGATGCCGAAATAGACGATCATGCGAAAGACGATGAAAGGCCAGGTCCGCATCATGATGGACACCGACCGGCCGACCTCAAAATCCCACATGTGCCCCGAATCTCCGCCTCAGAGATGGTGGAAGAGGATGAACTCAACCCGGCGATTGTCAATCGCCGGCCCCTGACGCCAAAGGGCGACGAATTTGGGGTAACGGTTTCTTTCGGAGCCTTTCGCCGGCGCGGTGGCTGACGAGCATCAAACGAAAAACCCGCCTGTGCGGCGGGTCACTGGCGCAAATCAGCACCATGGACGAATATGTACCTTAGCTGAGGGCACGGTGTCAAGAAAAAATTCCTATCGCGAACAGCTGCCGGCACGAAAGCTCCGGTGGAAACTTCAATTCGACTGCGGATCCGGCTTCTTGAGCAGGCCTTCGAGCAGTTGCTTGAACGCCGTCACCACCTTCTTCGACGTCGCTTCGGGGTCGTTCGAATTGGCGATCCGTTGCGCTGCCTGGCTGCTCGCTCCGTTGATCAGCCGCGAGGCAGTCTCGGGGTCGAGGCTGGAGACAACGACCCCCTCCTCCTGCAGCGCGGTCAGATGGTCGGTCATTGAAGCGATGCATGCACTGCAATTCGGCCATTGCGCTGGATCTCCCAGCACGGCCGGGCCATCCCGAAACATGATGCGCTGGATTTCCGGCTCCAGCGCCATCTCGATATAGGTCGAGCACTCGTCGACGAAATGTTGCCAGCGGGTCGGCGCTCTCGACGCGACCTCGTTGATGCGCGCCGCCATCTCGCCGTCAATCTGCGCTATGACCGCCTGCAGAAGCCCCTTCTTGTCGCCGAAATGATGATAGAGCGCGCCGCGCGTCAGCCCGGCCGAAGCGGTGAAATCATCCATCGAGGCTTCCGCATAGCCTGTTGTGCCGAAGGCATGACGGGCCGCCGCGATCAGCTTTGCGCGCGTCTCGGCGATCATCTCCTTGCGGGGTCTGTGCATGGCTTCTGGCCCTATTCACATACGTAACGTATGCCAATGGACATACGCGACGTATGCTATATCTACTGATCATACGCTCCGTATGTAATTGTCCGATCGTCCTTTGTCGAGGAACCAACCGATGCAAAATCCCTACGCGGAAATCTTTCGTGCCCCCGGCGCCAAGGGCTTTGCGGCCGCCGGCTTCATAGCGCGTCTGCCGATCGCCATGGCGCCCATCGGCATCGTGGCGATGCTGTCGCAGACGCGTGGCGAATACTGGCTGGCCGGAGCCGTCTCGGCGACATACGCGCTGGCCAACGCCTTCGTCGCGCCGCAGATATCGAGACTGGTGGACCGCCTGGGCCAGACACGAATCGTGGTGCCCACCACCATCATCGCGGTGCTGGCTTTCGCGGTCCTCATAGCAGCGGCCAACCAGGACTGGCCGGTGTGGACGCTGTTCGTGTCGGCACTGCTGGCCGCCGCCATGCCAAGCATACCAGCGATGGTGCGGGCGCGCTGGACAGAGATTTTCCGCGGCCGGCCGCAGATGAACACCGCATTCGCCTTCGAGTCCGCGGCCGACGAGTTGGTCTACATCGCCGGGGCATCGCTGTCGGTCGGCCTCAGTGCCGCCGTGTTCCCGGAAGCCGGTGTTCTGGTGAGCACATTATTTCTCGCATTCGGATCAGCGGCCTTCATTCTGCAACGCTCGACCGAGCCGCAAGTGCGGCCGGTGAACCATGCCTCAAGCGGCTCGGCGATCCGCCTGCGGCCGGTTCAGATCATCACCCTCGCCCTGATCTTCATCGGCGCAACCTTCGCGACGACGGAAGTGACCACCGTGGCGATCACGAAGGAGCTTGGCCAACCGGGCGCCGCCAGCCTTGTCATCGGCGTTTATGCTCTGGGATCGTTCGTGCTCGGCATCATCGTCGGCGCGCTCAGCCTGAAGGCGCCGCTGCAACGCCAGCTCGCTATCGCCGTCGCCCTCGTCGCGCTCGGCACGCTGTTGCCGCTCACCGCCGACACCGTGCCGCTGCTGGCGCTGACCGTGTTCATAAGCGGTGTGGCGATCTCGCCGACCTTCATCACCGCCTTCGGCCTGATCGAACGGCATGTGCCGGAGGCGATGCTGACCGAAGGCATTACCTGGGTCATGACCGGCATCGGCATCGGCATGGCGCTGGGCTCGTTCGCGGCCGGCGCGGTGGTCGACGCGTTCGGGCCCCAGAGCGGGTTCTGGGTCTCGGTGGCTTCAGGCACGATCGCGCTGGCCACGGTGCTGCTTGGCCAGCGCAACCTTGCCACGACTGAGTGCGAGATGGACGGATGCCAAGCAGCTGCGATTGCCGCGGAATAATCAGATAGCGCCCGGTTTCGAGCCGGGCGGTATCGGCCTGCTCAGAGGATCTCGGTCTTGGCGATATGGATGCCAAAACCTTCGAGGCCGACATAGTGGCGTTCGCGCGAGGCGATCAGGTTGATCGAGGAGATGCCGAGATCCTTTAGGATCTGGGCGCCGAGCCCAATCTCGCGCCACTCGTTTTCGCGGCGGCGCGCCTCTTCGTGATCCTCGCGGTCGCCGCTGGCCGGCCGCTTGCGTTCCTGATGCGCAACACCGACGGAGCCTTCTCTGAGATAGACGATGACGCCGCGCCTGCGCTCGCCCATTGCCTTCATGATGGCGTCCAGCCGGTGGCTGGTGCCGAAGACATCGGTCACCACATCCTCGGAATGCAGACGCACCGGCACCTCCTCGCCGTCGCGGATGTCGCCGAAGACGATGGCGACGTGATGCATGGAGTCCCACGGCAGCGTGTAGGTGAAGACCTGTGCCTTGCCGCCGAGCGTGTCGATTTCCGAGCACGCGACGCGTTCGACCAGCGTTTCCTTGCGCTGCCGGTAGGCAATGAGGTCGGCGACCGAAACCTGCTTCAGCCCATGCTCCTCGGCGAAAGCCTGCACCTGCGGGCCGCGCTTGACGGTACCGTCATCATTGACCAGCTCGGAAATGACGCCGACCGGCGGCAGGCCGGCGAGCTTGCACAGATCGACCGCTGCTTCGGTATGGCCGGAGCGCATCAGCACGCCGCCTTCGCGCGCGATCAGCGGGAAGATGTGGCCGGGCCGGACGAAATCCGAGCCACCGACATTGCCGTTGGCAAGATTGCGAACGGTCAAGGTGCGATCTTCGGCCGAGATGCCCGTCGTGGTGCCATGCTTGAAATCGACGCTGACGGTGAAAGCAGTGGTATGGGCGGAATCGTTGTCGGCGACCATGGGCGCAAGGTTCAGCCGCTTGGCTTCTTCGCGCGGCATCGGCGTGCAGACGATGCCGGAGGTGTGGCGCACGATGAACGCCATCTTTTCGGGCGTGCAGTGGACGGCGGCGACGATCAGGTCGCCCTCGTTCTCGCGCCCGTCATCATCCATGACGACGACGATCTCGCCGCGTTCGAAAGCACGCAGGGCTTCGACGATTTTCTTCTGGTCGTAAGGCATGGGTACTCGCTTCGCTCGCAGGGAATTAAGGGAGTAGGGCAGTACGGGAGTAGGGCAAAGCAAAAAGATTTGGCTGGCCGGGCTAAGAGCGCAACATATTCCCCTATTCCCCTATTCCCTCCCCGTCTGTCCCCGATGCCGCAGATAGTGGTCGGCGATCGCACAGGCAACCATTGCCTCGCCGATCGGCACGGCGCGGATGCCGACGCATGGATCGTGGCGGCCCTTGGTCATGATCTCGACGTCCTTGCCGTCCTTGTCGATCGACTTTCGCGGCGTCAGGATCGACGAGGTCGGCTTGACGGCGAAACGGGCGACGATTGCCTGGCCGGTCGAGATGCCGCCGAGGATGCCGCCGGCATTGTTGGACAGGAACACCGGCTTGCCGTCATTGCCGATGCGCATCTCGTCGGCATTCTGCTCGCCGGTGATGCGGGCGGCCTCGAAGCCGTTGCCGATCTCGACACCCTTGACGGCGTTGATCGACATCAGGCCGGACGCGATGTCCTGGTCGAGCTTGGCATAGATCGGCGCGCCGAGGCCTGCCGGAACGCCGTCGGCGACGATCTCGATCACCGCACCGACCGAGGAGCCCGCCTTGCGGATGCCGTCGAGATACTGCGTGAAGACAGGAACGGAAGCCGGATCGGGGGTGAAGAACGGATTGTCGGCATCGCCGATGAAATTCCAGTTCCAGTTGGCGCGATCGATGGATTTTTCGCCCATCGACACCAGCGCGCCGCGCACCACCACGCCGGGCACCACCTTGCGCGCCAAAGCACCGGCTGCGACCCGCGCCGCGGTCTCGCGAGCCGAGGAGCGGCCGCCGCCGCGATAATCGCGCACGCCGTATTTGACGTCATAGGTGTAATCGGCATGGCCGGGCCGGTATTGGCGGGCGATCTCGCCATAATCCTTCGAGCGCTGGTCGACATTCTCGATCAGCATCGACACCGGCGTGCCGGTGGTGATCATCGTCTCGCCGTCCTCGTCAAGGATGAAGCCTGACAGCACCTTCACTTCATCCGGTTCGCGACGCTGCGTCACGAAACGTGACTGGCCCGGCCGGCGCTTGTCGAGTTCGGCCTGGATGTCTCGCTGAGTGAAGCGGATGCCAGGCGGACAGCCGTCGACCACGCAGCCGAGCGACGGGCCATGGCTTTCGCCCCAGGTGGTGACGCGGAAAAGGTGGCCGAACGTGTTGTGAGACATGAAATGACCCTGCCCGGCATCGGAGCCGGCTTAAGGTTGCCTTCTATTGGCGTTTTTCACAGGGGTCAAACTGTGATCTGGCGGATTTAGTTTTGACACATTCGGTTGGTTTCTGCTCTGCTCCATCCGCCGTTGAACGCCCGCCGCCATGCCGGCGCAATGATAATGAGGAACGATTATGCGTACCCTGATTGGCGCCATTGCCGCCACGCTGCTGCTTTCCACCGCCGCTTTCGCCGGCCAGACGGAAGGCCTGATCAAGAAGATCGACAAGGACACGGCGACGCTGACGCTGGATGACGGCAAGTCCTACAAGCTGAACGCCGAGACCGACCTCGACGCGCTGAAGCCGGGCATGGACATCGTCATCGCCTACGATGTGACCAATGGCGAAAACATCGTCACCGACATGGAACTGCCGGACAGCTCTGCGAACTAGAGCTCCAACCTCAACTGAATTCAGCTTTCGCCGGGCCGCCTGCCAAATGGCCTAAAGCCACTCCAGACTCTTGCCTTCGAGCTTGAGCAGGCGATCCTGCGGTATTTCCAGGTTCGCTGCCTCGTCCTCGGCCAGCCCCAGAACGAAGCGAAACAAGGTGCGCATGACGCCGCCATGGGTCACGCATATCGTCTGGCGTTCGATCGCGTCGAAGCATGGCCTCACCCGTTCGAGCAGCATTTGATAGCTCTCGGCGCCTTCGCCGGGCGGCTGAAAGTTCCACTTGTCCAGAGCGCGCGTGCTGCTTGCTCCGGGATACCGTGTCTCAAGCTCGGGAAAGGTAAATCCCTGCCAGTCGCCGAAATTGACCTCGACGAGGCGCGGATCGGTTCGATAGGCACCCGGATCGAGCTTCATCGCGGCGCGAATACGCTGCATCGTTTCGCGCGTCCGTTTCATCGGGCTGGCGACGAAATCGAATTCCCAGGGATTTGGGACCAACGCGGCCAGCCGAAGCCCGTTTCCGGTCGCCTGCTCGCGGCCAAGAGCGTTGAGATCGGTGTCGGCCTGCCCCTGAAGCCGCATTTCGGCGTTCCACGCGGTCTGGCCGTGGCGCGCGATATAAACCAGCGGGTACATCAGGTCTTCCGGTGCGGGATCGGGACGGACGACGGTTGGCGGGGTGTTAGTCCTTGACGGTCGAAATATCAGGCGCGTCGACCGCCTTCATGCCGACGACGTGGTAGCCCGAATCGACGTGGTGCACTTCACCGGTGACGCCGCGCGACAGGTCGGACAGGAAATAGACGCCGGAATCGCCGACTTCCTCCTGCGTCACCGTCTGCTTCAACGGCGAATTGTACTCGTTCCACTTCAGGATGTAGCGGAAATCGCCGATGCCGGAAGCGGCAAGCGTCTTGATCGGGCCGGCCGAAATCGCGTTGACGCGGATCTTCTTGGCGCCGAGGTCGACCGCCAGGTAGCGCACGCTGGCCTCGAGCGCGGCCTTGGCGACACCCATGACGTTGTAGTGCGGCATGACCTTTTCGGCGCCGTAGTAGGTCAAGGTCAGCAGCGAGCCGCCATCGGTCATCAGCGCCTCGGCGCGCTTGGCGATGGTGGTGAAGGAATAGACCGAAATGTCCATGGTGCGCAGAAAATTGTCGCGCGTCGTCTCGACATAGCGGCCGGTCAGCTCGTCCTTGTCGGAGAAGGCAATGGCGTGGACGAGGAAATCAAGCTTGCCCCAATGTTTGGCGACATTGGCGAAAACCTCGTCCAGGCTCGCCGGATCGGTGACGTCGCAATGGCCGGCGACAAAGGCGCCCAGTTCCGTCGCGAGCGGCTCGACGCGCTTCTTGAACGCCTCGCCCTGATAGGTCAGCGCGATCTCGGCGCCATGGTCGACGCACGACTTGGCGATGCCATAGGCGATCGACCTATTGTTGGCGACGCCAAGAATGAGGCCGCGCTTGCCGGCCATTAGGCCCTGTCCACCCGCCATGTCAGCGCTCTCCGCAAGATTTCAGCTTTGTGGGTTGCCCTATCGCACAGGCACAGAGCCCCTTCAAGCGCTCAAACCGGACAGTTCAGGGGACAAAAGCCGCCGATCAGCCTTTTTGGCTGCGCAACAGCGCTTCGAGCGCGCTATCACCGCCTTCCGGCAGCATGATGCGCACATGAGCGTAGAGATCGCCGTGGCCGCCGGCCTTTTCCGGCAGGCCCCTGCCCTTGAGCCGCAGGACCTTGTCGGAGCTCGACCAGGCCGGAATGTTGACCGCGAGCCTGCCGGTGGGCGTCTCGACCGGCACCTTGGCGCCGAGCACCGCATCCGCCAGTGTCACCGGCAGATCGGCGTGCAGGTCGCGGCCCTCGATGCGGTAGCGTGGATGTCGGCGCAGATGGATCTTGACCAGCGCGTCGCCTGGCTGGCCCGGCCCCTGCTCGCCTTGGCCCTTGAGGCGGATGGTCTGGCCATCCTCGACATAGGCCGGCAGCTTGACCGCCACCTTGCGGCCGTCGGGGAACATCGCCGTCACCTTTTCGGCGGTCGCCGCTTCCTCGATGGTGATGTCGAGCGTCACGTTCAGATCGGCTGCTGTCGCCTGCCGGCGGCGATCGCCCGCGCCGGAACCGCGCGCGCCCGAAAAAGTGTCGCCAAAAATCTGGCTGAAGATGTCGCTGTTGCCGTCGAACGGATCGCCACCCGGTCGGCCGGAGCGGAATTCGAACCGCGAGCCGCCAGGACCTTGCTGCCGGCGGAATCCGCCGAAGGGATCGCCGCCACCGGCAGCGCCCTCAAAGCCCTGGAATCGCGGCTTACCATCGGCGTCGATCTCGCCGCGATCGAAGGCAGCGCGATTCTTTTCGTCGCCGACGATCTCGTAGGCTTGGTTGGCCGCGGCAAAACGGTCCTTCGCCTTGGGATCATTCGGATTCTGGTCCGGATGATGCTTCTTGGCGAGTTTCCGATACGCCGACTTTATGTCTTTGGCCGATGCGTTCCTGGCAACGCCCAGCACCTCATAGGGGTCGCGCATGCTTACCGCCCTGGAGAAGAGTTGAGTCTATGATTGCCTCCTATATGCGCTCGCATAGGAAGAAATTCCAGTGCTGGAGCAGCATATCGGACGCGGAAAATCAGAGTGCCTTGAAGTCCTGCATGCGCCAGCCGCCGGCGCTGGCCAAGCACAGTTCGCCTTCGAACATGGCAACGCCGTCAAAGCTTTCGCGCGAGGCCTTGAAGCGGCGGCAGGTCTGGCCGTTGTCCTTCAATTCCGCCAGATCGGTGATGGAACCGCGTGAGCCGGTACCGGCATTGGCCCATGGGACGGCCTGCCCGCCGAGCTGCTCGATGTCGGCCGAGGAGACTGCATTGCCGATCGTCGTCTGGTCGGAGTCGCGATCCAAATTGGCCGGCGCGGGCGAGGCCGACGTGCTGCTGGTCAGAATCGAGCGGTCGACTTCGGCTTTTTCCAGGCTGAAGCCGCCGGCGCCACAAGCGGCAAGCGGCAAGGCGACCGCCACGATCGCGGCTTTCGCGCTGGCCGAAGCGATAACGCTCCATTGCCTGCTGTCAAAAGCTTGCGCGATACGCGACAATCGGCAGCCTCCCCCTTGCTTCGTTAAGAATCTTGGCTTCGTTAAGAATCTTGGCTTTGTAAGAATCTTCGCTTCGTGACAATTTGAGAAAAACTATGAGTGACACTGAGTTAACAAGCGGTGACTTTACCGAGGCTGCCGAGCCGTTTCGCCTCTTTGCCGCATGGCTGGACGACGCAACGAAAAGCGAGCCGAACGACCCCAACGGCGTGGCTCTGGCGACCGTCGATGCCGACGGCATGCCGGATGTGCGTATGGTGTTGCTCAAGGGGTTCGATGAAAGCGGGTTTGTCTTCTACACGAATTTCGAGAGCGCCAAGGGCCGGGAGATTCTTGGCAGCATGAAGGCGGCGATGTGTTTCCATTGGAAATCGCTGCGCCGCCAGGTGCGCATTCGCGGACCGGTGGAGATCGTCAGCGACGCCGAAGCCGACGCCTACTATGCGACACGGCCACGCGGCAGCCGCATCGGCGCGTGGGCCTCGAAACAATCGCGGCCGCTGGAAAGCCGCTTTGCGCTGGAGAAGGCAGTGGCCGAATACACGGCACGCTATCCGATCGGCGAGATCCCGCGGCCAAAGCACTGGTCCGGCTTCCGAATCGTGCCCAGCGCCATCGAGTTCTGGCACGACAGGCCGTTCCGCCTGCACGACCGGCTCGTCTTCAGCCGCGACGCGAAAGGCGCCTGGGAAAAAACGAGGCTTTATCCCTGAAGAAGAGGGTCAGGCCTTCTTTCTCGTCATGAACGCGGTGAGCGCGGCGCGGGCCTCATCCGATTTCAGGCGCTCGCGAAAATGCTCGCTTTCCTCGCCGATCCGGGCGACGAGATCGTCGCGCGAACCACGCATCAGGTCGCGCGCGATCATCAGCGCCTGCGGCGGCTTGGCTGCGATCTGGCCGGCTGCCGCCAGCACCGAGGCCTCGAGCGCCGCTTCCTCGACCACCTCGTAGATCAGGCCGGCGGCCTTCGCCCGTTCAGCCGAAAAGCCTTCGCCGAGGCCGAGCAGCGCGAAGGCACCCTGCTGCCCGAGGATGCGCGGTGCCAGAAGGCTCGATCCCGCCTCAGGCACCAGGCCAAGGTCGACGAAAGGCGTTCTGAACACGGTGCGCGGCGTGGCGAAGGTCAGGTCGCAATGCAAATTGAGCGTCGTGCCGATGCCGACCGCGATGCCGTCGACGCCGGAGACCATGGGTTTTTCGACCTTGGCCAGCGCCATCAGGAAATCCCAGACTTCCGTGCCGCCGTCGCCGCCCGTGGCGACGACCATGAAATCGGCAAGGTCGTTGCCTGAGGAGAAGGCGCCGGGCACGCCGAGGAAGACATGGACCCGGATCGCAGGATCGGCGTCGCCTTCGGCCAGGGTTTTTGACATTTTCGCATACATGGCGCGCGTCAGCGCGTTCTTCTTGTCCGGCCGGTTCATGCGGATGATCTGGATGGCGCCCTGGCGCTCGACGAGGATATGGTCTGTCACGATGTTTTCCTTATGAACGTCAGGCAGAGACAAGCGTCGTGCCGGCAGCGGCGAGGCTTTCGGCGCCACCGATGACGCGCGCCCTCAAAGCGCTCACCTCGCCGAGCAGGTTTTCGGCGAAGAAGCGGCAAAGCGGAACACGGCCTTGATCGACAAGAGCGCCGCGCGCCAGATAGGCGCCGCCAGCGGCAAGCGAGATCAGCCTGAGATATGGCGTCGCACCCGCCAGCGCCTCGTCCGACCGGCCTTCGGCCGCCAGTTTCTGCAGGAAGCGGGTCGCTTCGCCGAGATCGCCAAGTGCCGCGTCGAGAGCGTCGGCGGTGCGGCCGAAACCCTGCACGTTCGAGGTCCGCACCGCTCCGGCCATATCAGCCAGTTCGGCGATGTAGCCATGCACATGGTCGCCGCCGCCGAGCGGCAGCTTGCGCATCACCAGATCGATCGCCTGGATACCGTTGGTGCCCTCATAGATCGGGGCGATGCGCGCATCACGATAGAAGGCGGCCGCTCCCGTCTCCTCGATGAAGCCCATGCCGCCATGAACCTGGAGGCCGAGTGAGGCAACCTCGACGCCGATATCGGTCGAGAACGCCTTTGCCAGCGGCGTCAGCAGATTGGCGCGGTCGCGCCAGTGTGCCGCCTCGTCACCGGCGGAGACACGGGCCATGTCGATGGCGTGGGCACAGGAATAGCTGATGGCGCGTGCGGTTTGGGTCAGCGCCTTCATGGTTAACAGGTTACGCTGGACATCGGGGTGATGGACGACAGGCGCCATACCCGTGCCAGTGTAGCTCGCGGCCTTGCCCTGCCGGCGCTCATTGGCATAGGCGATCGCCTTCTGCGTTGCGGCTTCCGCGACCGCTACCCCCTGCATACCGACACAAAGCCGCGCATTGTTCATCATGGTGAACATGCAGGCGAGACCCTTGTTCTCCTCGCCGATCAGCCAGCCGACGGCGCCTGGCTTGGCGCCCTGGAAACCATCGCCATAGATCATGGTGCAGGTCGGCGAGGCATGGATGCCGAGCTTGTGCTCGAGGCCGGAACAGAAGACGTCGTTGCGCACGCCGAGCGCGCCATCGTCGCCAACAAGGAATTTCGGCACCAGGAACAGCGAAATGCCGCGCGTGCCGGCCGGCGCATCGGGCAGCCTTGCCAGCACCAGATGGATGATGTTGTCGGTAAAATCGTGCTCGCCATAGGTGATGAAGATTTTCTGGCCGAAAATGCGGTAGCTGCCGTCATCCGCCGGCTCGGCGCGGGCGCGCAAGGCGGCGAGGTCCGAACCGGCTTGCGGCTCGGTCAGGTTCATCGTGCCCATCCACTCGCCCGAGACGAGCTTTTCGAGATATTTCACTTTGAGGTCTTCGGAGGCGTGTTTGTCGAGCGCTTCGACCGCGCCCATGGTCAGCGTCGGGCCGATGCCGAAGGCCATGGCGGCGGAGTTCCACATTTCGAGCGCGGCGACGCCGAGCATGGTCGGCAGCGCCTGGCCGCCATAGGCTTCAGGCCCGGAGAGCGCGTTCCAGCCGCCGTCGATCCAGCGGCGATAGAGTTGCTTCCAGCCGGGCGGGGTGGTGACGGCAGCGTCCTTCAGCACGGCACCTTGCCGATCGCCGATCGTGTAGAGCGGTGCGACCTCTTCGGTGGCGAAGCGGCCGGCCTCACCCAGAACGGCATCGACCAGATCCTCGCCGAGATCGCCGAACCTGCCGGCATCGAGCGCCGATTTCATGCCGGCCACGTGCTTGAGCGTGAAGGCGATATCCTCGACCGGTGCCCGATACATGCCTCTCACTCCTCCTGATGCATCGGCCCTGCTACCCTAGAGTTAGTGCCGCTGCAAAACCATCCGCCCTTTGGGGGGATCTCCCATCTTCTTTTTACGTAAACGTCAAATTTTGTCACGTGGATTTTGCAATCGCGGCGGCGCGTATTAAATTCAAACGGCGCCGAACCAAATCAACCGGCGGCAGATCAGAACCAGCACACCGGAACCATCCCCATGCTCGCCAGACCCGACGCCTATCGCTGCATCGAATGCGGCCTGCCCTATCGAGCGGAGGGGTTCTGCTACCATGAGGGCAAACTCGAACACGGCGCCGCCTACTGGTCTGATCGCGGCATATTGTGCTCGCCGCAATGCTCGCTGGCCCACCACCGCAAACGCGCCGCCGAAGGCACGCTGCGGCAGGAGCCGGCGCCGGACCCGTTTGAATTCTAGCCACTGATGCGACGCCAGCTTTTCCGACGCCGGCCCCCGGAAAGCAAATCCTTAACCATACCGGTTCAGCATCTGCTTTTGATCAACGGGGATTCCGTGTTTTGAAAAGGACGGCACGGCTCCTTCGCCGCACAGCGCTTCTCGCCTTTGTTACGACGATGGCACTGTCGATGGCGGCCAAGGCTTCGGACTTCTCCGAGCCCTGGAAGAATGCTGACCGCGCCCTGGTCATCGATGCCTATGAATACAATTCCATCGACTGGTCCCAGCTCGCCACCGACAAGCGCATCGTTGGCTTCATCAACAAAGCGTCCGACGGCATGCCACCGCCGTATTTCTGCCTGGGCAACGACACCGAAGTGAAGCTTTGCAAGGCGCTGTGGAAACGCCACGCGGTGACGCGCGAACTGTTCCAGACGCGCCGGGTGGTCGCCAAGGCGCTCGGCCTGAAATGGGGCGCCTATCACCTCGCCCGCCCCGGCAATCCGGTCGAGCAGGCCAATAATTTCCTCGATTTCGCCGAGCCCGGGCCGGACGATCTCATGGCTCTCGACATCGAGGGCAATGATCCTTCGCAATGGATGTCGCTCGACGATGCCGAGGAGTTCGTGCGCCAGGTGCATCGGCGCATCGGCCGTTTCCCGGTGCTCTACACCAACGGCAAGACCGCCCAGTACATTGCCGACAACAGCTACCGATACCGGCTCCTGTCGCGGTTGCCGCTCTGGTATGCGCGCTACACCAACGACATCGACGTGCATTTTCCGATGGGCAACTGGCAAGGCTACGCACTGTGGCAGTTTTCGGCGCAAGCCAATTGCGGCCGGTTCCGCTGCCCTTACAGGGTCGCCGGCACGCCCAACGACATCGACGTCAATGTCGCACCGATGGACGCCGCCACACTGCGTGCGCAATGGCCGTTCGGTGGGCTCATCGATGTGCCGCCCGACTATCTCGCCTCGATACCGCTGCCGGTCTCTCGCGAGGCCGGCCTCGCCGGCAATGTCACCATCACCTACGCCTCCGTGGCCGCGCCACCGACTTTCGAGGAAATGGTGGCAGCGCTGGGCACACGCTGGTCGCGGTTCCGCGACGGCTTCCGCATGCCAGTGGTGAAGACGGTGCCGCGGCGGCCGGGCTTCGGCATTGTCCAATATGTCGCCTGGAAGCGGACCGAGCAACGTTCGCCGGCACAACTCGACGCCGCCTTTGCCGCGGCCGATCCGCTCAGCACCGCTTCCACCGAACTCGATCGCGGCCAGCGGTAGACCGCGGTTTTCTCCTTCAGCCAGCCTGCTCGCGCGCCACGGCCTGCCAGCCAATGTCGCGCCGGCAGAACCCATCCGGCCAGTCGATGCGGTCGAGCGCGGCATAGGCTCGTTTCTGTGCCTCGCCGACCGTGGCGCCTGATGCCGTGACGTTGAGGACGCGGCCGCCATTGGCCACCAGTGCACCGCCATTGATGGCGGTACCGGCGTGGAAGATCTGGACGCCGTCGCTCGCCGCATCTTCGACGCCGCGGATGACCGATCCTTTTTCCGGCGTGCCGGGATAGCCTCTCGCCGCCATCACTACGGTGAGTGCTGCGTCGTCGCGCCAGCGCACGGACATATGCGCAAGCTGGCCGTCGCTCGCAGCGTTGAGCAGGACCAGCAGATCGTCCTTCAGCCGCATCATCAGCACCTGGCATTCAGGATCGCCGAAACGGGTGTTGTATTCGATCAGCTTCGGCCCCTTGTCAGTGATCATCAGCCCGGCGAACAGCACGCCGGAGAATGGCGCGCCAAGTTCAGCCATGCCGCGCATGGTCGGCTCGATGATCTCGCGCATGGTGCGCTCGACCAGTTCCGGCGTCATCACCGGGGCCGGCGAATAGGCCCCCATGCCGCCGGTGTTGGGGCCGGCGTCGCCATCGCCGACCCGCTTGTGATCCTGCGCGGTGCCGAAGGGCAACGCAGTGGTGCCGTCGCAGAGGCAGAAGAAGCTCGCCTCCTCGCCGGTCATGAACTCCTCGACCACAACTTCCGCGCCGGCGGCGCCGAAGGAACCATCGAAGCAGGCATCGAGTGCGGCCTTTGCCTCACTGAGCGTCATGGCGACGGTGACGCCCTTGCCGGCAGCGAGCCCGTCGGCCTTGATGACGATCGGCGCCCCCGTCTTTTCGACATAGGCCTTGGCCGAGGCCAGGTCACTGAAACGGCCATAGGCGGCGGTCGGGATGTTGTAGCGGGCGCAGAGGTCCTTGGTGAACCCCTTCGAGCCTTCGAGCTGTGCCGCAGCCTTGGAGGGACCGAAGACGCGGATATTTTCGGCGCGCAGATCGTCGGCAATGCCGGCGACGAGCGGCCCTTCCGGCCCAACCACCACGAGGTCAATTTTTTTGTCCTTGCAGAACGCGGCCACGGCCGCATGGTCGGCGATGTCGAGCTTCACCTGTTCGGCCTCGCTGCCGATGCCTGGATTGCCGGGGGCGGCATAAAGCTTGGTCAGCAGCGGTGATGCGGCGATCTTCCAGGCGAGCGCATGTTCGCGGCCGCCGGAGCCGAGAAGAAGAACGTTCATGGTCACCTCTTGATGCCAACCCTTGGAGAGCACCCGCTATTGCTCTCTGGACGATGGGTCAAGACATCAGGGCGTTTTGAGCCGAATTGCGCACGGGAACGTTATCCCCAGCCGAATATGGGCGCCGAATACCGGCGCCCATATTCGGCCCGCTTCAGCCTTGGTAGACCACTGGAAACCAATCCTCGCGCAGCCTCTCGCCCGGCTGCATCCCGTGGCCGTGATAGGGCGGCGAGGTACGCCCCGGCCGCTCGACATAGCGCGCATCGTCACCGACCCAGCGCAGCGACAGCGCCCGGCGCCGCGCCGCGGTCAGGTTGCCGCGCGCGCCATGTGCGGTCCTGAAGTCGAACAGGATGGCGTCGCCCGGCTCCATTTCCCACTCGAGCACCTTCATCGACGGATCGTTGTCGGGATCGGGCACCGGCAGATAGTCGCCCTCGCCGGCATAGAAATTGCTGTCGTCGAGCCAGCGCACCGGCAGGATCATCTTGCCCCATTTATGCGAACCGGCGATCAACCGCAGCGTCGCCTCCTTCACCGGATCGATGGGAATCCAGAAACTGACCGTCTGCCGGCCATCGACGAAGTAGTAGGGGATGTCCTGGTGCCAGGGCGTCGGTTTCTGCGTGCCGGGTTCCTTGACCAGCACATGATCGTGGAAGAACTGCGCGGTGCGCGACTGCATCACCGCCGCCGCCAGTTCGGCGGCGGGTGAGTCCCGCACCAGGCTGACGAATTCGGGGATGCGCTCCCAGTTGCAGTAGTCATCGAAGAAACTTCCGCGGCCGTTGGCGATGTCGGATGCGGTGGCGCTGCGGTTCTGCATGTTGCGTTCGATGCCGGCGGCGATCGTGTCGACCCAGCCCTTGAAGGCGCCGCGAATGCAGACAGCGCCGTCACGCTGATAGTCGGCAATCGTGGATGCGCCGATCATGGTGGCGTCGAGGGGGCAGTCTGGGAAGCCATGGCGTTCTCCTTTTGGAATGAAGCCACTATCGCAACACCTATTCATTCAGTAAAATAATAACTTTCCATCTGACATATAGAGTATTCCTATGAGTGTGACCCTCACGCAGCTGCGCTATCTGGTTGCCGTGGCACGTCACGGCAGCGTCACCGGCGCGGCCAGGGTGCTGAACGTTTCACAGCCGTCGATCTCGGTGGCCATCGACGCCGTCGAAAAGAATTTCGGCCAGAAACTGTTTGTCCGCCAGCGGGGAAGTGGCGTGTCGCCGACATCGTTCGGCCGCGCCGTCGTGGCCAAGGCAAGGCAGGTTCTCACCGAAACGGAGGAGCTCATCGGCCTGGGTTCAAGCAAATCGGCTGTCAGCGGTGAGTTGGTGCTGGGATGCTTCGAGGATCTGGCGCCTTTCTTCGCGCCGGCTTTGATCCGCGCCTTCTCCGAACGCTATCCGGCCGTCAAAATCGTCGTTCGCGACGAGACGTTCGAGACGCTGGGACGACGGCTGGGGGATGCGGCCATCGATCTCGGCCTGACTTACGATCTCAGCCTGCCCACGCATTTCGCCCGCATCCTGCTGCGTGAACTTCGCCCGCACGCGCTGTTGCCGGCGGGCCATGCCCTGGCGGACCAGCCAACGGTCAGCCTTGCCGATCTGGCTGCCTATCCGCTGATCACCACGGACCAGCCGCACAGCTGGCAGCATATGCTCGACCTTTTTCGCAGCCGTGGCCTTTCGCCGGTGGCCGATACAACGACAAGCTCGTTCGAACTGCAGCGCAGCATGGTCGCCAACGGCTTCGGCGTTGCGGTCAGCTACACCCGCCCGCATGGCGATCGCAGCTATGACGGCCTGCCGCTCATCTGCAAGCCGCTGTCCGATCCGCTGCCCATGCAGCGGATCCTGCTCACCTATGACACGCATCAGCGTGTATCGAATGCAGCGCTGGCCTTCATCGAGGTGGCCAAGGACTGGTTCGCCACCCGCGACATCTTTGCCTCGTGAAAGGCTGACGGGCGCCGCGTCTCCGCTTGCCGCTTGACGGTTTCCGCCGCTGCTGCCACTCCATGGACATGGAAAACGTCCAGTCGAAAGCGGCCCAGGGCCGTGTCGCCGATGCGCCGAACGGCCATTGGGTCTACCGCGTGCTGCCGCGCTCGATATGGCCCTATGCGCAGCTTGCGCGGTGGGACAGGCCAATCGGCTGGCAGCTGCTGCTGTGGCCGTGCTGGTGGTCGGCGGCCTTGGCGGCAAGCGCCTATCCGCGTCCCGGCGACCCGCTGCTCTCACTGTTGCCGGCACCAGTGTATCTCGTGCTTTTCCTGGTCGGGGCCATCGCCATGCGCGGCGCCGGCTGCACCTACAACGACCTCGTCGACGAGGACATCGACAACCAGGTGGAGCGCACGCGCTCGCGACCGTTGCCGTCGGGCAAGGCGACGCGCTGGCGGGCATGGCTGTTTCTCGTCCTGCAGGCTCTGGTCGGCCTCGTGGTGCTCATCCAGTTCAACAGCTTCGCCATCCTGCTCGGCATCTGCTCACTGGCGGTCATCGCCATCTATCCATTCATGAAGCGGATAACCAACTGGCCGCAACTGGTGCTTGGTCTTGCCTTTTCCTGGGGCGCGCTGATGGGATGGGCGGTCGAGTTCGGCGATCTCGATGGGCCTGCCGTCATGCTCTATATCGGCTCGATCCTGTGGGTGATCGGCTACGACACGATCTATGCGCATCAGGACAAGGAAGATGACGCCATTGTCGGCGTGCGCTCGACGGCACGCTTGTTCGGCGACAGCACCAAGTCGTGGCTGGCCGGGCTTTATGGCGGCGCGCTGATCTGTTTTGCGATCGCTTTCGCGTCGGCGCAGGCGCCGGTGGTGGCGCTGGCCGGACTGATCGCCGCCGGCGCCCATATGGCCCGGCAGATCGCGGTTCTGGATATCGACAATCCGGACCAATGCCTGCGCCTGTTCAGATCGAACAACCAGGTCGGCTGGCTGATCTTCCTCGGCCTGATCGGCGGCGCAGTGTGGGTGGCTCTGAAGCCGCTGGTTTAGCGGCTTCGCGTTTCAGCATTCCCAGCGGGATCATGCTCAGTCGCGCGAGATGATCTCCTGACCGTCGATGACCAGCCTGAGACCGAGGTCGCCAGCTCGGCGGCGAGCGAGGAAACGCGGGCGGCGCGTGTTCGAAATCCGCCCCTTGCGCCGATCCTGCGGCGGCAGCGTCTTGATGGCGGCGCCGAGCGATTCTTCCAGGGTGCGGGCGACGCCGTCCGATTCGATCAGCAGCATCGGCAGAC
The DNA here is from genome assembly GCF_020164875.1 of Mesorhizobium sp. CO1-1-8. Classification (NCBI taxonomy): domain Bacteria; kingdom Pseudomonadati; phylum Pseudomonadota; class Alphaproteobacteria; order Hyphomicrobiales; family Phyllobacteriaceae; genus Mesorhizobium; species Mesorhizobium sp. CO1-1-8. The sequence continues at coordinate 387,687 of NZ_JAIUGZ010000002.1, read as the reverse complement.
GGTAGGCGTCGGCCCAGGCGCGCCAGTCGGCGGCGACATCGTCGAGATCGTCGGCCACCAGCAGCGGCACCGACAGCATCGGGTCGTTGTGCAGGAGTTCCAGCGTCACCGTGACATTGCCGTCCGGGTCTTCCATGGCACGGGCGGCAACGCCGCGGAACGCATTGGAGGGCAGAACGATGATCGCGGGCAGGCCGCTCATCTCGAGCAAGCGGCGGATCACGGCGCCGCGCTGGTCGATGGTGAAGGTTACATCGCCGTAGTCGTCACGAGTCGCGTAGCTCACCACTTGCGGCAGGCGGAATGGGTCGAGACGCATGTTGCGTCCCGCCCAGACTGGCTTCAGTCCGGTGTTCATAGAGTGGCCTTCCTGTCTGTCTCCTGAGAGCCGGTGTCCGGTTCTCTCCGGGCCGGTTTTTCCAGCCTCGTTTGTATGGAGACAGTAGCGCGGGCTCCTTACCGCCCCGCTTAAGAAAGTCGGTTAAATTTTGCTGATCTCAGGGATGGTTATCGGAATCCCACCAGCCACAAGATGTCGAAAGGATCAGATAACCTTACCCGGATTCATGATGCCGGCCGGGTCGAAAGCGGCCTTCACCCTTCGCATCAGATCGATCGCCATCGGCGGCGCGGTGGCGATCAGTTCGTCGCGTTTCAACTGGCCGATGCCGTGCTCGGCCGAGATCGAACCGTGCAGGCTGCGCACCACATCGTGCACCGCCTTGTTCATGGGGTGATAGAGAGCGAGGAACGCGTCATCGTCGCCGTCGACGGGCCGCGAAATGTTGTAGTGGAGATTGCCGTCGCCCATATGGCCGAAGCAGACCACGCGGGCACCTGCACTTACCGACGCCACGGCGCCGGCAGCCTCCGCGATGAAACGCGGGATCGATGCAATAGGCACCGAAATGTCGTGCTTGATCGAGGCGCCCTCCGGTTTCTGCGCCTCGGGCAGCAGTTCGCGGAAATTCCAGAAGGCATCGCCCTGCGCAAGACTCGCGGCAATGACGGCGTCGCCGACGAATTCCTGTTCGAGGCCGGCCGTAAGCACATCCTCGATCAACGCTCTCGAATCCTCCGACGAACGGCCTGATGAAATCTGCATCAGCACGTACCACGGCCAGTCCTCGATCAGCGGCCGCACCACACCCTGGGCATGCGCCAGCGTGAAATCATATGGCCGCCTGCCGATCAGTTCGAAAGCGGTGAGTGCCGCCCCGGCACGGTCCATGGCCAGGCTGAACAGCGAAAGTGCCGCCTCGGGCGACGACAGGCCGGCGAAGGCGACTTCGCGCCCCTTCGGCTTCGGGAACAGCTTGAGCACGGCGGCGGTGATGACGCCGAGCGTGCCTTCGGCACCGACGAACAGGTTTTTCAGATCGTAGCCGGTGTTGTCCTTCTTCAGCTTGCGCAGGTCGTCGAACACCTCGCCGGTCGGCAGCACCACCTCGACACCGAGGCAGAGTTCGCGCGCATTGCCATAGGCAAGCACGCCGGTGCCGCCGGCATTGGAGGAAAGATTGCCGCCGATCTGACAGGAGCCTTGCGCGGCCAGCGACAGCGGGAACAGCCGGTCGGCGGCGTCGGCTGCCTCCTGCAGCGTCTGCAGGATGACACCGGCCTCGACCGTCACCGTGTTGGACAGCACATCGATCTCGCGGATGCGGTTCAGCCGCGACAGCGACAGGACAATTTCGCGCCCGGACCTGTCCGGCACCTGCGCGCCGACCAGCCCGGTGTTGCCGCTTTGCGGCACGATCGGCGTGCCTGTCTCGGTCGCCAGCCGCATGATCCGGCTGACTTCGTCGACGCTGCCCGGCCGCAGCACCAGCGATGTCGCGCCGTGCCAGAGCCCCCGCCGCTCAATGAGGTAGGGCGCGATATCGCGCTCGTCGCGCAGTGCATATTTGTCGCCGACGATCGCCGTGAAGCGATCGATGAGAGCGGGATCGAGTGTCTCTGTGATTTCGGTCATGGGGGAAAACTATGTTGCGGGCCGTGTGATGTCACGAGGGGCGGCGGCACGCGACAGCCGATCGTTGATCGCTTCGCCGAGCCCCTCGAAGGGAACAGGCTCGACGGCGATGGTCGGCGCGCCGCTGCGGTCGAGTTCCTGCATATAGGCGAACAGATTGCTCGCCGCTTCGCGCAGGTCCCCGGTTTCGGATAAATTGAGGAAGGCTTCGGCGCGGCGCCAGCCTTGCGCCCTCTGGCTGCCGAAGCCTAGCAAAGCCTCGCCCTCGCCGACCGTGCCGGCATTGAGCCGCATCGCGGCACCTGGCGCATAGTGCGAGGCAAGCATGCCCGGCGCCTCGATACCGGCGGTGCCGCCGCGCAGCAATTCCATGCCGATGGCCGTCTCGATCTCCTCGGCGGCGATGCCGCCGGGCCTCAGCAGCCGCAATCTGTCCCCCTCGGCCTTGACGATGGTCGATTCCAGCCCGACGGGGGTCGCGCCGCCATCGACCACCAGCTTTATCCGCGCACCGAGATCGGCGGCCACCGCTTGCGCGGTCGTTGCGCTGATCCTGCCGGATGAATTGGCGCTGGGCGCTGCAAGCGGGCGGCCGAGCCTGGCGATCAGCTCGCCGCCAAAGCCCCTCGGCATGCGCAAGGCAATCGTATCGAGCCCAGCGGTGACCAGCGGATGGATGCCGTTGCCGGGCCGTTGCGGCAGCACCAGCGTCAGCGGGCCGGGCCAGAATGCCAGCGCCAGTTTCTTCGACAGCGGATCGAACAGCGTGAGGCGCTCGGCCATCGCCATGTCGGCGACATGGGCGATCAGCGGGTTGAAGCGCGGGCGCCCCTTGGCTTCGAAGATGCGCGCCACGCCGATGCCGTTGGTGGCATCGCCGGCAAGACCGTAGACGGTTTCCGTCGGGATGGCGACGACATCGCCACCCCTGAGCAGCGACAGCGCCCGTTCCAGCGCCTCGCCGACGGCAAGTATTTCAGCCACTCTCGTCACCTCGCAGATGCGGGGTGCGTAATACGATGGCGGCCGTTGGGCAAGTCGGCTGTGGGGTACCGATTGTTGGCGAGCAGGAGCATTGGCGATTTATCAATCCCTAAAATGCTACGTTTCCGCGAAAGCCCGCATCAATTGCGGCCTGCTATTAAGCGGCTTCTAGGCAAAAGGGGAGCTATGTCAGTGTCTGTGCGCATACTGATGGGGATCGTTGTGGCCGCGGTGACCGGTGGGGCTCAGGCCTCGTCGCTGGTTTTTCCCGGCGCGCCGTCCTCGACACCATCGATCGTCAGGGTCGGTGCTCCCAACCAGCCTAAAACCGCCGAAGTAGCCAAAACCAAGCATGCGCCGTCGGTGCTGGCACTTGGCGCAGCAGAGCCCGACGTCACCTATGAGAAGGTGGCGGCGATCCCGGACAAGCCCGCGACCGGCTTCCAGCCAGGCCCGATGGTCATTCGTGGGGGCGTTACCGGTCCTGATTTCCCAGCACCGGCGCCAGCCGCTGCACCTGCGACAGGTGCCGCGCCGGCCGCTGGCACGGCGCCGGCGGCAGGCACGGCGCCGGCAACGGCCACCGCCTCCGCAGCCCCTTCGGGGAACGCCGAGAGCCAACCCACCCCGCCAAGCCCCCCGGCGCAGACTGCAGGTCAGCGCATGCCTCCCAACGGCTACACCAAGTAGCCCCGGCTCAAAGACAGCCTGGCATCGATGGCGTGACTTGACGACGGTCTGGCGCCCGGCGCACGATTGCCAGGCCAAACCCGTTTGGTTATGGCAGCCGCGGGACGCCATCGCCTGTATTTCGTCAGGCCGCTCTGGCAGACGGGATTTCATTACTAGGGGTGAAGGGGACCATGAGAAAATTTGGAATCGTAATCGGGGCAGGCCTTCTGCTGGATTCACTGCTTGGCGTCGCCGCGGCTCATGCCGACGATATGCTGGGATCCTATGTTGCACGTATTTCCGATCGGGATCATCAGGCGAGTGACGGCTATGCGCTGGACAATGCCGCGCAAATGGTGCGGCAGGACCGCGCCAACTGGCACAAATTCCACCGCCGCGACAGCGACGACGAGGGGGATGGCTGGTTCAGGACCAACGACCAGCGCGCCGATCTGCAGCGCATGCTGGAGCGCGGCGGCGCGATGAGTTCCTCGACCAAGCGCGCCATCGTCAATGGCGAACCGCTGATCCAGGTCGATGTCTACGAAAACAGCGTGCGCGTCAGCATTATCGAGAACTGACCGGACCGTGGCACACGGCGGCTAACAATCGGCTTCGGGGACGACTGATAGGAAAAGGCGGCGCCTCAGCGCCGCCTTGCCATCGACGGAACCGACGCCTGAAAAATCAGGCCGCCTCTTCCTTGTCCTCGTCTTCTTCGGACTTGTCGCCTTCAGCCTTCACGCTGTCCTCGGCGCGGTCTTGGTCCTCGTCATCTTCGTCTTCATCCGAGAGCGTGGCAGCTTCGGTGGACTCTTCGCCTTCTTCATCGTCGCCGTCTTCGTCGTCATCCGACAGGTCAGCGGCTTCGATCGCTGCGGCGGCGGCATGATCGAGGATGGTTTCGGAAGCGGATTCAAGCGCCTCGGCGGGAGCCGGGGTTTCTTCTGTCACTTCGATTTCGTGATCGGAATTCATGGAAGCCTCCGTGGGGTTGGGGAACATGTCCCTTTTGCCACGGAGAGATCATCGCCATATGACTGTAAGCCGGCTCGAACGGCCGGCAACAGAGAATATTTTCTTCGCCTTAACCTGCGATCCTGGAGAAATCCGCGACCTGACCGGTGGCCGCGCGGATGCGGGCGAGCAGCGCCAGGCGGTTGGCACGCACCGCCTGATCCTCATCGTTTACGAGAACATGCTCAAAGAATGAATCAACCGGCTCGCGCAACACGCTAAGCGCCAGCAGGGCGCCGGAAAAATCATCGTTTTGAATCGCTTCGCCGGCTTTCTTCTCAGCCTGATTCACCGCCGCAAACAGCGATCTCTCGCTATCCTCGCGAAACAACGCCGGCTCAGCGGTTTCGGCAACCGCCGTTTTCTTCTTCTCCTCGGCGGCCAGAATATTGGCCGCACGCTTGGTGCCGGCGAGCAGATTCTTACCGTCCTCCGTGTCGAGGAAGGAGCCGAGCGCCTCGACCCTGCGCACGATTTGCAGCAGGTCGTCGGACTGTGGCGTGATGACGGCGTCGATGAGATCGTGGCGCGCACCCTGATCGCGAAGGTAGACTTTCAGGCGGTCGTGGAAGAAGGCAAGGAGGTCGCGATCCCCAGACTTTCCGTCGCCGGCGTGCGCGCTTGCACTCACATAGTCGCCGCCCAACTTAGCCTGCTCTTCAGCGTGCTTTCGGTCGATCTGGTCTTCAATGATTTTTCGATGCTCAGCCACGATCGAAAGAAGGCTTACCGGCGTCTGATTATCTAGCACCAGCCTCACCACCCCAAGAGCAGCTCTGCGCAGCGCGTACGGGTCCTTCGAGCCGGTCGGCTTTTCGTCGATCGCCCAGAAGCCGACCAGCGTATCCAGCTTGTCGGCGAGCGCCACAGTGATCGAAACCGGATCGCTCGGCACATAGTCGGACGGTCCTTGCGGTTTGTAGTGCTCTTCGATGGCTGCGGCCACGGATGGGTGTTCGCCCTGAAGCAGCGCATATTTGCGACCCATGGCGCCTTGCAGTTCCGGGAACTCGCCAACCACCTCAGTGGTGAGATCGGCCTTGGCCAACACAGCGGCGCGACCTGCGAGCGCTATAATCTCCCCCCTCGAGGGGGAGATGTCGCCAAAGGCGACAGAGGGGGTCGGTACGACCGGACGCGACCCCTTCTCGCGGTCAGAGGATGCCGGCGCTTTACGCGAGGCGACCCCCTCTGGCCTGCCGGCCATCTCCCCCTCGAGGGGGGAGATCGACTGCGCCACCATTGGCGCCAGTTCCTCGGCAAGCCGGGCAATCCGCTCCACCCGTTCGCCCTGCGTGCCCAGCTTGGCGTGGAAAGTCACGCCGAGATGGTCGAGGCGAGCCATGCGCTGGTCGAGCGGCTTCTTGAGATCAAGCCCGAATTTTTCCGCCGATGCCTCGAGCTCACGCAGGTCAGGCAAATCGCCCTGGTCGGTTGTCCAGAAATAGAGTGCATCCGACAGGCGGGCGCGCACCACCTTGCCGTTGCCGTGGGCGATCTCCTTGCCGCCGTCCCTCGCTTCGATATTGGCGGTGAGGATGAAGCGGTTGGAAAGCGCCTCGGCGACACCCTGCGGCCGCGTGACAAAGCACTTCTGGTTGGCGCGGATGGTCAGCCGGATCACCTCGGCCGGAATGGCGAGGAATGCCTCTTCGAACTCGCCCATCAGCACGACCGGCCATTCGACCAGCCCGGACACTTCCTCCAGCAGCCCGTCGTCTTCGACCAGGTCGAGCCCGTTGGCAAAGGCGAGATTGCGGGCATCGGCAAGGATGATCTCCTTGCGGCGGTCGGCATCGAGCACGACCTTCGCCGCTTCCAGCTTGGAGACGTAATCGTCGAAGCGGCGCACCGTAATGGCATCAGGCGCATGGAAGCGATGGCCATAGGTGATGTTGCCGGAGCGAATGCCGTCGATCTCGAAATCGACCACGACAGGCTCCTCAGTCTCCGGGCCGAAGGTGCACAGGATCGATTGCAGCGGGCGCACCCAGCGCAGCGAACCGGGCTTGGCCGAGGCCGGCCCCCAGCGCATCGATTTCGGCCATGGGAAATTGCGAATGATGCCCGGCACCAGCTCGGCGATGATCTCCTCCGCCGCCCTGCCCGGCTTCGAAATATGGGCGACGTAAAAGTCGCCCTTCTTCGGGTCGGAATGGACATGCGCCTCAGCGATCGAAGCAAGCCCGGCCTTGCGCAGGAAACCTTGGACCGCCTGTTCGGGCGCTGATGTCGAAGGTCCTTTGATCTCTTCGCTTACCTCCTTCGAGCGGGCGGTCAGGCCCCTGATATCGAGCGTCAGCCGACGCGGCGTCCAGTACTCGCGCGCCGCCTCATAGGTCAGCCCCGCCTCGACCAGACCGTCGGTCAGCATCTTCCTGAGATCACCCGCCGCCTTGCGCTGCATGCGGGCAGGTATCTCCTCGGAGCGAAGTTCTAGAAGCAGGTCAGGCATCGGGGTCAGCTCATGCGGGAGAGTGGTCCGGGCGGGGCATAGCAACTCGGCTGGCCGCTGTCACCCTTTCCAGAAATTTTGGCTGCCCTGTCGGGACGAGGCGATGCCACCCGTCCTTGGATCAAAGATTTCCATGAACCGGACGCAGCGCTGAAGCGACCCACGCTCAGGCAGGGAACCATTGGCTTAACGACCATGAAAACGGCATCCAGACTTCTGCAGATCCTCGCACTCGGCGCCTGCTTTACCGCGCAGGCCCACGGCGCCTTCTCGATGCCGGGCGTGAGGCAGGCATTGCGTACGATCGACGGTACCAGCAGCCAGAACCTACTGCCGATCAAAGCTTCCTTCGAGATGATGAAGCGGGCCTGAGACTCAGGCTGCCAAGCCACCCGCCTGCGTCTTCAAAAATGCCTCGCCGCAAGCCTTGGCCAGATTGCGCACCCGCAGGATGTAGCTCTGCCGCTCGGTGACCGAAATCACGCCGCGTGCGTCCAGCAGATTGAAGACATGGCTGGCCTTGATGCATTGGTCGTAGGCCGGGAAAACCATGCGGTGCATCGGCAGATTGTCGTTGGACGCCGGCGCACCGGCGTCGAGCAGCGCCTTGCACTCGGCCTCGGCATCCTCGAAGTGGCGCAAAAGCATCGCCGTGTTGGCGTATTCGAAATTGTGACGCGAATATTCCTGCTCGGCCTGCAGGAAGACATCGCCATAGGTGACCTTGTCGGCGCCTTCGCGGCCATTGAAGTTGAGGTCGTAGACATTGTCGACGCCCTGCACATACATGGCCAGCCGTTCAAGCCCGTAGGTCAGCTCGCCGGCCACCGGTGCGCATTCAATGCCGCAGACCTGCTGGAAATAGGTGAACTGCGAGACTTCCATGCCGTCGCACCAGCATTCCCAGCCGAGCCCCCAGGCGCCCAGCGTCGGGCTTTCCCAATCATCCTCGACGAAGCGGATGTCGTGCAGCAGCGGATCGACGCCGATCGCCGCCAGCGAGCCGAGATAGAGCTCCTGCAAATTGGGCGGGTTCGGCTTCAGGATCACCTGATACTGGTAATAATGCTGCAGCCGGTTCGGGTTCTCGCCATAGCGGCCATCCTTGGGACGGCGCGAGGGCTGGACATAGGCGGCGTTCCAGCGCTTTGGGCCGAGCGCGCGCAGCGTCGTTGCCGGATGAAAGGTGCCGGCGCCGACTTCCATGTCGTAGGGTTGCAGGACGACGCAGCCATAGGCCGCCCAGTAATTGTGCAAGGTCAGGATCAGCCCCTGAAACGAGCGGCTGGGATGCATATGGGCGGGGATTTCAATGGTCACGGGGGCCTCGACAGCACAGGCTAGCTTGCCGGCACGTCCTAGAGACACGGCGGCGAAGCGTCAAGCAAGGCGCACCGGTGCGGATCGCCGGGAGCGTGCGGGACGATGTTGAAAGCATTGGGAAGGCTTGGCCCATTGCCGGCCATGGAAGCCTGAGGTCTGTTCGATGCATCGTCCGTGTCAATGACAAACAGGTCCAGCCATGCCCAGCCCGATCATCATCCGCCCCGTTGCGCGCCAGGATTTCAAGCAATGGCTGCCGCTGTGGGACGGTTACAATGCATTTTATGGCCGCTCGGGCGAAACGGCCCTGCCGGGCGAGATCACCCAGATGACATGGTCTCGTTTCTTCGATGCCTATGAGCCGGTTCACGCGCTGGTGGCCGAAGGCGAGGGACAGCTTCTCGGCCTCGTGCACTATCTCTTCCATCGCAGCACCACGGCGATCGCGCCCAATTGCTATCTGCAGGATCTTTTCACCACGCAGGCATCGCGTGGCAAAGGCATCGGACGGGCACTGATCGAGGGCGTCTACGAGCGCGCCCAGGCGGCCGGCTCAGGCCGGGTATACTGGCTGACGCATGAGACCAATCACACGGCGATGAAGCTTTACGACAAGGTCGCCGAACACTCCGGCTTCGTCGTCTATCGCAAGCTCTTCTGAGGCAGCCGAATACGCGGTTCAAACGAAAACGGGACTCCGAAAAGAGCCCCGTTTGCGTTGAATTCAATTGCCAACTTCATCCCTTCGGGGCGGGCACCGGCTCTGGCTTGACCTTCGGGGTCTCCTGCGCCGTGTTGGATTCGATCGGCGGCAGGCCCTTCATCAGCTTCTGCTGCAAGTTGGCCAGCACATCGGGGTCCGGCTTCAGGTCGCGAGCCTGGTTCCACTGGAAGGTGGCTTCCAGCTTGCGGCCGACGCGCCAGTAGGCATCGCCGAGGTGATCGTTGAGAACCGGATCTTCCGGCTTCAGCGACACGGCGCGTTCCATTTCGCGCACCGCGTCATCGAACCTGCCGAGGCGGAAATAAGCCCAACCCAGCGAATCGACGATGTAACCGTCGCTCGGCCTGAGGTCGACGGCCTTTTGAATCATCGCCAGGCCTTCCTTGAGGTTCATGTTCATGTCGACCCAGGAATAGCCGAGATAGTTCAACACTTGCGGCTGGTCGGGGAACAATTCCAGCGCCTTGCGGAAGTTCGGCTCGGCCTTGGGCCATTCCTTCAGACGCTCATAGGCGATGCCGCGCTGGTAGAAGATGTTCCAGTTGGCCGCGGTCGGCGTCTTCAGCGCCTCGACAGCCTTGTCGTAGAGCGTAGCGGCCGAACGGAAATCCTCCTTCGAGGAATAGACGCCACCGAGCGCCAGATAAGCGCGCATGTCATTGGGATGGGCGTCGACGAAAGCCTTCAGATGTGTGATCGCTTCTTCGTGACGGTCGAGATCGGCAAGGTTGAGGCCGAGCTGCAAGTCCGAAAGTTCCTTCAGCGGCGAAGCGGCGGGTATCCGGCGATAGAGCGCGATTGCGCCTTCGCCGTCCTTCAATTGCTCGGACACGGCGGCGAGTTGCACAAGCGCAGCGTCGCTATCAGGCTTCAAAGCGAGCGCATATTGCAGATAGAGGCGCACGAAGGGCTCGCCGCCGCCACGGTTGAGCGCGGTAGCGAGGTCGAGCAGGATTTCGGAGGCGCCATCGGATGGGCTGGCCACCAGGGGCGCAATCTTGTCGCCTTTTGCAATTCGGTCGCGCAAGGCGACGATTTCCAGCTTGCCCGGCGAAAACGCCTCGGCCTGGTCGAGCACCGACAGCGCCTTGGCCTTGTCGCCCTTGCGGGCCAAGAACGAGGCGTAGGCCTGGGCGTTGCGCATCCAGGTTTCGGGAGCCGCACCACCAGCGGCGGTGTCCTGCATGGTCGCGGCATAGATCGCCTCGGCCTTTTCGGGCATGCCGGATGCATCAGCGATCAGGGCACGGTGGAACGACTTGAACAGGCCGAACCAATCCGGCCCCTGCAGCTTGTCGATGGACGCCATCGCATCGGCAGGCTCGCCGGCGCCTTGCTGCGCCCAGCCGGACATCACCCCGGAGATCAGCCGGTCGAGATCGGATTCCAGCGACAGCTTGAGCCAGTACTGCGCCTTGGTGAAATCCTTCTTGTGGAAGGAATCGACGGCGAGCGCCAGGCGCGAGAAACGCTCAACGTCGGGCACTTCCTTGAGCTTGTCGGCATAGACCAGGGATTCGTCGAAGCGGCCTTGCGCGATCAGCGACAGCATCAGGCTCTGCTGCAGGCCGGTGTCGCTCGGGTCGAAGGCCAATGCCTGCTTGTAGTAGGCGATGGCGCTGTCGAGGTCGTTATCGCCTTCGGCGATCCGGGCTGCCAGATAAGCGCCCGAAAACGACGTGATCTTGACCGGTTCGGGGGTTTGCTTGGCATAGGCCGGCAAAGCCGAGATCGCCATGCCTGTCACAATTGCCAGCCCTGTCAGCCAGCGCGCACGTCCTTGCCGCATCGTATCCCTTTCAGCCAGGCGCCATCTCCGCATCAGCGGGATCGGCGTAGACTCGATCTTTCCAGGCAAAGCATGGCCTTTTTGGGGTCGCGCTTCAATCCGCCTCGAATTCACAATCCGGGCACCCGATTAACAAACCATGGCGGCAGGCACCAGTTTCCGATCTTGAATTTCGGCCATGGCCCTACGCCGCGCCGAATATATCGCAGATTCGACCCTTGAGCTCGGCGCAATATTCAGCCCTCGGCTGGCGAGGCGGACCGCTGCACCAGCGTCTCACTATAGCCGCCGGCCGCTATCGTGCCGCACAGTTCGTTCCACTCGCAGCCGCCGCAGGCCTTGCGTACAAGGCCAGCCGAAAACGCCTGCCGCATCCGGCCCAGCATCGCCGCATCGAGATCAACACGGGCGCCGACGCGGATTGGACGCGCCAGCAACTCCCCCACATCCAGCGTTGCGAGCCGGTCCCGCTCAACGACGCTCTCGTTGAGGCAGTGAGGTTCCGGCCCATCAAGCAATGGGGCGCAGACATCGTCCGGGCCGGAAACAAGGAGGACGTCCTCGCCCCGGCTCAGGCGCTCCGCGACGCGATCATAATTGGCCGTGAAGGCGGGACTGTATCCTTTGCCCACATAGGTGAGCAGGCAAAGGAGGTGATGGGCGCGCAGCCTGATCGTCACGGCTTGATCGATTTCGCCTTGCCGCCGGGAAGGGCCATGAGGGTCGCGGCACCAAGCGCCGATTTCAGCAGTCCGCCGAGCAAGAAGGGCAGGAAGCCGAAGGTGATGGCCTGTCCGGTTCCAATCATCACGGCAAGCCATGCCGTTCCGAGCACCAGGCAGGCCAGGTTGCCAAGCAGCATGGCGATAAAGGCCAGCATCACCCTTTTGCCGTTCCAGCCGCGTTCGGCCAGCCAGCCGACCAGGGCGCCGACAAGCGGGAAGGCGAAGAGATAGCCACCCGTCGGCCCGACGAAGTGCGACGCACCTGCTGCCCCTCCGGACAGAACCGGAAAGCCTACAGCGCCCTCGACCAGCCAGGCGGCAATGGTGACGGCGCCAAGCCGCCAGCCATAGAGCGCGCCGACCAATGTTACGGCGAAGGTCTGCATGGTCACCGGGACCGGCACCATCGGCACTTCGATGTAGGAAGCCAGCGCCAGGAACAGGGTGCCGAGCACGACGGCTCCAACCTGCCAGGCAAGAGAACGATCCTGAAGCCGGAGCGGGCTGAACGATGGCTTGCTGGGCGAGAATGCGACGTCTGTCATTGGGATTCCTTCAGTCGATTGCAAATTATAGATAATTTCTATTTTCGATCTATTATCGAATCCACACTTCCCTGGAGATTGCAAGCCCTGGCTATGGCGCAGGCCGTCTAACCTACGATGGCGAAGGCTTCGCGCGTCGTCCCGGAGGCCGTCCTGACCGGCTTGCGGCCAATCCATTGGACGTGCCGTCCCAGCGTCACGGCGGCCGATTCGGTGTTTCCCTGCCGTAAGGCGGCAAGTATCAAGCGGTGGTCCTGATCGGTGCGAGTCTCCCACTCCGAGCGCCATGCCGCGAACAGGAAACGGGCACTTGCCGCGTGCAGGTCGTCGATGGTGGCGAGCAGACGCGGCATGCCGCATGGCGCCAGGATCAAGCGGTGGAAGGCGCGGTTGGCTTCCTCCCACGACCTGACATCGCGGGACTTGTCGCCGGCCTTGGTCGCCTCCTCCGCGAGATCGAGGATGGCCGATGTCAGGTGCGGCGCGGCGTGGCGCAGCGCCAGCACTTCGAGTGCCGCCCGCATTTCGGCGACTTCCTTGACCTCGCTCAGATCGAAAGCCGCGACGCGCACGCCACGGCGTGGTTCACTGACGGCCAGCCCCTGCGCCTCAAGACGCCGGAAGGCCTCGCGCACCGGAACATGGCTGGTTTGGAATTCCTCGGCGATATGATCCTGCCGAAGCCTGGCCCCCGGCTCGATCGCGCCCGAGATGATGCGGTCCGCCAGAACCTTGCTGATGCGCACCGCGATGGTGTCGTCTGTGCCCTTTGCCATGTTTTATAGATAATTTGCGGCAGGGCAGCTTGTCGAGCCAATTGCAGTCGAAATCGCGAAGGCGCCAGAAGCAAGGCTCAAGGCCGTGAGACGAAACCGTCGAGCGCCGGCATCGCCACGGTGACCAGGTCATGCAGCCGCTTCTTCGGCACCCCGTCGCGCGCCTGCACAGAGAGGCCAAACAACAGCGTGGTGTAGTAGTCGCCAAGCGCTTCCGGATCGGTATCCGGCTTGAGATCGCCGTCGCGAACACCCTTTTTCAGGCGCTCCACAATCAATGCATTGCGCGCCAGTCGACGCTCGGCCAGCCAATGCAGCACGCCGTCATTTTCGGTGGCGCAGTTGGTGGCAGCCGAGACGACCATGCAGCCCTTCGGCAGATCCGGCCTTGTGTAGATATCGATAGCATCGCGCAGCAGTCGCTCGACAAACCGCCGAGCGGTTGGTTCTTCGGCAAGGGCACTGGTGGCGAAGCTTCCTTCGCTGGTTTCGTAGAGAACAACGGCCTCCCGAAACAGCCCCTCCTTCGAGCCGAAGGCGGCATAGATGCGCGCTGAGGCCAGGCCTAGCCCGGAGACGAGGTCGGCCATCGACGTGCCCTCGTAGCCGCGCGTCCAGAAGGCATCGCGCGCTTTCTGCAGAGCCTGGGCCCTGTCGAACTCCCTTGGCCTTCCCGCCATCGCAGCCTCCATTTCTTTATCGATCAACAAATAATCCGCTTGACTCAAGATTGCAAATTCAATTCTTTGTCGATCGATCAAGAATCAAAAGGAGACTGGCATGAGTTCACTCGATCAAGGGGTGCCGTTCGGCGCCACGGCGACACAAGGAGGGCTCGGCGCGAAGCGCGGCGCTATGCTCGCATTGCTCGCCTTCGCCCAACTCATCATCGCTCTCGACATCAACATCGTCTTCGTGGCGCTGCCCGAAATCGGGGCTGGGCTGGGCTTTTCCGGCCAGACCTTGCAATGGGTGGTGAGCGCCTACACCGTGTTTACCGGCGGCTTTCTGCTGTTCGGCGGCCGCGCAGCCGACCTCATCGGCCAGCGCCGCATTTTCATTTTTGCACTCTGGCTCTACGCGCTTTCGTCGCTGGTTGGCGGCCTCGCCTGGTCGCCGGAAATCATCATCGCTGCCCGCGCTGTGCAAGGCATCGGCGGCGCTTTCCTGTTTCCGGCGACGCTCTCGCTGATCAACCGCCTGTTTGCCGAAGGACCGGAACGCAACCGGGCGCTGGCGGTGTGGGGCGGTGCCGGCGCGAGCGGCCTCACCCTTGGCTCACTGGCCGGTGGATTCCTGACAGGCGCCTTCGGCTGGTCGTCGGTCTTCTACGTCAATGTGCTGCTGGCTGGCATCGCCATCATCGCCGCATTTGCCATCATTCCACGCGATCCCAAGCGGCACGAGCACCGCAACTTCGATCTGCCGGGCGCACTGACCGTCACCGCGGGCGCCACGTTGCTGGTCTTCACGCTGGTCCAGGGACCTGAATATGGCTGGGGTTCGCCAGCGATCATCGCCAGCGCCGTGCTGGCAGCGATCTTCATCATCGCCTTCGCGCTGATTGAGGCAAAAAGCGCCGACCCTCTGATGCCGCTGCGACTGTTCCGCAATCGCAGCCTCGTCGCAGGCATGACGATCACCTTCCTGTTCATGGGAACGTTCGGCGCCCTGCCCTATTTCCTCACCGTGCTGTTGCAGACCGTGCATGGCTTCACCGCGCTGGAGACCGGCCTGGCCTTCCTGGTGCCGTCGATCGCCATCGCCGCCGGCACGCAACTCGGTGAACGCCTGGCGACGCGCTTTTCGACCCGCTCCACCCTGGTCGGGGGCATGGTCATAGGGGCGGCCGGCACAGCGCTGATGGTCCTTGGAGCATCAGCCGACAGCTTCTATCTGGCTCTCGTTCCAGGGCTGATCATCTCCGGCGTCGGCCAGGGCATCGTCTGGACCGCCATGTGGATCGCCGCGGCTTCGGGTGTCGCGCATGACGAGCAAGGTGTTGCCTCGGGGATGGCCTGCACGACGCTCAACATCGGCAACGCGATCGGCATGGCGACGTTGATCGCGATCGCCAACAGCCGTGTCGGCGGGCTGACAGGCGAAGCGCTGAAGACCGCGATTGCCGACGGCATACAGGTCGCCTTCTGGTTGGCGGCGGCGGGCATCGTTGTCAGCCTGCTTGCCGCGTTCGCTTTGCCGGGAAAGGGGAAGCAGCCGGCAACCGGGTGACGCCGCTCAGTTCACCCGGCTGATGCAGAAATCGATGACGTCGATCAGCGCCGATTTCTGCGGCGTCGCTTCCAGCGGCGCCAGCGCGTCGCGGGCGATTTCGCCGAAATGGCGGGCTCGCCCGATCGTGTCGGCAATGGCGCCGTGGCGGGTCATAAGGCCGGTCGCCTTTTCCAGGCCGGCGTCATCGGTGACGTTGTCCTCGATGGCGCGCTTCCAGAAGGTGCGCTCGGCCTTGGTGCCACGCCGGTAGGCGAGAATGACCGGCAAGGTCACCTTGCCTTCGCGGAAATCGTCGCCGACATTCTTGCCGAGGTCCTTGCTGGTGCCGCCATAATCCAGCGCGTCATCGATCAGCTGGAAGGCCAGGCCGAGATTCATGCCATAGGAGCGCAGCGCGGCACGATCGTTGCGCGTCGCCTGGGCGATGACAGGGCCGACCTCGGCAGCGGCCGAAAACAGTGCCGCGGTCTTGGCCTTGATGACGGCGAAATGCTCGTCCTCGGTGGTTTCGAGGTTCTTGGCGGCGGCAAGCTGCATGACCTCGCCCTCGGCGATGATGGAGGCAGCACTCGACAGGATATCGAGCGCTTCGAGCGAGCCGACATCGACCATCATGCGGAAAGCCTGGCCGAGCAGGAAGTCGCCGACCAGCACGCTTGCCTGGTTGCCCCAGATCATGCGGGCGGTCTTCTTGCCGCGGCGCATGCCGCTCTCGTCGACGACATCGTCGTGCAGCAGCGTCGCCGTGTGCATGAATTCGACCGAGGTGGCAAGCTTGACATGGCCCTCGCCGGCATAGCCGAACATCTGGGCTGCGGCGAGCGTCAGCATCGGCCGCAGCCGTTTGCCGCCGGACGAGATCAGATGGTTGGCGACCTCCGGGATCATCTCGACGTCGGAGCCGGCCTTGGACAGGATCAATTCATTGACGCGCCCCATATCGGCCGCGGTCAGATCGATCAGATCCTTGATGGAGGCGGGTTCCCGCTTCCCGTTTTCGATGTTGAGAACGACACCCACAACAATCACTCCCGTCTTGGTATAACGCGTGCGACGGCACCCTTAGTCCCTGTATGGACTCTAGGGCGGCGGACATGGCCACGGCAAGTGGCGAATTGGCGCGGCGGCGGCAACAGAATGTCAACGAGCCCAAGGGAGCGGCTCTGCCTCGGAATCCCCTGCCCGTTTACATCAATAGCGCAAACTGCGAGTTTCATACGATGATAGAACTTGTCCGCACCAACGATGCCGTGATCATCTCCTTTGTCGAATCGCTGATGCGAGACGCCGGCATCGCCTGCTTTGTCGCCGATCAGAATATGAGCATTCTCGAAGGGTCGATCGGTCTTTTGCAGAAGCGCGTCATGGTCGACGCCGACCAGGCCGACGCGGCACGGCGCATCCTGATGGATGCCGGCATCGCCAACGAAATCCGCGGAAAATAATGTCCGCCGTGCCCGCCGCCCTTGTCCCGGACACGCCGGCCCATACGGTCGACGCTTTCCATCGCGGCCGGTTCTGGCTCGTGCAGCCCAAACATGGCGGTCATCGCGCCGGCATGGATGCGATGATGCTGGCGGCATCCGTGCCGTCCTCCTTTGGCGGGCGGCTCGCCGATTTCGGTGCCGGAGCGGGGGCCGCCGGCCTGGCGGTGCTGTCGCGCTGCCCGGCCGCCGAGGCGGTGCTTGTCGAACGCGCGCCGGAAATGGCGGCCTTCGCGGCGGCCACCCTTGCCCATCCCGGCAATGCCCATCTCAGCGATCGAGCATCCGTGCTCATCGCCGATGTCACCGTGTCGGGCCGGACGCGGGCAGCCGCCGGCCTCGCCGACAATGATTTCGACTTCGTCATCATGAACCCGCCTTTCAACGCCGCACGGGACCGCGCCACGCCGGATCGGCTGCGAAAGGAAGCCCATGTCATGGACGACGGGCTGTTCGAGAGCTGGATCCGCAGTGCGGCAGCGGTGGTCAGGCCGCGCGGCGGGCTTGCCGTGATCGCTCGCCCCGAACAGCTCGGCCCCATTCTCGATGCGATCGCAGGGCGCTTCGGCGATGCCGAGATGCTTGCCGTCCACCCTCGCCCAGACGCGGCGGCGATCCGCATTGTCGTCAGGGCAGCGCTCGGGGCGCGAGGCAAGCTTGCCATCCGCCCTCCTTTGATGCTGCACGCGCAGTCCGGCAACGGCCCCGACGAGCGCAGCGAAATGATCACCAACGGCCTCGCCTCGCTGTTCGGAGATTGAGCTATTCTGCCCGGCCACATTGCCGTTGGCCGGGAAATCCCTACATGCCTGCAACCCATCGACCGGAGACCGCGCCCTCGTGAAACGACTTATCAACCGCCTGCTGCCGAAATCCTGGCGCTCCACCGTCGTCACCATTCCGGTCATCCGACTGCACGGCACCATTATGGCAGGCGGTGGCCAGTTCCGGCCGAGCCTGTCGCTGGCCTCCACCGCCGGCCTCATCGAGAAGGCGTTCTCCTACGACGCGCCGGCGGTCGCCATCTCGATCAATTCGCCCGGCGGCTCGCCGGTGCAGTCGCGGCTGATCTTCAAGCGCATCCGTGACCTGGCAACGGAAAAGAACAAAAAGGTGCTGGTCTTCGTCGAGGACGTCGCGGCATCGGGCGGCTACATGATCGCGGTCGCCGGCGACGAGATCTTCGCCGATCCGTCCTCCATCGTCGGTTCGATCGGCGTGGTCTCGGCCTCGTTCGGCTTCCCGGAACTGATGAAGAAGATCGGGGTCGAGCGCCGTGTCCACACCGCCGGCCAGAACAAGGCGGTGCTGGATCCGTTCAAGCCCGAGAAGAAGGAAGACGTTGAACGCCTGAAGGCGCTGCAGCTCGAGGTGCACGCAACCTTCATCGATCTCGTCAAGGAGCGGCGCGGCACGAAACTGAAAGATGATCCGGACCTGTTCACCGGCCTGTTCTGGACCGGCATCAAGGGCCTTGAACTCGGCCTGGTCGATGCGCTCGGCGACATGCGCACGGTACTCAAGACCCGTTTCGGGGCAAAAACCCAGCTCAGGCTGATCACGGCGCCGCGCGGTTTCCTCAGCCGCTTCGGCCTGTTCGGTTCGAGCAAGGGCTTCTCAGTGCCCGATATCGCAGCCGCTGCCGCCAGCGGCGTGATCGATGCGGCGGAAGAGCGCGCATTGTGGGCACGCTTCGGGCTTTGAAAACCCGGCAAAACCGTCTAGCATAAGAGACTTGAAGTCTCGTGCATGTCGTTTCCCAAAACCGGATCCACTTTTGGGCGACATGCATCAACCGACCCGACCGGCCGCCTTCGCCGGCCCAGCGTGGGAGGAGTTTTGGTATGCCGCAGATCATTTTCTTCACCGTCGTTGGCGTCGCCGCCTATTTCGGCTACCGCACCTTCATCCGCGAAGCCGAACGCGTGACCGCCAAGGTGCGGCGCACCGAAAAGCAGGCGGCCAACGGCGCGATCGGAACGCTGGTCAAGGATCCTAAGACCGGCGAATACCGGCTGGCCAAGGACTGAGCATCATTTCGCAGACCATTGTGGACACCGACATCGGGTCGCGCAGCTGGCACGCACACGCCAAAATCAATCTTGCGCTGCATGTCACCGGCAGGCGTCCTGACGGGTATCATCTGATCGAAAGCCTTGCGGTGTTCACGCGATTTGGCGACAGGGTCGAAATCGCGCTCGCCGACAGCGATGAGTTTACCGTGTCCGGCCGTTACGCCCCGGCCGTTCCTCTCGATGCCAGCAATCTGGTGCTCAAAGCGCGCGATGCCCTGAGACAGGCAGTCGGGCACGAGAGAACACCGCCGGTCGCTATCCGGCTGGAAAAGACCCTGCCTGTTGCCTCCGGCGTCGGTGGCGGTTCGAGCGACGCGGCGACCGTGCTGCGCGGTCTGGTGGAGACATGGGCCTTGGACATCGACGGCAGCGAGCTGGCGCGGATCGGCATCTCGCTCGGCGCCGATGTTCCGATGTGCCTGGCGGCAAAGCCGCTGGTTGCGCGCGGCATTGGTGATGAGCTGTCGATGGTGCCGGATTTTTCGGCGCTTGGGCTGGTGCTGGTCAATCCAGGCACGCCGGTCTCGACGGCCGAGGTCTTCGCAGCGCTTGCCCGTCGCGACAATGAGGCACTGCCGCCGCTGCCGCGCAGCATCGATTTCCACAGCCTGCGCAACTGGCTGGAGATCACCCGCAATGATCTCGAGCCCCCCGCGCTGGCGATGCAACCCGCGATCGGCAGGGCGCTTTCCTGGCTGAACAAGGCTGGATCGGGGTTCTCGCGGATGTCGGGATCCGGGGCGACATGCTTCGGCCTGTTCGAAACCGGCAATGTCGCCAAGCGCGCCGCCGCCGAAATCCGCGGCCGCCAGCCCGACTGGTTCGTCGCGGCGACGCGCAGCATCGCATCGGAGGGCGCTGATGGCCAGAATTGACGAGAGCCGTTCCTTCATCCCAATACGCATTGCGGTGCTGACCGTTTCCGACACACGCAGCTTCGCCGACGACAAATCCGGCCAGACGCTGGCCGATCGCATCTCTGAAGCCGGCCACATCCTGGCCGCCCGCGATATCGTCACCGACGACCGCGAGAAAATCCGCGACAAGGTTCTGGCGTGGTCGCGGGACAAAGATATCGATGTTGTCATCACCACCGGCGGCACTGGCTTCACCGGCCGCGACGTGACGCCGGAGGCGCTGGAGCCGATCTTCGAAAAGCGCATGGACGGCTTTTCGGAAGTGTTCCACCGCATCTCCTACGACAAGATCGGCACCTCGACGATCCAGAGCCGGGCAACTGGCGGCGTCGTCAACGCCACCTTCGTCTTCGTGCTGCCGGGTTCGCCAGGCGCCTGCAAGGACGCCTGGGACGGCATCCTGAAAGCGCAGCTCGACTACCGGCACATGCCGTGCAACTTCGTCGAGATCATGCCGCGCCTGGACGAGCATTTGCGGCGCGGCAAACCGGCTCCGTGAAAGCCCAGGCAAAGCGCCGGCTTCACACCGCGTTTGCCACGCAGAACGGCATCGGTGCCTTCGAAACGCCATTCCAAACCCAATCCCGGAAAACTACCTTGCTTGAAGGCGATCATCGCCGTCACGACAGGGGCAGATACGATGACCGTGCATACCGGTGGATGCCATTGCGGCAACATACGCCTTGGATTTTCAACCGAGCTCGACCCGTCCCAAATCGAAGTTCGCGCCTGCCAGTGCTCATTCTGCATCAGACACGGTTCGCGCGCGGCTGCCGATGCGGCCGGCAGACTGACCATCTCGGTCAAGGACGAGGCGCACCTGCAGAGATATCAGTTCGGGCTGAGGACGGCCTACTATCTGATCTGCCGGGAGTGCGGTGTCTACGTCGCCGCAATCATCGGAGATGACGATGCAATCGCCAGAGACGACGCTAGGGCGATCGTCATCATAAACGCCCTGGACGACAGGGAGCGGTTCAATCGGGAGCCGGTCCGTGTCGACTTCGATGCCGAAAGCAGGGCGCAGCGCCAAGACAGGCGCCGCACACATTGGATGCCTGTCGAGATGAGCTTCGGATAGACAGCTCTCAGCGGATGACCGGCTCCGGCGCTATCCATATCTCGGCGTCGAGCCGCTTCGTTGCGAGGCCGCGGGCGATGGCCTCGGCACTGCCTGCACTCTTGGCAGCAGCCGCCGCCTGACGCTTGCTGATCAGCAATCCGTCGGCCAAGGCGCGGTTTCCCGAAAAGACGCGGGCCAGGAACGGCTTGCGGCTGGCTCGCGTACGCGAAAACCGTGCCGCCATGGTCTGCCTGGCCGTATGGGCGACAACCTCATCGATCCAGCCCTCCACCAGCCGCGCGCCCGGTTCCAGGAGCAGCAGCCAATCCCCTTTCGCCTGGCGGATGCCGGCAGCGACACCGCCCGTCATATACTGACAGCCGGCATGCTCGGCCACACGATGCGTCTGGTCGGTCGAGCCCGCGTCGCAGACGATGACTTCACGCACCACGCCCTCGACCGCGCCGCCAACCAGCGAGGCGAGCGTGCGGGCGAGGCCCTCCTCGTCATTGCGGGTTTCGATGAGAACACTGAGCATCCTTAGCCGAATAGCGGAAAGCGCCGGACAGCGCCAGTTTTTGCATCGCACCATAAAAAGTTCTTGCTTTGTTCCCGTCAACGAAATAGGAATAATTTCATGAGCAGAGCGATTCGACACAACATGGACAGTCCCTGGGAGCGGGCGAAAATGGAACAGATCGTGCGCGCCGACATTGCAGCTTTCGGAGCAGGAAGAGCCGAGATGGCCAATGCGATGGTCGAGCAGAGTGGCATGCGTGTCCGTCCGGATCGCAATCGCGGCAGGTCGGCTGGCATCAACCCGTCCGGACGGTTCGAGCCGGTCAGCCGCCACGTGTTCGACGATGGCTGGAATTCTCTGGAAGAACTGCCGCCTTTCAAGACCGAAGTGCAGGTCGAGAAGCCGCGCACCATCATCACCCGCAACGAATCGCCCGACATTTCCTTCGACCGTTCCATCAACCCCTATCGCGGCTGCGAGCATGGCTGCGTCTATTGCTTTGCCCGCCCGACACACGCGTTCATGGGCCTGTCGCCGGGTCTGGATTTCGAATCGAAGCTGTTCGCCAAGCCTGATGCGGCGCGCCTGCTCGACAAGGAGCTTTCGAAGGACAGCTACCAGCCGCGCACGATCGCCATCGGCACCAACACCGACCCCTACCAGCCGATCGAGAAGCAATACCGGATCATGCGCGAAATCCTCGAAGTGCTGGAAGCGCGCGGCCATCCGGTCGGCATCGTGACAAAGTCCGCTCTGGTGACGCGCGATATCGATATCCTGTCGCGCATGGCCGAGCGCGGGCTCGCCAAGGTGGCGCTGTCGGTGACGACGCTCGACCGTATGCTGGCGCGCACCATGGAGCCGCGCGCGTCGACGCCGACCAAGCGGCTGGAGGCGATCCGGCAGCTTTCGGATGCCGGCATTCCGGCGTCGGTCATGGTGGCGCCGATCATTCCGGGCCTGACCGATCCGGAGATGGAACGCATCCTCGATTCCGCACGCGCCGCCGGTGCGCGCGAAGCGGGTTATGTGATCCTGCGGCTGCCGCTGGAGGTCAGCCCGATCTTCAAGGACTGGCTGCTGCGCCATTATCCCGACCGTTACCGCCATGTGATGTCGCTGGTCCGCTCGATGCGTGACGGCAAGGACTACGATTCGGAATGGGGCAAACGCATGAAGGGCGCCGGTCCCTATGCCTGGCAGATCGGCCGGCGCTTCGAGATCACAGCCAAGCGGCTCGGCCTCAATGCCGAACGGCGCACGCTGCGGACCGACCAGTTCGTTGCCGCCGGGAAAGACCAGGTGCAGTTGACGCTGCTTTGAAGAGGCAATTCGTCGCGGCGGGTTGATCCGTCGCGGCTTGAAATTTTTGTTTTATGCATGTCGTCCTCCCAAAACCGCCAAACACTTTAGGGCGACATGCATTGGAATCCCGTCCGGCCTGCCCCGGCCTGCAGACGGTGCCCTCCCGGTCCGGCGCCCCACCCGACCCGGAGGGACTTGCGGAGAATCGGAGCCGATGCGAACCTCGCCGCAACATGGCTCGCGCGCGTTCTGATTCTCCGCCTCTCTTTGAGATCATCGAGAAGCCCGACTTCTCCTTCGAGACGAAGGCGATGGCGGAGGGCCTGTGGCCGGTCGCCGGGATGGACGAGGCCGGTCGTGGCCCCCTGGCCGGGCCGGTGGTCGCCGCGGCGGTGGTGCTCGATCCCGCCAACATTCCCGACGGCCTCGACGATTCCAAACGCCTCAGCCATTTGCAGCGTGAAGCCTTGTTCCTGCGGATTATTGGCTCCGCCCAGGCGGTCTCGATGGCCTCCATCAGCGCCGAGGGCATCGACGGCAGCAACATCCTCAAGGCAAGCCTGGAAGCCATGCGCCGCGCGCTGGTCGGGCTGTCGGTCCGGCCGAAGCTCGCGCTGGCCGACGGACGCGACGTGCCACCGGGGCTGCCTTGTGCAGGGCGCGCACTGATCAAGGGCGACCAGCGTTCGCAATCGATCGCCGCCGCCTCGATCGTCGCCAAGGTGATGCGCGACCGCATGATGTGCGGCTGCGGCAATCATCACGACCGCTATGGGTTCGAAGTCCACATGGGCTACGCCACGGTTCGCCATCGCACCGCGATCGAAGCGCATGGCCCGGTAGCGCGGCTGCATCGCGTGTCGTTTTCGCCGTTCAGGCTGGGCGGGGTGGAAGTGACGGACGAAGAGAGCTTCGCGGGGCTGGAGTGAGCCTACGGGATGGCAGCTAATCTCCCCCCTCGAGGGGGAGATGGCCGGCAGGCCAGAGGGGGTCGTCGCGCGTGAAGCGCCGGCGCCTTCTCGGCTGCAAAATGGCGTCGCGCCCAGTCGAAGCGACCCCCTCTGTCGCCTTCGGCGACATCTCCCCCTCGAGGGGGGAGATTATGCGCTCGTCCGTCCTCGCCAATCTCCACTGCCGCACAACAAAAAAGCCGCCGGGTTGCCCGGGCGGCTTTTGATTTGTCGGATGCAATCGGCCTCAGTTCAGCTTCGACTTCACGTCCGCAAGCGAAGCCTTGAACAGATCTGCACCCGCCTTGGCGTCGATCTTGCCGGCAAGCAGCGCGCGCGCTGCCTCGACGGCGATGTCGACGGCGCTGGCGCGGACTTCGCTGACGGCATCACGTTCGGCTTGGCCGATCTTCTGCTCGGCAAGCGCGGTGCGCCTGACGACATAGTCCTCGGTCTTCTTGTGCGCATCGGCGGCAAGCATATCGGCTTCGCGCTTGGCGGCGGCGACGATGTCGGCGGCCTCCTGCTCGGCTTCCTTGCGCTTGCGCTGGTACTGGCCGAGCAGTTGCTGGGCCTCCTCGCGCAGCCGGCGCGCCTCGTCCAGCTCATTGCTGATCCTGGCGGCGCGGGCGTCGAGCGCCTTGGCGATCATGCCAGGCACCTTGATGTAGACGGCAACGCCCAGGAAGATGATGAGGGCTATCGTGGCCCAGAGCGTCGCGAGAGATGTGTAATCCATGATGCGCTCCTCACCGGGCCACGGATTTGACCGCGGCCGCGATCTCGGCCTTGCTGGCCTTGCCGCCGACCAGGGCCTCGACGATTGCCGAAGCGGTGTCCTCGGCGATGCTGCCGACTTCCTTCATGGCATTGGCCTTGATGGAAGAAATGCGGGCTTCGGCCTCGCCAAGCTTCGCGTCGAGCGCGGCCTCGACCTTCTTGCGTGCGGTCTCGGCCTCGGCCTTGGCCGCATCATTGGCCTGCTGGCCGATCGCGTTGGCCTTGGTCTTGGCCTCCGCCAGTTCCTGCTCGTAGGCAGCAACGGCGGCGTCGGCCTCGCCCTTCAACTTGGCCGCCTGGTCGAGATCCTGCGTGATGCGATCGTTGCGGACATCGATGATGCCGCCGACGCGCGGCATCACCACCCGCTTCAGGAAGAGATAGAACAGCCCGAAGGTGATCGCCAGCCACAGAAGCTGCGACGGGAACGTCGCCGGATCGAATGGCGGAAACGTGCCATGCGCTTCAGCAGGCACGCTGGTGCCGGAATGCGTTTCGCCTTCCGTCGCAGCGTGGCTGGTATCGGCTGATGGCGCGGACTCTTGCGCAAAGGCAGATGTCACGAACATGGACTATCCCCGAAATTCAGGCCCGCCGCTTGCGCGGCCGGCCTGTCCAATCTTCCCGAGTGCTCAGCCGAACAGGGCCAGAAGCGCGATGAGAAGCGAGAAGATGCCCAGAGCTTCGGTCACGGCGAAGCCGAAGATCAGGCGGCCGAACTGGCCATCGGCAGCCGACGGGTTGCGCAGTGCGCCCGCCAGGTAGCTGCCGAAGATGTTGCCGAGGCCAATGCCCGCGCCACCCATGCCCAGGCAAGCGATGCCGGCGCCGATGTACTTTGCTGCTTCTGCGTCCATTTGTTCAACTCCTTTGGATCTAAAATTCCGTTGCGATTCCATCCGGCGCCAATGTTGGAAATTCTTGGGCCGGAAACTTTTGGACCTAGTGCCCGGGGTGCAGGGCGTCGTTGAGATACATGCAGGTCAACACGGCAAAGACGTAGGCCTGCAGGAAGGCGACAAGCAGTTCCAGTGCCGTCAGCGCCACCGCCATCGCCAGAGGCAGGATCGAGCCGGCGACGCCAACCGCGCCGAGCGCGCTCAGGCTGACGACGAAGCCGGAGAACACCTTCAGCGTGATGTGGCCGGCGAGCATGTTGGCGAACAGACGAACCGAGAGGCTGACCGGGCGCGACACGAAGGAGATCACTTCGATCAGCACCACCAGCGGCAGCAGGAAGACCGGCACGCCATGCGGCACGAACAGTTTCAGGAAGCCAAGACCGTGCTTCATGAAGCCGTAGACGACCACGGTTGCGATCACCAGCACGGCAAGGCCGAAGGTGACGATGATGTGGCTGGTGACGGTGAAGAAATAGGGGAACAGGCCGAGCAGGTTGGCGACGAGCACGAACATGAACAGCGAGAACACGAGAGGGAAGAACTTCATGCCTTGCGTGCCCGCGGCGTCGCGCAACATGTTCCCGACGAACTCATAGGCCATCTCGGAGACCGACTGAAGCCGCCCGGGAACCAGGCTGCGGCTCGACGTCGTGAGAAACAGAAATCCAGCCGCGACGATCACGGTTGCGACCATGAACAGCGCCGAATTGGTGAAAGACAGGTCATAGCCGCCGATGTCGATCGGAATCAGCTTGTTGATATGGAACTGGTGGATCGGATCGACCTTGTCAGCTGCCACGTTCAAACCCCGTCAATGCCGCGTACGGCCTCGTTACCATTACCGCACATGAAGCGCGGTCATTTCTTGTCGTCTTGGCCACGGCGCGATTTATCGCCCTGTCCAAACTCTGCCACAACGCCTGCGGAACGCATTACATTGAGCACTCCGGCGCCAAAACCAAGCAGCAGAAACACGATCAGACCCCATGGCGATATCCCCGCCAGACGGTCGACGATCCAGCCGATGCCGGCACCCACCACCACCCCGGCGATAAACTCGCTGGAGAGTTTGAGCGCCTGACCATAACCGGCCACACTGCCCGCTTTCGCGTCGTCTTTCCCCTCGAGCCGGCCCGGCCGCCTTGTCGCAAGCGAAGCTTCAAGGTCACGGCGGCGGCGTTCAAGATCGTCGTCGCGGATGTCGGGTTCATTCTGATTGCCGCGGCCGGTTTCTCCGGTTCCGTCTGGCCCATTCTTGTCGGCCATCGCAACCCCCCTGCCCGGTCAGACCGTCACCGTCCGTCCGCTTCTAAAGTCGCCGGCAACATAGTTAGAGGGTTTGCGCCCGTCAAGCCACGGGCGGAAGTTCATTGCCATGTATTTTAGGCAATGAAATCAATGGATTACAAAGGTGCGACATCGTGCCCGCCATGATGGCGAGGATGCATCGCGCGAATCCCCCGCGCAATGGCTCTTTGATCGGCTGCGCGCTACATCAAAGATCAGCGGCTGCTCCGCACTCAGCTCCAGCCGCCGCCATAGGTCCGATAGAAGATATGCAGGCCGATCTTGGTCATCTTCTGCATCGTGCGCGCCCAGCCGGGATGGACATATTGCGCATAGTAATGGGTCGACGATCCGACCTCCGGGATGAAGATCTTGCCGGCAGTGACGGCCATGGCGATCTCCTGGGCGGTGTTGTAGGCGGCTGGGCTATCGATGCGCTTCTTCCTGCCGTCGCAGGCGAAGGAGAACTGGCAACGGTTGAACCAGCTGTCGTTCTGGTAGACGACGCCGCAGATCGAATTCGGATAGGTCGGATTGCGAACGCGGTTGAGGATGACCTGGGCGACGGCGGCCTGGCCGCGCACGGATTCGCTCCTCGCCTCGAAATAGATGCCGTTGGCAAGGCATGCCTGCTCCTTCTTGGAGAAGACACTCGCCGGCAGGGGGTTCTGGATCCACGAATGATCGCCCTTGGCCATCGGCGGAATGAAGCGGCCCTCATTGGGCTGCTCGTCCTGAAGCAAGGCTTCGAAGGGCGATGCCTTGGCATAATCAGGCTCGGACTGCGCATAGGCGGTCGCCAGCACGTCCGGATGGTCATTGTTGACCAGCGCTGCCAGCATGGCCGGCATGCCGGGATCCGGCTTCTTGTCCTCGCGCGCATGGAATGCCGCGGCGATCTGGATTTCCTTGCCTTTGATCTGCGGCTTGGCGAAAGCCATTTTCAGGCCGCTGTCCATGCTGGGCCGCAGCAAGGAAGAGGTGCGCTCGAAGATCGAGCCAGCGTTGAAGTTCTTTGGCGGCGCCACGGGAGACATCTGGACGATGCGCCCTTTCTTCTCGGCGCGCACGACGCGGTCCTCATCGGGCGTGGCGTTGACCTTGCCGCCCTTGCCGCGAAACGACACGCTGCCGACACCGGCCAGGTGGACGCCCGATCCGGAAATGGAGCCGGTGACATCGGAATCGACAAAGGGCATCTCGGCCGCATGGGTCGAGCCGGCGACGGATTTCTCGACATAGGAATTCCAGCGCGTGCTCGATGCTTCGAGGCCGGAAACCAGGCTCGTCATGTCCTGATAGGCGGCGACGGTCGGAAAGCCGATCCAGATGCCGAAACCGATGACGAGCGGACCCAGAAAGCCACGTTTTCTCTCACCGGCGGCGGCAACCAGCCGCTTCAACACACGTCGATGCACGGAACTCTCTCCAGGAACGCTACAGACCCCACTGGAGAGCAAAATGATGCATTAACCTTGATGGGACGTTAACGGGTTCGATCGGGTTTTCCCGGTCGGCCCGAGGTCGTGGTTGCGAAGTCGGGCGATTTTGCGGCCGACCGTTCAGGCCGGGCGCAGGAAGATCGGCCGGGCGATCAGCGCGCAGATGGCGGCCGCCGCCCAGACGCCGGCCCAAGACCAGAGATGCAAGAGCCCCGGAATGGCCACCGGCACCAGGAAGAAGCCGACGAAAACAAAGGTGTTGGCAAGGCTGAGCGCGGTTCCGACATGGCCGGCGCCGGCAAGGGTGGCAAGCTCGGTGTAGGCGACGCCGTGCCAGGCGGAGACCGAGATGCCTGCGGCAATTAGCACGACTGGAAGGACCGCCAACCAGATGAGCTGGCCGCCCGGAGCGGTTGGGCCGAACAGGACCAGCAGCCAAAGCACGGCGAAGGCAAGGGCGCTGAACGCGCTGCACAAGCGAAGAAATTGGCGGCGGTTGCCGTGACGGTCGGTGAAGCGGCCGCTCCAGATGCGCATGACCATGGCGCCGATCTGAACGGCGGCGAGGCTCGCGCTGATTGCCGCCGTTCCCAAGCCAACGAAGTCGTGCAGGAACACGGAGGCGAAGGTGAGCACGGCCACCTGCGGAAAGCAGAGCAGGCCGATGGCGGTCGCGATACGCCAGACATCGCGATTGCGCAGCGGCGTCGGCCCGGCCACAGCCGAAGCGAGATGGCCCTCGCCCGCAGTCGGCGGCTCGTGCAACCAGCGCCAGGCGAACAGGGCAGACAGAGCGGATGCGCCCGCCAGGACCCCGAACACCGCGGCAAAGCCGAAAGCCAGGGCAAGCGAGGGCAGCACGAGCGCGCCAAGGCCGCCGCCGAGCGGCACCGCCGTCTGCCTGATGCTCATGGCGAAGCCGCGCTCGTTTTCCCGAAACCAGCCCATGATGGCGCGGCCGCTCGAACCGTTGACGCTGCCGCCGAGCAATCCGGTGATGAGCAGGCTCGCTGACAGCAGCGTGATGC
The DNA here is from genome assembly GCF_020164875.1 of Mesorhizobium sp. CO1-1-8. Taxonomy (NCBI): domain Bacteria; kingdom Pseudomonadati; phylum Pseudomonadota; class Alphaproteobacteria; order Hyphomicrobiales; family Phyllobacteriaceae; genus Mesorhizobium; species Mesorhizobium sp. CO1-1-8. Next base: position 358,714 of record NZ_JAIUGZ010000002.1, on the reverse strand, counting down.
CGGGGACATCGGTCCTTGTCGGCACGACCAGCATCGCCATGACCAGGAGCCACGCCGCAGTCGCGCCGAGCCCGATCAGGAGCATGCGGCGATCGCCCCAGCGATCGGTGAGCAAGCCCCAGGGCAGTTCGCTGAGCGCGACCCCCAGGCCGAGAAGGCCGAGCGCCAGGCCGAGCTCGGCATTGCCCAGGTGATAGCCCTGGCGAACAACGACCGCCGTCGCCGGGATGCCGGAGAACGTAGCCGAGAAGGCGGCATTGGCGGCAACGCCGATGCCCAGGACTTTCCAGCGATGGCCCGGCTTGAACACCCTCCCGGCGGAACCGGTATCTTCCAAGAGTTCCGACTGCTGCCGGTCGGTGCAATTGACAATGGCGGACATGATTTCATTTCCCGTGCTGGCCAGTGGTCCGGCCTTGACGATCTGTCCCTACCGCCATAATTTCATCCCGAAAATCAGGAAGTTTTGAACTTACAATCCTGAAAATCGGGACTTACACATGCGGCGCGTAACTTTCGACCTCGACGTCCTGCGCAGTTTCGTCACCGGCATGGAACTGGGCAGCTTTGCCAAGGCGGCTGACCGGCTTGGCCGGTCGACTTCGGCGGTCAGTGCGCAATTGAAGAAACTAGAAGAACAGGCGGCGACGCCGATCTTCCGCAAATCAGGACGCGGCCTCGCTTTGACCGAGGCCGGCGAGACCATGCTCGGCTATGCGCGCCGGATGATCGAATTGAATGACGAGGCGGCCTCCGCCATCCACGATGTCGAGTTGGAAGGCTGGGTACGGCTCGGCTTGCAGGAAGATTTCGGCGAGGCGGTGCTGCCGGACGTGCTCGGCCGCTTCGCTCGGGCACACCCCAAGGTGAAGATCGAAGCCAGGATCGCACGCAGCCACGACCTTGCCGAAAGGGTCATGTCAGGCAGCCTCGACATCGCGCTCGCCTGGCACTGCGGCGAAACGCTGCCTTATAGCGAGCATGTCGCCGATGTGCCGATGCGTTGGATCGGGCCGGCAAAGCGCATCGAGACCAACCTGCGCGACGGTGAGCCACTGCCGCTGGTGGCGCTCGAAGCGCCATGCCTTCTGCGCACGGTGGCAACCGAAACGCTGGACCGCGCCGGGCTGTCGTGGCGGATGGCTTTCTCCAGCCCGAGCCTTGGCGGCATCTGGGCAGCCGTGGCGGCGGGGCTGGGGCTGACGATCCGCACCGACATCGGCCTGCCGGCCAGCGTCAGCGCGATGACGCCGGAGATCGCCGGGCTGCCGGCACTGCCCAAAATGGCGTTGTTCCTGCATCGCAAGGACGCCGACGCCGAGCCGGTGGCGGCCCGCCTCGCCGACATATTGCTGGACGCGGCGCGGCAAGCGTTGCCTGAAAATGCCAGGGCCAGCGACGGCGACCTGCGCAATGTGGCGTGATCATGCAGCGCCAGCAGGCGCCGACCATCAGCTGCGTTTCTTGCTCGCCCGGCCGGCGAACGGATTGTCCGAGGTGCGCAGCGCGATGCGGATCGGCACGCCGGGCATGTCGAAGGCTTCGCGCAGGCTGTTGGAGAGATAGCGGACATAGGATTGCGGCATCGCATCGGGCCGCGAGCACTGGACAATGAAACCCGGCGGCCGGGTCTTGGCCTGGGTGACGTATTTGACCTTCAGCCGGCGCCCGGCTACGGCAGGCGGCGGATGGTGTGCCAGGATGCCTTCCAGCCAGCGGTTGAGCTTGCCGGTCGAGACGCGGCTGTTCCACACCTTGTGCGTCCTGATGACGGCATCCATCAGCTTGTCGAGGCCGCGCCCGGTCTCGCCGGAGACAGGTACGGCCTGGAGGCCGCGCGCCTGCGGAAGAAGCCGTTCCGTCTTCTCGCGCAGTTCGGCAAGAAGCTCCTGGGGATGGTCGATCAGATCCCATTTGTTGAAGGCGATCACCGGCGCCCGGCCTTCCCTGATGATCAGGTCGGCGATCTGCAGATCCTGCTTCTCGAAGGGAATGGTGGCGTCGAGGACGATGATAACGATCTCGGCGAAGCGGATGGCGCGCAGGCCGTCCTGCACCGACATCACTTCCAGCTTTTCGTGGATCCTGGCTTTGCGGCGCATGCCGGCTGTGTCGAACAGTTTCAGGCGGCGACCATGCCAATCCCAATCGACCGAGATCGAATCACGGGTGATGCCGGCTTCCGGTCCGGTGAGCAGCCGCTCTTCGCCGATCAGCGCGTTGATCAGCGTCGACTTCCCGGCATTGGGACGGCCGACGACGGCGATGCGCATCGGCTTGGTGTCGTCATAGGTGTGCTCGGCATCCGGATCGGCGATATCCTCGCCGATCAGCACCTCGCCGGCAGCGACGTCTTCGTCTTCGCCATCTTCTTCTTCGCCGAAGGCGCGCGCTTCGCCGAGCGCGCCGATCACGGCGTCGCGCAGGTCGGGCATGCCCTGGCCATGTTCGGCCGAAACCGGGATCGGCTCGCCAAGGCCGAGCTCCCAGGCTTCCAGCATGCCGCCCTGGGCGCCCTTCGCCTCGGCCTTGTTGGCGACCAGCACCACCGGTTTGCCGGACTTGCGCACGATCTCGGCGAAGGTCCTGTCGTCAGGCAACAGGCCGGACTTGGCGTCGATGGTGAAGAAGATCAGGTCGGCCTCGCGGATGGCGATCTCGGTCTGCGCACGCATGCGGCCGGGCAAGGTCGAGGCACCAGCGTCCTCGAAGCCGGCGGTGTCGATGACGTCGAAATGCAGGTCGTAAAGCTTGGCGGCATGGACACGACGGTCGCGGGTAACGCCCGGGGTGTCGTCGACAAGCGCCAGCTTCCTTCCCACCAGCCGATTGAAAAGAGTCGATTTGCCGACGTTAGGTCTGCCGATGATGGCGACTTTGAAGGTCACGACGCACTGCCCGACCCGCGGATCAGCTCGGACATCAACGTTGCGCGCTCGCGGGTGTTGCGCGGGGCGCCGTCGTCGGCGGCGATCTGGTCGAACAGTTTCAGCGCATCCTGGGTCTTGCCTTCCTTCCACGCGGAAAGGCCAAGTGCCTCGCGCGCGGTGTGGCGCAGCGTGTTGGTGTCGGATGTCAGCGCTTCGACACGGCTGGAGACATCGGCGAAGGAGCCATGGTCGACAAGCAGAAGGGCTGCCCGCAGGCGCGCCATGTCGCGAATGCCCTGGGGAATGGCCGTGTCGGCGGCGACTTCGTCGAAATCCTTGACGGCGGCGGGGACGTCACCCTTGTTCGCCTTGACGGTCGCGCCACGCATGCGGGCGAGCAATGGATAGGCGCCGTAGCCATCCTTCTCCAACTGATCGAGCGCGGTCAGCGCCTCATCGTTCTTGCCGTCATTGGCAAGCTTCAGCGCCTGCGAGAACGCGTCGCCGGAGCGGTTGGCGCGCGTCTCGTCCCAATAGCGATAGCCGACGAAGGCGGCGGTGCCGAGCACCACGAGGATCGCAACGACAATCAGGGCTGGGCCAAAACGGTCCCACAGCGCCTGCGCCTGTTCGCGACGGATCTCGTCATTGACTTCACGGATAAAACTGTCGTCGGACATCAAATCAAACCATTCCTGCCCGGTCGGGCTTTGTCAGCCCGCGTTTTAGCGAAATTCTGCCGGCATGGAAGGGGTTCAACCGGAAAATCGCCTATTGTCCGGGGCAAACGGATGTTTGCCCCGGACAAGCAGCCGAAAAGCCCAATCGCACCCACGCCACATTTAGGCGATAAGCGGTCTGCAGACGTTCCCTGAGTGAAGATCAGATTGCCTATGCTTCGTCCGTTCCGCGTTGTTGCGTTTTCGCTTGCCGCACTCGCCACTGCCGGTGGGGCTTTGGCCGATCCGCCGGCGCCGGCAAAGCCGAAACAGGTCGTCATCATCTCATTCGACAGCGCGCGCGATATTTCGCAGTGGAAGCGCAGCCGGGCATTGGCTCAGCGCACCGGCGCGCATTTCACCTATTTTCTGTCCTGTGTCTTCCTGCTGTCGCCGGAAACACGCAAGGAATACACCGCACCCGGCAAAAGCGCCGGCAAATCCAATATCGGCTTTGCCGCCTCGAAACAGGAAGTCACCGAGCGGCTCGAACAGATCGGGCTTGCCGCGCATGAAGGCCACGACATCGCCAGCCATGGCTGCGGCCATTTCGATGGCAAGGACTGGAGCAAGGCCGACTGGCTGAAAGAGTTCGGTTCGTTCGAGTACATTCTCGAGAACGCCTATGCGATCAACGGCATCGCGCCCGAACCCGAAGGCTGGCGCGATTTCGCGCGGCATGCGGTTGTCGGTTTTCGCGCGCCGTATCTGTCGACTGGCAAGGCGCTTTACGAGGCGCTGCCGGCCGCCGGCTATCAATTCGACGCCAGCGGCGTCTCGCAGGGTCCTGCCCGACCGGCGGCCAGCAACGGCATCATGCACTTTTCGCTCCCGCAGATCCCCGAGGGACCGAAGTCGCGGCCGGTGATCGCCATGGACTACAATCTCTATGTCAGACATTCCGGCGGCTTCGAGCGGCCAAGCCAAGCGGACGAGTTCGCCAACCGGACTTATGACGCCTTTCGCGCCGCCTTCGACAGGCAGTATGCGGGAAAACGCATTCCGCTGGAACTCGGCTTCCACTTCGCGCTGATGAATCACGGCGCCTACTGGAACGCGCTTGAGCGCTTCGCCGGCGAGGTCTGCGTCAAGGCCGATGTCGAATGCATCAGTTTTCGCGACTATGTTTCGCGCCAGGATGTTTCCCAGAAGCAGGTCTCGGTCGGCGGCTGAGCCGCGCTCGGCGGTTTTCCTCTCCCCATCAAGCTGGGTCGGACTGTTGAGCTTGGCGCTCAATGAAGCGGCGATCTATGCTGGGAAGCGGTTCGCCGTCCAAAGTCGCCTCAAAAGCGCGCAAACGTTTGTAGATGGACGTCAGCACGACAATGTCGCTCCAGGAATTAACGAGATACTGGAACGAAGAACGCACCTGATCAAACGAATTAAGTATCTGGTTAAGCGCCCCGAGCTTAATTTTCCCCGCCACCATCGTAGGGACAAGAACTATGTATGGGAATATGTTGTCTATCTGCAAATAGAATATTCTGGCGACGTTAAAGTAAACATAATGAAAATATAGCCTGAAATAATTCTTTCGAACGCTATCGAATAGCTCCCTAACAGTTTGCGGCTGCGCACGATTTTCATCATCTTCGCCATAAACAAGTTCCTTGCGGTAGGCAGCTTCGACACGCTGATTGCGAAACTCGAGCCCCGGCAACTTAATCCCAACCAGCCAAAGGAAAGTGGTTCCGAAAATCGACCATAGGATAGCGACCACCACAAGTGAGTGCGGCACCTCACCTACGATAGGGAGTTCCGTGACAACCGCAGAAAAATGCATGAGAAGCGGCAAGAATGCGATCAACGTCATGATCGAACTCACTAGGCTAACTCCGAGACCCTCCATCATATTGGAAAACCGCATTGTGTCATCCTGGACACGTTGCGATGCACCTTCGATATGGCGCAATCTGCCCCAATTGGCCATGTAGTAATCATTCATCGCGGTGCGCCAACGGAAAATCCAATGGCTAACGAAGAACCTATTGAGAACCCCTACGGTGACCGCAACAAGCGCTATCCAGGTAATCGTGAGAAGCTGCGAGTAGAAATCCCATGGGGTGGTAGAAAATGGCGTTCCAAGCGCCTTCTGGATCAAATCATAGAACGGGCCATACCAATCGTTGAAAGCGACGCTTACCTGAACCTGATAATAGATTACAAAAAGAATTAAGGACGATCCAAGAATGGACCAGTTTTGCCATGGATGAGGCCGATACCAGGCCCAAAAACCATAAAAAACGATCACTACCACGGCGAAATATACGTAGAACCAAAGAAATGGCTTCGACCAGAAAACTGACACACCAACGATCTTTGCTACATCGGGAGCATCGGGTGGTAAGCCGACAAAAGCGCCGATTTGTTCACCGCCGAAGAACCAGAACAAGACCGCCGCAAGGCTCCAGATGACCGCCGAAGAGAAAAAGAGCTTCGGCTGCGGGAAAAAGGATACGAACACTGTGGCGAATTCCTCGATCTAGGCGCAAATCAGCTGACGACAGCGGGCATAAAGTCACACATTAGTGGGAAAGAAAATGCCCGTGCCCGATGCCTCGCATCGAGCAAGCCCACAATCATGGCGATTTTGGCGCAGCCGACCATGTGATGGCGGCGGAGACGACCAGCACGATTGCGGCGGTGATCGAGGCGAGGAAGAAATCGCCCGACATCTGCGCCAGAAATCCGGCGGCGACCGGCCCGATGATCTGGCCAAGGCCGAACGCAGCCGTCATCAAGGCAAAGATCCGGCGCGGCGCGCTTGGCGCCTGCTGCCGGGCGGCCTGCAGGCCAAATGCGGTGATGGCAATGAAGGTGCCGCCGAGCAGCACGCCGGCAAGCAGCGGCCCGGTGGCGCCGCCGATGGCGACGCTGGCGGTGACGCCGGCAACTTCGATGAAGCACGCCAGCGCATAGGCGGCATAGAGGCCGGTCCGCGCGGCGATCTTCTGCCAGAGCCAGACCGAGGGAAGGCCCGCAAGACCGGCGACCATCCACACCATGGCTTCGAAGACGCGGCTGCCGCCGCCTTGCCGGACGATCGCGACCAGGAATGTCGCCGTCACCACATAGCCAAAGCCGAACAGGCCGTAGGCGATGATGACCTTGGCCAACGACCGGTCCATCCGCAGTGCCGGCTCGCGGGCGACTTCGCCGTTGCCGAGCGGACCCTCGTTGACCAACAGAGCCACGAGGACGAAACCGCAGGCCGAAATCGCCGCCGACCACAGCCAGCCTGCCGCCCAGCCCGAATGCTCGGCGACCAGCACCGCCATCATCGCCGCCGATGCCGCGATGCCGAGCCCGACGCCGCCGAAATGCCAGGCCTGCAGGTCGTTGCGACCGGCAGCCGCGATATGGCTGAACACGATGCTGGCCATGAAAACCATGACGAAGGCGCTGGCCAGACCGGCCAGAAAGCGGATGGCGAGAAAGGCCGCCATCGCATCGGTCAGCCCCATCAGCGCGGCAAGGACCGCACTGGCGCCAAGCCCCGCCAGCATCAGCAGGCGCTCGCGCCCATGCGCCCAGCCGCCCGCCGCCGCCAACGCGCCAATGAGATAGCCGAGATAGTTGGCGGAGGCGATCCATCCGGCATCGGCCGGCGACAGATGCAGTTCCTGCATCATGCCGGGCAGGATCGGTGTGTAGACGAAGCGTCCGATGCCCATGGCAACAGCCATGGCAATCATGCCGGCGAAAGCGAAACGCAGCGCTGTTGAGGCGACGGATGTCATTGCAGTGCACAATAGGTGCGCGAGCCGGGGAAACAATCCGCCTTTGTTGGGCCAGACCGTCGCGGGCGCCGTGATCACCTGGACCTGCGCTTAAATCGGGAGGCGCGTCGTCCGCTCAGCAGCGTCCGCCAAAACCCGCATGCAATGGGCCCATCTCGTGCACTGTCCGCCGTGCCGTCAGCCTGAACGGCACGTCGCCGAGTTCGCGCTCCGACATGGTGTTCAGCACGGGATGCGAAAGCGGATCGGTCAGCCACCTCTGCGCCTCGCTCTCCCGGCGCGGCTTATATGGCGTACTGGCGAAAAAGACCTTCAGCGACGACGACAAGATCCTCAGCATTTCCGGCTCCACAAGCCTGTCTCCCCTGATAAAGTCTGCCGTTTCGACATCGCTTTCAATTGAGATTTCGGCCGGATCGGTTTAGAAAAACTCAAATGGCTATGCTCAACCGCGTCCATCTCAACGGCCTTCGCGCCGTCGAAACCGTTGCCCGACTCGGATCGCTGGCGGCGGCCGCCGGAGAGCTCAACGTTTCCGTCAGCGCCGTCAGCCAGCAGATCAGCCGCACCGAAAAACAGCTCGGCCAGGCGCTGTTCGAGCGAACGGCAAGCGGTCTCGTGCTGACCGAATTCGGCGCCGTCTTCGCGGCCCGCCTCGGCGCTGGCTTCCGCGAGCTTGCCCATGCCGTGGCGCTGGCCGACGAGGCGACGCAGTGCACATTGGTGGTTTCGGTGGCGCCGGCCTTTGCGTCGAAATGGCTTTTGCCGCGACTGTCGCGCCACTTCGACCGGTATCCCAATGTACTGCTGCGCATCGACGCTTCGGTGCGGCTGGCCAATCTCGATCACTCGGACATAGACATCGCCATCCGGCTTGGCGACGGCAAATGGCCGGGCGGGCGCACGGAACTGCTTTTGGCGCAGGAAGTCTTCCCGGTCTGTTCGCCGGCGATCGGCCAAAAACTGAAATCGATCGAGGATCTTGCCCAGACCTGCGCGATCACCGACGAGCGGGCAATGATCAACTGGGAAAGCTGGTTCGAGACGGCCGGTGTTCCACCTGTCACCTTCCTCAAGGGCGCGCGTTTCACCGACCCGATGCTGTGCCTGGAATCGGCGATTGCCGGCCATGGCGTGATGCTGGGCTGGCAACTGCTCGCCGCCGATGCGCTGGCCGACGGGCGGCTGGTGGCGCCTTTCGGGATCCGCGCCCAGAGCGGGCTCGGCTATTGGCTGGTGACCTCGTCCGCCAAGGCCGAAAGCCGCAAGGTCCGGGATTTCAAGGTCTGGATCAGGGAAGAGATCGAGGCAACCATGGCGCGGTTCGGGTCCGCAAACCCAGAACCCGCCGGCGCGATCGCGGTGGAAAGCACGGCGCCGCCGCTCTATGGTAGGTCGGACATCAAACTACGGCAGGCAGGATCATGACCACACATTCGCGCGGCGTTTCCGCATCGATCGACCCAGTGAAGCTCGACAGGCTGGCGGAAGTCGCCATCAAGGTCGGGCTGCAATTGCAGCCAGGACAGGATCTGGTGCTCACATCCTCCATCGCGGCACTGCCGCTGACCAGACGGATCGTCGAGCATGCCTATAGGGCCGGCGCCGGGCTGGTGACGCCGATCTTCAACGATGACGAGATGACGCTGGCGCGCTACCGCTTCGGCGCCGATGCGAGTTTCGACCGCGCCGCCGGCTGGCTCTACGAAGGCATGGCGAAAGCCTTCTCCAACAATGCGGCGCGACTTGCCGTGCGCGGCGAGGATCCGTCGCTGCTCTCCGCACAGGATCCGGCGAAAGTAGCGCGCGCCAACAAGGCCAATTCGATGGCCTACCAGCCGGCGCTGGAAAAGATCACCGGCTTCGACATCAACTGGAACATTGTCGCCTATCCGGACCTCGCCTGGGCCAGGCAGGTCTTCCCCGGCGATCCCGACGACGTTGCCGTGGTGAAGCTCGCCGATGCCATCTTCGCCGCCTCGCGGGTCGATGTGGAGGATCCTATCGGCAACTGGAAGGCGCACAATGCAGCGCTGCGCAGCCGCACCGAATGGCTCAACGGCCATAATTTTCATGCGCTCCACTTTACCGGACCGGGCACCGACCTGACGATTGGGCTGGCGGACGGCCATGAATGGATGGGCGGCGCCTCGACCGCCAAGAACGGCATCACCTGCAATCCCAACATCCCGACCGAAGAGGTCTTCACCACGCCGCATGCAAGGCGCGTCGAGGGCCATGTCTCCTCGACCAAGCCGCTGTCCTACCAGGGCACGCTGATCGACGAGATCTCGGTTCGTTTCGAAGCGGGCAGGATTGTCGAGGCCAAGGCCTCGAAGGGCGAGGACGTGCTGAAGAAAGTGCTCGACACCGATGAGGGCGCGCGCCGCCTCGGCGAGGTGGCGCTGGTGCCGCATTCCTCGCCAATCTCGGCGAGCGGGCTGTTGTTCTTCAACACGCTGTTCGACGAGAACGCCGCCTGCCACATCGCGCTCGGCCAATGCTATTCGAAGTGCTTCGTCGACGGCGCCTCGCTTAGCCAGGACGAGATCGCGGCGCGCGGCGGCAACAAGAGCTTCATCCACATCGACTGGATGATCGGTTCGGACAAGATCGACATCGACGGTGTCCACAAGGACGGCGCCCGCGTGCCCGTCATGCGCAAGGGCGAGTGGGCCTGAGCCGCTTGCGGAGGGGCCGATGACCTTCGACCTGGCGGTCAAGCGCATCTACGAGCCACCCGCTTCCGACGACGGGCAGCGGGTGCTGGTCGACCGCATCTGGCCCCGCGGCGTCAGCAAGGAAGGCGCCGCACTGACGCTGTGGTTGAAGGATATCGCGCCGAGCGACGAGCTGCGAAAATGGTTCGGCCACGAGCCGGCGCGCTGGGCGGAGTTTCAGAAGCGGTATCGGGTTGAGCTGGATGGGAATGGCGAGGCCGTGGCAGAACTGCGCGCCCTCCTCGGCAAGGGTCGAGTGACGCTGCTCTACGGCGCGCATGACGAGGCGCACAACAATGCGGTGGCGCTGGCGGGGTATCTTTCCAAAACGGGTTAAGGGGCACTTGCCTTCCTGCGCTGGAGATTGGCGAAAGCCGCGGCGACGTCCGATCGCCCCCCCTTACGGGGGAGATTGGCAGCGTCGCCGTCTCGCTACGCTACCTCACCGCCGCCTCATAAACATCAGCCTTGAATCCAACCAGAACCCGGTCGCCAACCTCCAGAACCGGCCGCTTGATCATGGTCGGTTTGCCCAGCATCAGCGCCTTGGCCTTCTTCTCGTCCAGGCTCTGCTTGTCCTTGTCGGCCAGTTCGCGGAACGTGGTGCTACCCTTGTTGAGCAGCTTTTCCCAGCCGACCTTGCCCGCCCAGCCATCGAGCCGCTTCGCGTCCAGTCCCTCTACCCTGAAATCGTGAAACCGGTAGGCTATGTCATGGCCCTCCAGCCAGACGCGCGCCTTCCTGACCGTGTCGCAGGTGGTGATGCCGTACATGGTGATCGTCAAAAGCGCGCTTCCTTGGCTGACTGTCGAATCCGTTCCACAGACTAAAACCGCCCTTCCCGCTTTGCCAGAGCCGTTGCCATATCTCCGTGTCACACGACGGCCAGGACAATGTCCTGGCCGTCTAATTTCCAGATCATGCAGCAGCGACGTGAGCCGGAAGCCGGCGGCAGCCTCAATAGTAGAAGCGCTCTTCGGTGATCTTGCCGTTCTTGACCGTGTAGAGGCCAACTTCATCCATGGTGACACGCTCGCCGGTGGCCTTGGGCGTTATGTCGAACTTGAAGCGCACCGCGAACTGGTCGCCGTTGACATAGGGACCCTCGACCGACCCGCCATGCACTTCATTGTTCTCCTGCCACCACTGGCCCTTCTGTCTGAGAGCCTCCTTGCCATGGGAGATGGCCATCGGCCCCGCCATGGCTTCGAGACTGACGATGTCATCGGCGTTGTACTTCTCGGCAGCAGCTTCGTTATCGCCCTGCTTGAGCAGTTCGGTGAAATCCTTGGCAATTTCCGCGATGGTCATTTGTGTTCCTCCTGTTCAGACGCATTGCAAATAGGGAAGCGCTTACCGGCCCGCCACCCTTGCCGGCACTACAGCTGACAAGCCGTGTCAGGACGACTGATATAGCGGCTATGTGACGACGATTTCTCACATGACGGCTAGGGAATCGTCCTGACCGGTCAATTGCCAGGTCGCCGGACATTTGTATTCACCCTGGTGGCTGCGGATCAGCGAAAAACTCCGCACTGTCCAGGATATCGGCTCAACAATCTGTTCCCGCACTTTCGGAACGCCCCTCCTGTCGCGAAGCAGCGTGACATGTGGCTCCAGCGAGGTCGTGATGAATGGCTTTAGCGGGCTGTCGTCAATCACGGCAGAGAGCTTGCGCCAGAAGGCTTGCAAAGTCGGCGAATGGTCGCTGCTGCGAAGCACCAGCGCCCCGCCGCCGAAAGCCGACAGCCGGTCGAAGCAAACATCGAATGGTGTGGCCTGGATCAGCAAGCCGACTTGGCGGGCGATCTCCACCACACGCTTCTGTTTGCCGTCGCCAAGGCCGATCAGGGACATATGCATTTGATCGGTTGGCGTCAGCCATCCCCGCAATCTCAGTTCCTGATTGTAGTGCTCAGCCCTGCGCCGCAGCATGGCATTGACCGGGTCTTCAACGAGAAATCCGTAGAACAGATGCGGCTCCCGGATCGGGTTCTGTCCTTCAAATTGGAAAAAGGTCTGACCGTTCTTCGCGGTTCCGTATGAAAATTGCCCACTCACAACCGATCTCGTCCGGCAGATTGTATCAAGCCGAGAAATCTAGAACAAAAAGCGAACAAATCAAGTGAAAACAAAACCGGCGCTAATGGTTTCCGCATCAGCGCCTGCAAATTTAACGGTAGAGGAAGCTTTTCGAGCAGGGGGCGAACCCTGCGCCGTAGCCGATGCCCTTGACCTCCCCGAAAATCAGTCGGCATACCCCCGGCCGTTGACAGACAGCTTGTAGCCACCGCGCGGCGCGAACGTGTGCTCCGGCTATTTAACGTCGACAAAACTAGCCTGGCAGCACCGGGCAGTTGGCGCCACGGCGCAGGCTGATATGCGCCACGTCTCCGGCGCTGAATTGAAAACCCTCAGCCTGGCGCGGCGCATCGATGACAACAGGTGCGCCCTGCCCGAGTTCGGCATGCAGGCGCAGCGTGCGGCCGTGAAAGACGATGCTGTTGACGCGTGCCGGCGCGGTGCCGGGCGCGGCCTCGGTCATCGCCAGCAGATCCTCCGGACGCACGCCGATGGTGCGGGAGGCGCCCTCGGCAGGCGCCTCGCCGGTTTCAGAAATAGCCTCCAGCTGCAGGGTGCCGGCGGTGAAACGCAGGCGATCGCCATCGCGGCCGACAAACCGAGATTGCAGGAGATTCATGGTGCCGATGAAGCTCGCCACAAACTTCGTGGCGGGCCGGTCGTAAAGGGTGGCCGGCGGCGCGATCTGCTCGATGCGGCCCTTGTTCATGACGACGATGCGGTCGGAGATCGACAAGGCTTCGGTCTGGTCGTGTGTGACCATGACGAAGGTGGTGCCGAGCCGCGACTGCAGCCGCTTCAGTTCGACCTGCATCTGTTCGCGCAAATGCGCATCGAGCGCCGACAGCGGCTCGTCGAGCAGCAGCACGCGTGGTTCGCAGACGATGGCACGCGCCAGCGCGACACGCTGGCGCTGGCCGCCCGACAGTTCGGAGACGCGGGCGCCAAGCTTGTCGGCAAGACCGACCATATCGAGGGCTTCGCCGGTGCGCTTTGCCTGCTCGGCGCCAGACAGTTTGCGCAGCGACGGGCCGAAGCCGACATTTTCGGCAACATTCATGTGCGGAAACAGCGCGTAATCCTGGAAAACGGTGTTGACCGGCCGGTCGAAGGGGCGAAGGACGGTGATGTCGCGGCCGTCGAGCAACACCTTGCCGCTCGACGGGCTCTCGAAGCCGGCGATGACGCGCAGGCTGGTGGTCTTGCCGCAACCCGACGGCCCGAGCAGCGTGATGAACTCGCCGCTGATAATGTCAAGATCGACGGCGTCGAGCCCGACGATGCCGCCAGGAAAAATCTTCGAGACCGCCTGCAGCCGGACGAGTGGATCAGGCGCCATCGCGAACCTCGGAGGGCTTCGTGGTGTTGACCCAGAGGATCTGGCAGCGCTCGGCGCCCGGATTGCGGAAGGCATGCAAAAGCGTGCTCTTGAACGCAAAACTGTCGCCAGCCTTCAGCACGTATTTTGTCGAATCTACCACCAGTTCGACCTCCCCGGTCAGCACGAAGCCGAATTCATGGCCGGCATGCGCATAGGCCTCGGCCGTGCCGCCGCTGGCTTCCACCGTCACCAGCATGCCGGTCAGCGTCGCGCCCGGCGGTGACAGCAGCGCCTTGGCAATGCCTTCCGATTTGACCGGGATTTGCCGCCGCTTGTCGGCGCGCACGCAATAGAGATCGTTGGCCGCATCGTTGCCGTCGGCAATCAGCGCCGACGGCTCGATGTCGAGGGCAGCGGCGAGCGGCCAGATCACCTTGACGCGCAGCGAGGACATGCCGCGCTCGATCTGGCTCAGTGCCCCGATCGACACGCCGGCCTTTGCCGCAAGATCGGCCAGCGACAGGTTGCGCTCGAGACGCAGCGCCCGCACGCGCCGGCCGACCCGCACATCGGCATCGTCCTTCGGCTTCCCAGCCGGTTCGTCCAGCATGTCCATCCATTCGTCCTCGTCTTGTTCCCTTCTCCCCTTGTGGGGTGAGAAGCGGTCCGCGCAGCGGACGAAAGGCCAATTGCTTGGCTTTTCGAGCTTCGAACGCCCTGGCCCTGCGAAGGGCCGGGCGTGGTTAGTCGATCCACCCTGCCGGGTCCCCGCTGCTTCGCAGCGTCCCGGCGTTCGCCGGCCTTTCATCGTGCCACTGGCACGATGAATTCGCTTACGCGAACCGGCTGCTCACCCCAGAAAGAGAGAAGGGAAGAACCTCAACTCACCCGCCTGCCTTGACCTTTTCGAACATCTTGGCGAGGTCGTCATTCTGTTTCATCGGGCCGGTGAAGATGGTGGTCTTCAGCATCACCTCCGGGTCGGACGGCAGCTGCAATTTCTCCAGCTCCTCCTTCGGCACCGCCGTGAAGGCCGAACTGGTCGAGCTGCCATAGCCGTAGGCCTCGATCAGGTATTTGCCGGAATCCGTCTCCAGCCGGCTGTTGATGAAGTCATAGGCAAGATCGACGTTCTTGGCGTCCTTGAGCATGACGAAGCCGCAGGCCCAGGTCAGCATGCCCTCCTTCGGCTTCATGAACTCGACCGGCACGCCCTGCTTCTTAAGCGAGGTGGCGGACGCGTTCCAGGTCATGGCGGCGACCAGCTGGCCGCTGGCCAGCGCCTGTTCGACAGAGGTCATGTCGGTGGTGTAGTTGGAGAGCAGCGGGCGCTGCTCGCGCAGCTTCTCGGCGACCTTGTCCATTTGCTCCGGCGTCATGTCGAACGGATTGACGCCGGCGAGCAGCGCCGCCACGACAGGCGTGTCATGCACGGCGTCGATCGTCGCCATGCGGCCGGAATACTGCTTGTCCCACAGCAGGTTCCAGCTGGCTTCCGGGTTCTTCACCAGATCGGTGCGGTAGAGGATCGAGGTGTTGCCCCAGTCCCACGGCACCATCCAGACCTTGCCGTCACCGGCCTGCAGGTCGGGCAGATTCCTGAACACCGGGAAAATCGAGTCCCAGTTCTTGATGCGCTTGGTGTCGATCGGCTGCAGCAGGCCTTCCTTGTTCCAGCGCGCCACCTTGTCATAGCAGGGATGCGCGATGTCGGGGCGGAAGCCGGCCTTGACCTTGGTGAAGGCGTCGTCGTCGTCACCGAAGATGGAGGCCTCGACGCCATCGGGATGCGCGGCGAGGAAGCTCTTGTTGAAATCGGGCAGTTCATAGCCCGACCAGGTGAAATATTGCAGCTTGTCGCCGGCGAAAGCGACGGTCGACGACAGCGCCAGCGCGAACGCCGTCAATCCAGCGCAAACAGTCTTTGCAGAGATCGATTTCAGGTCGAATGCCATTGCAGTTCTCCTCTCTTGGTTTGTTTTGGTTGTGATGGATCCGCGGACTTTGGCGCCGTGGCGGACAGGCCGCGATGGCGCAGGATTTCAGCTACTGCAGCGATGACGAAGGACACCGCCAGGATCGACGTGCCCAGAGCCATGACCGTCGGCAACGACTTTGGAAAACGCAGCTGGCTCCAGATGTAGAGCGGCAGCGTCGGCTCGATGCCGGCCAGGAAGAAGACGACGATGAATTCGTCGAAGGAGATCAGGAAGGCCAGCATGAAAGCCGAGACGATGGCCGGAAGACTGAGCGGCAGCATGACCCGCCGGAAGGTCGTCCAGTCGGAGGCACCGAGATCGAGCGCCGCCTCGCGAATGGTTTTCGGGATGGCGGCGAAGCGGCTGCGCATGATCACCACCGTCGTCGGCAGCGCGACCAATATGTGGCCGAGAACGATGGCGATGCGCGATGGACCAAGACCGATGAGATTGATGAGGATCAGCAGCGATATGCCGACGATGACGCCCGGGATCAGGATCGGGAGCCTAGCGATGGCGCTGATGGTGGCGGCCAGCGGCGAGCGGCCATAGAGGTCCATATAGGACACGGTGATGCCGCAAAGCGTTGCGCCAGTGGCGGCAATGACACCGATGACGAGGCTGTTCAAGAGCGCACCGGTCAGCGCCGAATTGCCGAACAAAGTCGCATACCATTGCAAGGTAAAGCCTTGCAGCGGAAACGCTGCCTGGATCGAGTTGTTGAAGGAAAACAGCGGGATCAGCAGCACCGGCAGATAGAGAAAGACCAGATAGGCGACGACGTAGACGCCGAGCCAGCGGCCGCTGTCCTGAGTGCGCGTGCTCATGTGCGGCTGCCAAATCTGCGGTCGGCGAAGCGCGCGACCAGCACCACGCAGAGGATGACCAGCATGACGGCGACGGAGAGTGCTGCGCCAAACGGCCAGTCATTGGCCTTGCCGAATTGCGCCTGGATCAGCGTCCCGATCATCGTGCTCGCCGGGCCGCCGACGAGCGCCGGCGTGACATAGTCGCCGACCGTCGGCACGAAGACGACGAGGGCGGCCGCCAGCACGCCCGGCATCGAATTGGGCAGCACGACACGGCGGAAGGAGGTGAATGGCCGCGCGCCGAGATCGGAAGCGGCCTCGATCAGCGATTTCGGGATCGTGTCCAGCGCCACATAGATCGGCAGGATGGCAAACGGCGCATAGGCGTGCGCCAGCGTGACGACGACGGCGGCCGGCGTGTTGAGAAAGGCCAATGTCGGCTCGGACCAGATGCCGCTTTCGATCAGCGCCGAGTTCAAAACGCCATTGTAGGCGAGCACGATCTTCCAGGCGAAGACGCGCAGGAGATAGCTGGTCCAGAATGGCAGCGTCACCAGGAACAGTAGCAGGCCGCGCCGCCGGCCGGCGTGGAAGGCAAGATAGTAGGCGATGGGATAGGCAGTGACGACCGTGGCCAGCGTGACCAGAGCGGCAATGATCAGCGAGCGTAGCGTCACCGTCCAGTACAGCGGATCGGACACCACGGTGACAAAATTCGCCACGGTGAAGCCGGCGCCGAGAAGCGAACCGTCATTGCCGCGGAAGGCGAGAAAAAGCACCAGGCCGAGAGCAAACAGGATCAGCAGGAAGGTGACCAGCGCGCCCGGCAGCAGCATTGCGAACCGGAAGCCCTGAGATGACCGGGCCTCTGGCGCTGATGTTGCAACTAGGGTCGACATCGACCTGCCTGTTGGAAAATTTGAAATTGTCCTAGACTTTTTCATATTCATGAAACTGTCAAGCACAATCCCCTAACGGAATCCCATGGAGATGAATCGCCTTGTCAGCGCTCCAACGCATCGAGCAGACGATACCAAGCGATAGTCGCGGCGACGCCGATCTGGCGGAAGGCGTGAAACGGGATCGGCCGGATCGGCGAGACCGGGAAAGGCAATTGCCTGGCGTCACCACTTTGGAGATAGCCAGCGATGCGCTCGCCAAGCGCGGTCATCAGGCCGACACCACGACCCTGGCAACCGACCACGGCCAGCAGGCCCTGCTCGGGCTCGTGGATGTGCGGCAGGTGGTCCGGCGTCATCGCCACCCGGCCGAACCAGCGCTTCTCGATGGCGACACCAGCCAGCGAGGGATAGAGCCGTACCAGCGCCCGCTCGAGATGCGCCCAGTCATTGGCGCTCGTCGGCAGCGCCATGCGACCCCGTCCGCCAAGCACCAGCCGGCCGTCGGCGCTCTTGCGGTAGTAGACGAGGATGCGCCGGGAGTCCGACACCGCCTGCCCTTCCGGCAGGATCGTGGCCACCAGATCGGGCGACAGCGGCGCTGTGGCGATCTGAAAGGAATGCAGCGGCACGATCGTCTGGGCGAGACCGGGGATCAGACCGTCCGTATAGGCGTTTGTCGCCAGCACGACCGCCTTCGCCTGCAATTCCAGGCCATTTTCGGTCAAAATACGCCAATCACCGGCGGCTTTGGCGAGCCGCACGACCCTTTGGCGCTCGGCTATCTTCACTCCAGCCGCGGTCGCGACCCGTGCAAGTTCCGACGTATAGGCGAGCGGGTCGATGACTCCAGCGCGGCGGTCGAGCCAGCCGCCGAGATAACCCCGCGCACCGGTCCTGGCTGTGATCTCCGCCGCGCTCAGAAGCTGGACATCGGCGCCGCGCGCGTGCCATTGCCGGTCGCGGTTCGCCGCCGACCTCAGCGCAACCTCGGTGTGCGCCGCCTGGATCCAGCCATTGCGAACGAACGGCACCGCCAGCTTCTCGTCGCGGATCAGTTCGAACACCGCATCGGCGGTCGACGCCGCGAAATTGACAAGCGCCTCGCCGCGCTCCGGGCCAAAATGCTCAAGCAGCCATTCCGGATCGTATTTCAGGCCGGGAATGACCTGGCCGCCATTCAAGCCTGATGCGCCCTGGCCGATCTCGCCGGCGTCCAGCACCCGCACCGACAGGCCAAGCCGGGCGGCATGCAAGGCGGTCGACAAGCCCATGATGCCTCCGCCGACGATGGTGAGATCGACACGCTCGCCATTGGGAAGCGATTGAAACGTGGAAGCTGCCGGCGGCCTTCGCCAGATCGGATCGGAGAATGCTGTCGCCAAGGGTCACCTGAAATGCGCTGCGATTGGTGAAAATCCTAGTCAGAATTTCACAGTTTTGAAAGAGCACCTTGGGCGTTCGTCTGTGGACTGCCGCCGAGCCGATCGGAGACCCAAAGTTCCGATCGCCTGCGACGGGATAGACCTTTGATGGGAATCCGGTGAAAGTGCCGCGCCGATCCGGCCAGACCACATTCTCGATCACTCAGAGGACAGAGCGCTATGACGAACCCGACCCACCTGCCCAGCGAGGGCCTTTTTGTCGGTCGCGCCAGAAGCAGCGATGCCGCATACCCGCTGCTCGTCACGGTCCGCGACGGCACGGTCTTCGACATCACGTCGCGTGCGGCACCGACTGTGCGTGACATCTGCGAGATGCCGGATCCTGTTGGCCATGTGGTATCGGCCGAGGGCAGACCGATCGGATCGCTCGATGACATCGCCGCCAACAGTTTTGAAACCGGGCGCGATCCCGCAAAACCCTACCTGCTCTCCCCGGTCGACCTGCAGGCGGTCAAGGCATCGGGCGTCACCTTCGTCGTCAGCCTGCTGGAACGGGTGATCGAGGAACAGGCGCGCGGTTCGGCTGAAAAAGCCGATGCCATCCGCGCCGACATTGCAGGACTGATCGGCCACGATCTGTCAAAGCTGAAGCCCGGTTCGCCCGAAGCGATGGAGATCAAGGCCAAGCTGATTTCGCGCGGCGCCTGGTCGCAATATCTGGAAGTGGGCATCGGCCCGGATGCCGAGATCTTCACCAAGTGCCAGCCGATGGCCTCGGTGGGCTTCGGCGCCGATGTCGGGCTGCACCCGGTGTCGACCTGGAACAATCCGGAACCCGAGATCGCCATGATCGCCGCCTCCAGCGGCAGGATCGTCGGCGCCACCATCGGCAACGACGTCAATCTGCGCGATGTCGAAGGGCGATCGGCGCTGCTGCTCGGCAAGGCCAAGGACAACAATGCCTCGGCCTCACTCGGCCCCTTCATCCGCCTGTTCGATGACAAATTCTCCATCGATGACGTCAAGCGCGCCGTCGTGCGTCTGAAAGTCGAGGGCGAGGACGGGTTCTCGTTGGAGGGCGCAAGCTCGATGGCCGAGATCAGCCGCTCGCCGGAGGAACTGGTCGCCGCGGCCATGGGGCCGCACCACCAGTATCCGGACGGGCTGGCGCTCTATCTCGGCACCATGTTCGTTCCGTCCAAGGACCGCGGCGAGAAGGGCAAGGGGTTTACCCACAAGGTCGGCGACATCGTCACCATCTCGTCGGAGAAATTCGGTGCGCTGGTCAACCGGGTGCGGCTCTCGCCAGATTGTCCGCACTGGACCTACGGCGCCAGCCATCTGATGCGGGAACTGGCCAGAGCCGATCTGATCTAGCAACTGGTATCGTCGACGCCCAGCCAGGGTTGCTCCGGACCTGGTCCCGTGGGCGTAGGATGGTCGCCGGCGTGACACTTGTCGGCGCAGGCCACGTTCGCGCGACCCGAAACGATCACACCAATTATCCGACAGTCGGAAAATCACCTCGACTGATGCAATCTGATGGGACGGCTGATGACGATCCGTCAGGCGCCCACTACACCTGCAGATGGAGGCTTGCCATCCGTCGAAAAAGGGGATGCTCTGACGCATTCAACCGGCGCTGGCAAAAGACGCGGAACAAGGGACGGATTTTGAACTGACCATCTACAAACGGGAGGAAATCAAATGCTGACACGGCTAAGACTCGTTCTATACGGCCTGTTGGTGGCGCTGATGGTGATACCAGCAGCGGCACAGGCCAAGACGTTCTACTGGATTTCGCATGGCGGTCCGGCCGATCCGGTCTGGACCTACTTCCTGGCCGGGGCCAAGCAGTGGGCCAAGGACACCGGAAACACGGTCAACACCTCGTTCCACAACGGCGATGTCGCCTCGCAGCAGGAAGCGGTTCGCGCCGCCCTCTCCGCCAAGGCCGATGGCATCGTCACGACGAGCCCTGATCCGGGCAGCCTGATCGAGATCGTCAAGGAAGCGCGTGCGGCGAAAGTGCCGATCATCAATTTCAACACGCCTGATCCGAAAGCCGACTTCAACGCCTATGTCGGCGGCGACAACGTCACCTTCGGCAAGCACTGGGCGCAGTATCTGGTCGACAAAGGCCTGGTGAAGAAAGGCGACTTCGTCTGGATGCCGGTCGAAATCCCCGGCGCCACCTATGGCGTGCAGGAAGAAGAAGGCATCAAGAGCGTCTTCGAGCCGCTCGGCATCACCTATGAAATCACGGAAGCCACGCTTGATCAGGCTGAAGTGATCAACCGCATGGTCGACTACCTCACCGCCAACAAGGCCAAGGTCAAGGCGATCATCGGCCTGGGCGATCTCGTCACCGGCTCGATCAAGCGGGTGTTCGACCAGGTCGGCATCAAGCCGGGCGAAATCCCGGTCGTCGGCTGGGGCAACTCGCTCGACACCACCCAGGAAGTGCTGAACGGCTACGTCAATGCCGGCCAGTGGCAGGACCCGCAGGCGACCAGCTATGTCGCGCTTTCGCTGGCCAATATGGCCGCCGGCGGCATTCCTCCGGGCTTCAACGTCATCACCGGCGCGCTCTACGAAAAAGACACCGCGCAGATCTACGACGACATCCTGTCCGGCAAGTAACATCCAACCTCGACAGTCGCGGCCGCCCAACGGTCGCGACTGGCTCTCCATTTCGCCGAGCCCTTTGCACGCGATGTGCAACGCTCAGCCTTCCACTCATGTCGCGGATTGCCTGTGGAAAATCATTCGCTCGTCCAACGCCTGATCGCACGGCCGGAATTCGGCCCTTTCGTGCTGCTCGTCGTCGAGATCGCCGTTTTCTGGAGTTTCAACCACGACTTCCTGTCGCCGCAGAACATTTCCAACACGCTGGCCTTCACGGTCGAGCTCGGCCTGATCGCGCTGGCGATGACGCTGTTGATGACATCGGGCGAGTTCGACCTCTCGGTCGGCTCCCTGTTCGGCTTCTCGCCGGTCTTGATGTGGACCCTGTTCAACAGTGGCCTGACCTCGCTCGAGGTCGGCTTTGTCGCCGCACTGCTGGTCGCCGCCTTCATCGGGCTGGTCAATGGCTGGTTCGTGACGCAGCTCAAGATCCCATCCTTCTTGGTGACGCTCGGCATGCTGCTGGTGGTGCGCGGTACCGCTCTTTTCGTCACCGATGGTTTTCCCCAGCGCACCTGGAGCGCGGAAGGCAGCTGGCTGGCGGAAGTGCTGGTCGGCGATTTCTTCATCGGCCCGTTCCGCATCTACATGTCGCTGTTCTGGTTCATCGCCGCGGCGATCGCGCTCGGCTATGTGCTGACGCAAAGCCGCACCGGCAACTGGATCCAGGCGGCCGGCGGCAACCCGAGCGCCGCAAGGGCGCGCGGCGTCAATGTCAGCGGCGTCAAGATCGGCCTGTTCGTGCTGTCGTCGGTCATGGCCTCGCTTGCCGGCGTCATCTCTTCGCTGCGCACTTCCGCCGCCAACCCCAACAGCGGTACCGGCTATGAGTTGGAAGTCATCGCCATGGTGGTTATCGGCGGTACCGCCCTGACCGGCGGGCGCGGCACGATCATCGGCACCGTGCTCGGCATCCTGATCCTGCGCGTGATGCGCAACGGCATCGTGCTGATCGGCGTGCCCGGTCTTGCCTACAACATCTTCATCGGGGCCATCATCCTCGGCATGATGGCCCTGCATTCATGGCTGGAACGCCGGCATCAGGCGGGGACTTGAATCATGGCCGAGCCACTGATCCGCATGACGAACATCCGCAAGTCCTACGGCCGCGTGCAGGCGCTGGAGGATGCCAATTTCCATGTCAATGAACGGGAGATCGTCGGCTTGCTCGGCGACAATGGCGCCGGCAAGTCGACACTGATCAAGGTGCTTTCGGGTGCCGTTCCGCTGACCAGCGGCGATATCTTCATCCGCGGCAAGAAGGTGAGCCTGCGCAGCACCAGCGACGCCATCGCCCACGGCATCGAGACGATCTACCAGGACTCGGCGCTGGTCACGCAACTGTCGATCGCCCGCAATCTGTTCCTCGGACGCGAGCCGATCAAGCCGCCGCGCTTCCTCAACCGGATGGACCAGGACGCCATGAACACGGTTGCCCGCGACTTGCTCAAGCAGGTCGGCATCACCAAGAACATCCCGCCGACGACGCCGATCGGCTCGCTCTCCGGCGGCGAGCGCCAGGCGGTGGCGATCGCGCGCGCCATGCATTTCGACAGCGACCTGATCATCCTCGACGAGCCGACCAACAATCTGGGCGTCGCCGAAACACAGGGCGTGCTGAGTTTCGTGCGCAACGCCCGCGATTCCGGCCATTCCTGCATTTTCATCGCCCACAACATCCACCATGTCTTCCAGGTGGTCGACCGCATCGTCGTCATGCGCCGGGGCAAGGTGGTCGCCGACGACATCGACCCGAAGAAGACCAGCGTGGCAGAGGTCGAACGGATCATCACCGGCATGTCGGACAAGGAAATCCGCGATGCTATCGCCGATGGCAAGCCGTCGCACTGACTTTCGGGTGATTGGCGCCAATCACCCGTAGCCTCAGATCGCATCGCTTGTCTGGCGCGGCATCGCAGGGCGTATAGGGTAGCGGCATGAAAAGCCCCGCAGTGCGGGCTGTGGGTAGCGGCATGAAAGCCACCGTCTCGGACATCGCCCGCAATTGCGGGCTGTCGACCGCAACGGTCGACAGGGTGCTGAATAACCGGCCGGGTGCGAGTGCGGCCAACCGCCAGCGCGTCATGGAGGCGGCCAAGCAACTCGGCTATCTGCCGGTCGCCGATCAGGTGACGCTGCCCTCACGGCCCGCCCATCTCGAATTCCTGCTGCCGATCGGCAGCAATGCCTTCATGCGCGATCTTGCGGGGCATATCGAGGACTACGCCGCGCGTCTGCCGCTTGTCGCCTCGTGCCGGATCCACAGCCTCGCCGGCATCTCGCCGAACGCACTGCAGAGCGCTGTCGAAAACCTGTCGCTCAGGGCCAATGGCGTCGGCGTGATCGCCGTCGATCATCCGCGCACGCGCAACATCCTGCGTGACATCGTCGAAGCCGGCATGCGGCTGGTGACGCTGGTATCCGATGTTCCGGCGGCACCGCGCGCGGCCTATGTCGGCATTGACAACCGGGTGGCGGGACGAACGGCGGCGCTGCTGATGGGACGCTTCCTTGGCGGCCGCACCGGCCATCTGGCGATGGTCGTCGGCTCACGTTCCTATCGCGGCCACGAGGAACGCGAAATGGGTTTCCGCTCGGTGCTCAATGAGGAGTTTCCCAATCTGACCGTCAGCAGCGCCGTCGAGATCAACGACGAGCCCGATGCCAGCTACACCGAGACCATGAAGGCGCTGCACGACGAGCCGGAACTGCTCGGCATCTATTGCGTCGGAGCTGGACATTCGGGCGTTGCAAAGGCGATCCGGGAGGCCAGACCGAACCGCAAGCCGGTGTTCATCTGCCACGACTTGACCAAGGATACGCGCGGTCATCTTGTCGACGACCTGCTCGATGTCGTCATCGATCAGAATGCCAGGCTGATCGCGGAACAGTCGGTGATTCGTCTGCTCGGCTCGATTGCCTCCTCGGCACCCTATCTGACGCGCAAGTTCATCGAACCGCGCTTGATCTTCAGGGAAAACGTCCCGGTGCAGTGAAGCAGGCGGTCTGGCAAAATGCCTGTTGCCGGATTTGTATGATAATTGGCACGGCAAATCTGCACAGCAGCTATGCAAGTTTCTTTGTTGCCGAATCGTTGGGCAACTCGTAGGTTCTGGTTGTCGGCCATCTACTCCTCCCAGATGCGATGCCGACGCTGAATGGGGTGCACCTCCTCCCGCGCCACATTCGAAAATCGAGCCCGCTGCCACCTCCTCCCGGCAGCGGGCTTTTTTCGTTCAGCCCGTCGGAATTCCCATACCGCCAGGGTCAAAAGCGTAGGCGGCCCGTCATAGAACCCGCCAACAAACGTGACGGATATCAAATTGCGGCAGTGCCCCGGAACGAAACGATCAGCCCTTCGGCCATGCGCACGAACTGCGTGCTCGGACCTTCGGTACCCACGGTCTGCACGCTGACACGCGCGCCCTCCAACAGCAGCGACAACGTATCGGCGAGCAGTTCGGCCTGACCAATGCCGGCATCCCGACATAGCGTCACAAGGCGCGCGCGCTGGGCTTCCTTGAGCTCCTTGATCACCAGCCTGGCCGGATGATCCGGCTCGGTCAGCTCAGCGGCGGCGTTAGCCATGTCGCAGCCGCGGCCGTCAGCATTGAGCATGGCAGCCGCCTTGCGAACCCAGGCATGCAACTGGGCAAGCTTGTCACCAGGAAATTCGGCCTCGAATGCATCCCACATAGCGCCGGCCTTGGCCGCATTGGCGCGCAAGCATTCGACGATCAGTTCGTCCTTGGATTCGAAGTGACGATAGAGCGTCATCTTGTTCGTGCCGGCAGCTTCGGTGATGGCGTCGACGCCGACGCCCTTGATGCCATGCTTGTGGAACATGTCGCGTGCCGTCTCCAGGATCCGATCCCGGGGACGAGAGCGCTCCACGATGCCGTCTGTCATCATGATCTCCTTTCGTTTCCAAAAAACCCTCGGCCACCTCTTGACTAGGGTGTTACCGGTCTGTAACTTCCAGAATGTTACTTACTGGTAACACCTATATCGTCCACCGTCAATAACAAGGCCGTGAACTGGCCTTGCCGACGAGAGGGACAAGAAACTGCCAATCATGCGGCCTCGGCCGGTGAAGAGATGAAAACGGTTCGCGAGCACGGGCTGCGAATCGACAGACAAGGAGCCGGCCATGCCACAGCGCCGCGATCTTACCATAGATGAGGCCGTCCGGGATCCGATGATCCGGTTGGTCATGAAAGCCGATGGCGTCGACCCGCGCGCCTTCGAGACGATGCTGCGCTCTCTCGCCGATGCGCAGCGCGGCGAGGTGCCGTTGCTGCGTTCGCGGGACGACCTCGGTGACAAGCGCGGCCAGAGGCTGTCCAGAGTTGCCAGCGCCTTCGGGCGGGCAACAGCAGCCGGAGAGGCGTGCGTGTCGTGGTAAACTTTTTCATTCACCGTCCGATCTTCGCCTCGGCGATCGCCATCATCATGGTGCTCGCGGGGTCGATTTGTTATTTCCTGCTGCCCGTCTCGCAGTTTCCCGACATCACACCGCCGCAGGTCGTGGTCAGCGCCCATTATCCGGGCGCCAGCGCGCAAGTGGTGGCAGACACGGTGACGACGCCGCTGGAGCAGCAGATCAACGGCGTGCAGGGCATGACCTACATGTCGTCGACGAGTTCCAATGACGGCTCCTCGACCATCACCATCACCTTCGATGTCGGCTATTCGCTGAGCACCGCCGCCGTCGACGTGCAGAACCGCGTCTCGCAAGCCGCCTCGTCGCTGCCGGCGATCGTCAATCAGGGCGGCGTGACGATCAAGAAGCAGAACCCGAACTTCGTCCTCATCGTCAACCTGACCTCCCCCGACAGTTCGGTCGATCCGGTGGCGTTGAGCAACCTTGCCTATCTGCAGGTGGTCGATCCGCTGAAGCGGTTGCCAGGTGTCGGCGACGTGCAGATCTTCGGCGAGCGGCGCTATTCGATGCGCGTCTGGCTCGATCCCGACAAGCTCGCCAATCTCGGCATCACTGCGGTTGACGTGCAAAACGCCATCGCCGAACAGAACGTCCAGGTGGCGGCCGGCAAGATCGGCCAGTCGCCGGCACCCGCCGGCACCGCCTTCGAGATGCAGGTCAACGCCGTCGGCCGGTTGAGCGATCCCAAGGAATTCGGCGACATCGTCGTGCGCGCCAACACCAATGCCGGCTCGCTGGTCAGGCTGCGGGACGTCGCCCGCATCGAGCTTGGCGCGCTGCAATATTCGTCGTCGGCTTTCTTCGGCAAGGACCCGACCGTGGTGCTTGCCGTCTACCAGATGCCCGGCTCCAACGCGCTCGATCTGCAGCAGCGCGTCAAGGACAAGATGCAGGAGCTGTCGGGACGCTTCCCGAAGGGCGTGTCCTATGCGATGCACTACGACACCACCCGCTTCGTCTCGGCGTCGATGCATGACGTGCTGATCACGCTCGGCGAAGCGCTGGTGCTGGTCGTCGCCGTGGTGTTCCTCTTCCTGCAGAGCTGGCGCACGACGATCATCCCGACCATCGCCATTCCGGTGTCGCTGGTGGCGACGCTGGTCGTCATGGAGATGCTCGGCTTCTCGCTCAACATGCTCTCCCTGCTCGGCATGGTGCTGGCGATCGGCCTGGTCGTCGACGACGCCATCGTCGTGGTCGAGAATGTCGAACGACAGTTGGAGGCCGGGCTCAAACCGCTTGCAGCGACCAAGGCCGCAATGACCGAGGTCACCGGACCGATCATCGCCACCACCGCCGTGCTGATGGCGGTGTTCGTGCCGGTCGCCTTCATTCCCGGCGTCTCCGGCAAGCTCTACAACCAGTTCGCGCTGACGGTGGCTATCTCCGTCGGCATCTCCGCCTTCAACTCGCTGACGCTGAGCCCCGCGCTCAGCGCTGCCTTCCTGCGGCATCGCGGCGAGACGCAGTTCGCCCCGTTCCGCTGGTTCAACACCGGCTTCGACAGGCTGTCGCATGCCTATGCCAATGGCGTGCGCATCCTCATCCGCTTGCGCTGGATCATGCTCGGCCTGTTCGCGGCCGGACTGGTCGCCACCTACTTCGTCTGGCAGCGCCTGCCCTCGACCTTCCTTCCGGTCGAGGACCAGGGCTATTTCTTCGTCGTCATCCAGTTGCCCGACGGCGCGTCGCTGGAACGCACCGACGCGGTGGCGCAGAAGGCGCGCGACATCCTGCAGGCGACACCCGGCGTCGACATCGTCGGCTCGATCAGCGGCCTGAACTTCCTGACCAGTGCCGCGCAGTCGAATTCGGCGGTCGAATTCGCCATCCTGAAGCCCTGGGAGGAACGCGGTCCCGACCAGAGCGCGTCGAAGCTCGTCGCCGACGTGCGCGGCAAGCTGATGCAGATTCCGGAAGCCTTCGCGCTGAGCTTCGATCCGCCGTCGATCCCTGGTATCGGCACCACGGGCGGCTTCGAATTCGTCGTCGAGGATCTCACCGGCCGTGGCAGTTCAGCCCTCAACGATGCGACGCAAGCCGTGATCGCCGAGGCGCGCAAACAGCCGGAGATCAACCCGCAACAGCTGTTCTCGCCGTTCTCGACCTCGACGCCGCAGTTCAACTACGACCTCGACCGCAGCAAGGCCAAACTGCTCGGCCTCAGCCTGCCTGACGTGTTCAACACACTGCAGATCTATCTCGGCTCGCTTTACGTGAACGACTTCAACCTGTTTGGCCGCACCTTCCGGGTGACCATCCAGGCCGACAAGGATGCACGTGCGGGTGCCGCCGACATTTCGCGGCTCTATGTGCGCAATGCCTCCGGCGGCATGGTGCCGCTCTCGACGCTGGGCAAACTCGTGCCCTTCGTCGGCCCGGAAACCGTGCCGCATTACAACAACAATGCCTCGGCCTCGATCAATGGCGGTGCCGCACCCGGCTTCTCCTCGGGCCAGGCGGTTGCCGCAATGGAACGGGCCGCCGCCACCGCGCTGCCAAGGGATTTCGGTTTCGAATGGACCGGCATCACCTTCCAGGAGCTCAAGGCAGGATCGATCGCGTCCGTCGTCTTCGGCCTCGCCATCGTCTTCGTCTTCCTGATCCTGGCGATGCAGTATGAGAGCTGGGCGATGCCGTTCATGGTGCTGTTGGCGGTGCCACTGGCCCTGTTCGGCGCCTTCGTAGCCTTGTTGCTGCGTGGCATGCAGATCGACGTCTACTCGCAGATCGGCTTCGTCATGCTGATCGGCCTGGCGGCGAAGAATGCGATCCTGATCGTCGAATTCGCAAGGCGACGGCGCGAGGAAGGCCTCAGCATCGTCGATGCGGCGATGGAGGCGGCACGGCTCAGGCTGCGGCCGATCCTGATGACGGCCTTCGCCTTCATCCTCGGCGTGCTGCCGCTGATGTTTGCGACTGGCGCCGGTGCGGCAAGCCGGCAGTCGATCGGCACCACCGTGTTCGGCGGCATGGTCGCGGCGACCATCCTGTCGCTGGTGTTCGTACCGGTGTTCTACGCGGTCATCGAACAGCTGCGTGAACGCCGCGGCAATGACGAGCCCGCCTCTCAAGACAATGAACCAACTGCTGAGCACGCCTTGCCGCCCCTGGCGGAAGCGGCCGAATAAGATTGGAGACTGATCATGCGTAAATGGAAAATTGCGTTGGGTACGGCTGTCGCGCTCGGAGCGATCTCGGTGGCCAGCGTCCACCTGCTCGACATGGGCAATCTCAGCCTCAATGCCGGCACGGCCGCGGCGACGCCTGCACCGGCGGCATTCGTCATGCCGGTGCCGGTGGTCAGTGTCGTCAGGAAGACGATCCCGATCTACCTGGACTATGCCGCGCGCACGGAACCGATCCGCAGCATCACCTTGCAGGCCAGGATTCCTGGCTATCTGCAAGAGCAGACCGCCGACGACGGCGTCGACGTCCGGCAAGGCGATCTTCTCTACAAGATCTCGCCTGACGACTTCCAGGCAGCGCTCGACCAGGCCAAGGCGCAGGTGCAGCGCGATACGGCAACGCTCGATTATGCGCGCTCCAATCTCGGCCGGGGCACCGAGCTTGCCAAGAGCGGCTACCTCGCCAAGGACGGCTTCGACCAGCGCACCAGCACCTTGCGCGAAGCGCAGGCGTCACTGGCGCTGAACCAGGCGGCGGTCCGCACGGCAGAGCTCAATCTGAGTTACGCTGAAATCCGAGCACCGTTTGGCGGGCGCCTCGGCCGCAACCAGGCTTCGGTCGGAACGCTGGTCAGCGTTGCCGGCACCGTGCTCAACACGCTGGTGCAGCTCGACCCGATCTACGTCACCTTCAACCCGAGCGAGACGGATCTGGCCGAGATCGAGCAGGCCCGCGCCAACGGCCCGATCGAAGTGGAGGTCCTGCTCCCCGGCCAGACCGAGGCCAGCCAAAAGGGCGAGCTTACCTTCATCGACAATTCGGTCGACCGCTCGACCGGCACGATCACGGCGCGCGCGACGATCGGCAATGGCAAGTTCACGCTGCTGCCGGGCCAATATGTTCGTGTCCGGCTGCACGTGAGAGAGCAGGCCGACGCGCTGATGGTACCGCAGACGGCGCTGGGCTCGAGCCAGCTCGGCAAATATCTCTATGTCGTCGGCAAGGGCAACACCGTCGACCAGCGGCTGGTTTCGCTCGGACCGACGAGCGGCGATCAGGTCGCCATCCTCAGCGGCGTCGCCGAGGGCGACCAGGTGATCACGGGCAATCTGCAGAAGATCGGACCCGGAGCGCCTGTATCGCCAATCCCGGAAAAGCCGGCCACCTGAACACCCCCGTCAGGATCCGGCTTCAGCGCGGCGCCCCGGCCTTCCCACAGGCCGCGGGCGCCGCTTTCATGAGCAGATCCACCAGACCGGCCACATCGGCGCGGTCGGCCTTGGCCGGCGGCATGAACGCGCAATAGGGGTGCCCGAGGCGGACCGAGACGGAGGAGAGCGCGATCAAGCGGCCGGCCTCCAGATCGGCGCCCGCCATGACCCGCTGGCCAAGGGCGATGCCCAGACCCAGCCTTGCCGAGGCGATCGCCAGGCTGGACAGGCCGACGCGCCGCCCGTGCGACGGATCGGGCGAGCGGCTGCCGCCGGAGGCCGCGAACCAGTCCGCCCAGGTCGGGTGCGAGGCATAGTTCGGCCCCCAATTGGTGTGGATGAACAGGCTCTCATGCAGATCCGTCAGACTGGGATCGCCATCGCCATCGCCGTGCCGGTGCCAGAATTCCGGTGCACAGACCGGCAGGACGTCGTCATGGACGAGACGAACAAGTTTCAGCCCGGGATAGTGATAGTCGCCATAGCTGACGCGCAGATCGATGTTCTGGCGCATTAGATCGACCGGATCGTCCTCGACGCGGACATCGATCGCCATCTGCGGGAAGGCATCAAGAAGCGTGGCCAGCCTCGGCGCCAGCCACAGTTCGGCCAGCGAGAATGGCACGCTGACGACCAGACGCGTCCGCACGCCGCCCTCCAGCATGCGCTGGCCTATGGCCGCGATGTCTCCCAAAGCCTTCGCCGTCTGCGGATAGATGGCGTGGCCCGCATCGGTGAGCGCGATGCGATTGCCGCTGCGCACGAACAATTGCTTGCCGAACCAGTTCTCAAGATTGCGTATCTGCTGGCTGACCGCTGCAGAGGACACGCCGAGTTCAGAGGCGGCCAAGGTGAAGCTGCCGGCACGGGCCGCGACTTCAAAAGCCTTGATCGCATTCAGCGGCGGCAACCGTTCCACAGCAGGCTCCATAAGTTTTTCTTGCCCAGTCCTAATTATTTTCTCTGTTGAGAGAAAGATTTTTTTGCCGTCTTCTTGCTCCGAACCTAGGAGCCTGTGACCATGAAAGACATCCTCGATCTCGACCGCTATCCGCTCGACCGCGAAGGCAGCGCTAAATGGCAGCGCCTCGTCGAACAATCCATTGCCGCGCTCGAAGCCGACGGCATGTTCAATCTCGAAGGGTTTTTGCGGCCCGGCATGGCAGAAAAAGCCGTGCGCGAAATCCAGCCGGTGATGGCCGCGCGATCGCATGTGCACAAGCGCATGCACAACATCTACTTCAAGCCCGATATTCCCGAGCTAGGGCCTGACCATCCGGCGCTGCGCGAGGTTGAGACCATAAGCCATACCGTCTGTGCCGACCAGATTCCGGGCAGTGTCGTGCTCGCCATCTACGAATACGAACCACTGCTGCGTTTCCTGGCGGCAACGATGGGCAAGGCCAGATTGCATGTCATGCAGGATCCCCTGGCCCGAACCAATGTCATGGCCTACCGCGCCGGCGAGGCGCTGAACTGGCATTTCGACCGTTCCGAATTCACGACGACGCTGCTGCTGCAGGCGGCGGAGCGTGGCGGCGACCTCGAATACCGCACCGATCTGCGCTCGGACGACAACCCCAACTATGACGGCGTCGCCAGCTTGCTCGAAGGGCGCGACCCCGACGCAAAGATCCTGCGCATGAAGCCCGGCACGCTGAACGTCTTCCGCGGCAAGAACACCGCGCATCGCGTCACCACCGTCGAAGGCGAGCGCGAGCGCATGATCGCGGTGTTTTCCTACTACGAAAAGCCCGGCGTGATGTTCAGCCCCGAGGAGCGGGTCGGCTTCTACGGCCGTGCCGCCTGAAAGACCGCTTGGAAATTCTACTCTGGCGCCATCTAGCGGCGTTTTCCGCGCTTCCGGTGCTCACGTACCCAAAAGTACGCTCCGCTTCGGTTCTCGAAACCACCACCATATGACTCGCCAGAGCGAATTTCGAAACGGCCTCTGCAGCGTCGCCAATCAGTCCAGAAATAACCTCTTGTTAGATTGTCGACAATCTGCTTGTCTTGAATTCGGTTTCCCTGGGAGTGGCCGAATGGCGAAAGCGGATTTCAGTCCGATCGCGGACACGACGCGACGCGCCGAGATCGTCGCGCTGTTGCGGCGCGCGATCCTGACCGGCCAGCTCGCGCCCGGCCAGAAGCTCAACGAACTCCGTATCTCCGAACAGATGCGCGTCAGCCGCGCGCCGCTGCGCGAGGCGATGCGCGAGTTGGTCCAGGAAGGCATCCTGACCAGCATCCCCTATGCCGGCACCTTTGTCATCGAGGTCACAGCCAAGGACATCGACGATGCCTATTCGTTCAACAAGGTGATGGACGAGCTGGCCATCGAGCGGGCGTGGCCGCTACGCGACCAGCGCTTCTTCGACGAGATCGACCGGCGCCACGAAGCCGTGAAGCAGGCGACCCGCGCGTTGGATACGACGCGCCAAATCGAAACCGCGCTGCAACTGCATGGCCTGATCTACGAATGGGCCGACAATTCGGTGCTGCTGGAAACCTGGCAGCGGCTGACCAGCCGGCTGCAGATGTATTTCGCGCTCCACCAGCATGCCCGCAATGAGCCGGTGCCCGCCGAAGACGTTCACGAAACCTATGTGCGGTTGCTGAAGGGCAAGGACATGCGTGCAGCCCAGCGCCATGCCAAGGAGCACATCGATCTCGATTTCGAGGAGTTGCTTGCCTACGCGCGCGGCCTCGAACAACGCCCGTCGAGGGGCGCCTGACCCGTTCCCAACATCACAGACACCGGACAAGACACGTGCAGATCGAGACCATCAAGGCCTACCATGTCGTGCAGCCCTTCGTGGACGGGCCATACCGCATGTCGAAAGGGCGCGAGGCCGACGCTTTCGACGCGGTGATCGTGTCCATGACATCAAACAGCGGCATCACCGGCTGGGGCGAGATGGCGCCGCTCGGCAATTTCTACTCGGCGGCTTTCCCCGCCGGCACCCGCGCCGGCGTGGTCGAGATCGCGCCGCATCTGATCGGCCACGATCCACGCGGACTGGCCAGCATCGGGCGGCTGATGGACACGGTGTTCAAGGGCCATCCCTACATCAAGTCGGCGCTCGATATGGCCTGCTGGGATCTGGCGGCACGAGCCGCCGACGTGCCGCTGGTCACGCTGCTCGGCGGCAAGGAAAGCGACACCGCGGAACTCTACAAGGTCGTCACGCACGGCAGCGTCGACGCCATGGCCGCGCTGGCCAAGCGCATCGTCAAGGACGGCTTCCGCCGGCTGCAGGTCAAGGTGGGCGGCAACGTCCATGACGACATCGAACGCGTCACCGCGGTCGCCGCCTCGGTGCCGAAAGGCACGGTCATCTTCTGCGACGCCAATGCCGGCTGGACGCCCTACCAGGCGCGCCAGTTCGCCGACGCCACGCGCACCATCGACTACACGTTCGAGCAGCCCTGCACCACGATCGACGAGAACATGTCGGTGCGCCGCATGCTGGACAAGCCGATGGTGCTCGACGAATCCGTCACCTCGCTCGAGGCGATGCTGGAAATCCATCGCCTCGGCGCGGCCGACGGACTGACCCTGAAGATCTCGCGCGTTGGCGGCGTGACCAAGACGCGCCAGATCCGCGACGTCGCCGTCGACCTCGGCTTCATGATCACGGTCGAGGACACGGGCGGTGCCGAGATCGACACGGCGGCGATGGCGCATCTGTCGTTGTCGACGCCGGAGGAGCGCCGGCTGCATGCGATCGCCTTCCATGAATGGGTGACGGTGCGCACGGCGTCGAACATGCCACCGGTCACCGGCAGCCGCATGGGCATTCCAGACGGGCCGGGTCTCGGTATCGACGTCGTTCCCGATCTGCTCGGCGCGCCGTTCTTCGAGGTCGGCCGCTGAGATGAAAATCCGCAGCATCAAAGCCACGCCGATCAATTTGCGCCTCGAAGCGCCCTACGCCTGGGTGTTCGGCGAACTCGACGGATTTTCGCCGACCATCGTCGAAGTCGAGACCGAGGATGGCCTGGTCGGCCTCGGCGAAGCGCCGACGCCGGCGGCGGCCGCGATCATCAACGATGTCCTGGCGCCACGGCTGGTCGGGCGCGATGCCTTCGACATCGCCGGCGCCGAGCATGTCTGCCTGCCCTTTTGGACCGGCGTGCAGTCGATCAACGACCGCACCCGCATCATGGCTTTCGGCGCCATCGAAATGGCCTTGTGGGATCTGCGCGGCAAGGCGTGGAACCAGCCGCTCTACCAGTTGCTTGGCGGCGCCGTGCGCAAGGATATCCCGTTCACCGACTATTTTTCGCTGCGCGGCGACGGACCAAAGGTGAAGGGCGAGAGGACGCCCGAGGAAGTCGCCGACTATTGCGTCGAATTGCACGAGACGCATGGAACGACCTTCTTCGAAGGCAAGTTCTCCACCGATGATCCGAAAATCTCGTTAAAAATGGTCGAGTTGATCCGCCGCAAGCTCGGCGACGATGCCATGATCCGCATCGATTCCAACCAGGCCTATTCACTCAGCACCGCGCGGCGACTGACACGCCCGCTGGAAGAATTGGGCGTGCGCAACTGGGAGGATCCCGTGGCGACCATCGAGGAGATGCGCGAATTGCGGCGCCATTGCTCGATCCCGTTCTCGACCCACAACATCGACATTGCGCGCGCCATGGAAACCAAGGTTCCGGACGCCTTCGTCGGCAACCCGACGACGCATGGCGGCATTGGCCGGCTGTTGCGCTTCGTCGGCGCCTGCGAGCACGCCGGCATCGATTTCTGGTGCTACAGCGGCGACAGCGGCATCGGAAGCGCGGCCTATCTGCATCTGTGCGCGGCACTTGGCTGGATCAGGGAGCCAAACCAGTCGCTGTTTCGCATGCTGCCGATGGATGTCACCGAGGAAGGACCGTTTTCGCCGAAGAACAATGTCGTGCGCGTTCCGGAAGGTCCCGGTCTCGGCGTCACCTTGTCGCGCGAAAACCTCGCTGCCTGTCACAGAGACTTTACCGAGAAGGGACCGTGCAACAAGTATCATGACCCGGCAAAGCCCGGAACCTATCGCCGTTTGCCGCTAAACTAGATGACGGCAAGCGGCCAAGACAAGTGGCCAAGAAACGAGAAGCCGGCCGCCGCGACTTCGGTCGGGAAGGTTGGACAAAGACGGTGGAAGCAGTGCAGCCAGGAAGCCGGCGCGTCCACGCCACGACTGGATGGGCCGGACAAAACCGCATGCTAAAGTTCCGGTCGACAGACCTCTCTGGCGGCCGAAAATGGAGCAATCCACGAAATTTCGTCAACCATAAGAAATAGGGGAAAGGGTAAAAACCCATGAGCAAGAACTACAGCATTCTCGACCTGATCCGGCGCAATCGCACGCCGCTTGAAAATCACCTGATCGATGGCCTCGTCGACGGCCGTGTCAGCCGCCGCGACTTCGTCCGTCACGGCAGCCTGCTCGGCCTGTCGCTGCCGCTGCTGGGCCGCATCGGCATGGCCGCCGGCATCGGCGGCATGCCGTCGCTGGCGCGCGCCCAGGGCGCACCCGGCGCCACCATCCGCGTCGCCAGCAGCGTGCCGGCCGCAGCCATCGACCCGGTCACCATTGCCGACGCCGGCGGCCTGCTGGTCATGCAGCAGGTTGCCGAATTCCTTTGCATCGACGGCCCCGACCTCGTTCTGCAGCCGGCCTTGGCCGAAAGCTGGAAGCCGAACGACAATGGCACGGTGTGGACCTTCAAGCTGCGCAAGGGCGTAAAATTCCACAGCGGCGGCGAGATGAAAGCCGACGACGTCGTGGCCAGCATCGACCGCCTCGCCGATCCGGCAAACTCGTCCAATGCGCTGTCGGTGTTCACCGGCATCCTGCAAAAGGGCGCCTCAAAGAAGGTCGACGACTA
This sequence comes from Mesorhizobium sp. CO1-1-8, assembly GCF_020164875.1. Lineage (NCBI taxonomy): Bacteria > Pseudomonadati > Pseudomonadota > Alphaproteobacteria > Hyphomicrobiales > Phyllobacteriaceae > Mesorhizobium > Mesorhizobium sp. CO1-1-8. Next base: position 322,838 of record NZ_JAIUGZ010000002.1, on the reverse strand, counting down.
CACGGTGGAATTCCACCTCGATGCGCCGAACGGCAACTTCCCCTACATGCTGTCGTCCGACAACTACAACGCCGTCATCATCCCGGCGAGCTACAAGGGCGACTACGAAAAGAGCTTCGACGGCACCGGGCCGTTCAAAATAGAGAAATACACGGCAAAGGTCGGTGCGTCCTTCGTCCGCAACGAGGACTATTGGGGGCCGAAGGCATTGCCCGAGCGCACCGAATTCACCTTCTTCACCGACATGCAGCCGCAGATCCTGGCGTTGCAGGGCGGACAGGTCGACATCATCAACCAGATGCCGGTGCTGGCCGGTGTCGCTCTGCTCAACGATCCGAACGTCGACATCATCAGCCTGAAGTCGTCGGCCCATCAGCAACTGCACATGCGCTGCGACGAGGGCCCGTTGAAGGATGCGCGCGTGCGCCGTGCCATTGCGCTCTGCCTCGATCGCGACAAGCTGGCCGCCGGCCTGATGAAGGGACGCTCCGCTCTGGGCAATGACAGCCCGTTCGCCGCCGTCTATCCTTCGACCGATACGAGCGTGCCGCAGCGCAAGCAGGATATCGCCCAGGCCAAGCAGCTCATGGAAGCAGCCGGGCTTGGCCAGGGCTTCAAGATAACGCTGACCACCGAGCGCTATCTGGAAATTCCCGAATACGCCCAGCTCATCCAAAACTGGGTCAAGGAGATCGGTGTCCAACTCGACCTCAACATCCTCGACCAGAGCGGCTATTACGGAGACGCGGTGTTCGGCAAATCGAACTGGCTGGATTCGGTGATGGGCATCACCGACTACGGCCACCGCGGCGTGCCGAACGTCTATCTCGCGGCGCCGCTGAAGAGCGAAGGCACCTGGAATGCTGCGCATTTCAAGAACAAGGACTATGACGCGCTGGCGACCAGCTACATCGCAGCCCTCGACCTCGAGGCGCAGAAGGCCGACGCCGGCAAGATCCAGAAGCTGCTGCTCGAGGAAACGCCTGTCATATTCGGCTATTTCTACGACTATCTGACGGCGACGGCGAAGGGCGTGGCCGGCGTACAGCCGACCGCCATGTCGCAGCTGTTCCTCGACAAGGCATCGAAGGCCTGAACGGACAGAGAAAGCCAATCCTCTAACAGCCAGCTCCCGCATGGGGCTGGCTCCACAAGGAGTCCTAGCCATTCTCTCCTTCCTTGTCCGGCGTGTCTCGCTGTCGCTGGTGACGCTGTTCCTGCTGAGCATCATGGTGTTCCTGGGCGGCCAGGTGCTGCCCGGCAATGTCGGGCGCGCCATATTGGGTCCGTTCGCCGACCAGCGCGCGGTCGATGCGCTCAATCACACGCTCGGCGTCGACCGCCCGCTGCTGACCCAGTACTGGGGCTGGATCTCCAACTTCGTCCAGGGCGACATGGGCACGTCCTACATCTTCCGCTCGCCGGTCGCGCCCTTCGTCATCGATGCGCTGGGCAATTCGATGAAGCTGGCGGCGGTCGCCTTCGTGCTGGTGGTGCCGATCGGCATCCTCGGCGGCGTCGTTGCCGCACTCAATCTCAACCGCCCGCTCGACCGCATCATCAGCCTCGGCGGTCTGTCGGTGACGGTGCTGCCGGAATTCGTCACAGGCATCATCCTGATCCTGATCTTCGGTGTGTGGCTGCGCTGGCTGCCGATATCGGCCGCTTGGCCGCGCAATGCCGGCTTCTTCACCCAGCTCTACTACCTGATCCTGCCTTCACTGCCGCTGTTCCTGGTGCTGTTCGGCTATATCGCTCGCATGGCGCGCTCCGGCATGATCGAAGCGCTCGATTCCGACTACACGCGAACGGCCGTGCTGAAGGGCCTGCCCTGGCGCACGGTGATCTGGCGGCATGTGCTGCGCAATGCGCTGCTGCCGACCATCACCGTTATCGCGACACAGACCGGCTATCTCATCGGCGGCTTGGTCGTCATCGAAACGCTGTTTCGCTACCAGGGCATCGGCTCGCTGATCTTCACTGCCGCGCGCGGCAAGGATTTCCCGATGCTGGAATCCGGCATTCTCACCATCGGCATCGTCTATGCCGTGGCCACCCTTGTCGCCGACTTCCTCTATTCCGTGCTCAATCCGCGCATCCGGCTGGGGTCCGATCAATGAGCGCCGTCCAGACCAGCTCCCCCACACCCGACGACATGCGCCGGCGCGGCCCGCTGGCCGAGGTCTTTTTCTCGCTGCTGCGCTCGCGAACGTTCCTTGTCGGTTTCGCCATCGTGCTGTTCTGGGTTGCCTGCGCGCTGTTCGGCGAGCATTTCGCGCCCTACGATCCGCTCGCCGACGACATCATCAATGCGCTGGCGCCGCCTTCGTCCGAACACTGGTTCGGTACCGACCAGATCGGCCGCGACGTCTTCTCGCGCGTCATCGTCGGTTCGCGCGACATCCTGACCGTCGCACCGCTGGCAACCTTGCTGGCGACGGTGGCCGGCACGGCGCTCGGCCTCGTCACCGGCTATTTTCGCGGCCTCGTCGACGATGTCGTCAGCCGTATCCTCGAAGCCTTCATGGCGATCCCGGTGGTCATCGTCGCGTTGCTGGCGATCGTTGCGCTCGGCACCTCCAAGACGACGGTCATCGTCGTCATTGGCCTCAGCTTCGCACCGATCATCGCGCGCACCGTGCGCTCGGCGGTTCTGGCCGAGCGCGAACTCGACTATGTCGCCGCCGCACAGCTCAGGCACGAAAGCGCTTTGCATACGATGTTCGTCGAGATCCTGCCCAACGTCATCCCGCCGATCCTGGTCGAAACCACCGTGCGGCTTGGCTATGCCATCTTCGCCGTCGCCACGCTCTCCTTCATGGGTTTTGGCATCCAGCCGCCCTCGCCCGACTGGGGGCTCTCGATCTCCAACAATTACGGCATGATCGGCGGCGGCTTCTGGTGGACGGTGCTGTTCGACGCGCTGGCCATTGCTTCACTGGTGATCGGCGTCAATCTGGCGGCCGACGGCGTTCACGGAGCGCTCAATGACTAACTCCGCCATGGCCCGGAACGCTGGGGCCAAAAACGCTCTTGAACTCACCGATCTGTCAGTTGCCTACCGCGTCGCCGGCCGTAATCGCGCCGTGCTGCGCAACCTCAGCCTCACCATCGGCCAGGGCGAAGCCTATGGGCTGGTCGGCGAATCCGGCTGCGGCAAATCCACCGTAGCACTCACCGTCGTGCGCTATCTGCCGAGAAACGGCTCGATCACCGGCGGCGCCATCTCGCTCGACGGCCAGGATGTGATGAAGCTGGACGCCGAAGCACTCAGGCGGGCGCGGGCCGAAAGCGTCTCCATGGTGTATCAGGATCCGGGCAAGGCGCTGAACCCTTCGATCCGCGTCGGCCGTCAGCTGACCGAGATTTTTGAACTCGGCGGCGTCTCGGGACAAGCGGCCACCGACCGGGCGATTGCGATGCTGAACCGCGTGCGCATCTCCGATCCGACAAGCGTCATGCAGCGCTATCCGCACCAGCTTTCCGGCGGCATGCAGCAGCGCGTGGCGATCGCCATGGCGCTGGCCAATGATCCGTCGATGCTGATCCTCGACGAGCCGACCACCGGCCTCGATGCGACGGTGGAAGCCGAAGTGCTCGACCTGATCGCGCAGCTGCGGCAGGAACTGTCGGCCTCGATCCTGTTCATCAGCCACAATCTCGCCGTCGTCTCCAACATGTGCGACCGGGTCGGCGTGCTCTATGCCGGCATGCTGGTCGAGGAAGGGCCGACGGAGGCCGTGTTCAACGATCCGCGCCATCCCTACACGGTCGCCCTGCTGCGCTGCCTGCCGCGCGGTGGCCAACGCAAGGACCAGGGCCGCCTAGATACCATCCCGGGCTTCCTGCCCGGCATTGGGGCCGACATCAAAGGCTGCGCCTTCGCCGACCGCTGCGCGCTCGCCGACGACCGCTGCCGCAGCGAATTGCCGCCGCTCTACGATCTGGGCGACGAGCGGGGGCATAGGCTTTCGCGCTGCTTCCATCATGACAAGGCGCAGGCGTTGCCGCGCGCAACGCCGAGAGATGTTGCGCCGGCACCAAAGGCGGCAGCCGCACCGGTGCTACGGGTCGCCGGGCTGAACAAGACCTATGCCAGCCATGGCCACGCGCTGCGCGCCGTCAAGGACGTGTCACTCGATCTGCGGCCCGGCGAGACGCTCGGGCTGGTCGGCGAATCCGGCAGCGGCAAGACGACCTTCGCCAGGCTGCTGCTCGGCCTGGTGCCGCCGGACGCGGGCGGCACCATCGAGCTCGAGGGCAAGGCCCTGGCGCCCAGGCTGGAGAACCGCAGCGACGACCAGATCAAGGCGATGCAGATCGTCTTCCAGAACCCTGACTCCGCACTCAACCGCTCGCATTCGATCCGCCACCTGATCGGCCGCGCGCTGAAGCGGCTGGCCGGCCTCTCCGGCAAGGCGCTGGAGGCGCGCCTCAACGATCTCGTCCGCTCGGTGCGGCTCACCGACCGCCATCTCGCCGTCAAGCCGCGCCAGCTCTCCGGCGGCCTGAAGCAGCGCGTCGCCATCGCGCGCGCCTTCGCCGGCGACCCGCGCATCGTGGTCTGCGACGAGCCGACCTCGGCGCTCGACGTCTCGGTGCAGGCGGCGATCCTCAATCTGCTCGCCGACCTGCAGTCGAAGGAAGACGTCAGCTACATCTTCATCTCGCATGACCTTGCCGTGGTGCGTTACCTCTCCGACAAGATCGCCGTGCTTTATCTTGGCCGCATCATGGAGCTCGGACCGTCCGAAGACGTCTTTTCCGGGCCGCATCATCCCTACACCGAAGCGCTGCTGTCGGCGGTGCCCAAACTCGACCAGACCGAGACGGCACGCATTCGTCTCGACGGCGAGATCCCCAGCGCCACCAGCCCGCCGTCAGGCTGCGTGTTCCACACCCGCTGCCCGCGCAAGATCGGTCCGATCTGCGAAGAGCAGGAGCCGCCGCTCAGCGAGGGCCAGCCTGGACACTCGATCCGCTGCCACATTCCCTACACCGAACTGGCAAGGCTGCAGAGGGCGGTCGCAACCGAGCCGGCATAGCGGGCGTCACCTTCGCTCGTGTGGCTTGGCCGGTCAGATATGGCCAGCCATGCTGAGAGACCGGTCACCTTCCGAAAAGCCCTGCCCTTCGACCCAGTCTCTGGCCAGCGTGCGCAGCCCAGTCAGCGCGACATCCAGGACATCCGAAGAGACGGGGTTCGAGGGATAGGCGAGGTAGATCGGCCGCTGGAACACCGGTGCGTTGTCGATGCGCCGCATCTCGCCGCGCTCGATATGGCCGCTGACGGCGCTGAGCGGCAGATAGGCGGCGGCCTGCTGCGACAGCACATGCTGCAGGCCGATGAAGACCAGCCCGGCCGATATGGCGGGCTTGACCATGCCGGCAAAGGCGCGGTCGTGCTCGATGCGAAATTCCAGTCCCCAGTCCATCAGGATGTAATTTTCGGTCCAAGGCTTGGTCTGCGCGGCATGCTGGACGAGCACGACCTGATCGACGGCCAGCGTTTCGTAGACGATGCCGGGATGCGGTCGCGGCAGATAGAGGATGCAGATGTCGAGCAGGCCTTCCGCCAGCTGGTCAATCGCCAGATCCGGGAAACTGCCTTCGAGCCGCAGCGCCACGTTCGGCCGCCTGGCGCGCATCCAGGAGACCCATGGCGAGGTGATGCGGTCCCACAGATAGGCAGGGGCGGTGAGCCGCAGCAAGGTCTCGTAGCCATCGGGAACGGCGATGTCCTGTCTGGATTGCTCCCAGGTGCGGGTGATCGACGAGGCATGCGGCAGGAACTGCCGGCCGGCCGGCGTCAGCGTGACGCCATCGCGGTCGCGCACGAAAAGCCGGCGGCCCAACTGCTCCTCCAGCCCCCTGATCCGCGCGCTGACGGTGGACTGGGCGAGGTTGAGCCGGCCAGCCGCGACGGTGAAGCTGCCATGGGTGGCGACTTCGAGAAAGCTGCGCAGATTTTCAGTGTCCATGCCCACCTCTTGCATCGAGAATTTCGATGACCCCTATCAAAAAATATCGCTTTCCGGCGGCAGTCAACGATGAACTAGATGACCGACCCCCAAGACAAGCGAGGAATCCAGCCATGCCCAAGCATTTCCGGATCATCGACAACGCTCGCAGAACGCTCACCGCAATCGAAAATTCCGCTGTGGACGAATTGCTGGCCGGCAGGTTGGGCCGGCGCGACTTCCTGCGCCATGGCAGCGTGCTTGGTCTTTCCTTGCCCTTTCTGGGCAGCCTTGTCGCGGCCGCCGGCCTCGGCACGCAGCAGGCTCGCGCCGAGGGCAAGCCGGGCGGCACGGTGCGCGCCGGCGTGGCGACGCCGGGCGGCGCCATCGATCCCGTCACCTACTATGACAGCGGCAGCTACCAGCTGGTTTTCCAGACCGCCGAGTTTCTCTGCGTCACGCAGCCGGACCTCACCTTGAAGCCGGTGCTGGCGGAGAGCTGGGCGCCGAACGAAGACGGCAGCGTGTGGACCTTCAAGCTGCGCAAAGGCGTGAAATTCCACAATGGCGAGGACTTCAAGGCCGACGACGTCGTCGCCACCTTCGACCGGCTGGCCGATCCCAACGGGGCCTCGAACGCGCTTTCGGTGTTCAAGGGATTGCTGTCGAAGGGCGGCACGCAGAAGGTCGACGATCACACTGTCGCCTTCCACCTCGATGCGCCGAATGGCAGCTTTCCCTATTCGGTGTCGATCGACAATTACAACGCCGTCATCCTGCCGGCGAGCTACAAGGGCGACTACGAAAAGACTTTTGAAGGCACCGGGCCATTCCGGCTGGAGACCTACACGCCAAAGGTCGGTGCGACTTTCATCCGCAATCCCGACTATTGGGGTGAGAAGGCGCTGCCCGACCGGCTCGAATTCAAGTTCTACGGTGACGTGCAGCCGCGTATCCTGGCGCTGCAGGCCGGCGAGGTCGACATTCTCGACGCGGTTCCGCTCGATGTCAGCCAGGTGGTGCTGAACAGTCCTGATATCACCGTCTTGCGCGTCGCTTCGACCGCGCACCGCCAGCTTCACATGCGCTGCGACACCGGCCCCTTCGTCGACAAGCGTGTGCGCCAGGCGCTGGCGCTGTGCATCGACCGCTCCAAGCTGGTCGACGGCCTGTGCCGCGGCATGGCGGCGACCGGCAATGACAGCCCGTTCGCGCCTGCCTTCCCTGCGACCGACAAGACGGTGCCGCAGCGCGTCCAGGACATCGCCAAGGCCAAGCAGTTGCTGGAGGCGGCGGGCCTCGCCAGCGGCTTCGATATCACGCTGACGACGCTGCGCTATTCGGATATTCCCGGCTACGCGCAATTGTTCCAGAATTTCGCCAAGGAAATCGGTGCGCGCATCTCGCTCAACATCGAGGACCAGGACAAATATTACGGCAAGGCGGTGTTCGGCCAGTCGGACTGGCTGGACAGCCCACTCGGTATCACCGATTACGCGCATCGCAGCGTGCCGAACGTCTTCCTCAAGAGCCCGCTGGTCAGCGACGGCCCTTGGAACGCGGCGCATTTCAAGAGTTCGGCCTATGACGGGATGGTTACCAGCTATCTCAAGGCGCTCGATGTCGGCGCGCAGCGCAGTGCCGCCTCCGACATCCAGAAACTGCTGCTCGACGAAACGCCTGTCATCTTCAGCTATTTCCCCGATCTGCTGGTGCCGGTGCGCAAGAATGTCAGCGGACTGCCGCCGATCGCCGCCGGGCTGCTGCTCGATCGCGTGTCATTGAGCTGATCGTGCCCCAGCGCCCGATCACGAAAGAAAAGAACCGGGAGACTACCATTCGCAAGCCCCATCTGCGCGGCCGTGGGCCGCATTTTCCCTTGCTCGACACCATCGTGCAGTACGAATTCGAGCCGGGCTACATTGCCTTCACCATGCCCACGCAGAAGCGCCTGCGTGTGCAGGTCGGGTCAATGACCGTGGCCGATACGACCAACGCCTTGGTGCTCTACGAATCCGATCACCTGCCGGTCTACTATTTCCCGATCGGCGACGTTCGCGAGGAGTTCCTGCTGCCGAGCAAGACCACGACAGAGGATCCATTCAAGGGCACAGCCACCCACTATTCGCTCAACACCGGCATCACGCTGGTCGAGGACGCGGCCTGGCGCTATCTCGATCCGGTGAAGGGCTGTCCGCCAATATCGGACTACATGTCGTTCACCTGGAGCAAGATGGGCCACTGGTTCGAGGAGGACGAGGAGATTTTCGTCCACGCCCGCGATCCGTTCCGCCGCGTCGACTGCCTGCCGTCGTCGCGGCGCGTACAGGTCATCCTCGACGGCGAACAGGTCGCCGATTCACGCCGCGGCGTGTTCCTGTTCGAGACCGGCCATCCGGTGCGCCACTATCTGCCGATCGCCGACACGCGGCTCGATATGTTCGCACCCAGCCGCTACATTTCGCGCTGCCCCTACAAAGGCATCTCCAACTACTATCATGTGACGACCAAGGCCAAGCGCCACGAGAACCTGGTCTGGTATTATCCCGAGCCGGTGCACGAGGCGGAGCGCATCAAGGGGCTGGTCTGTTTCCACCACGAACTGGTCGACAAGATCCTGGTCGATGGCGTCGAAATCCCGAAGGAAGCCACGGCCGCGTCGAGCGGTTATTTCTGAGCATTGACGCCCCTTGAGCCGCGTTCACGTGGGCGCTTGATCGAAGCACGGCTCAGCGCATACGCTCCCTAAGACAGGGGGGGCACTCTATGGATCTTTTCAAGCTGGACGGCGATGTCGCGCTGGTTACCGGCGCCGGCAGCGGCATCGGCCAGGCAATCGCGATCGGGCTGGCCGAGGCAGGCGCCGACGTCGCCTGTTTCGGCCATGCATCGAAGGGTGGGCTGGACGAAACGGCTCACCGGATCACGGCGCTCGGCCGCAAGGCGCTGGTGCTGACCGGCACGGTGACGTCTGAGAGCGATCTCGCGGCGGCAATCGATCGCGTCGAGAGCGAACTCGGTGCGCTGACCGTCGCCGTCAACAATGCCGGCATTGCCGGCTCTGAGCCCGCCGAGACGATGCCGCTGGAAACATGGCAGACGGTGCACGAGGTCAATGTCGCCGGCGTTTTCCTGTCCTGCCAGGCCGAAGCGCGCAAGATGCTGGCGCGGCGCAAGGGCTCGATCATCAACGTCGCCTCGATGTCCGGCACCATCGTCAACCGGGGCCTGACGCAGGCGCACTACAACTCTTCGAAGGCCGCCGTCATCCACATGTCGAAGAGCCTCGCCATGGAGTGGGCCGACCGCGGCCTGCGCGTCAATGTCGTCAGCCCGGGCTACACGCTGACGCCGATGAACAAGCGGCCGGAGGTGGCCGAAGAGGTGAAGATCTTCAAGCGCGACACGCCGATGGGGCGGATGGCGGCGCCGGAGGAGATGGTCGGACCGACAGTGTTCCTGGCCAGCCGCGCCGCGAGCTTCGTCACCGGCCTCGACCTGATTGTCGATGGCGGCTACGTCTGCTGGTAAGGGGTTCGACTTCGTCTGCGGTCTGAATTTATACGTCCCACGAGGCGTTAGCCCGTTGCGCGACATGAACCTTGGTATATATAATTTCATCCTATGAAACGGCCTTGGCTAGATGGGGCTTGCCCGGGTCGACAGCCGAGAACATGGGACCTTGATGGCTCGCACCTTGCAGGGCGCCGCAAGACCGGCAATCGATCCGCGGATGACCGCTCCCGCAGCGATGCGTCGGCAGCCATGATGCCAACACTGCAGTCCTATCCCATCATCACTAGAATTGAGCACCATCTTGCCTGCGCTGGCCAAAGCGGGGCAACAATTTGGCGCCCACGGCCTTGCGCAAAGACCAGCCTTTCCAACACAATCAAGAAAAGCCGCAAGAAGGGAACGAACGATAATTTTCACAGCTTGAAGGAGAACAAGCATGTCACTTCGCAGTGTGATTTCGAACTTAACAATGGGAGCCTTCGCACTCGCCGCGGCGAGTGCACTGATGCCTTCCGCCCAAGCCGCCGCACCCGAATCCAATGACCCGATCAAGATCGCGCTGTTCGACTGGACCAGCGTCAATCTGAACGCCAAGATCCTCGGCGGTATCCTGGAAAAGCTCGGCTATACCGTCGAATATCCGACAGCCGACTACCTCTCCAGCCTGACCACAGGTCTCACCAATGGCGACCTCGATGTCGGTCTGGAATTCTGGGACACGACCGCCGGCGAGGCCATGAAGGCCTCCGACGCCACCGGCCAGACCGAGCGGCTGGGCAAGCTTGGACCGAAGGCCAAGGAAGAATGGTGGTTTCCCGAATACATGAAGGAAAAATGCCCCGGCCTGCCCAACTGGGAAGCGCTGAAGGATCCGAAATGCGCCGAAGCCTTCTCGACGGCGGAGACCGCGCCGAAGGGGCGCTATCTCGGCGGTCCGGTGACATGGGAAGGCTTTGACGACGAGCGCGTCGAGGCGCTGAAACTGCCCTTCACCGTTATCCATGCCGGCACCGACGCGGCGATGTTCGCCGAACTGGACTCGGCCTATCAGCGCAAGGCGCCGATCATGCTGTGGATCTATTCGCCACACTGGGCGCCGGCCAAGTACAAGGGCGAGTGGGTTGAATTCCCCGAATACACGCCCGAGTGCTATAACGACCCGAAATGGGGCACCAATCCCGACGCCAAATATGATTGCGGCAAGCCGCATGGCGAGATCTGGAAATACTCCTGGTCCGGCATGAAGGACAAATGGCCGGTCGCCTACAAGGTGGCCAAGGCCTACACGGTCGACACCGACGAACTCAACAAGATGAGCGGCGAGATCGATCTCGGCGGCAAGACGCCGGAAGACGTTGCCGCAGCCTGGATCGCCGCCCACGAGGCCGACTGGAAAGCCTGGGCGCAGTGATCGTTCCGACTGGAAAAATGGGACCCGGCTGCTGACCAGCCGGGCCTCACTGTTAATGTTCCAGAAGGACGTTTGAATGACGGACAAGACTGAACAGGGGTCCATTGGGGCGGGCACGCCACACGATGTCCGTCCGGTAAAGCTTGCCTGCCGTAATGTCTGGAAGCTGTTCGGATCGAATGCCGCCAGTTTCATCCGCGAACGCGACGGCAAGGCCAGCATGGCCGACATCACTGCTGCCGGGCTGGTCGGCGCGGTGCGCGCGGTCGGTCTCGAAATCCGCCAGGGCGAGATTTTTATCATCATGGGCCTGTCGGGCTCCGGCAAATCGACGCTGGTGCGCTGCATGTCCAGACTGGTCGAACCGACCCACGGCAAGGTCGAATTCGAAGGCAATGACCTCCTGAAAATCTCCGATGCGGCACTCATCGAATTGCGGCGGCACCGCATGGGCATGGTGTTCCAGAATTTTGCGCTCTTGCCGCATCTCAACGTGCTGGAGAACATCGCCTTCCCGCTCAGCATCCAGGGGCAGGACCGGCCGACGCGCGAAGCGCGGGCGCGCGAGGTCATCGAGCTTGTCGGCTTGAGGGGGCGCGAGCATTTCTATCCTCGCGAGCTGTCCGGCGGTCAGCAGCAGCGCGTCGGCATCGCCCGCAGCCTGGCGACCAAACCGGAAATCTGGTTCCTCGACGAGCCGTTCTCGGCGCTCGATCCGCTGATCCGCCGCGAAATGCAGGACGAGCTGATGCGGCTGCAGACCATGCTGCACAAGACCATCGTCTTCATCACCCATGATTTCGACGAGGCTATCCGGCTGGCCGACCGCATTGCCATCATGAAGGATGGCGAGGTCATCCAGATCGGCACGCCGGAGGAGCTTGTGGTCAATCCGGCGACCGACTATGTCGCCGAGTTCACCCGCGACGTCGACCGCGCCAAGGTGATCTCGGCACGCAGCCTGATGCGCGCCTGCGACGGCTCGGAGCATGGCGGCACGGTTGCGCTGGAAGCCAAGATATCGAGCTTTTCCGCCAGCATCGTTTCGGCCAACAAGCCGTTCGCGGTGGTCAACGGCACCGGCAGGCCGATCGGCGAGGTGACACCGCAAGCGGTGATCGATCTGCTGGCCGGCATTGATCGTTCAAGGGCCGGCGCATGACAGTGACGGCAAGCGCCAGCGAGGCAAGGTCACGGCCGGTTCAGGTCTGGCTGCTGGTCTGGGCGGCAGCGCTTGCCGCCGTGCTTGTCGTCTTCCTGCTGCAGGACCGCCTGCCCTGGGCCGTCAACTATCCGGCAAGCGCCGTCGTACCGGTCGCCGACTGGGTCAGCGCGCTGATGCGCTGGATCAAGTCGAACCTATCCTGGCTAACGCGCTCGATCACCGCGGTACTCGGCGTGCCGCTCGACTTCGCGCTCAATCTGCTGGCCAAGAATTTCAAGATCGGCCACGGCGCTGACGCCTATGTCCTGCCACGCCTATCCTGGGTCGGCGTCTGCGCCGCCGCCTTCCTTGCCGGACATGCCGTTGGCGGCAGAAAGCTCAGCCTGCTGGTCGGCGGCTGTTTCCTCTACATCGCCCTGTTCGGCCAATGGACCAGCGCCATGCTGACGCTGGCGCTGATCTCCATCGCGGTGCCGTTCTGCATCGTCACCGGGCTGTTCGCCGGCATCTGGGCGTGGCGCAAGCCATGGGCCGAAAGGCTCATCGTCTCCCCTGCCCTTGACCTGATGCAGACGATCCCGACCTTCGCCTACCTGATCCCAATGCTGCTGCTGTTCGGCAACAGCCCGGTGTCGGCGATGATTGCGACCGCCATCTTCGCCACGCCGCCGATGGTGCGGGCGACGATGCTGGGCCTGTCGCGTGTGCCGTCCGAGATCGACGATTTCAGCGAGATGGCCGGCTGCACGGCGCGGCAGAAACTGTGGCGAGTGCTTTTGCCCTCGGCGCGGCCGACACTGATGGTCGGCGTCAACCAGGTCATCATGCTGGCGCTGAACATGGTCATCATCGCCTCGATGATCGGTGCCGGTGGCCTCGGCTACGATGTGCTTCTGGCACTGCGCGCGCTGAAGGTCGGCGAAGCGATGGAAGCCGGCCTCGCCATCGTGGCACTGGCCATCGCGCTCGACCGACTGAGCCAGGCCATCGCACACAGCCAAGCCAAGGGCCATGTCCATCAGGAAATGAGCCCGAGCCTCTGGCGGCGCTACCCCAACCTGACGCTGGCCATAGCTATTCTCGTCGTGACGACGCTGCTCGGCCTGTTCGTTCCCGCCTTCGCAACGGTGCCGAAAGCGATCACCTTCACCACCGCACCGCTGTGGAAGGCGGCGGTGAATTGGGTGACGATCAACTTCTTCGACACGATCGAAGCGTTCCGCGTGGCGCTGATCCTGAACGTGCTGAACCCGCTGCGCGCCTTTTGCGAAGGCTTTCCATGGCTGGGCGCGGTGTTCCTGCTCGGCCTTGCCGGCTATCAGCTCAGCGGCCTGCGGCTGGCCGTCCTTGTCGCGGCGCTGACCGCTTTCTGCGCCATCACCGGCCTGTGGGAAAAGACCATGGCGACCGTCTATCTCTGCGGTATCTCCGCCTTCATTGCTTGCCTGATCGGCATCCCCATCGGGCTGATGGCTTCGCGTAGCGACCGCTTCGAGAAGATCGTCACGCCGGTCATCGACACGCTGCAGGTGCTGCCATCCTTCTGCTTCATCATTCCGGTGGTGATGCTGTTTCGGGTCGGCGATGTCACAGCGATGATCGCAACGATCGCCTTCGCCGTGGTGCCGGCGATCCGCTACACCAATCACGGCATCAGGCAGGTGCCGCCGGCGCTGATCGAGGCGGCCAAGGTTTCGGGCTGCACGCCGCGCCAGACCTTCTTTCGCGTTCAATTGCCGCTGTCGCTGCCGGAAATCATGCTTGGCGTCAACCAGACGATCCTGATGGCGCTGGCGATGATCATCATCTGCGCCATGGTCGGCACGCGCGATCTTGGCCAGGAAGTGTTCATCGCGCTGTCCAAGGCCGATTCCGGCCGCGGCATCGTCGCGGGCCTGGCAATCGCCTTTATCGGCATCGTCACCGACCGGCTGTTCAGCGCCTGGACGGCGAAGGCCAGGGCAAGGCTGGGATAGCCAGGCGCGCCGCCCCTATTCCGCCGCGACGCCCTTCACCTCGAGATAGCTTTCCATCGAATCGTCCAGCGCCTGCAGCCACGGCGTGTGATGCAGCGGCGCCATGGTGCCGGTCATCAGCGAGCGGTAGGCGTGGTCGCGGAAGCCCATGATGTTCTCCGCCTTGTGATGCTCCCACTCCATGAAGGTCTGGTTGACCGCTTCGACGTCGAAGCCGGGATAGTCGGTCTGGTCCATCAATTCCTTGGTGTAGTCGCCCTGGAACCAGATCATCTGTTCGGCGTCTTCAAGCGTCTCCTCGCGTGCGCGCCATTTCGCGCCGTGCGCGGCCATCGCCTCGGCCGAGGGCAGCTTGATGCGGCCCATGATGACGTCGCGCGCGAACCAGGCCTGCGCGTCGAACATGTTGAAGGTGTAGAACTGGTCCTGCATGCCGATATAGGAGAGCTGCGGGTTCTTCTCCCAGACGACGCCTTCATAGAGGTCGAGCGGCCACATGCGGTTGGCGGTCTTGAGCTTCAGATCGTCGGTCAGGAAGGGGAAGGAATGCAGATAGCCGGTGCACAGGATGATGGCGTCGACATCCTTGGTGGTACCGTCCTTGAAGTGGGCTGTCTTGCCGACGACCTTCTGCAGCAGCGGCACCTCTTTCCAATTCTCAGGCCATTTGAAGCCCATCGGCTTCGAGCGGTAGCTGGAGGTGATCGATTTGGCGCCGTATTTGTAGCACTGCGAGCCGATATCCTCGGCCGAATAGGAGCGGCCGATGATCAGGATGTCCTTGCCTTTGAACTCCATCGCGTCGCGGAAATCATGGCTGTGCAGGATGCGGCCGTTAAAGGTCGAGAAGCCCTCGAAATAGGGCACGTTGGGCACCGAGAAATGGCCGGAAGCGACAACGACGTTGTCGAACTCTTCCGAATAGGTGACATCGTTGGTGCGGTCATGCGCGGTGACAGTGAATCTCTTTGTCGCGTCCGAGAAGGTGACCATCCGCACCGGGCTGTTGAACCGCACCCATTCGCGCAGGCCTGATTTTTCGACGCGGCCCTTGATGTAATCCCACAGCACGGCGCGCGGTGGATAGGAGCCGATCGGCCGGCCAAAATGCTCCTCGAAGGTGTAGTCGGCGAATTCCAGGCATTCCTTCGGTCCGTTCGACCAGAGGTAGCGGTACATCGAGCCGTGCACCGGATCGCCATGCTCGTCGAGGCCAGTGCGCCATGTGTAGTTCCACAGGCCGCCCCAGTCCGACTGCTTTTCGAAGCAGACGATTTCGGGAATGTCGGCGCCCTTGTCAGCCGCCGACTTGAAAGCCCTGAGCTGTGCCAGGCCGGACGGGCCGGCTCCGATGACGGCAACGCGACTTTTCATGGCAGGCCTCCCGATCTGAATTCGACTTTGTGTTGACGCAATCCCGGACGGAAAACCGTTTCACACTTTTCCTGGAATTGCTCTTACGAAACAAATTTCACTCACAGGACAGTGAATTGGCCCTTTCCTGCTGTCAACAGTCCGGTGCTGAAACTGGGTTCCGCGCAGTGGATTTCCTGAGAAAAACCGCACGCGGCCAAACGCCGGATCGTGCGCATGCGCTTTCAGGCGACTTGCCGTCGCAGTTGCGCTCCTGTATCGGCACCTGACATGTTCACCTAGAGTGAAATAAATCCGCAGGAGTGCCGGGGGCGACATGGCGAAGAAGGTTTCCGATTCCAAGGCTGGTCTCGCCGGTGCAACGGCCAAGCCGCTGCCAAAGGTCTCGGCCGACGGCAAGACCATCCGCGCGCCGCTGACGCAGAACCCGCATGCCATTCGCGACACCCGCGAAAAAGTGCTGGAGGTGGCGATCGGCCGCGAGGTGCGGGCCTTCCGCAAGAAGCTCGGCATCACCGTTGCCGACCTGGCGGTCGCCACCGACATTTCGCTGGGCATGCTGTCGAAGATCGAGAACGGCATCACCTCGCCATCGCTGACCACCTTGCAGGCGCTGTCGCGGGCGCTGGGCGTTCCGGTCACCGCCTTCTTCCGCCGCTTTGAGGAAGAGCGCAGCGCCGTCTTCGTCAAGGCCGGCCAAGGCCTCGATGTCGAGCGCCGCGGCACGCGCGCCGGCCACCAGTACAATCTGCTTGGCCATATCGGCTCCAACACCAGCGGCGTCGTCGTCGAGCCCTATCTGATCACGCTGACCGAGGATTCCGATGTGTTTCCGACCTTCCAGCATGAGGGCATGGAGTTCCTCTACATGCTCGAAGGCGAGGTCGTTTACCGGCACGGCAGCAACCTCTACCCGATGAAGCCCGGCGACAGCCTGTTCTTCGATGCCGACGCGCCGCACGGGCCGGAACAGTTGACGAAGCTGCCGATGCGATATTTGTCGATCATCTGCTATCCGCAGAGCGCGGGTTAGTCGGACGCCGCAGCCCCCTCACCCGGATTGCCAAGACCGAATTGCGAAGTGCAATTCGGGGCAATCCGACCTCTCCCCGAGGGGAGGGGAGCTGGCGTTGGCGATCTCTTCTCCCCTCGGGGAGAAGGTGGCCGCGCAGCGGCCGGATGAGGGGGTCTTCAGTCCGGCCCAAACCCCGGTGATGTCGCGCTCCCATCATCCAACTTCGACAGCCACTCGACCAACGCTGGGCGATAGCGTGTCAGACCCTTGTAGTTGGCGAGTTCGTCGGGCAGGTCGCGGATGACGCGGTGCAGGCGCCGGGCCCATTTCGGCTGCGTCACCAGCTCGTCCATCTTGATCAGATAGCAGCGGATCGGAAAGACGATGCCGTTGGAGCGCGGCAGCCGCCAGAAGCTCTGCAGCTCGACCCGCAGATGCACCTTGTCCCCGACATTCTCCGGCGTCACCGTCGCCCGGTCCGGTCCCCATTTGTGGTAGTTTTCCGGGCTGGTGTCGAGGCGCGGATTGATCGTCATCGTCCAGTTCAGGCGCCGCGCCGGCTTGCCTTGCTGGATGTTGGTGAGGAATTTCAGCGCCCTGACGAAAATCCCCTTCTCATGCGCCAGCGGCACCGGCGCGTGCCATTCGAAGAAGTTCATGCCGATGTCGAAGTCGAGCGACCAGTCGGCCTG
The DNA here is from genome assembly GCF_020164875.1 of Mesorhizobium sp. CO1-1-8. NCBI lineage: Bacteria > Pseudomonadati > Pseudomonadota > Alphaproteobacteria > Hyphomicrobiales > Phyllobacteriaceae > Mesorhizobium > Mesorhizobium sp. CO1-1-8. The sequence goes on along the minus strand of NZ_JAIUGZ010000002.1, from coordinate 305,729 downwards.
GGTGGTGACCATGCCGGCATCCATCCATAGATTGCCGTCGCGCTGGTCCAGGATGCAGAAATCGCCCTGGCTCTGCCGGGTGATGTATTCCATGGGCCCATAGGGCAGCGTCGAGGTGTCGCCGAAGGTAAAGGTGTCGTCGATGCCGAGCGGGCGATTGATCCAGCGCCAGCGATCGCCGTCGCGGGTCAGCGTGAAATGCTCGGGATAACCCAGCGCCTGCTGCTCCATCAGCAGTTCGAGCAGGTCCCAGCCGGCCAGCGTCATATGCGGCAGCGACTGGCAGCGCAGCGGATCCTCGGCCAGCACCAGCGCCCGGTCCTGCATCTCGGCGACATAATGCTCGTCGACGTCGATCAGGTTTTCCAGCACGCTACCCTTCGGTCCGACGACATGCGGCTCGATGTTGACCGCATACATGTAGGCGTCTTCGTGGAACGGGAACGGAAAGCGCCTTATGTGCTCCGGGCTGTTCCTGAAGGTGAAGTCGTCGCGGAACGTTTCCTTGCGAAAGGTGATGCCCATGATTTTCTCCTAGCGCTCTAGGACCAGCGACCGGCCTTCGAAGCGCGACACGCACGGCATGATCTTCTTGCCCGAACGGTGCTCTTCCTCACTCAGCCAGTGGTCGTTGTGGATGAACTTGCCGTCGCAAGAGATGACGTTGGTTTCGCACTGGCCGCAGACGCCGCCGCGGCAGAGATAGGGCGGATCGACGCCGGCCGCCTCGATTGCCTCCAGCAGGCTCTGCTGCTCATCGACCCTGATCGACTTGCCGCTGACGGCGAGCGTCACGTCGAACGGCAATCCGGGCTGGGGTGCCGCGAAATGCTCGAAATGCACGGTTTCCGCTGGCCAGCCAAGGCTGGCCGCGCGATCGCGCACCCAGTTGATCATACCCGCCGGGCCGCAGACATAGAGATGCGTGCCGAGCGGCTGCGTCGACAGCAACCGGTCGAGTTCGATGCGCTCGTCAAGGTCGTCATGATAGAGCCTGACCCGACGGTCGTAACGCTCGCGCAGCACATCGGCATAGGTGCCGAGCGATGCGGTGCGGCAGGTGTAGTGCAGTTCGAAATTGCCGCCTTCCGCCGCCAGTTGCGCGGTCTGCGCCATGAACGGCGTGATGCCGATGCCGCCGGCCAGCATCAGATGCTTCCTGGCGCGCAGGTCGAGCGAGAACAGATTGACGGGATAGCTGACCACCATCTCCATGCCGGGCTTGACGTTCCGGTGCATGAACAGCGAGCCGCCACGGCCGAGATCGTCGCGGCGCACCGAGATCGTGTATTCGCGCGTGTCGAGCGGCGAGCCCATCAGCGAATAGGGATTGAGCCGGGTCCGCTCACCATCGCGCATTTCAACGACAACGTGCGCGCCGCCGGAAAAGGTCGGCAAAAGCTCGCCGTCGCGCCGGCGGAAATGGAAGCGGGTGACGAGGTCGTTGACCGGGACGACATCGCTGACGACTACATCGAGTTTTGTTGTTCCGGTGCTCATCGGAAAATCTCCTCCATCGGAGGAATTTCCGAGCGATCTTCCGCATTGATGCAGACGCCCTGGAAGGCGGCGATGCGCCTGGAATAGTGGTCGCGCACCAGAAGCAGCAGGCCGCAATGCGCGCAGGTCGCCGGCTGCGTCGTCACATTCTCGGTGATGCCCTTGCAGTGCACGCATTGCATGCGCCGCGCCAGCGAGCCGCGATGCTCGGTCTGGATCGAGATGTGGTCGATGCCGGCTTCTAGCGCCACCTGCGTCGCCTGGCCGATCAGGCCTTCAGTGCCCGAGAGATAGAGGCGCAGGCCCATATGCGCGTTGGCGAGAGTCTGCCTGAGCCGTGGCAGCAGGCTGGCAAAGGACGGCGCCTGGTGAAACTGCGCCGGCTTCAGCGCTTCGAGCGCGGCGATGTACTTACCGCCCGACCCTGGAATGAAGACGATTTCGGCATCGTCGAAGAAGTCGGCCGGCGCGCTCTCGGCCATCTCCGCTATCGCCAGCGCTCCTTCTGCATCCGCGATAAAAAGATGGTGCTTGCCGGGCTGCGGAGACAGGGTTCCGTAAACGGGCCGGCTGATGATGCTTTTGACTGCCATCTAACTCTTCGTGCCTCGAACCTCTCGCCGTCGACTATGCCTCAACCTTTCGCCGTGCGCTTGGTCTTCTTGGGATCGTCGAATGGCAATGGCTGGGCGGTGGCCTTGATGGCGCCGCTCTTGTTGCGGATTTCGAGCTTGGTGTCCTTGACCGCGCAGTCGACGTCGAGGCGGGCGATGCCCATCGATTTCTCGACCAGTGGCGAATACATGGCGCAGGTCACCACGCCCACCTTTTTGCCGTCGCGGTAGACCGGCGCTCCCTCATCGGCCGGCTCCTTGCCCTCGAGCAGAACACCATAGATCTTGAAGCGTTCCTTGCCTTTCAGGCGGTAATGCTCCTCGGCACCCCGGAAACCCGTCTTGCCGGGGCTGACGGTGAAGTCGAGGCCGAGTTCCCACAGCGTGTCGCCGGGGCCTTCATTCTCGAACGGATATTTCTGCGAATTGTCGTAGGGGTAGAAAAGCAGATAACTTTCGACGCGCAGCATGTCGAGCGTGGTGAAGCGGCACGGAATGATGCCGGCGCTCTTGCCCTCGTCGAGGATCCTGTCCCAGATCGTGCCGGCATCCTGGCCGCGGCAGAAGATCTCGTAGCCGCGCTCGCCGGTATAGCCGGTGCGTGAGACCATCACGGGCAAGCCGAACAGCTGCGTCTGCATGTGATGGAAATAGTTGAGGTCGCGAATGCCCGGCACGTGCTTGGCCAGATAGTCGACAGCTGTCGGCCCCTGCAGCGACAGATCGTGCAGATTGTCGTCGAAGCGCAGCGACACGTCGCGCCCTACCGAAGCACGCTGCAACTCCTCATGGCCGGTGCCCGAACCATGCACGACCATCCAGGCGTTCGGCCCGGTGCGGTAGAGGATGCAATCATCGGTGAATTTTCCCGCCTCGTTCAGCATGCAGGCATAGGCCGACTTGCCAGGGTAGATCTTTTCGACGTCGCGGGTGGTGGCGAGATCGATGAGATGTGAGGCATGCGGCCCGGTGATGTGGACTTTCTTGAGGCCAGAGACGTCCATCAGGCCCGCCTTGGTGCGGATGGCGATGTACTCCTCGTCGGCATCCTTGTCGTAGGTCCAGGCGGTTCCCATGCCGCTCCAGTCTTCGAGCTTCGAACCGAGGGCTCGGTGGCGATCCGCCAGGGTCGAAAATCTCCAGGATGCCGTCATCCGCTCGTCCTCCGTTTCGATAATGCTCTGCTGTTCCCTGCCCCCTGCGCAGCGGCGGGAGCTTTGGCCGAATATTGATCGCAAACGCCAGGGCGCCGCAATACCCATAAGCAATTAATTTCATTGTCAGGCAAAATCCGCTGCGCCAAGCAAACAGTTAATCTCGCGTAAATGGCGCTTGACAATTGCGGGATTCAGACGGAACTTATGAAAAAAATTTCACTCTCTTGAAAGAGGGCAACGTGAGGCCGATTCGGGGCCTGGCGTTGGAAAAAGGGGAAAACCGATGTCAGACATGCAGCAGCGCATCGAAGCGCTGTACCGTTCCGACGTGCGCGGATCCGCGCTCCTGATCGTCTGCCTGTGGGCGACGATCCTCTTCGTCCTCCTGATGACATGGCCCTACATCCCGCACGGCGGCATCAAGGCCGTGGTCGCGATCGCCGCCGCCGCCGTCCTGATCTTCAACACGGCCGCCATCCTGGCGATGGTCAAGCACTACAAGGAAGACAAGGAATTCATCTACGGGCTCGACATCAAGAACGCCGACGCATTCCGCAACCGCAAGTCCTGAGGGGTAGAAGAGATGTCCCGCTATACGCCACCGGAGCAGAACAAGGCCGGGCAGGTTTTCGACATCGCCGTCGTCGTCGTCGCCATTTTCGTGGCGCTGTGGCTGCCGCTCAAGCTGGGCCTCGCCGGTGCGGCGAAATCCATCGACGCGCTCGATGCCAAGACGTGGGAAGCGCTTGGCCAGAATCCGACCATGGCCTCGATCTGGGAAAAGCTCGGCTACACGCCCGAGACTGCGCACGACATCATCCAGAACCGCTTCCACTATGTCATCGACTGGCCGACGCTGATCATCATGGCGGCGGTGCTGATCGGTTATTTCGTCTTCCTGTTTCGCGCATCGGACCGCGAATATCGCGACGTCATCAACGAAAAATTCGACGACAAGTAAAAGTTTCGACGACAAGCAATCGGGGACGCGATCATGTGGGTGGCACTCTCTTACGCATGCTGGGGCATCTCGATCGTGCTCGCTTTGTGGATGCTCTACGACTGGTTCAAGGTCGACACGACCTTCTCCGAAGAGGTGCTGACCTCGTCGCGCGAAGGCGAGCTGGAAGCCACTTCCGAAAAACACCGGATCTGAGTGAGGATGAACAATGACGATCGCGGTTGAACCGGCAGTGCAAGGCGACAGGGTTTCCCTGCTCCGCGTCCTCGGCCCGGCCCATGTCTGGGCGCTCGGCGTCGGCATCGTTCTGGTCGGCGAATTCACCGGCTGGAATTTCTCGGCGGACAAGGGTGGTGCGCTTGCCGCGCTGATCGTCTGCTGGGTCGTCGGACTGCTCTACACCTCGGTCGCGATGATCGATTCCGAGGTGACATCGACCGTCGCCGCCGCCGGCGGCCAGTATGCGCAGGCAAAGCACATCGTCGGACCACTGATGGCGTTCAACGTCGCGCTGTTCCTGGTCTTTGCCTACACCATGCTCGAAGTGTCCGACGCCATCCTGCTCGGCGACACCATCGTCGCCAAGGCGGGGGTCGAAGGGCTCACCCACAATTCCTTCATCGCCGCCACCATCGTCGTGCTGGCGTGGCTGAACTATCGCGGCGTGCTGATGACGCTCAACGTCAACTTCGTCATCACCGCAATCGCCTATATCTCGATCGTCATCCTGTTCTTTTCGGTCAGCCCGTGGACGCAAGGCGCGGTGCTGAAGCTGAACGAACTGGTCACGCCCGGCAATGCGCTCCCCTATGGCTGGATCGGCGTCATCGCCGCCTTCCAGTTCGGCATCTGGTACTATCTCGGCATCGAGGGCACCACCCAGGCCGCCGAGGAAGTGCGCTCGCCGGCGCGTTCGCTGCCCTACGGCACCATGGCCGGCATGATCACGCTTCTGATCGCAGCCGCCATGACCTGGTATGTCTGCGCCTCGATGATGCCGTGGGAGTATCTGGGCATCACCTATTATCCGCTGTGGGACGCGGGCAAGCTGACCGGCAGCCCGTTGCTCGAGAACCTGCTGTTCGTCGCCACGCTGCTTGCCGCACTGGCATCGGCCAATGGCTGCATCAACGATGCGGCGCGCGCCTGGTTCTCGCTCGGCCGTGACCGTTATCTGCCGACATGGTTCTCGGCCGTGCATCCGAAATATCGCACCCCCTATCGCTCGATCCTGTTCCTGCTGCCGATCGCGCTGGCCTTCGCCTTCATCGCCGACCTCAACCAGGCGATCACCTTCTCGATCCTGTCGGGGGTGCTGCAATACACGTTCATGAGCATCAACATCATCATGTTCCGCAAGAAGTGGCCGCTGGGCTCGATCCGCCGCGGCTACACGCACCCCTTCCATCCGATCCCGGCCATCGTGCTGTTTTGCCTGTGCGTGGTGACGTTCTTCGCCATCTTCCTCGGCTTCGGCTCGCAGCTGATCGCCATGGTCGCCTTCTACTTCCTGATCTCGCTGTGGTTCCATTTCTATCGCTACAAATTCGTGCGGCGCGGCGATCAGTTCACCATGCCGTGGCCGAAGCCGCAGGGTTATTGATGGGAGTAGGCCCGTCCGTATCCCGGGCGGGCCTGGCGTGAGAAAATGTCCGAGGTGATATCAGCACTGCTGGCCGGGGCCATTGTCCTGGCTGTCGTTCTCCACCTTGCCTGGCAGGCGCGTGCCAGCCGCAGCAGGGCATCGATGGCGCTCGCCGTCGAGCAAGGCCGCATCCGCACAGTCATCGCCGACGCCGCCAATGTTTCGGACGGCACCGCCGGCGTCGTCACCTGGGAAGGGTCCTGGAACAGCAAACGTGTCCAGGTACGCACCATCGTCGATACGCTGGCGACGCGGAAACTGCCGGCGCGCTGGCTCAGTGTTTCGATCATCGAAGAGGTCGCGGTGCCGGCGACGTTCGACATGATGATGCGGCCGGGCTCGCCGACGACTTTCTCCAATTTCGATCACCTTGAGCATACGCTGCCAAAGGCTCCGGGATTTCCAGCCGAGGCGGTGCTGCGCACCGACCGCAGGGCGGCGCGCTTTCCGCAAGGCCTCATCGCCAGCCATATCGGGATCTTTTCCGAAGGGCGCGCCAAGGAACTGCTGATCATGCCCAAGGGTATACGCATCGTCTGGCTGCTGGCGGAGGCCGAGCGGGCGCGCTATGGCGTGTTCAGGCAGGCCGAATTCGGCGACGCCACGCTCGATCCCGCGCTGATCGAAAGGCTGCTGGTGTCGGCGTCGGCGCTGCGCGACGCGATCAACAAAAGCGAACGGCAGGCCGCATGACCAGTTCCGCCACTGCACCCACCAGTCCCTATCTGGTTCTCGGCGCCGCAATCGTGCTGCCGGCAAGCGGGCACGTCATTCTGGGCGTGCCGGTGCGAGGCCTCCAGTTCCTCTTCTTCATGGTGATCCTGGCATGGGTGACGGCCAAGATCGCGCCGCCGGATGCCAGTTTCATCGGCCGTCATGCCGGCGGGTTTCTCATCTATGCCTTGTCGATCCTCGACGCCTACAAGATTGCGCGCATTCGCACCGCCAAATGGGTTCACAATGCCGGGCGAGACGGCGACAGTGCGCAGAGCGGCATTGGGCCGCATACGTAACTAGAGGAATATTTTTTTCATATGATTGAATTTATGGGACTCATTCGATACATCATCTCTTAGCTGCAAACGATCTCTCCGCTACAGACACTGGGAGGCTGACATGTGTGGAATTGTCGGACTGTTTTTGAAGGACAAGTCGCTGGAACCCCAGCTGGGTGCGATGCTGTCGCAGATGCTGATCTCGCTTAGTGATCGTGGTCCCGACAGCGCCGGCATCGCCATCTATGGCGCGCCCTCCAAAAACGAGGCCAAGATCACCATCCAGTCGGCAAGGCCCGACCGCGATTTCCGCGGCCTCGAAGCCGAACTCGCCAAGGCTATCGGCACACCGGTGACGATCGCCGTGAAATCCACCCATGCGGTCGTCAGGACCACGCCCGCCAAGATCGATGAAGCGCGCGAGACCATCCAGACGCTGCGTCCCGACATCCGCATCATGGGCGCCGGTGACGTGGTCGAGATTTACAAGGAAGTCGGACTGCCCGAGGCGGTCGTCGATCGCTTCGACGTCCGCAAGATGACCGGCACGCATGGCATCGGCCACACCCGCATGGCGACCGAATCGGCAGTGACGACGATGGGCGCGCATCCGTTCTCGACCGGCGCCGACCAGTGCCTGGTGCACAATGGCTCGCTGTCCAACCACAACAATGTCCGCCGCGAGCTGATCCGCGAAGGCATGACCTTCGAGACCGAGAACGACACTGAAGTGGCCGCCGCCTATCTCTCGTCGCAGATGGCGCATGGCAAGAATCTCGGCGAGGCGCTGGAAGGCACGCTCTCCGATCTCGATGGCTTCTTCACCTTCGTCGTCGGCACCAAGAACGGTTTTGGCGTGGTGCGCGACCCGATCGCCTGCAAGCCCGCCGTCATGGCCGAAACCGACCAGTATGTCGCCTTCGGCTCGGAGTATCGCGCGCTGACCAAGCTGCCTGGCATAGACAATGCGAGGGTCTGGGAACCCGAACCCGCAACCGTCTATTTCTGGGAGCATTGAATTCATGCCGGCAACCACGCTTTCAAAGACTGCTGCGCACGACCCTCGGGTCTTCGATCTCGACCAGCTGTCACTGCGCGAGCTCAACCAGGCGCTGCACAATCTGGCTCCCGGCTCGAACGAAACGGCATGGGAAGTGCTGAACCCGAAAGGCAGTCATTCGGTCGCCGTCGGCGTCGACCAGCCTGTTGCCATCGATGTGCGCGGCAGCGTCGGCTATTACTGCGGCGGCATGAATTCCGGCAGCACCATTACCGTGCATGGCTCGGCAGGCCCCGGCGTCGGCGAGAACATGATGTCGGGCTCGATCATCATCAAAGGCGACGCCAGCCAGTATGCCGGCGCCACCGGCAAGGGCGGCCTGCTGGTCATCGAAGGCAACGCCTCGTCGCGCTGCGGCATCTCGATGAAGGGCATCGACATCGTCGTGCACGGCAATATCGGCCACATGTCGGCCTTCATGGCGCAGTCCGGCAATCTGGTGGTGCTGGGCGATGCCGGCGACGCGCTGGGCGATTCCATCTACGAGGCGCGTCTGTTCGTGCGCGGCAAGGTGGACAGCCTCGGCGCCGACTGCATCGCCAAGGAGATGCGGCCCGAGCATCTGGAGTTGCTGCAAGGCCTGCTCGACCGCGCCGGCGTCACCGGCGTCAAGCCGTCGGAGTTCAAGCGCTATGGCTCGGCGCGCACCCTCTACAATTTCAATATCGACAACGCCGACGCGTATTGAGGCAGCATGACCTATCGCAACCCGCCGACGACGCCGCGCAAATCCGCGACCTTCGACGACTACACGCTTTCCGAAATCCGCCGTGCCGCAGCGACCGGCATCTATGACATCCGTGGCGCTGGCGCCAAGCGAAAGCTGCCGCATTTCGACGACCTGTTGTTCCTCGGCGCCTCGATATCGCGGTACCCGCTCGAAGGCTATCGCGAGCGCTGCGACACCAGCGTGGTGCTGGGCTCTCGCCATGCCAAGAAGCCGATCGAGCTGAAGATACCGATCACCATCGCCGGCATGAGCTTCGGCTCACTGTCAGGCCCCGCCAAGGAAGCGCTCGGCCGCGGTGCGACCCTGTCGGGCACCTCGACCACGACGGGCGACGGCGGCATGACCGAGGAAGAGCGCGGCCATTCCAAGCAGCTGGTCTATCAATATCTGCCGTCGCGCTACGGCATGAACCCGCGCGATTTGCGCCGGGCCGATGCGATCGAAGTCGTCGTCGGCCAGGGCGCCAAACCAGGTGGCGGCGGCATGCTGCTTGGCCAGAAGATCTCCGACCGTGTCGCCGAAATGCGCACGCTGCCGAAAGGCATCGACCAGCGCTCGGCCTCGCGTCATCCGGACTGGACCGGACCCGACGATCTCGAGATCAAGATCCTCGAACTGCGCGAAATTACCGACTGGGAAAAGCCGATCTACGTCAAGGTCGGCGGCGCGCGTCCCTATTATGACACGGCCCTTGCCGTGAAGGCCGGCGCCGATGTCGTCGTCGTCGACGGCATGCAGGGCGGCACCGCGGCGACCCAGGAAGTGTTCATCGAAAACGTCGGCATGCCGACGCTTGCCTGCATCAGGCCGGCGGTGCAGGCGCTGCAGGACCTCGGCATGCACCGCAAGGTGCAGCTGATCGTCTCCGGCGGCATCCGCAACGGCGCCGATGTCGCCAAGGCGCTGGCGCTCGGTGTCGACGCGGTCTCGATCGGCACGGCTGCCCTTGTCGCGCTCGGCGACAACGACCCGCGCTGGGAGGCGGACTACAACGAACTCGGCACCACGGCCGGCGCCTATGACGACTGGCACGAGGGCCGCGACCCCGCGGGTATCACCACGCAGGACCCCGAATTGATGAAGCGGGTCGACCCGGTGGCCGCCGGACGCCGGCTGGCGAACTATCTCAAGGTGATGACGCTTGAGGCGCAAACGATCGCCCGCGCGTGCGGCAAGAACAGCCTGCACAATCTCGAACCCGAGGATCTCGTCGCGCTGACGATCGAGGCAGCCGCCATGGCCGGCGTACCGCTGGCCGGCACCAACTGGATACCGGGGAAGAACGGCTTCTGATCAACGAAGGGCCGAAACCACACGCTCTGGGGCCACAATCCACAAAAAAATGGGGAACTTCCGTGACAGTTGATCTTGCAGAATTCGCAAGGGCGAAAAACGTCAAATATTTCATGATTTCCTACACTGACCTGTTCAGTGGTCAGCGTGCCAAGCTGGTGCCGGCGCAGGCCATCGCCGACATGCAGAAGGACGGCGCCGGCTTTGCCGGGTTCGCCACCTGGCTGGACCTGACGCCGGCACATCCCGACATGCTGGCGGTGCCGGATCCGGCTTCGGTGATCCAGCTGCCGTGGAAGCCTGAGGTTGCCTGGGTCGCCGCCAACTGCATCATGGACGACAAGGAGGTCGACCAGGCGCCGCGCAACACGCTGAAGCGGCTGATAGCGGAGGCCGCCAGCGACGGCATGCATGTCAAGACCGGCGTCGAGGCTGAGTTTTTCCTGATCTCGCCCGACGGCAAGACGATCTCCGACGAATACGACACGGCCTCAAAGCCCTGCTACGACCAGCAGGCGGTGATGCGGCGCTACGACGTCATCGCCGAGATCTGCGACCACATGCTGGCACTCGGCTGGGGCGCCTACCAGAACGACCACGAGGACGCCAACGGCCAGTTCGAGATGAACTGGGCCTTCGACGACGCGCTGGCGACCGCCGACAAGCACTCCTTCTTCAAGTTCATGGTCAAGTCGATCGCGGAGAAGCACGGCCTGCGCGCCACCTTCATGCCCAAGCCCTTCCAGGGCCTGACCGGCAATGGCTGCCATGCCCATATCTCGGTCTGGGACAAGGCCGGCAAGACCAACGTCTTCGCCGACAATGCGATGGAGCTTGGCCTGTCGGCCAAGGGCCGGAATTTTCTCGGCGGCATCATGAAGCATGCCTCCGCACTGGCCGCGATCACCAACCCGACGGTCAACTCCTACAAGCGCATCAACGCGCCGCGCACCATTTCGGGCGCGACCTGGGCGCCGAACACGGTGACCTGGACCGGCAACAACCGCACCCACATGGTGCGCGTGCCCGGCCCCGGCCGCTTCGAACTGCGCCTGCCGGATGGTGCCGCCAACCCCTATCTCCTGCAGGCGGTCATCATTGCCGCCGGCCTCGACGGCATCCGCTCGAAGGCGGACCCCGGCAAGCGCTATGACATCGACATGTACCAGCATGGCCATACGGTGAAGGGCGCGCCGAAGCTGCCGCTCAACCTGCTCGACGCCCTGCGCGAGTTCGACAAGGACAAATCGCTCAAGGCGGCGCTGGGTGAGGAATTCTCGTCGGCCTACCTAAAGCTGAAGCACCAGGAATGGAATTCCTATGCCTCGCACTTCACGCAATGGGAGCGCGACCACACGCTGGACATTTAGTCGACCCAGCGGTGCGAGCGACCTCGGAATGAACTGATGAAATATTCTATCCTCTCGCTCGCCCGCGCCGCCCTGTCCGGCCACAAGAACTGGCAACGCACCTGGCGCGATGCCACGCCGAAGGACCGCTACGACGTGGTGATCATCGGCGGCGGCGGCCACGGGCTGGCCACCGCCTGGTTCCTGGCCAGCGAGTACGGCATCAAGAATGTTGCCGTGCTCGAAAAGGGCTGGATCGGCTCCGGCAATGCCGGCCGCAACACCACCATCATCCGCTCCAATTACGGCTTGCCCGGCAACACCGGCTTCTACGAATTGTCGATGAAGCTGTGGGAGCGGATGGAGCAGGACCTCAACTACAACACGATGGTCAGCCAGCGCGGCGTCATCAACCTCTACCACTCCGACGCACAGCGCGACGCCTATGCGCGGCGCGGCAACACCATGCGCATCAATGGCATCGACGCGGAACTGCTCGACCTCGCCGCGGTCAGAAAGATGATCCCGTTCCTGAACTTCGACAATGCGCGCTTTCCCGTGCAAGGCGGGCTGTTGCAGCGGCGCGGCGGCACGGCGCGTCACGATGCGGTGGTCTGGGGCTACGCCCATGCGGCAAGCGCGCTCGGTGTCGACATCATCCAGAACTGCGAAGTCACCGGTTTTGTCAGAGACGCCAATGGCAAGGTGACCGGCGTCGAGACGTCGCGCGGCAAGATCGGCGCCGGCAAGGTCGGCATGGCTGTCGCCGGCAGTTCGTCACGCGTCGCGGCGATGGCCGGCCTGCGCCTGCCGATCGAAAGCCATGTGCTGCAGGCCTTCGTCTCCGAGGCGATCAAGCCGCTCATTCCTGGTGTCATGACCTTCGGCGCCGGCCATTTCTATGTCAGCCAGTCCGACAAGGGCGGGCTGGTCTTCGGCGGCGATATAGACGGCTACAATTCCTACGCCCAGCGCGGCAACATGCCCGTGATGGAGGACGTCTGCGAAGGCGGCATGGCGCTGATGCCGATGATCGGCCGAGTGCGCCTGCTGCGCCAGTGGGGCGGGATCATGGACATGTCGATGGACGGCTCGCCGATCATCGACAAGACGCCGGTCGACGGGCTCTATCTCAACGCCGGTTGGTGCTATGGCGGCTTCAAGGCGACACCAGGCTCGGGCTTTGTCTTTGCCCACCTCCTGGCGCGCGACGAATCCCACAAGGAGGCGGCACGGTTCCGCCTCGACCGGTTCCGGACTGGCGCCATGATCGACGAAAAGGGCCAGGGCGCCCAACCGAACCTGCATTGAAGGCGGTTTAGAAGAAAATGCGGATTGTCTGTCCTTTCTGCGGCGAACGGGAACTCGGCGAGTTCACCTATCTCGGCGACGCCAAGCCTGTGCGGCCCGAAGCCGGCGCCTCGGAAGACGAGGTCTTCGACTATGTCTATCTGCGCGACAATGTCGCCGGCGCGACCAGCGAATACTGGTACCATGGCGGTGGTTGCCGGGCCTGGCTGAAGGTCACCCGCAACACGCTGACGCACGAGATTTCTTCTGTCGAACCGGCGGCGGGCGCCGGCGCTGCGAAGGTTGACGCGTGATGGCCGGCGCGCAGACACACCGGCTCGGTAATGGCGGCCTTGTCGACCGCTCGGCACCACTGAACTTCCGTTTCGACGGCAAGGCTTTCTCCGGTTTCCAGGGCGACACGCTCGCATCGGCGCTGATCGCCAACGGCGTCAAGCTGGTCGGCCGCTCGTTCAAATACCACCGCCCGCGCGGCATTCTGACATCCGGCTCGGAAGAACCCAACGCGCTGGTCGAGTTGCGCACCGGCGCACGGCGCGAGCCGAACACCAAGGCGACGACGGCCGAACTCTATGACGGGCTCGAGGCCGCCAGCCAGAACCGCTGGCCGTCGCTGCGCCATGACGTGATGTCGGTCAACCAGCTGTTCGCGCCGATCTTCGTTGCCGGCTTCTACTACAAGACCTTCATGTGGCCGGCGAAATTCTGGGAAGCGATCTACGAGCCGGCGATCCGCCGTGCCGCCGGCCTTGGCCGTGCCGCCGGCCTTGCCGATCCCGACCACTACGACAAGGCATGGGCACATTGCGATGTGCTGATCGCCGGCTCCGGCCCGGCCGGGCTGGCGGCAGCGCTTGCCGCCGGCCGCGCAGGCGCCCGCGTCATCCTGTGCGAGGAAGATTTCACGCTCGGCGGCCGTCTGCTGTCGGACGGCGGCACCATAGACGGCCTGCCGGCTGCCGCATGGCTTTCGAAGACGTTGGACGAGCTCGCGGCAATGCCTGATGTCCGCATCATGACCCGCACGACGCTGTTCGGCGTCTATGATGGCGGCACCTATGGCGCGATCGAGCGGGTCAACGACCACCTGCCCTCACCGCCCGAGCACCAGGTGCGCCAGCGCCTGTGGCGGATCGTGGCCAAGCGCTGCGTCGTCGCGGCCGGCGCCATCGAACGGCCGATCGTTTTCGCCGGCAACGACACGCCCGGTGTGATGATGGCGTCCGCCATGCGCACCTATGTCGCGCGCTACGCCGCAACGCCGGCCAAACGCATCGCGCTGTTCACCAATAACGAGGATGGCTGGCGCACGGTCGAGACGGCACTCGGTGCCGGCCTGCAGATCGCGGCGGTCATCGATGCACGGCCCGAAGTATCGCCGGCGCATCGTTCGCTGGCCTCCAAGGGCGGCTTCCCGGTGCTGCACGGTTCCGTCAGCGGCGTCGATGGCGGCAAGGATGGCGTCAGGAAAATCGCGGTCTCGCTCACCGGCGGCGCGCGTGCCGAGGTCGAAGCCGACGGCCTCGCCGTCTCCGGCGGCTGGAACCCGGCGGTCGGGCTGACCTCGTATCATCGCGGCCGACCGAAATGGCGTGACGACATTGCCGCCTTCGTGCCCGATGGCGCGCCTCCCGGCATGGTCGCCGCAGGCGCCGCCAATGGCGATTTCGGCCTCGGCGCCTGCCTGAGCCAGGGATTTGCCGCCGGCGCGGCAGCGGCGCATGACACGGGACATAGCGGCGCAGTCGGTACCGCGCCTGCCGCCGACGACGAGGCTTTTTCGCTGACGCCGCTCTGGCATGCCGCCGGCAAGGGCAAGGCTTTTGTCGACTACCAGCATGACGTGACAGCATCAGACATCGAACTCGCCCAGCGCGAGGGCTTTGAATCGGTCGAGCACCTGAAGCGCTACACGACGCTCGGTATGGCCACCGACCAGGGCAAGACCTCGAATGTCGCCGGCCTCGCCATCATGGCTGCGGTCAGCGGCCGTTCGATCCCCGAGACCGGCACGACGATCTATCGGCCTCCTTACGTGCCGGTCGCCATCGGCGCCTTCGCCGGCCATCACCGCGACGAGACTTTCCATGCGACTCGGCTGACGCCGTCGCATCACTGGGCCGTGGAGCAGGGTGCTGTCTTCGTCGACACCGGCCTGTGGAAGCGGGCGCAATGGTACCCGCGCGCCGGCGAGAAGGACTGGCTGGAATCGGTGACCCGCGAGGTCAAGGCGGTGCGCGGCGGCGTCGGTTTCTGCGATGTCTCGACGCTGGGCAAGATCGACGTGCACGGCCCCGATGCCGGCGCCTTCCTCGACCGCGTCTACATCAACACCTTTTCCAGTCTTGCGGTGGGCAAAGCCCGCTACGGGCTGATGCTGCGCGAGGACGGCATCGTCTATGACGACGGCACCACGTCGCGTCTGGCCGAGGACCACTATTTCCTGACCACCACCACGGCCAAGGCCGGACTGGTGATGCAGCATCTCGAATTCTGCCGGCAGGTGCTGTTCCCGGAACTCGACGTGCAGTTGACCTCGGTGTCCGACCAATGGGCGCAGTTCTCGATTGCCGGACCGAAGACGCGGGACCTGCTCAGGGAAATTGTCGACCCCGCCGAAGACCTTTCCAATGAAGGTTTTCCGTTCATGGGCGCACGCGAAGTGACATTGCGCGGCGGCCTCAAGGCGCGGCTGTTCCGCATCTCGTTCTCAGGCGAGATGGCGTTCGAGATTTCGGTACCGGCGCGCTTTGGCGATGCCATGGCGCGCAATCTGATGCTGGCCGGAGCGCCATTCGGCGTGACGCCCTACGGCACCGAGGCGCTCGGCGTCATGCGCGTCGAAAAGGGCCACATCGCCGGACCGGAACTGAGCGGCACGACGACGGCGGCCGATCTCGGCCTCGGCAAGATGATGTCGACCAAGAAGGATTATATCGGCCGCGTCATGGCCGGACGTGAGGCGCTGGTGGCGCCGGATCGCCAGATCGTTGTCGGCATCAAACCGGTCAACAAGGCACGCCGGCTGCGCTCCGGCGCACACATCATCCCGAAGGGGCAGACGCCCGGCCCCGGCAACGACCAGGGCTATGTCACCTCGGTCTGCTTCTCGCCGACACTGGATCAGTGGATCGGGCTCGCGCTTGTCGAACGCGGCCGCGAGCGCATCGGCGAGATCGTCCATGCGCATGATCCATTGCGCGGCGAAGACTACGATGTCGAACTCTGCAATCCCGTCTTCTACGACCCGGATGGAGGGCGCCAGCGTGGTTGATTTTTCCTGGACTCCTCGCAGTCCGCTAGAAAAGGCGCTTGTCACCGGTGCGCATGGTGCACGCGGTATCGAGGCCGGCGTCTCGCTGACCGAGATCCGCAACTTCGATCTCGTCCAGGTGATGGCGCGGCGCGGTAAGGCGGCCGATCTGGCGAAAGCGGCCAAGGCCCGCTTCGGCGTTGCGCCACCGGATGCGCCGACGGCAATCGGCGCGGCGGATGCGACGCTGATCTGGTCGGGAGCGGATCAGTTTTTCGTGCTGTCGAAGGGCGGCAAGCACGCGATGGACACGCTGGCGCCTGCATTGTCCGGGTCTGCCTCGTTGTCGGATCAATCACATGCACGCGCGTTGATCAGCGTCTCCGGAATCCAGGCGCGCGCCATGCTCGCCAAGCTGTCGTCGATCGACCTGCATGCTGCCTCGTTTCCGATTGGTGCCGCCGCTGCGACGTTGATGGATCACACCAGCGTCACGCTCTGGCGCGGCGGCGATCGGCCGGACGGGCAAGTAGTGTTCAACATTCTGGTGTTTGCGACGTTTGCCGAGAGCCTTTGGCATACGATGCTTGATGCGGGTGCCGAATATGGAATTGAGATCGGGCATTCCGAGGAATTGGCATAGCGTCGCGTGCCTTCCCTTCTCCCCTTGCGGGAGAAGGTGGCCTCGCGAAGCGAGGTCGGATGAGGGGTGTTCCAGCTTGGCAAGGACGGTACTCCGTCACGCACCCCTCAACCGTCTCGGCGCTGCGCGCCGATCCACCTTCTCCCACAGGGGGAGAAGGGAAGTAGGGCCTTCGCCTTGCCAAACGCACGCGCACTGCTATTCTTGCAGCTAAAATAATTTCACACACAGGCAAACTTGTTTCTCGAACCGCAAGGCTGAGATGAGCCAGTCGCCCTACCCCGCAATTGCTGCCGGACCGCCCCGGCCGAGCCTCATCCTGAGGCCCGGCCAGATCGCGCTGCCGCCGGGCATGGAGCGTTATACGATCCAGGGCAATGGCGCGGTGCTCATCGATATCGAGGCCGGCGACACGATCACCGTGCGCAATGTCGAGGGTGGCCAGGCCTGCGAGCTGCTGGCCTGGGACAAGACAGGCGCGACCGATCCCGGCATTTTTGGGGAAGCATCGAACAGCAACGCTGCCGGCATCAAGGCGCTGCTCATAGAGAGTGACGACAGCCTCGCATCCCTACGGAGCGGGCTCGCGCGCCGGCAAGTGCAGCTTGACCATGCCAAGGCGGTGCGCGTTTTCGGCGCAGCGACGCCGGCTGGTACCGAGCAGGCTTTCACTGTCGCACGCGACGGCGCGATGCTGATTGCGGCCCCCGGAGGTCCGATGCTGGTCGATGGCCACGATACAGCGACGCCGCTGACCGCCATCGTCCGCCGCGCCACGATCCGTCCGGCGGCGAAATCGCTGTTGGCCGACCCGCTGGCCGACCCGGTGCTCGATTTGCGCGTCCATTCGGCGACGGCGGAGGCCTATTTCGTTAGGGCGGGCGACTATCTGCAGATCATCGATGTCGACGGGCGCCAGTGCACCGATTTCCAGTGCTTTTCGGCGCGTAAGCTGGACAAGGGCCTGGATCATCCACTCGACGTGACGACGACGCGCACGCTGATGGGTGCGAGCTACCCGATGCCCGGCCTGCATTCCAAATACTATGACCAGGACATGGAGCCGCTGGTCGAGGTGGTGCAGGACACATGCGGCCGGCACGACGCCTTCGCGCTCGCCTGCGCGGCCAAATATTACGACGACATCGGCTATCCCGGCCACATCAACTGCTCGGAGAACTTCAACCGTGCGCTGGCGGACAAGGGCGTCACGCCGCGCGCGGGCTGGATGGCGATCAACTTCTTCTTCAACACGGCGATCGACGCGCATGGCGTCATGGTGTCCGATGAGCCATGGTCGCGGCCGGGCGACTATGTGCTGCTCAGGGCGCTCACCGACATCGTCTGCGTTTCCTCCGCCTGCCCCGACGACACGACGCCGGCCAATGGCTGGAACCCGACCGACATCCATGTGCGGACCTATTCCGGCCAGCACAAATTCTCGCGAGCGATCGCTAGACGCATGACGCCCGATTCGGAACCGAAAATGACCCGCGAGACAGCTTTTCATTCGAGCTTTGCCAAGCACACCCGTAACTTCGTCGAGTATAAGGGCTATTGGCTCGCCAATTCCTTCGCCAAGGACGGGCCGATCGCCGAATACTGGGCCTGCCGGCAGGAGGCGGTGATCATGGATCTGTCGCCGCTGCGCAAGTTCGAGGTCACCGGCCCGGATTCCGAGGCGCTGCTGCAATACACGCTGACCCGCGACGTCAAGAAGCTTGGCGTCGGCCAGGTGGTCTACTCGGCCATGTGCTACGAGCACGGCGGCATGATCGATGACGGCACGCTGCTGCGGCTCGGCAGGGACAATTTCCGCTGGGTCGGCGGCGACGATCTGTCCGGCGAGTGGCTGCGCGAAACGGCGGCGAAACTCGGCCTCAACGTGCTGGTGCGTTCCTCCACCGACCAGATGCACAATGTCGCCGTGCAGGGTCCGAAGAGCCGCGACATCCTCAGAGATGTGATCTGGACCTCGCCGCTACAGCCGTCGATCGACGAACTCGAATGGTTCCGCTTCGCCGTCGCCCGCATCGGTGGCGGCAACGGCATCCCGGTCGTCGTCTCGCGCACCGGCTACACCGGCGAGCTCGGCTACGAGATCTGGTGCCATCCGCGCGACGCCGAAAAAGTCTTCGACGCCATCTGGGAGGCCGGCCAGCCGCATGGGCTGAAGCCGATGGGGCTGCAGGCGCTGGACATGGTGCGCATCGAGGCCGGGCTGATCTTTGCCGGCTATGAATTCTCCGACCAGACCGATCCGTTCGAGGCCGGCATCGGCTTCACCGTGCCGCTGAAGAGCAAGACCGACGATTTCATCGGCCGCGAGGCGCTGATCCGCCGCAAGGAGCACCCGCAGACGAAGCTGGTCGGCCTCGACATCGAAGCCAATGTCGACGTCGGCCATGGCGATTGCGTGCATGTCGGCCGCGCCCAGATCGGCGTCGTCACGTCGGGCATGCGCTCGCCCGCGCTGAACAAAACCATTGCCCTGGCCAGGCTCGACGTCACCCATTCGGCCATTGGCACCGAGGTCGAGATCGGCAAACTCGACGGCCATGCCAAGCGGCTGCCGGCGCGCGTCGTCGCCTTCGCCCACTACGATCCGCAAAAGACCAAACCACGTTCCTGACTGCCCTCCTCTCCCAAGACAGTGAGGCCGTGCTGGCAGTCCGTGATAGGAATTTTTTCTTGACCTGCTGAGGGCAGCTATGCTACATATTCGTCCGTGGTGCCGACTTGCGCCGCGACCCGCCTCCGGCGGGTTTTTCGTTTCCAGACCCCTGATCCTTTTCCGAACAATCCCGCCCGCGGCAGTGTGAAGCTGACATGTTTCGCAAGCGTGATGTGCACGGCGCGACAAATCGCTTGACGTGAAAGCGCGCCGGATCAATCTTCACTGTTAAGAAAAAAATACGACTGAGTGGAAACACCGGCAGTCGACAAATGCATGCGTCGATGGTGAAGCCTCGCGAAGCCGCGGCCGTCACGAACGGGGAACATCAAAATGGGGAACAAAGACATATGAGCACGATAGTAACTGCCCTGGAGCCGCTTGCCGAAGGCAAGTTGCACCGAAATATCGACTGGCGCGGCGCCTTCTGGGTGGCGAGCGGCGTGCCTGCCCTCGTCCTGTTCTCGATCGGCGGCATTGCCGGCACGACCGGCACGCTGGCCTTCGCGATCTGGATCTTCTCCATGATCATGGGCTTCCTGCAATCCTTCACCTATGCCGAAATCGCCGGCCTGTTTCCAAACAAGTCGGGCGGCGCGTCGATCTACGGCGCCACCGCCTGGCTGCGCTATTCCAAGTTCATCGCGCCGCTGTCGGTCTGGTGCAACTGGTTCGCCTGGTCGCCGGTGCTGTCGCTCGGCTGCTCGATCGCCGCCGCTTACATTCTCAACGCGCTGGCGCCGGTGCCGCTGTTCACTGACGCCTCGCCGGATGTCGTCGCCTATATCGCGGCGCATGCCGGGACGAGTGCCGCCGACGCCATCACAGCGGTGACCGCCGCGGCGACGCCGGCAATCCGCAACTGGACGCTTTACAGCCACACGCTGGGACCGGTCTCCTTCACCTTCAACGCGACCTTCTTCATCGGCGCGGTGCTGATGCTGATCATCTTCGCCATCCAGCATCGCGGCATCCTCGGCACGGCCAATGTGCAGAAATATATCGGCCTGCTGGTCATCATCCCGATGCTGATCGTCGGCGTGGTGCCGATCGTCACCGGCCAGATCAACTGGGCGAATTTTTCGCCGCTGGTGCCGCTGGCCGCCGCCTATGTGCCCGAGCCCGGTGCCTGGAACATCGCCGGCTGGACGCTGGTGCTTGGCGGCATGTTCATCGCCGCCTGGTCGACCTACGGTTTCGAGACCGCCGTCTGCTATACTTCGGAGTTCAAGAACCCCGGCACCGACACGTTCAAGGCCATCTTCTATTCCGGCCTTTTGTGCATGCTGCTGTTCATCCTGGTGCCGTTCACCTTCCAGGGCGTGCTTGGCCTCAACGGCATGCTGGCGACTCCGATCGTCGACGGCTCCGGTGTCGCCGACGCGCTGGCCGGCATGGTCGGCGGCGGGGCGCTGATCCACAGCCTCTTGGTGATGCTGATGATCCTGGCGCTGGTGCTGTGCATCATGACGGCCATGGCCGGCTCTTCGCGTACGCTCTACCAGGGCTCGGTCGATGGCTGGCTGCCGCGCTATCTCAGCCATGTCAACGAACATGGCGCACCGACACGGGCAATGTGGACCGATCTCGTCTTCAACCTTATCGTGCTGGCCATCGCCTCGGCCGACGCGACGAGCTTCTTCTTCATCCTCGCCGTGTCGAACTGCGGCTACATCATCTTCAATTTCCTCAACCTCAACGCCGGCTGGATCCACCGCATTGACAACGGCCATATCGCACGGCCCTGGAAGGCGCCGAGCTGGCTGCTTGGGCTCGGGGCGATCTTTGCCTATGTCAACGCGATCTTCATGGGCGCGGGCGCCAAGGTGTGGAATCCGATGGCGCTGTGGGCTGGCCTGATCACCGCGGCCTTGATCATCCCGGTGTTCTGCTTCCGCCACTACATCCAGGACAAGGGCAAGTTCCCCGACCACATGCTGGCTGATCTCGGCATGACGGGGGCCGACCTCTCGGTCAAGAAGGCGGGCATGCTGCCCTATCTGACGCTGGTCGCCGGCGTGGTGGTGATGCTGCTCGCCAACTGGTTCTTCGTCATCTGACCTCATAAAAATGTAAAGGATCGGGCGCGCTTCGGCGCGCCCGATCCTTTTTCGACTGGCGTGATCGATCTATTCGGCGGCCAGGGCCAGTTGCGGCTTTTCGGCTTCTTGGCTGAGTTCCAGATCGTCCGTCCGCCCCTCCGCCCCGCGCTTCTTCGGCTCCCGGCCGAAGAACAGGGCGTAACCGGCCGGCAGGACCAGGATGGTCAGCACCGTGGCAACCAAGATGCCGCCCATCATGGCGTAGGCGAGCGGTCCCCAGAAGACGCCGCGCGAGATCGGGATCAGCGCGAGCACCGCCGTCAGCGCCGTCAGCGTGATCGGCCGGAAACGGCGCACGGCCGAACCGATGATCGCCTCGTAGCGGTCCATGCCCGCAGCGATGTCCTGGTCGATCTGGTCGACCAGGATGATCGAGTTGCGCATGATGATGCCGAGCAGCGCGATGACGCCGAGAATGGCGACGAAGCCGAACGGCGCGCCGCTGATCAAGAGTGCCGCGGCAGCACCGATAATGCCAAGCGGACCGGTCGCCAGCACCAGCATCGCCTTGCCGAAGTTCTGCAGTTGGATCATCAGGAGCACGACGATGACGGCCAGCATGATCGGCGCCTTGGCGGCGATGGAAGCCTGGCTTTCCGCCGAATCCTCCGCACCGCCCTGGATCTCGATCTTGTAACCGGGCGCCAATCCGTCACGCAGGCCCTGCATATCCTTGTACAGTTTGGTGACGACGTCATTGGACTGCACGCCGTCAGGCAGCGTCGCACGCACACTGATGGTCGGCAGACGGTCGCGGCGCCACTCGATGCCTTGCTCCAGCACCGGCACCACCTTGGCCACCTGCGACAGCGGCACGAAGCCGCCGAAGTCGGTCGGGATATAGACCGAGTCGACCGAGGACAGCAGGCTGCGGCTGGCATCCGGCTCGCGGGCGACGATGGACACCGTCTCCTCGCCGTCGCGGAAGTCGTCGAGCGGCGCGCCGGACATCGTCGCCTGCAGCATCTGGCGGATGCGCTGCGAGGTGACGCCGAGCGCGCGGGCACGATCCTGGTCGATGACCAGCTTCATCGCCGGAACCGGCTCCAGCCAGTCATCATGCACGGCGCCAAGCAGCGGATCCTCACGGAACTTCGCCTTCACCTGGTCGGCGATGCGGCGCACCTCCTGGCGATCCGGCCCCATGACGCGCATCTGCACCGGCCAGCCGGTCGGCGGGCCGAGGAACAGACGATCGACCTTGGCGCGGATGGACGGGAAGTCTTGCGCCAGGACGGTGCGCAACTTGACGATCAGACGTTCGCGAGCCGGTTCGTCATTGGCCATGACGAGCAGCTGGGCAAAGTTGGGGTTGCTCAGCTGCTGGTCGAGCGGCAGGAAGAAGCGCGGCGCGCCCTCGCCGATATAGGTGGCGATGAAACGCTTGTCCTTGTCGTCCATCATCCTGGTCTCGAGCGCCTTGGCCTGCGCCTCGACTTCCTTGACGCTGGTGCCTTCCGGCAGCCAGAGGTCGACGAGGATTTCCGGCCGCGACGATTGCGGGAAGAAGTTCTGCGGAATGAACTGGAAAGCCCACAGGCTGGTGCCGAAGGTGACCAGCGTCATCACCAGGACGATGATGCGATGGCGCACGGCCCAGCTGACGGTAGCACGAAGCCGGCGGTAGAAACGCGTGTCGAAGACATCGTGATGGCTGCCGGCATGCTTGCGCTGCTTGAGGATCATGTTGCCGAGCCATGGCGTGAAATAGACCGCGACGAACCAGGAGACGATCAGCGCGATGCCAACGACATAGAACAGGGTGCGGACATATTCGCCGGCGGTCGAGGCCGCGAAGCCGACCGGAATGAAGCCAGCCGTGGTGATCAGCGTGCCGGTCAGCATCGGGAAGGCGGTCGAGGAATAGGCGAAGCTCGCCGCCTCGACCTTGACCATCCCCTCCTCCAGCTTGCGCTCCATCATCTCGACGACGATCATCGCGTCGTCGACCAGGAGGCCGAGCGCGATGATCAGCGCGCCGAGCGAGATGCGCTGCAGGTCGATGCCGAGCTCGTACATGATGGCGAAAGTCGCAGCCAGCACCAGCGGGATGGCGATGGCGATGACCAGGCCGGAACGCCAACCGATCGACAGGAACGAGACGACGAGCACGATCAGCAACGCTTCGCCAAGCGCATGCATGAACTCCGCCACCGCATCGGTGACGACGCCCGGCTGGTCGGAGATCTGGTCGACCGAAACGCCGTAGGGCAGCGCCTCCTCGAAGCGCTTGTAGGTGGCCTCGACATCCTTGCCGACGTCGGTAACCTTGAAGCCCTTGGCCATGACGACGCCCAACTGCACGCTGTCGTGACCGTTGAAGCGGTATTTGCGCTGGAACGGATCTTCCAGCCCCGCGGTCACGGTGGCGATGTCGCCCAGCCTTGTGACCTGACCGCCGGCACGCAGGCGCAGGTTCCTGATATCCTCGACCTTGCCGACGTCGCCCTCGACGGAAATGCGCACCGAGTTGGTGCCGGTATCGACGGAGCCGGCCGGGTCGACATTGTTCTGTCCCTTGATCGCATTCTGCAGATCGGTCAGCGTCAGGCCGCGTTCCGCGAGCGCCTTGGACGAAACGTCGACATAGAGCTTTTCCGGCTGGTCGCCGATGATGACGGCCTTCTCGACGCCGGGCGTCGTCAAAAGCATGTCGCGCGCCTGGATAGCGAACTTCTTCAGCTCGGGATAGCTGAAGCCATCGCCGCTGATCGAATGCAGGGTGATGAAGGTGTCGCCGAATTCGTCGTTGAAATACGGGCCGAGCAGGCCCTGCGGCAGGTCGCCCTGGATATCACCGACCTTCTTGCGCACCTGGTAGAAGGCGTCGGTCACCTCGGCGGTGTTGGTGTCGCCCTTGATCTGCACCGTGATGATGGCGCTGCCGGCGCGGGTGAAGGAGCGCACGAAATCGAGATGCGGCGTTTCCTGCAGCTTGCGTTCGATCTTGTTGACGACCTGGTCTTCCATCTCCTTGATCGAGGAGCCCGGCCAGATTGCCTGAACGACCATGACCCGGAAGGTGAAATCGGGATCTTCCTTCTGGCCCATGCGCATCAGGCCGAGCGCGCCGGAAATGATGATCAGGCCGAACAGGAACCGCGCAATGGCGGGATGGCCGATTGCCCAGCGCGACAGGTTGAAGGGCCGCTTCTCTTCCGTGGAATTGGTCATCGATGCTGGTCCATCTATCTAGCGCAAACAAAATCGAGGGTTCGTAGTGGCTTCCGGGCGGCAAGGCTCTCCGAGCGGAGAAGCACTCATCGCGGTGGGACGCGAAATCGATGTGGGGGTTACATCAATCGAGCGTCTCGGTCGGGCGCCTGCCGCCCGGAAACCAGCGACTGCGGGAACGCGCAGCCGGTTGTCTGTCGTCAGCGCACCTGCTTGGCGTCGCCGTCTGCCGCGGATGCCGATTGCAGCGCCGTATCGCCGGCGAGCTTCACTTTCAGGTTTTCGGTCATGAATTGCGTTCCGGCGGCGACCACGACATCGCCGGGTTTCAAACCCTCTGCGACACGCACGCCATCGGCGGCGAACTCGGCAACCTTGATCGGACGGGCATGAACGGTGTCGGCGCCACGATCGACGGTCCAGACGATCGATTGGGTACCTTGCTCGGCCAGTGCGCTCAGCGGGATCGAGACCAGCTGCCGCTCATTGGCCGTCGAGGCTTCGATGCTGGCGGTCATGCCGAGCAGCACACGCGGATCGTTGGGCAGGCTGACACGGACGGCAAAGGTGCGTGACTGCGGATCGGCGCTGCCGGCGACTTCGCGGACCTTTCCATCGAGCGCCAGCGCATCGTCGGACCAGAAGCCCGCCTTGACGGCTTTGCCCGGCTTGAATTCGGCGATTTCCATTTCCGGGACGGCGATCAGCACTTCCTTTTCGCCGTCGACGGCGACAGTGACAACCGGCGTGCCGGAACCGACCACCTGGCCGACGTCGGCGCTGACCGTGGTCACGATGCCATCCCTGTCGGCCTTGAGATCGGTATAACCGACCTGATTCTTCGCCTGAGCAAGTGTCGAGAGGGCGGAATCACGGGTGGCGACGGCTTGGTCATACGTCAAGGTCGCCTGTTCGAGCTGCGATTTCGGGGCAAAATTCTTGGCAAAAAGCTGCTCTGCACGCTTGCGGGCAAGCTCCACGGTCTCGACCTGCCGCTCGGCGGCATCGAGCGCTGCCTGCGCGCTCTTGACCGAAAGATCGTAGTCAATGGGATCGATGCGGGCCAGCACATCGCCCGAGGCCACATGCTGGCCGATATCGACGAGGCGCTCGGTGATCTTGCCATTGACGCGGAACGCCAGAGCGCTCTCGGTGCGGGCCCGCACCGAGCCGGAATAGGAGAGCATGCGGGTGTCATGCGCCTTCGCGATCTCGACAACCTTGACCGGACGGATGATATCCTTGACTTCGGCTTTTTCCTGGCTGCAGCCGGCAAGCCCGAGAGTGGCGGTGACAAGCAGCACCGGGCCTACAGCCGGCAGCCTGCTGATGATTGAACTGAACGAAGACACGCGCGTACTCCCGAAATGGAGATGAATCATTGAACCGGCGCCCGGTGGGCGGAGGCTACTTCAAGGCCTTGATTGCATAGTCGATAAGGTCGTCAGGCATTGCCCGGTTGGTCTTGGCAAGGCACTGCGCCACCATCTGCGGATGACACAGGATGACGGTCGCGGCGCCGAAACAGCGAGACGCGATCACCGGATCCTGTTTTCTGAACTCACCGGCCTCGATGCCATCACGAATGATTTCCGCAAACAGGTCGTGAATGCTGTCGACATGCTTGTCGATCACACCCCAGTCCCGTTCGAGGGCGACGATGACCATCTCGTGGACCTTCTGGTCGTCGAGCATGACCTCCATCGTCATCTTGTATTGCGCATGCACGTAACGCCGGAGGCGCTCCTCGGCGCTGATCGGCAGGCGCGAGATCTCGTAGGCCATCTTGTAGCTGGCACCGAGCATCCGGCCGCAGACGGCTTGGTGGATTTCGACCTTGGAGGCGAAGAAACGGTAGATATTGGCCGGCGACATGCCGAGTTCACGCGCGATGTCGGCGACATTGGTCTTGCCGTAGCCATAGTGCCGGAACAGGCGCTCGGCGCAATCGAGAATGCGCGTTACATTTTCTTGTCGGGCGGCTTCGGCGACTATGGTGGCGGCTTCGGACATGATCCTCTATCGATTTACGAGTGACGAATTTCGATTTTCGTCACCCGTAAATTGAAAAGAGCGACCTGTCAATGCGGATTCAATATACACGTACGAATGGTGACAGATGGTGACAGGGACGGGCGGAGGTCGTCACGCACTTCGTCTTCCTAGAGCGGAGCGACGCGGCGCAGAACTGGGATGACGAATTCGCGGAGGCTTTTTGCTAGCTAATCGCAAAAGTCGTAACTGGAGGAGAGCAGCGACGGGGCCTAAGTCCCCCTCGCCATTTCCCGCAGCCGGAATTTCTGGATCTTGCCGGTCGAGGTCTTCGGGATTTCGGCGAAGATCACCGCCTTCGGCACTTTGAACCGGGCAAGCAGCGCGCGACAGTGCTCGATGATCTCGGCCTCGGTCGCCGCCTTGCCGGGCTTCAGCTCGACATAGGCAACAGGCACCTCGCCCCATTTGTCGTCGGGCCTGGCGACGACGCCGCAAGAGGCAACCGACGGGTGCTTGTAGAGCGCGTCCTCGACCTCGATAGAGGAAATGTTCTCGCCACCGGAGATGATGATGTCCTTGGAGCGGTCCTTGAGCTGGATATAGCCGTCGGGGTGCATGACGCCAAGATCGCCGGAATGGAACCAGCCGCCGGCAAACGCTTCGTCGCTCGCCTTGCGGTTCTTCAGATAACCTTTCATGACGATGTTGCCGCGGAACATGACCTCGCCGATGGTCTCACCATCGGCCGGTGTCGTCCGCATCGTTTCGGGATCCATGACAGTCAGGCCTTCGAGCGCTGCATAGCGCACGCCCTGCCGCGCCTTCCTGGCGCTGCGCTCGCCCTTTTCGAGATCGTCCCACGCGCCATGCCATTCGTTGACGACCGCCGGGCCGTAGGTCTCGGTCAGGCCGTAGAGATGGGTCACTGCAAATCCGGCATCCGCCATCCCGGATAGCACCGCTTCCGGCGGGGGTGCTGCGGCCGTATTGAAAGTGACCGTCTGTGGAAATGCGCGCTTGTCCTCGTCCCTGGCATTGATCAGCACCGACATGACGACCGGCGCGCCGCACAGATGGGTGACGCCGTGATCGGCGATGGCGTCATAGATCGGCTTCGGCCGCACCCAGCGCAGGCAGATATGGGTGCCGGCCTGGACGGCGAGCGTCCAGGGAAAGCACCAGCCATTGCAGTGGAACATCGGCAGCGTCCAGAGATAGACGGCGTGCTTGGCCATGCCCGCATGAATGGTGTTGGTGTAGGCCATCAGCGCGGCACCGCGATGGTGGTAGACGACGCCCTTCGGATTGCCTGTTGTTCCGGAAGTGTAGTTCAGCGAGATGGCGTCCCACTCATCATCGGGCATCGACCAGGCGAAATCCTCGTCGCCGCCAGCGACGAAGTCCTCATAGTCGAGCGAGCCAATCCGCTCGCCTTTCGGATACGGCGCGTCGGCGGCGTATTCCGGATCGTCATAGTCGATGACCAGCGGCTTCACCTTGGCCAGTTCCAGGGCCTGCTTGACGACGCCCGCAAATTCGCGGTCGACGATCAGCACCTTGGTCTCGGCATGATCGAGCTGGAAGGCGACGACCGCGGCATCGAGGCGGGTGTTGAGCGAATGCAGCACCGCCTTGGTCATCGGCACACCGAAATGCGCCTCCAGCATCGGCGGCGTGTTGGACAGCATGACGGTGATGGTGTCGCCCTTGCCGATGCCGCGCCTGTCGAGCGCCGAGGCAAGCTTCAGCGACCGTTGCCAGAAGGTGCGATAGTCGATGCGCTGGCGGCCATGGATGATGGCGATATGGTCGGGATAGGTCTTGGCCGCGCGCTCCAGATAGGTGAGCGGTGTCAGCGGCTGATGGTTGGCCGCGTTCTTGTCGAGATCCTGTTCGTAAGGATTGCCCATCCCATGCTCCCCGCGTTTTCTTTCAGACGTTCTAATCACAGGTTCGGGCCGCGTCACCATCAACGATGCCACGATAGAGCCCATTTGGCACAATGATGATCCAGATTCTCTGGACGCAGGGGGATCGCACACCCTTCCCCAGTTTGACTTTTGTCGAGAGCCGTGAATAATGTCAGCCGAGGAGACGGCATGGCGATCCGACCGGCAGAACAACTCATCCACAAGGCCGCCTGGCTCTACTATGCCCATGGCCTGCGGCAGGATCAGGTGGCGAGCCAGCTTAACATTTCCCGTGCCTCAGTCGCCATGTATCTGCGCAAGGCGCGCGAAACCGGCATCGTCAACATCTCGACCTCGACCCAGCTTTTCACCGACGACGTTCTGGCGCGCAAGCTCGAGGATGCGTTGAGCCTCGACGCCGTCTGGATCGCACCGGAGAATGATCATATTGCCGACCCGTCGACGGAAATCGCCGTGCTGGCGGCGAGCGTCTTTCTCGAACTGGTCAAGAAGGGCGACCGCATCGGCGTCGCCTGGGGCCGCACCGTCTACATGATCGCCGACGTCATGTCCTATGCCGATCTGCAGGATGTCACGGTGGTGCAGCTCTGCGGCAATCTCGGCGCGCCTTATTCCTATCGCCCCGACCAATGCACCATGGAAATCGCGCGGCGGCTCAACGCCAAGGGGCTCAATTTCTACGCGCCGCTGGTGCTGTCTACGGAAGAACTCGCGCGTGCGCTGCGTGCCGAGCCAGTGATCCGGGAACAATTGTCGGGTGTCAGCGAATGCGATCTGGCGCTGTACTCGGTCGGCGCGGTCGACGCCGACAGCCATCTGGTCAAATGCGGCGCGCTGACGCCAAGTGAAATGGCGGATTTGCGCAGCCAAGGTGCTGCCGGCGTGATCGCCGGGCAGATCATAGACGCCGAGGGCAAGGTGCTCGACTGCAGTTATAACAGGCGGGTGATCTCCGCCGAGCTTGCCTCGCTGCGCGCCATCGCCAGGCGGTTGGTGGTGGTGCAGGAGGACAGCAAGTTCGAACCGCTGCTCGCGGCGATCGCCGGCGGCCTTTGCACGCATCTGGTGGTCGGCGCGCGCATGGCGCAGCGGCTCCTGGATCATGCGGCTGCCACGACAGAAAAGGCCTCCTAGGAAATCCCCTCTCCGTCGCTGGCGCATTGTCATCAAAGCGTCGCGGCATTCCTGTTTCACCATCAAAGACAGCAACCGGACGAAGCGAACATGAAGAATTTGTGGAATGACGAAGCAGCCGAAAAACTCGTCGCCGACTACGCGAAAAAAGGTGTCGGCCGCGACCTGGCACTGCGCGTCTACACGACCCGGCTGCTCGGGGGCGAACCACGGCTGGTGCTGCATGGCGGCGGCAACACCTCGTGCAAGACGACGGCAACCGACCTCGTCGGTGACCAGTGGGACGTGCTGTGCGTCAAGGGCAGCGGCTGGGACATGGGCGTCATCGAGCCGCAGGGCCTGCCGGCGGTCAAGCTCAAGCCGCTGCTCAAGGCGCGCGCGCTGAACAGGCTGGCCGACGAGGACATGGTTGCCCTGCAACGCGTCAACCTCATCGATCCGTCCTCGCCCAACCCGTCGGTCGAGACGCTGCTGCATGCCTTCCTGCCGCACAAATTCGTCGACCACACGCACTCGACCGCCATCCTGGCCATCGTCGACCAGGAGGACTCCAAGCCGCTGGTGAAGACGGTTTTCGGCAGCAAGATGGGTTACGTGCCCTACATCATGCCCGGCTTCGATCTCGCCAAGGCGGCGGCCGACATCTTCGATGCCGACCCTGATGTCGAAGGGTTGATCCTCGACAAGCATGGCATCTTCACCTTCGGCGACGACGCCAAACAGGCCTACGACCGGATGATCCACTATGTGAACGTCGCCGAGGACTTCATTGCCGCAAGCGGCAAGCCGAAGGCGGCAAAGGCAGCCTTGCCGGCGAAGCTCGCGACACCGGCGTCCATCGCGCCGATGCTGCGTGGCGCGGTGGCGGTGTCGCGCGGCGAAGGCCGCTTCGACCGCATGATCTCTGACTTCCGCACTTCGAATGCCATCGTCGATTTCATCAATTCCTCCGAGATTGCCGACCTTGCCGGGCGTGGCGTGTCGACGCCCGATCTGTCGATCCGTATCAAGACCGGGCCGATGGCGCTGCCGGCGCCGGATGCCGACAAGGCGGGCGACTACAAGGCGGTGATCAAGAGCCATGTCGACGCCTTCGCCAAGGACTACCGCGCCTATTTCGAGACCAATGATGCGCTCGACGACGTCAAGCGCACCATGCTCGACCAGATGCCGCGGCTGACCCTGGTGCCGGGCCTTGGCATGTTCGGCCACGGCCGCACGCTGAAGGACGCGAGGATCGCGTCTGATGTCGGCGAGATGTGGATCGAGGCGGTGCGCGGCGCCGAGGCGGTCGGCCGTTTCCATCCGCTCTCCAAGGCCGATCTGTTCCCGCTCGAATACTGGTCGCTGGAGCAGGCCAAGCTCGCTTCCAACAAGCCGAAGCCGCTGACCGGCCAGGTGGTGCTGATCACCGGCGGCGCTGGTGCGATCGGCGCGGCGACGGCAAAACTGTTCGCCGACAATGGCGCCCATGCCGTCGTCGTCGATCTCGATGCCGAAAAGGCCACTGACGCCGCGAAGAGGGCCGGCAACAATTCGATCGGCGTCGCCGCCGACATCACCGACCCGGCCCAGGTGCGCGCCGCCTTCGACAAAGCGGTCGCCGTGTTCGGCGGTGTCGACATCCTGGTGTCCAATGCAGGGGCGGCGTGGGAAGGCCGCATCGGCGAGCTCGACGATGCACTTTTGCGCAGGAGTTTCGAGCTCAACTTCTTCGCCCACCAGTCGGTGGCGCAGAATGCCGTGCGCATCATGCTCGAACAGGGCACCGGCGGTGTGCTTTTGTTCAACACCTCCAAGCAGGCGGTCAATCCGGGGCCGAAGTTCGGCGCCTATGGCGTGCCGAAGGCAGCGACGCTGTTCCTGTCCAGGCAATACGCGCTCGATTATGGCGCGCACGGCATCCGTTCGAACGCCGTCAACGCCGACCGCATCCGCTCAGGGCTTCTGACCGACGCCATGATCGCCAGCCGTTCGGGCGCACGCGGCGTGTCGGAAAAGGACTACATGTCCGGCAATCTGCTCGGCCAGGAAGTGACGGCGCAGGACGTGGCGCAGGCCTTCCTGCATCACGCGCTGGCCGACCGCACCACCGCCGACGTAACGACGGTCGATGGCGGCAATATCGCGGCGGCTATGCGGTAGCTTGTTGCCACACCGCTGCCGCGAGACAGCGGGTGGGGCAGGCCCGCGCCTAACAAAGATTGTTAATTCTTGTTAGACATGGTATGAGGCCTGGAATGAAAACCGAGCCTATGCGTACCCTGACGATATCCCTCACCGCGCAGCAGGCCGCTCGCCTGCAAAGCGCCATCGAAGGCGGGGGATATGCTTCCAATAGCGAGATTGTTCGCGATGCCCTTCGTTTATGGGAGCAGCGCGAGGAATTGCGAACCCTGGAACTCGAGCACTTGAAACGGGCTTATGCCGACGGCATGGCCAGCGGCAAGCCAATGGAAATCGAACCCGCTAAATTCCTACGCGGTTTGAAGGCAGAACGTCGCATTCGTGGCTAGATACCGGTTCACACCAGGCGCCTCGCAGGATTTGCGAGACATTTGGCACACCATCGCTGCCGACAATGAAAAGGCAGCGGACAAGTTGCTGATGCGCATTTTTGACAAGGTGGAATTGGCGGCTCAGCACTCCAGGATGGGCGCAGCCCGGCCCGATTTGAGCGCAACTGCCCGTGTGCTTATCGAAGGCCGTTACATCGTCATTTACGAACCGCAGTCGGATGGCGTCCTGGTCGTGGCGATTGTCCACGGGATGCGCGATCCGGAACACTGGCTGTAAGCCCGCGGACGCTGAGAATTTGCGGCAGAGAAGGAGCGGCGCGAGTGCCACTCCTTCTTGTCAGAAGCCAAAATTACTTGGCGTTCGGGTTCGGCATCCAGGCCGGCATCGCGACATCGGCATGGGCGAACTGCGGCAGCTTGGCCGACAGGTCTTCCATGTTCTTGATGTCCTTGTCGATGAGGTCCTTCTGGGTGATCAGCGTCGGCGGCACGACGACGTTGTGGCCGGGGTCTTCACCGGCCAGCAACTGCGCCAGGGCACGCACCGAGACCTGGCCGACGACGGCCGGGTTGGTCGCGGCGGTCGCGGCCCAGGCGCTGTCGGGCTCGCGCATCGCGGCGATATCGGACGTCGAGATATCGGCCGAATAGATCTTGATGCCCTTGTTCAAGCCCGCTTCGTCGACGGCGATCTTCACGCCCTTGGCGAATTCGTCATAGGGAGCGAACATCACCTTGATGTCGGGATGCGCCGTCAGCACCGAACGCGCCTGGTTGGCGACGGAGTTGGCGATCGGATTGTCGAGCGTACCGAACATCGCGACTTCCTTGATGCCGGCATACTTCTTCTTCACGTCGACCCAGGTCTCGTTGCGGCGGTCGAGCGGCGCGATGCCGGCGACATAGACATAGCCGGCGTCCCAGCTCTCGCCATTGTCCTTGACCGCCTGCTCGAGCGCGAGGCGGGCCAGGTCGCGATCGGACTGTTCGATCTGCGGGATCTTGGGGTTTTCGACATTGACGTCGAAAGCCACCACCTTGATGCCGGCGTCGACCGCGCGCTGGGCGGCGTCCTTCATCGATTCCGTCAGGCCGTGCTGGATAATGATGCCCTGCACGCCGAGAGCGATGGCCTGGTCGACCATGTCGGACTGAAGCGCAGCATCCTGGCGGCTGTCGAGCACGCGCAGATCGATGCCGAGCTCCTTCGACTGCGCCTCGACGCCCGAGAGATAGGCCTGGAAGAAGTCGCCGGTCGAGAGATAGCGCACCAGCGCGATCTTGACGCCGGGCTTGTCGAAAGGCGCCGGCTTGTCCGCGGCCAGCGCCGGGAACTGCATCAGCATGGTTGCGCCGGCCAATCCGAGCGCCACCTTCCCCAGAAGTCTTCTTGTAATGCTCACTTTGTTTTCCTCCACTCTTGTTGAACCCAAAATCCTGTTCCGGTCGAAAGTTACCTCCTGCCCCTGCCCGAAAGCGCAAAGGTGAAGACAAGGGCGACGACCAGAACGACGCCCTTGACGAAATCCTGCGTGTAATAGGGCGCGTTCATCATCGTCAGGCCTTGCAGCAAGATGCCGACGAACAGCGCACCGATGGCGGTGCCAAAGGCGTTCGGCTTGGCAGCACCTAGCACCGCGTAGCCGATCAGCGCCGCGGCGACCGCATCGAGCAGCAGATTATTACCCGAGGCGATGTCGCCGCGTCCAAGCCGGGCAGCCAGCAAAATGCCGCCGATCGAGGCAAAAACACCTGAAATAACGTAGGCCCAGATCTTGTATGCCTTGACAGGAGCACCGGCGAGTTCGGCGGCGCGTTCATTGCTGCCGACGGCATACATCATGCGACCGAAGCGGGTGTATTCGAGGAAGAACCAGATCAGCACGGCGAGCACGAGCAAGACCACCACCGACACCGGAATGAGGTTCGGGATAAAGAAGTCGAAGCGGTGGCGGCCGAGCGCCAGGAAGGCGTCGGAGAATTTGCCGTTGGCGACCGAACCGTCGGGCATGGTCATGCCGGTGGCGATCGAGCGGCCTTCGGTCGGAATGCGCTGCAGGCCGACGAGCAGGAACATCATGCCGAGCGTCGCCAGCAGATCGGGCACGCGCATGTAGACGATCAGCCAGCCGTTGATCAGGCCGACAATGGCGCCGATGAGCAGGCAGACGACGACCGCGACAAGGGCGTTCTGCTCCAGCACCACCATCACATAGGCGGCCGCCATCATGGCTGACGTGGCGACCGAGCCGATCGAGAGATCAAAGCCGCCGACGACCAGCGTGGCGGTGACGCCGAGCGCCAGCACGCCGGTGATGGCGACCGACTGGAAGATGAAGACCGCACTTTGCGGCGAAACGAAACCGTCGGCGGCGATCGAGAAATAGGCGACGAGCCCGAACAGGAGCACGATGAAGCCGTAGCGGATGGCGTGGTCACGCAATGTCATTCGGCGCTCCCGCGCGCTGCCGTCTTTAGCCAACCCGAACCCATGCTCTCTCCATTCCAATTCCTATCGCCGCGCTCAGGCGGCGCTGTGCAACGGCCCGCCGGCGACCTCGGCCAGCAGGCGGTCGAGATCAACATCGGCATTGCGGTGCTCGCCGACGATGGTCTGCTCCGACATGACCAGTATGCGATCGGCGGTCTCCAGCGCCTCGTCGAGCTCGGTGACGAACAAAAGCGTGGCGCGTCCGTTGGCACTGGCCCTGAGCTTGGCGGCAATGTCGCGCCGGGCCGAGATATCGACGCCCTGAAACGGCTCATCCAGAATGAACAGCCTTGCCTCCTGCGCCATCCAGCGGGCGACCATCACCTTCTGCTGGTTGCCGCCGGACAGCTCCGACATCTCGTCCTTCTCGGAACGGCAGACGATGCCCAGTTCCTCGATCTGCCGGCGCGCGGTGGCGCGTTCGAGACGGCGCTTGAGAACAGCGAACCGTGACATGCGCTTGTGAAACGGCAGGCTGATATTTTCCTGGATGTTGAAGCCGCCAACGATGCCGTTCTCGCCGCGGTCCTTGGCGACGAGGAACACGCCGGCGGCGATCGCCTCGCCGGCTGTTTCAGGCGCATAAGGCCTGCCGTTCAGCGTCATTGTGCCGGCGAGCGGCCGGCGCACGCCAAACAGCGTCTCGGCAAGCGCCGTCTTGCCGACGCCGACGAGGCCGGTGATGGCAACGACCTCGCCGTCGCCGACCGTCAGCGAGATCGGCCGGGCGCCTGGCGCAATGCGTAGACCCTCGATCGTCAGGACTGCCTTGGCCGAATTTCTGACGACGATCTGGTCGAGATGGATCTTGCGGCCGAGCATGGCGTTGACCGCGCCTTCATAATCGAGCGGCTTCCTATCGAAGATCCCCGAGATGATCCCGTCTCGCATTGAGACGATGCGATCGGCCAACCGCCTGATGTCCGACATGCGATGCGAGATGTAGAGGATCGCCACGCCCTGCTCGCGTAGCCTGTCGATCAGTGCAAACAGCCGATCAGCCTCGGCGCTGGAGAGCGATGACGTCGGCTCGTCGAGGATCAGCACTTTCGGCTTGTGCGCCAGCGCGCGGGCAATCGCCACCATCTGGCGATCGGCCAGCGAAAGATCGCTCACCCGCGCCTTCAAATCGATGGTCAGCCCCATGCGGTCAGCGACCGCCTTGGCCTCTCGCCGCACGCGCATTGGATTGAACAGGGTCGGCGCACCGCTGCCGCTCAGCCGGTCCAGCGTCAGGTTGGTGGCGACGTCGAGATCGGCGACGACACCGTCATTGATGTTCTGGTGCACGGTGACGACGCCGGCGCGGATCGCTTCAGCCGGGGTTTTCGGCGCGAAATCCTGGTCGGCAAGAGCCATCGTCCCACCGCCGCGTTCGTAGACACCGGAAATGATCTTGACGAGGGTGGATTTGCCGGCGCCATTGGCGCCCATCAGCACGGTGACTTCACCGGCATGCAGTTCCAGCGAGACGCCGCCAAGCACCTCGTTATGGCCAAAGGATTTCCTCAGTCCCTCTACGCGGAACACGGCATTGCCGACCATGCGT
Source organism: Mesorhizobium sp. CO1-1-8 (assembly GCF_020164875.1). Classification (NCBI taxonomy): domain Bacteria; kingdom Pseudomonadati; phylum Pseudomonadota; class Alphaproteobacteria; order Hyphomicrobiales; family Phyllobacteriaceae; genus Mesorhizobium; species Mesorhizobium sp. CO1-1-8. The sequence goes on along the minus strand of NZ_JAIUGZ010000002.1, from coordinate 269,649 downwards.
TCCTCCCTGACATGACGCTATGGGCTGCATAGGCAATTGTCAACACGATTGACAATTGCCAGATCGCTTCCTAGCTTGGCCCGGCCGCCATGCCTCAATTATGTTCGGAGCGCATATGCGGGAGGATGACCATGACTGAAAAATTGCCGTTCGAAGCCCTGTCGGTCGAAACCCTGGCTGCCCGCCTTGGCGGCAACGACGCGCTGTGCGCGAAAATCGGCAAGGACACCGGCGCCTGGAAGGTCCGCGAGGTCGGCGACGGCAATCTCAACCTGGTGTTCATCGTCGAGGGCGTCAGCGGTGCCGCAGTGGTCAAGCAGGCCTTGCCCTATGTTCGCCTGGTCGGCGACAGCTGGCCGCTGCCCTTGAAACGCTCCTTCTTCGAGTATCACGCGCTGACAAGGCAAGAGGCACGCGCGCCGGGCTCGGTGCCGGCGATCCATTATTTCGATGAAGGTCAGGCGCTGATCATCATGGAATATCTTGCGCCGCCGCATATCATCCTGCGCCGTGCGCTGATCGACGGCCGGCAATTGCCTGGTATCGCCCGGGATATCGGCCTGTTCATGGCCCGGACGCTGTTTCGCGGCTCCGACCTGCATATGGCTGCCAAGGACCGCAAGGCCGATCTGGCGCTGTTCGCCGACAATGTCGAGCTTTGCGACATCACCGAGAGCCTGGTGTTTTCCGACCCCTATTTCGACGCCAAGCTGAACCGGCACACCTCGCCGCAGCTCGACGGCCTCGTCGCGGAACTGCGCGCCGACCGCGACCTCAAGGTCGAGGCGCAGCGGCTCAAGCACATCTTCGCCGCCAATGCCGAAACGCTGCTGCATGGCGACCTGCATTCCGGCTCGATCATGGTCACCGATACGGAGACGCGGATGATCGATCCGGAGTTCGCCTTCTACGGCCCGATGGCCTTCGATGTCGGCATGCTGCTTGCCAATTTCTGGATGTCCTTCTTCTCGCAGCGCGGCCACGAGCAGGAGGGAAAGCGCGACGCCATGCGCGCCTATCTGCTCGGGGTGACGACCGAGACCTGGGCGGTGTTCCGCGCCGAATTCTCGCATCTATGGCGAACCGAACGCACCGGCATGCTCTACCAGAGGAGCCTGTTCGAGGATCAGGGCGACATCCTTGCCTCAGAGCAGGCGCTCGACCATGTGCTGCACCAGATGTGGACCGACCTGCTCGGCTTTGCCGGCATCGAGGTTCACCGGCGCATCCTCGGCCTCGCCCACAATGCCGATTTCGAGACCATTGCCGACGAGGATCTGCGCGCCAGTTGTGAAGCAAAGGCGCTGAAATTCGGTCGCCATCTCGCCGTCAACCGGCGCCAGATCCACAGCATCGACGAGGTCAACAAACTGGCCACGCTGATCGAACAGGAGAACAGCATTTGAACGTCGGCGACCGCCACTATCGCACCATCTGGCTGAGCGACGACGGCCGTTCGGTCGATATCATCGACCAGCGCTGGCTGCCGCATGATTTCCGCATCGAGACCATCGGCACGGTTGCCGGCATCGCCACCGCCATCCGCGACATGTGGGTGCGGGGCGCGCCGCTGATCGGCGTCACCGCTGCCTATGGCGTCGCCATGCAGATGGCCGACGATGCGTCGGATGCAGCGCTCGATGCGGTCTGGGAAACACTGCACGAGACGCGCCCCACCGCGATCAATCTGCGTTGGGCGCTCGACGAAATGCGGCGCTTCCTGCGGCCCCTGCCAACGGAACAACGCGCTGAAGCCGCCTATCGGCGCGCTGGCGAGATCGCCGACGAGGATGTCGGCCTCAACCGCGCCATCGGCGAGAACGGTCTTGCCATCATCAAGGCGATCGCGGCGCGAAAGCAGAAGGGCGAGCCGGTCAACATCCTGACCCATTGCAATGCCGGCTGGCTGGCGACAGTCGATTACGGCACGGCGACCGCGCCGATCTACCTGGCGACGGAGGCCGGCATTCCGGTCCACGTCTATGTCGACGAGACACGGCCGCGCAACCAGGGCGCCCAGCTGACCGCCTGGGAGATGGCCGGCCACGGCGTGCCGCACACGCTGATCGTCGACAATGCCGGCGGCCATCTGATGCAGCGCGGCGCGATCGACATGGTCATCGTCGGCACCGACCGCACCACCGCCGACGGCGACGTCTGCAACAAGATCGGCACCTACCTGAAGGCGCTCGCCGCCGCCGACAATGACGTGCCGTTCTATGTTGCGCTGCCGTCGCCGACCATCGACTGGACTGTGCATGACGGACTGGCCGAGATCCCGATCGAGCAGCGCTCGGCCGACGAGGTCTCGCTGGTCTGGGGCAAGACCGCTGCCGGCGAGATTGCCCAGGTGCGCATTTCGCCCGAGACGACGCCTGCGGCCAACCCGGCCTTCGATGTGACGCCGGCGCGGCTGGTGACCGGCCTGATCACCGAACGCGGCGTTGCCAAAGCATCGCGCGAGGGCCTGAAGGCGATGTTTCCCGAGCGAGCGTAGCCGCTCGCTTCTAGAGCAGCTCACCGTTTCACGGAAACGGCTAGCCGCTCCAACTCCTCGTTTTGACGCAACTCCCAAGGGAAAGCGCTGCGCGCTTTTCCCGGGAAAACCGTTTCACACTTTTCCTGGAATTGCTCAGTACAGAGGCTCGGCCATGTGCTTCGGCGTCGGCCATGTCTCGGTAATGCCCGGCTGCACCGGCCGCTCCAGATAGGTCGATAAAACCACATAGCTGCGCGTCGAGGTGACCCCCGGCGTTTCGTACAGGCGCGCCAAAAGACCTTCGAGGGCTCTGGTGTCTTCCGTGCGGACCTTCAGCAGCATGCAGGTATCGCCGGCGACGGTATGGATCTCCTCGACCTCGGGATAGTGCGAGACCGCCATCAGTTCCGGCGTCTTTCCCCAGCCCCTGGTGTCGATATGGACAAAGGCAAGCAAAGGCTTTTTCACTGCCCGGGGATCGATGATGGCGACCGTGTTGCGGATAGCGCCGCTGCGCCGGAGCCGTTTGACCCGCTCATGCGCTGCCGGCGGCGACAAGCCGACGCGATCGCCGAGTTCGGCGTAGCTGATCGTGGCATCATCGACCAGGACACCTAATATTCTTCGGTCTATCGCGTCGAGATCGCGGGCCGCTGGCCTGTTCTGCAGAATGCCATCTGTTTCTTCATCCATGGCGAAATTCCTGGTTCTCCGCTGAATAGAATACGGCCATTATGCTGATATGTCGAACATTGATCAAGTTGCGCAGACGAATGCCCGAGCCCCGATCCCGGCGCTTGCCTATCTGCTGACGGGCTGCATCGCCGTCATCGGCTCGAACTCGCTCGTGCTGGGTCCGATTGCACCGGCTGTCGCCTCGTCGTTCGGAACCAGCGTACAGGCCGTGATGATTGCGGCGGCCGCGTTCGGCCTCGGCACCTCCGCAAGCGCCCTGTTCCTCGCCCGCTACATCGACCGGCTCGGCGCACGCCGGATGCTGCAGGGCGCACTGTCGCTGCTGGCACTGGCGTTGGTGGCGAGTGCCGCCGCACCCACGGTGATCATGCTGGTCTCCGCACAGCTGCTGGCCGGCATCGCTGCCGGCATCGCCATGCCGGCGATCTATGCCAGCGCCGCGGCCATCGCCCCACCGGGCAGAGAGAGCGGCACGATCGGCGTCGTGCTGACCGGATGGACGCTCAGCATGGTCGCCGGCGTTTCGCTTTCGGCCGTGCTTGCCGATCTTGTGCATTGGCGCGCCGTTTTCGCAGCCGTCGCGGTGCTTGCGGCGCTTGCATGGATGGGGCTGACAGTGACGTCGCTTAGCGACATCAGGAAGGCCGGACCGGCGCCAGCCCCGCTGGAAGCGCTTGGCATTCCCGGAATCCTGCCGCTGCTGGTCGCGTGCGCGGCCTTCATGACTTCGTTCTACGGCGTCTATGGCTATCTCGGCGACCATCTTCATGTCGGGCTTGGACAGCCGGTGAGCGCCAATGGCCTGGCGGCGCTTGCCTACGGCATAGGCTTCGGCACGGCTGCTCTGCTCGACGGCGTCATCGACAGACTGGGTGCGCGGCGCGTCATGCCGTTTGCCTATCTTCTGGTCGCCGTCGTCTACGTCGCGATGGCCATGACGAGCGGCAGTTTCGGGCTGACCTTGACCATGGTGGCGATCTGGGGACTGGCCAATCATTTCGGCCTGAATGTCCTGGTGATGCGCCTGTCTGCACTCGATCCGTCGCGGCGCGGCGCGATCATGGGCCTGAACAGCGCGGTGACTTACCTCGCGGTCTTCGTCGGCACAACCAGCTTCGGGCCGCTCTACTCCAGCTTTGGTTTTGCCATTTGCGCAATGGTCGCGGCATTGCTGATGCTGATTGCCGCTTGGGCGGCGGCGTGGCGCACGAGGTAGTCGAACGTGCTTGGCCCAACCTTCTCCTGGTTGACAGCAGCACCCTCCCCTTCCATAAAAACGGCGTTAATGTTCTCAGGGCGGGGTGAAAGTCCCCACCGGCGGTAAGGGTTTCGGCCCAAGCCCGCGAGCGCTTTCCGGTCCACGTATCAACGTGGGGGGAAAGGTCAGCAGATCCGGTGTGATTCCGGAGCCGACGGTTACAGTCCGGATGGAAGAGAACGAAACGGAAGCCGGCCCGCTCTCGCGGGCCTAATCCGTGTCGTGCGTCCTGATTCTGGTTCGAAACGGAAGGATGGACCCATGAATCAGCATTCCCATAAAGACTATGAAACTGTTCGCATCGCCGTCATTCGCGCGCGCTGGCATGCCGACATCGTCGACCAATGCGTGCAGGCCTTCGAGGCGGAACTGGGCGACATCGGAGGCGAGCGCTTCACTGTTGACGTCTTCGATGTGCCGGGCGCCTATGAAATTCCCCTGCACGCCAAGACCTTGGCCGGGACCGGTCGCTATGCCGTGATCCTCGGCGCCGCCTTTGTCGTCAATGGCGGCATCTACCGGCATGAGTTCGTCGCAAGTGCTGTCATCGACGGCATGATGAACGTGCAGCTGTCGACCGGGGTTCCGGTACTGTCGGCGGTGCTCACCCCGCACAACTACCACGACAGCGCCGACCACCACCGCTTCTTCTTCGAGCACTTCACGGTCAAGGGCAAGGAAGCGGCGAACGCCTGCGTGCAACTCCTGGCGGCGCGGGAGTTGATCGCGGCTTAAGTCACCAAAACGGCCGGATTTCAACCCTGCAACAAGAATTGCGATCGAGAAGAGCTCTGAAGGTTGCGGTTCCGTTGAAATCCCGCCAGAAGCATCAAGGGCCGACCGGCAACCGGCCGGCCCGCGACGTTGCGCTTGAAACCAGATACGGGAGACTATTGGGTGGCTCGCATAACACTGAGACAATTGCTCGACCACGCTGCCGAATACGGCTACGGCGTGCCCGCTTTCAACATGAACAACATGGAACAGGGCCTCGCCATCATGGAGGCCGCCGAGGAGACCAAATCGCCGGTCATCCTGCAGGCCAGCCGCGGCGCGCGCGCCTATGCCAATGACGTGGTGCTGGCCAAGCTGATCGACGCGCTGGTCGAAATCCATCCCGACATTCCGGTCTGCATGCATCTCGACCATGGCAACAACGAAGCCACCTGCGTGACGGCTATCCAGTACGGCTTCACCTCGGTCATGATGGACGGGTCGCTGAAGGAAGACGGCAAGACGCCGGCCGACTACGCCTACAATTCCGGCATCACCAAGCGTGTCGTCGACATGGCGCATTGGGGCGGCGTGTCCGTCGAAGGCGAGATCGGCGTGCTCGGCTCGCTGGAGAGCGGCGGCGGCGAACAGGAAGACGGCCACGGCGTCGAAGGCGCCATCAGCCACGACCAGCTTTTGACCGATCCCGAACAGGCGGTCGAATTCGTCAAGGACACCCATGTCGATGCGCTGGCGGTTGCCATGGGCACCAGCCATGGCGCCTACAAATTCTCGCGCAAGCCGGACGGCGCAGTGCTGGCCATGAACGTCATCGAGGAGATCCACCGCCGGCTGCCGAACATGCATCTGGTCATGCACGGCTCATCCTCGGTGCCTGAGGACCTGCAGGAGATTATCAACAAATATGGCGGCCAGATGAAGCCGACCTGGGGCGTGCCGGTCGAGGAGATCCAGCGCGGCATCAAGCACGGTGTGCGCAAGATCAACATCGACACCGACAACCGCATGGCGCTGACCGGCGCGATCCGCAAGGTGCTGACCGAGAATCCGAGCGAGTTCGATCCGCGCAAATACCTGACGCCGGCCATGGCGGCCATGCGCAAGCTCTGCAAGGAGCGTTTTGAACAGTTCGGCACCGCCGGCAACGCGCAGAAGATCAAGCCGCTGCCGGTTGCCGAGATGGCCAAGCGCTACAAGTCAGGCAGCCTCGATCCGAAGTTCGGCTGAACTGAACGCCTGAGGGCAGGAGCGCGACGGCGCCCTGCCCTTTTGTCAGATCCTACTGAAGCGTCCGCGCTGGCGGCTGGCCGGCGTGGTCGCGGGCGATGCCGGCATCGGCATCTTCTGCTCCAAACGCACGATCGAGGCCCGTCGCCACCACCGAGACCCTGAAGCGGCCTTCCATGCCCTTGTCGAAGATGGCGCCAACGATGATATCGGCATCCTCGTAGACCTCTTCGCGGATGCGGGTGGCGGCCTCGTCGACCTCGAACAGGGTCATGTCCCTGCCGCCCGATATCGACACCAGCACGCCCTTGGCCCCTTTCATCGACACTTCGTCGAGCAACGGGTTGGCGATCGCGGCTTCCGCCGCCTTCATCGCCCGACCTTCACCGGACGCCTCGCCGGTGCCCATCATGGCGCGGCCCATGTCGCGCATCACCGATTTCACATCGGCGAAGTCGAGATTGATCAGGCCTTCCTTGACGATGAGGTCGGTAATGCAGCTGACGCCGGCATAGAGCACCCGGTCGGCGATGACGAACGCGTCGGCGAAGGTGGTCTTGGCATCGGCGATCCTGAACAGGTTCTGGTTCGGGATGACGATCACCGTGTCGGCGCTCTCGCGCAGCCGCTCGATGCCCTCATCGGCCATCTGCATGCGGCGCCGGCCTTCAAAGGCGAAAGGCTTGGTGACGACGCCGACAGTCAGGATACCGGCCTTGCGCGCCGCCTGGGCGATGATTGGAGCTGCACCGGTTCCCGTGCCGCCGCCCATTCCGGCGGTGACGAAACACATATGCGTGCCGGCCAGATGGTCCATGATCTCGTCGAGCGATTCCTCGGCCGCGGCGCGGCCGATCTCGGGAAGCGATCCGGCGCCCAATCCTTCGGTGACATGCGCGCCAAGCTGGATCAGCCGCGTTGCCTTGGACATGGTCAGCGCCTGGGCGTCGGTGTTGGCGGCGATGAATTCGGTGCCCTGAAGCTGCTCGGCGATCATGTTGTTGACGGCATTGCCGCCGCCGCCGCCAACGCCGATAACGGTGATCTTGGGTCTCATCTCGGAGATTTCGGGCTTCTTGAACTCGGCCATGCCTGTTTCTCCTTAGTCAATTGCGCGCGCTTCACGACCCACCCGCAGACTGCCTTGGGCATATTGCAATCGAGCGGCATGACGCGAATCAGTCCGTTGCGATGGGTACCCCAAAAAGCCAGACAGCGGCCAGAGGTGCAAGTGCATGCGAGGTCAAGATTTGTGATGACCGTTTTGCACAGCGTGGCAGAGACGCCGCATGCCTGACAATCAAGCGTCAGCTTGGTGCGACGCGTCGGCTTGCCGCGCAACGATCGAAGCGTCTATCATGTACTTGATAATTCGCTGACTTCGGCGTTCTCGCCGGACTCGGCACGCAGAATCCCCAGCGGCGAAACCAGCCGGCCGTACAGATTTCTGAACCGATGAAGCAGCGCCCCGCCAATGGCCGACAAAACACAATTCGGGTTGACCGCCGTTGACACCGTTCCCTTGCATGAAAAAGTCTATCTGGAACTTGTGCGGGCGCTGATGTCCGGCCAGTTCACGCCGGGCCAGAAGCTGACGTCGCGAAAACTCGCAAGGGAACTCGGCACCAGCGACATGCCGGTGCGCAGCGCCTTCATGCGGCTGCAGGCGCTGCGGGCGCTCAGCCCGATGCCGAACGGCAGCGTCGAGGTGCCGGCGATATCGGCCGAACGGTTTTCGCAGTTGACTGCGGTGCGGACGATCCTCGAAGGCTCGGCGACCGAACTGGCGACAGAACGCATCAACGGAAACAATCTGCGCACGATCCGACGCCACGCCACCGACCTGACATTGGCGGCCCGCAAAGGCGATATCGACGACTATCTGCGCAAGAACCACGACTTCAAATTCTCGATCTACCGCCATTGCGGCAACGAGCAGATGATATTCCTGATCGAAACCGTATGGATGCAGGTCGGCCCTTTCCTCAGGAACCTTGCCATGGGTTTCGAGGATAACCTCGCCTCCATCCTCGACATCGATTTTCACGAGGAAGTCGTCGCGGCGATCGAGGCCCAGGATGGGGAGCGCGCCCGCGCGGCCATCGTGCGCGACATCGACGAAGGGGCCTCGCACATACTGCAGCAGGCGAGATTTCCGAAGGCGAGAAACTGATGCGCGTCGCGTTTGTGCGATTTGGGCAACGCCCCTTGGCTTTCCGCCCTCTTCCCTTTATGTTGCGATCGCAGATCGCGCAATTGGTTTTGTAATGCCTCCCGACATCCCAGCTAGTGACTTGAAAAAATAAGGAAAAGCACTTGGCGACAGCCAAGTCTGGTTTCCTAAAACTCACGAGCTATTTTTACCAGGGACGTGCGGCCGGTCAGGCTGCGGCACCTTCAAAAACCAGAGGTTATAAATTGGGCGATGCAATTGCGGACGTTTTGAACTGGCTTGAAAGTAGGACCGACATCCAGAGCCTGAGGGCGGCGGTGTGCGACCTCAACGGCATCATGCGTGGCAAGCGCATTCCCGTCGAGCAGGCAAGGAAGGCGCTGGAAGGCAAGCTGCGCATGCCTTTTTCGCTGATCGGACTGGATGTCTGGGGCGAAGACATCGAAGGCAATAGCCTGGTTTTCTCGACCGGCGATGCCGATGGACTGTGCCAGTGGACAGGACGCGGCATTCTGCCGGTGGCCTGGACGGCGCATCCAACGGCACTTGTCCCGCTCTGGCTTGCCGACGAAAGCGGCGCGCCCTATCTCGGCGACCCGCGACGGGCGCTGGCCCGCATCCTGGATCGCTACAAGGCCTTGGGCCTGACCCCGGTCGCGGCAACGGAACTCGAATTTTATCTCGTCGATCCGCAATCGCAGCGGCCGGTCGGACCTGTCTCGCCGGTGACCGGACGCCGTCTCGATTCCGACGCGGCGCTGTCGATCGACGAGATCGACGATTTCGAATCCTTCATCCATGACGTCTATGAGGCTTGCCGGACGCAAGGCATTCCCGTCGACACCGCCATCGCCGAGAACGGCGTCGGTCAGTTCGAGATCAATCTGAACCATGTCGCGGACGCCTTGCGGGCGGCTGACGATGCGGTGCTGTTCAAGCGCACGGTGAAAGGCATTGCCCGCAAGCACGGCTTTGCCGCCTGCTTCATGGCCAAGCCCTATGGCGACCGCGCCGGCAATGGCTTCCACGTCCATTTCAGCCTGGTCGACGGTGAAGGGCGCAACGTCTTCGACGACGGCACCGACCAGGGCTCAGAGACCATGCGCCATGCGGTCGGAGGCCTGCTCGCGGCAATGGCCGAAAGCACGCTGGTGTTCGCACCACACTTCAATTCGTACCGCAGGCTGCGCCCAAGATCCTATGCGCCAACCGCGGTCGCCTGGGGCTATGAGAACCGCATGGTCGCGATCCGCATTCCGGGCGGGCCGACCGCTGCGCGCCGTATCGAGCATCGCGTTTCGGGAGCCGACGCCAATCCCTATCTGGTGCTTGCGGCCATATTGGGCGCCGCGCTGACGGGCATTGAAAAACAAATATCGCCAGGTGATCCGATCAGCACTGACGGCCAGGGACTTCCGCCGGCAAAGCTGCCGCCGGACTGGGCGTCCGCGATTGCCGCCTTCGAGGGCGGGACGCATGTGGCGGAGATATTCCCCGCAATCCTGCGCGACTCCTTCGTGGCCTGCAAACGCCAGGAGCTGAACACGTTCGCGCTCAATGTCAGCGATTTCGAGATCGAGACATACCTCGAAAGTGTCTAGATCGGCCTAGGCCAGTACGGCCACGCTGGCGCGCATCGGTCGGTCATGTCGTGGCGGCCGCGATACGGTCGGCAACCCTCGGGCTTCCTGCGCACCGAAACCCAATCGCGTCAGGCAGGCGCGCGCCAGGGCCGCATTGCTGTCGATGACGAGCGATCCATTCACGTCCTTGAGGCTGGCCGCCACCACCGACAGTTCGGTGCAGCCGAGCAGGGCGGCATCGGCGCCGGCCGCTTGCGCGATATCCAGCGCGCGCTCGGTTTCGACAGCCGCATCCGCGATCGAACCAGCCTTGACGAGGCTGATCGCGCTGTCGACGCACGCCTGGAACTCGGTGTTCGCGGGAAGGCAGAACTCAAATCCTGCTGCCGACATCCTGTCTTGATAGAAGCCGGAGACCAGCGTGCCCTGGGTGGCGAGAACAGCAACCCGGCCCCGCTCCAGGCTACGACGCGTCTCCGCCACCACGGCGTCGCCGATATGGATGATTTCCGCGCGCGAATTCGCCGCCAGTTGTTCGTACCAATGATGGGCGGTGTTGCATGGCATCGCGATGCAGGCGACGCCGAGCGTATTGAGCGTCGAGACCGCGGCTTTCAAGGGCGCAAGCGGGCCGTCATGACCGGCAAGGATGGCTTCGGTCCTGTCGGGCAGCTGCGGCACGCTGAGGATCACGGCAGGGACATGTTGGTTGTCTCTGAACGCCTGGGTCATCCGGGTCAGCTTGAAGTAGAAGTCAGCCGATGCAAGCGGCCCGAGGCCGCCGATGATGCCGAGTTGGGGACGGATGCTGTCGTCGATCATCTGGCAGGCTCGGCTTCGAGCTGTTCCGAGACGGTTTCAGGCTGTGCCGCCTCCCTGTGGCTGGGAGCGATCATTGCCGTGCTCGCCGCGACCGTGCAGACGCTGGCCAGCGTCATGAACGTGTCGACGGCCGCATCCACCGCGACGAACAGGGCGAACGCCGCCTCGAAGGGAAGCTTCAGGTAGCCGCACACGATGGACATCTGCGACAGGATGAGCAGGCTGCCCATGCCGCCGGTGGTGAGCGCGAGAAGCGCTGAGAGGATGCCGACGAGCAAGAGGTCCGGGACGGCAAGCGGATGGCCGTAGAGCTGAGCGATGAAAAGCGCACCCGAGGTATAGAGCAGCGCCGGGCCAGTGCGCAGCAGTGCCGCCTGCAGCGGCACCAGCAGTTCGACGACCACCAGGTTGAATCGCAGGCGCTCGCCCAACAGGTTGATGACCCATGGAAGCGAGGCGACCGAGGAGCGTGTGGTGATGGCCACCATGAGAAGCGGCTGGCAGGTCTTGATCGTCGTCCAGTAGCTCCGTCGCGACCGGATGGCGATAATTGCAAAGGCCCCGGCAACGAATATAAGGCAGGAAAGACCCATCACCAGCAGGTAGCCGCCCATCAGCGTGAGCGGCTTGGTTCCGGTCGACGCCGTCTGGTCCGCGATCAGGATGAAGGTTGCAAAAGGCAACCCCCAGATGAACCAATTGGTGAGGACCGTGCAGGCCCGGTAGACCGCATTGAGCGCTTGGGTCAGGCTCATCGACGAGGGCTGGGGAATCCTCCCCATGGCGAGACCGAAAAGCAGGCAGAACAGCAAAACCTGAATGGTCTGGCCCGAGGCCAGTGCATTGAAGACGTTGTTCGGCACCAGGTCGAGCAGGATCGAGTGCCCGCCATTGGGATCCCCATTGGAGGGCGGCGGCTGGAACGGGAAGGCGAGATCGGTGGATACGCTGCCTTGCGAATTGATGAACTCGCCAAGCTCGATTCGCGACTGTGGGTTTTCGATCTGACCCGGTTGCAGGATCAGCGACAATGTGCCACTCACCAGCACGCTCAGAAACGATACGACCAGCACGGCCATACCCACCTTGCCGAGGTAGCGGACCGATTTCGGGTCCTGGACCATCGCCGTGATGGAGAAGATGACCGACGAGACCAAATAGGGCAGGACGACCATCTTGAGGAAATTCAGGTAGAGCTGTGCGACAGGGCTGATCGCATGGGCAAAATCTGGATAGTAGAGGCCGCACAGTATCCCTGCAGCAATCATCGCAATCGTCGTCACCGGAGATCGCAAGATACGCCTTGCCGCGAGGCGCCAGTCGAAAGGCAGGGGTCCGGCTACGTCGGAGATGGCCATCGTCAGGCTTTGCTCCCCATGCGATAGCGGGCGATGATCTCGTCCGTGTTGAGAACCTGCTGCCCCCGCGCGAGATCGAGATAGAGATCGACGAAGGCCGCGAGATGCGGATTGTCCGGCCGCACGCCGACTGCGATCGTGTCGACCTTGTCCGTCAGCGTGATCGAGCGCGCGACGACCGTCATCGACGGATCGTCGACCATCAGCTTCTTGATCTCGAAATCATCGCGATAGGCCATGTCGATCGTCCCGTTTCGGATCGCATCGATGATCAGATCCCAGCTTGCCAGGCGGTGGATTTGCGCATGCGGGAAAGTCGTGGCGGCATAGGTGGCGAATGAAGAGCCCTCGATGACGCCAAGATCGCCCGAGAAATCACGGACGATCTGTTCGGGCGGTTTGCCTTGCGCGATACGCGCCAGGTTGAGGCGATTGGCGATCAGCCCTTGCCGCAGCATGGCGTAGGGGCGTGAATAGATGATCGACCGGCCGCGCTGAAGCGTCCGGCTGAGCTTGCCAATCGCCATGTCGGCCTGTCCGGAACTGACCTGTCTGACGATATCGTCGAACGTTGCGGCGGATCGGTCGAACACCGGCTCGACGCCAAGCGCCGCGGCAATGCCGTGGGCCAGTTCCATGTCTATGCCATCGTCCCCCGAGCCGCCGGCCGGGAAGAACGGATTGGAAGCGAAGGCCGGCATTGCGATGCGCAATGCATCTCCGCTCGCGATAGGTTGAGGGGCGTTCTCCGCCTGCTGTCCCGGAGTGCTGGCTGCCCGGGCTTGCGAGATCAGCAACCCGCCGCTCCCGGCCGCAAGCAGTGTACGACGTGTAACCGGCATGCGCGTTCTCAATTAACCCGGGAAAGCCAGCAACATGCACAACCGACGTTAAACAAACGTATATATTACACTGTGTCTTTTTATGTATTGGATAAGCAGCTTAGCGCTAAAAAGTATGAGCATCGCCTAATATACAAGGAATGGCGGAAGGATCGCGTTACTTCCCGCCGGGCGATCAGCTGGCCCTTAGGCGATCATCTGGATTGTCAAAACGTCTCAATCCAGGGTCGTAACTCAAGCTCCGAGCTCCAGGCGCTGCGATGCTGGCGATGGGTTGTGAGATAGGCCTCGGCTATGGCATCCGGCGACAGGCGGCGGTCCGGCCGTTCGGGTTCGGCCACCTGTCCGGGCGGCTCGATCTGGCCGTCGATGATGAAATGGGCGACGTGGATGTTCTGCGGAGCGAGTTCGCGGGCCATGGACTGCGCCAGGCCGCGCAGGCCGAATTTCGGCATGGCAAAGCCGGCCGAACCGGAAAACCCCTTCACACTGGCGGTGGCGCCGGTGAACAGGATCGATCCGGAACCCCGCCCCAGCAGCCGGCGCGCCGCCTGCTGGCCGACCAGGAAGCCGCCATAGGCGCCGACCAGCAATGCCTGTTTGACCGCTTCGGCATCGAGTTCGGCGACCGGGCCGCGGGTGCGCGCGCTGGCGTTGAACACTGCAAGTGCCAGCGAGCCGGCCTTGTCGGCGGTGTCGAACAGTCTGGCAACGGATGCAACGTCGGCGACATCCGTCTCGACGGCCAGCGCGCCGGTCTCGTCGACCAGCGCGCTTAGCTTCTCGACGTTGCGGGCGGCCAGAACCACGCGAAAGCCTTCCCGGGTGAGAAGGCGCGCAAGCGAGGCGCTCAGACCGGCGCCTGCGCCTGCAATAACGGCCACATCGGATGTCATGATTTTTCTCTCCTTGCGGATTTCGGCGGAAGCGTTCGCCAGATCAGGCAAGGTCGCGCCTTCAGGGCTGACAGGCAAGAGGTGGCATCTCGGCGGCTGTTGAGCCAGACGGGCTGCAGAACCGACGTTGCGCGGTCCGGCATCGCCTGTCGCGCCACGAAGGCGCTCGGCCTTCACCACCGGGACCGCCACTTCGACAGTGGCAAGGCTTGGACCTTGCCCGCCAACCGGGTTCACCCGACCGACATTTCGCCGGTAGAATCGTTAGGTTTCGTAAAGCTGTCGGCGATCTCATCAATGGGGACTGGAGCATGGTCCTGAAAAGTGAGAAATGGTTTTCGGAAAAGATCATGCTCAACAAGGAAACGACTATGGAACCAATCTGGGCCGTCGGCCTGATGACCGGCACCGTCCTTGACGGCAACATCGATGTCGCGCTGATCAAGACCGATGGCGAGCGCATCGAGGATTTCGGCACCTATCGGCTGATGCCCTATCCCGCGTCGATCCGCTCCCTGCTGGAAGAGACGCTGACGCAGGCTCGGGCCTGGAATTTTGTCGGGCCGGAGCCGGCGATCTTTCGTACCGCCGAGGAAGCCCTAACGCGCGCGCAGTCGGCGGCCGTCAAGGAGTTGGTCGAAGGCTATGGCATGACGATGGCCGATATCGGCATCGTCGGTTTTCACGGCCAGACCGTTTTGCATCGCGCGCCGCAGGTTGGACGGCTGGGCCAGACCCGGCAGCTCGGCGACGGTGAACTGATGCATGCCATATTGGGCACCAAGGTCGCATACGACTTCCGCTCGGCCGACATACGCGCCGGCGGGCAAGGCGCGCCGCTGGCCGCAGTCTATCACACCGCGCTGATGCGCAGCGCCGGCGCCAACGGCGAGGTCGCCGTACTCAATCTCGGCGGCGTCGCCAACATCACCTGGTGGGACGGCGCCGACAATGTCGTCGCCTTCGACACCGGACCGGCTAACGCGCCGCTGAACGATTTCATCAAGTCGAAAGGGCTCGGCGAAATGGACCGCGACGGCGCGCTTGGCCGTGCAGGTAAGGTGGATGAGGCCCGGCTGGCCAAGCTGCTGCAGCACTCTTATCTGAGCAAAGCCTACCCGAAATCGCTGGACCGTTTCGATTTCGGTGCCGCGATGGCGGACGGCCTGGATGCCGAGGATGGTGCCGCCTTGCTCACCGCATTCACCGCCGGCGCCGTCGGCAAGGCACTCGACCTCTTACCAAGCCGGCCTAAAAAGCTGGTGGTCAGCGGCGGTGGTCGCCATAACCCGACCATGATGGCAATGCTGGCCAGCCGCGCTGGAGTCGAGGTGGTGCTGGCGGAAAGCCTCGGTTGGAGCGGCGATGCGGTCGAGGCGGAGTGCTTTGCCTTTCTCGCGGTTCGCGTGCTGCGCGGCCTGCCGATCAGTTTTCCGAGCACGACCGGCGCACCGCAGCCGATGCGCGGCGGAAAGTTGGCCGGCTGATCAGTCGCCAACCAGCTTCTTCTGCAGGAAGATGCGGCTGCGGCCGACCGGGAAATCGGCGAGCGCGCCAAAAGGCTGATAACCTTGGCGCTGATAGACCTTTGCGGCCTTCGGATTGAAGGTGTCGATCCAAGCGTGTTGACAGCCGCGCGCAACGGCTTCCCGTTCGGCCGCGTCCAGCATCTGGCCTGCCATGTGCTGACCGCGCAGCCGCTCATCGACCCAGAGCCATTGCACGTAAAGCCAGCCCCAGGCGGTGTAGCCCGAAATGCCGGCGACGACCGCGCCCTCCTCGTCGCGCACGAACACCGCAAGCGCCTTCCTTTCGGAAGCGCCGACATCGCCGTCGTTGAACGCTGTCAGCCTTTCGCCGAGAAAGGCGAGTTCTTCCGGCAAGGGATTTGCCGTCGTTTCCAGTGTCGTGTTCATCGCTTTTCCGAGACAGGTTGTGGATCCGGATCACCGCCATTGCGAAATTCGGACGCGGCAATGCCGTAGCGCTTGAGCTTGTCGTAGAACGTCTTGCGCGGCACGCCGAGCGCGTCGATGGCGCCGCGCACGTCGCCGCCATGGTCGCGCAGCGCGTCGCGGATGAGCTGCGCTTCGTATTGGCCGACCCGTTCGGGCAATGCTGCCGCAGGTTCCGGCGCGTGCGCGGAGACCGCCCTCACCTCATCGTCCGGGCCGAGGCCAAGTGCGACGCGATCGGCGAAATGGGCGAGCTCACGCACATTGCCCGGCCAGTCATGCGACTGGAGATGAACGCTGACGGCTGCATTCACCTTAGCGACCGGCCGGCCAAACCGTTCGGCCGCCTTGCCGAGGAAATGCCCGAACAGCATCGGGATATCGCCGCGGCGTTCGCGCAGCGGCGGAATGCGCAGCGTCACCACGTTGAGGCGAAAATACAGATCTTCGCGAAAATCGCCGCGCTGGTCCTGAAGGCCGAGATCGACCTTGGTCGCGGCAACGACCCTGAGGTCGATGCGCCTGATGTCGTTCGAGCCAAGCGGGGTGAGGCTGCGCGTTTCTAGCACCCGCAGCAGCTTGACCTGAAGCGCCGGGGGCATGGATTCGATCTCGTCGAGAAACAGCGTGCCGCCGCTCGAATGCTCGATGCTGCCGATCCGCCGCCGCTGCGCGCCGGTGAACGCGCCCGCCTCGTGGCCGAACAGTTCGCTTTCGATGACGGTCTCCGGCAGGGCGCCGCAATTCAGCGCCACGAAGGGTTTTGCGCGCCGCCGCCCCCATCTGTGCAGGAGGTCCGCCACCACTTCCTTGCCGGTCCCGGTCTCTCCCTCGACCAGCACATCGACATCCATGTCGGCGATCTGGCGCAAGGTCTCGCGCAACCGTTTGATGGCGGGCGCCTCGCCGATCAGAGGCAGGCCGTCGGCGGCCAGTGCCGCGGCTTCGCGCAGCCGCCGGTTCTCCATCACCAGCCGCCGCTTTTCCGATGCCCGTTTCAGCGCCTCGACAAGACGGTCTCCGGCATAGGGTTTCGGGATGAAATCGTAGACGCCGTCCTTGAGCGCGGCCACTGCGAGATCGACGTCGCCATGCCCGGTGACCAGGATCACCGGTATATCCGGATCGATCGCCTTGATGCGATCGAACAGCTGCAAGCCATTCATGCCCGGCATGCGGATGTCGCTGACGACCACGCCTTCAAAGGTCCTGTCGACGACGGCAAGCGCTGCCTCGGCGGCGTCGCGCGCGACCACGGTGAAGCCGGCGAGCTCGAGCAATTGCGTTGTGGCGTGCAGCAGGTCCGCATCGTCGTCGACGAGCGCCACCAGCCCCGATCCCTCAATCATTCAATTCGCCTCAAGTCGATGGTGAAGGATGCGCCGGTGCCGTTGCCGGGATCGAGTTGCAAGGTGCCGCCCAACTCCTGGGCAATCTCCTGCGAGATCACCAGCCCGAGACCGAGCCCCTTCTCTTTGGTGGTCTGGAACGGCATGAACAGATTGCCGGCTGCTTCCGGGCCGAGGCCGGGACCATTGTCACGCACCGAAATCAGCACCCTGTCGTCTCGCTCCGCAAGGTCTATCTCGATGCGGGGATCGGGTTGGTCCTTCATCGCATCCAGCGCATTCTGCAACAGATTGACGAGGATCTGCTCCAGCCGGATGCGGCTCGCCATGACCGCCGGCGAGGCGCTGCCGCGCGGCTTGACGATGGTCACGCCGGAATCGCGGATGCGCCCGGACAGCAGCGACAGCGCGCCGTCGATCGCCTCGCGCACCGGCAGCGGCGACGCGGCGACGCCCGGCCGGCGGGCGAAGGTGCGCAAGGTGCCCGTGATCGCGCCGATGCGCTCGGTCATCGACACGATCGACGTCAGATTGCCGCTCGCCGGTCCGGTCTTGCCGGTTTCGAGAAAACGGCCGGCATTCTCGGCATAGGTGCGGATGGCGGCGACCGGCTGGTTGATCTCGTGCGCGACGCCGGCGGCGATCTGGCCGAGGATGGAAAGGCGGTTGGCCTGGGCGAGATCGTCGCGCAGCCGGCGGACCTTGGCCTCGGCGTTCTCGCGCTCGGCGATTTCGCCGGCAAGTGCGGTGTTGGAGCGCGTCAGCTCGGCCGTTCGCGTGCTGACCCGGCTCTCCAGCTCGGCATTCATCCGCGCTAGCGCCTCCTGCCGCAGCCGGCGCGTGCGCCGGCGCCGGGTGAGCACATAGGCAAGCAAGCCTGTCAGCAGCAGCCCGAGCAGCGTGGTCAGGCGCGCCGTGTTGGCGGCGGACGAGAGGGCAGCGTCGGCAGGCGTCAGCAGCCAGAGACGCCAGCCTGGGACTGCACCGGGCAAATCCTGCACCACCTCGACGAACTGGCGTGGCCTTCCCGCGTTGTCGATCGTCGCCAGGCCGTCGCCGGCGCCGCGCCATATCGGCAGCGGTTCGAAGCCGGCATCGGCCAGTTGAAGCTGGTCATGGGCGGCGGCGGCGTCTTCGGCGGAGAGTGGCGCCAGCGCACGGAACCGCCAGTCGGGCTGGCTGGTGGCCAGCACCACACCGCGTTCATCGGTGACGAAAACCAGAAAGCCGCTGGAGCGCCAATTGGCTTCGACGCCGTCGAGTTCGACTTTCAGCACCGCAACGCCAAGCGGCTTGCCGCCATCGTCGACGCGGCTCGCGAGGTAAAGACCCGGTCTGCCGCTGATCGTGCCGAGGCCATATTGGCTGGCCGCGCCCTTCGCCATCGCCTCCTGGAAATAGTGACGGAAATTATAATCGATGCCGACAAAGCTGGTCGGCTCGCCGGCATTGCTGGCTGATATGGCGATGCCCGCTGTGTCTATGACATAGATGGCGGATGCCGAGGCATCGCCGGCAATCGCTTTGAGCTTGTCGTTGAGGGCCGCTTCTTGCATCTTTCCGGCCCGGCGCAGCGCGCCGCGCACAGCATCGTCGCGGGCCAGCACCAGGGGAACCAGGCGCTGCTTTTCGATTTCGCCGGTCAACGTTCCCGCCGCCAGCGGCAGTGCGGCAAGCGCTGTGTCGCGCAGATTGTCGGCAGCCTGGCCGGAGGCGATGCGCCCGGCGATGGCGATCGCGCCGGCCAGGAAGGCAAAGGCGACGACCACGGCAAGCCAGCGCCCATCGCGCAGCCGCGCCACCGCTTCGCGCAACATTTCACGGCCGGCTGATCCAGGGGATTCGCTATCGGTACCTGCTTCCAGCGTCTGCCCTCTCCTTTTCTTCGCGGCTTTCCGATCAGTGTAATGCGAAAATCCGCCCAGGCAAACGTTGCTTGTGCGGAAATCCGCACAGACATTCGCCGCATGGCTTCGAGCAAAGGCGGAATTGCCGGGATTCCGGCCTTTCCGCGAATTGGCACAGCGCTTGCAAAAGTCCTTGGCAGCGGCGCGCGACCGGAACGCCGCGATGGGAGAAGTCACGCAGGGCGGTGCATTCCGCCCTATCCGGCCAGGGAGAGTTCGATGCACATCGCAGACCATTCAGGCGCGGTTTCCGCGCAGCGCAAGCCTTTCTATGCCCAGCTCTACGTGCAGGTGCTCGTCGCGATCACCGTCGGCATCCTGCTCGGCCATTTCTATCCGTCTGTCGGCGAGAGCATGAAGCCGCTCGGCGACGCCTTCATCAAGCTGGTCAAGATGATCATCGCCCCGGTCATCTTCCTGACCGTGACGACAGGCATTGCCGGCATGAGCGACCTGCAGAAGGTCGGGCGCGTCGCCGGCAAGGCGATGCTCTACTTCCTCACTTTCTCGACGCTGGCGCTGATCATCGGCCTTGTGGTCGCCAATGTCGTGCAGCCGGGCGCCGGCTTCAACATCGACCCGGCGACGCTCGACGCCTCGACCGTCAATACCTACGCCGCCAAGGCGCACGACCAGTCGGTCACCGGCTTCCTGATGAACATCATCCCGTCGACCATCGTCGGCGCCTTCGCCGACGGCGACATCCTGCAGGTGCTGTTCTTCTCGGTGCTGTTCGGCATTGCGCTGGCGCTGGTCGGCGACAAGGGCACGCCCGTCCTCAATTTCCTGCAGGCGCTGACGACACCGATCTTCAAGCTGGTCAGCGTACTGATGAAGGCAGCCCCCATCGGCGCCTTTGGCGCCATGGCCTTCACCATCGGCAAATACGGCATTGGCGCGGTCATCAATCTCGCCATGCTGGTCGGCACCTTCTACGTGACTTCGTTTCTGTTCGTGTTCGTCGTGCTGGGTGCTGTCTGCCGCTACAACGGCTTCTCCATCCTGTCGCTGATCCGCTACATCAAGGAAGAGTTGCTTTTGGTGCTGGGCACCTCCTCGTCGGAAGCCGCGCTGCCCTCGCTGATGGAAAAGATGGAGAAGGCCGGCGCCAAGCGCTCGGTGGTCGGTCTGGTCATCCCGACCGGCTATTCCTTCAACCTCGACGGCACCAACATCTACATGACGCTGGCGGCGCTGTTCATCGCGCAGGCAACCAACATCCATCTGTCGATCGGCGACCAGATCCTGCTGCTGCTGGTTGCCATGCTCTCGTCCAAGGGTGCCGCCGGCATCACCGGAGCCGGCTTCATCACCCTTGCCGCCACGCTGTCGGTGGTTCCAGCGGTGCCGGTGGCCGGCATGGCGCTGATCCTCGGCGTCGACCGCTTCATGTCGGAGTGCCGGGCACTGACCAACTTTGTCGGCAATGCCGTCGCCACGCTGGTGGTGGCGCGCTGGGAAGGCGAACTCGACGAAGCCAAGCTGGCCAGGGCACTGGCGGGCACGGCGGATGACAGCCTGCCGGCGGACGTCGTTCCCGCCGAGTAATCACGCGCGGTCAATACGTAAAAGGCCGGAGGCGAGCTGCCTCCGGCCTTTGTCATGCAGGTCGCAACGTCAGACGGTGCCGGTCTTGCTCAGCAGCGTGTCCGGAAATGTGCTTGGGCCGACCGGCATACGGGCGGCAATCGTGCCGACGTCATCGAACAGGACGAGGCTGGCGGCGCCGACCAGCCCGGCATGGCGGCCGAGCTGGGCTGGAACAACCGGCACGTCGCGATAGGCGCGCATGGCCCGCTGCCTGATCGTCGCCTCGATGGTCGGCAGCATCAGGTCGAGCCCATTGGCAATGCCGCCGCCGACGACCAGCACATCGGGCGAATAGAGATGCAGGAGGTTGGTGAAGCCAACGCCCAGCCAGAGCGGTAGCGAGCCGAGCACGCTCATCGCCATCATCTGGTTCCATTCGAAGGCGTGCTGCCCCATCAACAGCTGGATGCCGATCGGGACGGTGCGCATGGACGTCGATTTCGTCAGCGTCAGCGCAAAGAGAAATTGTTCCAGCACAACAGGAAGGTGTAGACCGACGTCGCCACGATCAAGGGGTTAGGCTGCAGAAGCTTGCTGTTCGGCCCTCGGCTACGCGCCTGCTTGCCAAAAGTCGCCATGCCGCCCATACACGGCTTGGGCGATCGCACGCCGCATTCGCGTCTCACCTGCCAGGGATACTGTCCAATGTCCGTGACGCCGTGGTCAAAGCCGTGACGGTTTCTTCCATGCCATCTCTCGCCAGCCTGGGCTGGACGGATTTTTTCGCTGATCAGCTCGAGCCCGGCGACGCCGATCTCGTCCCGACGCGGATCGCCACCGTCCACCGCGATCGCCTGACCGGCCTGTCCCAGGCAGGGCCGGTCGATCTGACGCTGCCGGCGCAGGCGAACACCGGTGACTATGCCGTCGGCGATTGGGTGCTGGTCGATGGGCATGAACACCTTGTGCAGCGCCGCCTGTCCCGAAAGACGGTGCTGGAGCGCCGCACCCAGGGCGGCAGGGTGCCGCAGCTTGCCGCGGCCAATGTCGACACGCTGTTCATCGTCACCTCGTGCAATGCCGACTTCAACCCAGCCCGGCTCGAGCGCTATCTGGCGCTGGCCAACGAGGCCGGAACGACGCCGGTGATCCTGCTGACCAAGGCCGATACCGCTGAAGACGCCGAGGCGTATGCAAGGCAGGCTGCCGCGTTGCAGCGTGGATTGCCGGTCGTGATGCTGAACCCCCGCACATCGGATGCGGCAGCCGTCCTGACTGCATGGTGCGGTGCCGGCCAGACGGTGGCGCTGATCGGCTCCTCCGGCGTCGGCAAATCGACGCTGGTCAACACGCTGGCCGGATCGGCGCAGCAATCGCCGCAACAGACCGGAGGCATTCGCGAGCACGATGCCAAGGGACGCCACACCACGACGTCGCGATCGCTGCATTCCATTGCCGGCGGCGGCTGGGTGATCGACACGCCGGGCATGCGGACTTTGCAGGTCAGCGATGTCGGCTACGGCATCGACACGCTGTTTGCCGAAATCACCGAGCTCGCGCCGCTGTGCAAATTCCGCGACTGCACGCATGTGCACGAGCCGGGCTGCGCCGTACAGGCGGCCCTGAAGGCAGGAACCCTCGATCCGGAGCGCCTCGCTCGCTGGCGAAAACTGTCCGACGAGAACCAGAACAACACGCCGGTTCAGAGCGGCCCCCGCGGGTCCAAATCCCCGGGCGGTCGCGGCAAGAGGCGCTGAACGACCGGGCGCTGATCGAATTCAGAGCCGCGCCGTGCGAAAAACCCGATCCCAGAATGCGGACGTCACGCCAAAATTGGCGTTTTCGTCGATATGATGATGGACGGCATGGCGGCGCTTGAGCGTGTAGAGATAGCTCGGATGGGTGGGATGCCAATGATGGATCATGTGATGGATGCTGATGTACCAGAGGTACCCCAGCATCAGCCCGCAGCTTACCGCGCTCGCGGTGGCAAAATCCGAGACCATCCAAACGGGCAAAAACGCCACCAGCGCATGCACGCCGAGGCTGAGCCAGGTCGGCGTGCCTACCGAACTGCGTTCCTCGACATGGTGACGATCGTGCAGGTCCTTGATGTAAGGAATATGGTGAAGAACGGTCCTGTGCAGCACATACTCGATCAGCGTCCAGAGGCCTAGACAGGCGAGGACCGTGCCGATCCAGCCTGGCGCACTCTCTTCGCCGGCCTCGAGAAGCCCGGCCACTGCCAGCACGGCGATCACCAGCGGATACACCACGAAGTCGCTGTAGTAGCCAATAAGACCGAGTTGCATCGTCACCTAGCCTTCGAGCCGCCAAATAAGCGATGGTATCAGATTGCCGGACTCGCGCGTGAGGAGCAATGCAGATGTACCTGACATAGCGTCGCAACCCCTTGGCGCAAGGCTTGCGTCAACCAGTCAAGGACATCGGCAGGCCGCCGGCTTCGCGAACGGACGAGTAAAATGGCAAAGCGCAGTGCGGGATTGCTGATCTATCGCCGCGGAGACGGCGATCTCAAGGTGCTTCTGGTTCACCCCGGCGGACCCTTCTGGGCGAAGAAGGACGATGGTGCCTGGTCGATACCGAAAGGCCTCGTTGGCGAGAACGAGAACGAGTTGACGGCAGCGCAACGCGAGACCGGGGAAGAACTCGGCGTCAAGTTCGATGGCCCGTTCACGCGGCTTGGTGACTATAGGCAACCAGGCGGAAAGATCGTCACGGCCTGGTCTGTCGAGGCAACCATCGACATCGATGTAGCCGCCATCAGGAGCAACACCTTCACCATGGAATGGCCGCCAAGGTCGGGATCCCTGAAGGCGTTCCCGGAGGTCGACAGAGCGGGCTGGTTCACCTTGCCCGAGGCCGAGGTGAAAATCCTCAGGGGACAACGTCCGATGCTGTTGGATTTTGCCAGGCAGCAAGGCGCCGGATGATCCGCAGCCCTCAGTAGGGCAGCCCGACATAGTTCTCGGCGAGTGCGGTCGATGCGGCACGCGACTGCACGAGATAGTCGAGCTCGGCCTCCTGGATGCGCTGGCCGAAGTCGCCGGTGTCGGGAAAACGGTGCAGCATCGTCGTCATCCACCAGGAAAAGCGAACCGCCTTCCAGACTCGCGCCAGCGCCTTGCCGGAATAGGCGTCGATGCCGGCCATGGTTTTGTCGCGGTAGAGGTCGCGCAAACCCGAGAAGAGATAGCGCACGTCGCTGGCGGCGAGGTTGAGGCCCTTGGCGCCGGTGGGCGGCACGATATGGGCGGC
Source organism: Mesorhizobium sp. CO1-1-8 (assembly GCF_020164875.1). Classification (NCBI taxonomy): domain Bacteria; kingdom Pseudomonadati; phylum Pseudomonadota; class Alphaproteobacteria; order Hyphomicrobiales; family Phyllobacteriaceae; genus Mesorhizobium; species Mesorhizobium sp. CO1-1-8. Next base: position 245,560 of record NZ_JAIUGZ010000002.1, on the reverse strand, counting down.
ATCGCCGACCAGCAACAACCTGCCGAAACGCATCGGCTCGGCAACGAAGGAGCGCAGCGGCGCGATCGATTTCTCGAAGGATGGCCCGGTGACGACATTTGCGGCTGTCTGCTCCGGCAAGCGGCGGCGCAATTCGTCCCAGAAGCGGTCGTCGGACCATGCCTCGACACGATCGTCTTGCGGGCATTGCACATAGTAGCGGCTCCGGTGCGTCGAGCGCATCGAGCACAGCGCAAAACCCCTTTCATGATTGGCATAGACCAGTTCGTGATCGGCCGGCGGCACTTCGGCCAGCACGCCGAGCCAGCCGAACGGATACTGCCGCTCGAAGATTTTTAGCGCACGCTCGGGCACCGATTTGCGGCTGACGCCGTGATAGCCGTCGCAGCCGGCAATGAAGTCGCAATCGATCCGATGCGTGACCCCATCCCCGCCATAGGTGACGAAAGGTGCGGCGCCGTCGAAATCGTGCAGAGCGACATTTGCCGCCTCGTAGATCGTGGTCAGCCCTGCGGCGTCGCGCTTGTCCATCAAATCGTGCGTCACCTCGGTCTGGCCATAGACGGTGACATGCCTGCCGCCGGTCAGTGCCTTGAGGTCGATGCGGTGCAGGCGTCCGTCGAAGGCGAGCGAGATGCCGGAATGCGGCAGCCCTTCGGCATGCAGCCTTGCCGCCGCGCCGGCCTGTTCCAGCAGTTCGACCGTGCCCTGTTCGAGCACCCCCGCCCGCACGCGGCCAAGAACGTGCTCGCGGCTCGCACGTTCCAGAATGACCGTCTCGACACCGATGCCGGCCAGCAATTGCCCAAGCAGCAGGCCGGACGGTCCGGACCCGACGATGACGATTTGCGTGCGCATCAGTGGCCGAGACTTTCGACCTGTGCGGCCAGTTCGGCGGCAAGGCGCAGCGACGCGGCCGTTGCGACGACCATCTGCGGCAGTAATAGCCACTCCAGCGTCCAGGCCGCGCCCGACCGCTCCTGCTCATGCACGAGCGCGTGATGCATGCCGGCAAGCTGCGTGGCGTTGAAGCGGGCAAGCGCCACCAGCGCCTCGGCCTTCACCGGGTTCTGCTTGTGCGGCATCGCCGACGAGCCGCCGCCACCGGAAAGCTCGATCTCGGTCCCATCTTGCGCCATCAGCGCGATGTCCTGGCCGAACTTGCCGAGACTGCCTGAAACCAGCGACATCAGGCTGGCAAAATCGGCGAGCGGCTCACGCTGGTTCTGCCATTGCGGGGCGTCGCCAAGGCGGAGTTTTGCGGCAAGGGCTGCGCGCACTGCCGGCCCCTTGTCATCGAGCTTTTCCAACGTGCCGGCGGCACCGCCGAACTGCACCACCAGCAGGTGCCTCGACTGTTCCGACAGCCTCTCCTGATGCCGTTGCAGCGGCGCCCGCCACGCTGCCACACGATCTCGTACTTTGATCGGAATCGCCTTCTGCATGCGCGTCATGCCAGTCAGCGCCCTGCTTCCAAAGCGCTCTTCGAGCGAGACGAGGCGCATGACTGTTTCGGTCAACAACAAATCGACATGTTCGACAACGGATTTGAGCCGAACCATCAGGCCGGTGTCGACGACATCCTGGCTGGTCGCGCCGAAATGCACTTTCTGGCCATATGGTTCGCCAACCGCTGCCCTGATCTGGCGCACGAGTTCCGGCACGATGACGCCATCCCTGGCGATGGCGGCCCGCAGCAAGGCGGTGTCGGGCCGGAATGTGGCAAGTGTGGCCACGATCGCTGCGGCATCATCCTTGGTGATGATCCCGTTTTCGGCCTCGGCTTGCGCCAGCGCCCGTTCGAATGCGAGCATCGCGTCGATTTCCGCCTCGACGGAAAAGTGCCTCGCCGCTTCTTCGTCGCCGAGAAGAGCGGAGAGCAGTGGGTGGTCGAAGGGCGATACGGTCATGTCCTGCTCCTCCTGACCATCAGCTGTCGAAGAAGACCGTTTCCTTCTCCCCCTGGAGATGGACGTCGAAGACGTAGGTGTCGCCCTGGCGCTCGGCGATCAGCGTCGGCACGCGAACGCGGTGCTCGATGCGCGCCAGGATCGCATCCCCGGCATTGGCCTTTTCCTCATCGGAAAAATACAGCCTTGTGTGCAGGCCGAGATTGATGCCGCGCGCGACGATCCAGAGTGTGATGTGCGGGGCCATGAGGCTTCCATCCCTGAACGGCACGCGACCTGGTTTGATCGTCTCGAACGCGCACAGGCCGGTGTCCATGTCGGTCGGGCAACGGCCCCAGCCGAAGAAATTCGGATCGGCAGTGCCGCGCAATTCGGCTGATGAATTGTAGAGCCCGTCCGCATCCGCCTGCCAGATTTCGATCAGCGCGTCCTTGAGCGGCGTGCCGGTGCCGTCGAGCACCCGGATGCGCAGGCCGATGCGCTCGCCCTTGGTCCTGTCATTGACCATGGTGGCGCCGAGGTCGGTCGGATAGACGCCGCCGATGCCGCAGAAATTGGGTGTCAGCCCGATATGGACATAAGGTCCGGCGGTCTGCGAAGGGCTCTCCTTGAGCCGGTCGAGCGACTGGGCCATCAATTGCCCTCCAGCCTGTTTTCGAACAGCGACGCGCGCCGGCCGCGCAGCACGATGTCGAACTTGTAGGCGCGCGCGTCAAACGGGATCGTCGCCTGCATGTCGAGCGTGGCGATGAGCGTTTCGATGGCTGACTTGTCGGGGATGCCGCGCACGATCGGGCATTGCCAGATCAGCGGGTCGCCCTCGAAATACATCTGCGTGATCAGCCGCTGCGCAAAGCCGTGGCCAAAGACCGAGAAATGGATATGCGAGGGCCGCCAGTCGTTCGGCCCGTTCGGCCAGGGATAGGGGCCGGGCTTGACGGTGCGAAAGGCATAGAAGCCATCATCGCCTGATATAGCGCGGCCGCAGCCGCCGAAATTCAAATCGAGCGGCGCCAGATAGCCGTCCTTCTTGTGGCGATAACGGCCACCGGCATTGGCCTGCCAGAATTCGAGCAGCGCGCCGGGCACGCCAACGCCGCGTTCGTCGAGCACCCGGCCGTAGACGATGATGCGTTCGCCGAGCGCGCTCTCGCCGGGTCTGGCGAAATTGTGGATCAGGTCGGCGTCGAGTTCGCCGAGCATGGCGTGACCGAAGACCGGGCCTGCAATCTCCGACAGCGTGTTGTCGAACGACAGCGGCGCCTTCTGCGGCGAACGCAGCACGGAGGTCTTGTAATTCGGCGTCAGCGCTGGCGGATGCCAGGGCCGGTCGCGCTGGAAGAAGGCGCCGGTCTCGGGTCTCCGGTTCGAGCCGGATCTAGCGGGCATTCTGGCTTCCGTCCATTTCCGAAAACACGTCCTTGGCTATTCTGAAGGCGCGGTTGGCGGCCGGCACGCCGGCATAGATGGCGACATGCAGGAACGCCTCGCAGATATCGTCGCGCGAAGCACCGGTGTTGACGGTGGCGCGCACATGCATGGCAACCTCCTCATCATGGCCGAGTGCCGCCAGCAGCGCCAGCGTGACGATCGAACGTTCGCGCTTGGTGAAGCCCGGCCGCGCCCACACGGTTCCCCAGGCCGCCTCGGTGATCAACTCCTGGAAAGGCTGGTCGAAATCGGTCGCCGCGACCTCGGCTCGGTCGACATGCCGGTCGCCGAGCACGGAGCGCCGCACCGCGAGGCCGGTGCGATATCTGGCTGCGTTGCCGGGGACTTCATCCATGGGTTTCTGCTCCAGGGGCAAGCGATGCGATAAAATCACGGATCAGGGCGATCAACGCTTCAGGCTGTTCAACGCACGGAATGTGTCCGGCGTCGCGGATCATCTCGAAGCGCGCGCCGGGGATCAACTCGGCAAGCGAGCGGACGAGATCGGGAGGCGTCGAGCCATCCTGATCGCCGGCGATGCAAAGCGTCGGCACCGCGATGCGGCGCGCGCTGTCGGTGAAATCCGCATCGCGAACGGCCGCGCAAGTCCCGATGTAACCTGCGAGCGCTTGCCTCGTCATCATGTTCCAATAACCGTCCAGCTCGGCCAGACGCGTTGCGTGGAAGGCGGGCGTGAACCACACTTTGAGCACGCCATCCGCAATGGCCTGGATACCCTTGCTTTCGACCGTCGCGATGCGTGTGTTCCAGCTCTCTATCGTGCCGATCTTGTGGGCCGTGTCACACAGGATCATGGCCTCTACGATATCGGGGCGCCTGCGACAGAAGCCTTGGGCGATCAGGCCACCGACCGACAGTCCGCACAGCACGACCTTGCTCAACCCGAAATGATCGATGAGCGCCGAGAGGTCGTCGACATGATCGTCGATCGATCTGATGTCGCCGATATCGGACAGTCCATGACCGCGCTTGTCGTAGACCAGCAGCGGCATTTCACCACCAAGCGCCGAGACAATTTCGTCCCAGATCCGGAAGTCGGTGCCGAGCGAATTGATGAATATGATAGGGCGCGCATTGCCGGCCGCATTGATGTGGCGATGGTGCAGCGTGATGCCGCCGATGGTGACGAATGGCACGGTTTCGGTCCTCCGCCCCCACATTGCACAAGGCGTTTGGTTCAGTAAAATGATATTTTACGCCGTTTCATTAACTCAGGGGTTATCAAATCCATGTCCGAGAGCCGCATCCGGTTCCGTCACCTGCAGGCATTCCTGGAAGTTGCGCGACAAGGAAGCGTGGCGCGGGCGGCTGACTTGCTGCATGTCAGCCCACCGGCAGTGACCAAGACATTGCGCGAGTTGGAAGAGGCGCTGGGTGTGGCGGTGGTCGAGCGCGACGGCCGCGGCATCCGACTGACGCGCATCGGCGAAATCTTCCTTCGCCATGCCGGCACGGCGATCACGGCGCTCAAGCAAGGCGTCGATTCCGTTCGCCAGGACGGAGCGGTCAACCGGCACCCGATCCGCATCGGCGCGCTGCCGACGGTGTCGGCGCGGGTGATGCCGCTCGCCATGAGCCTGTTCCTCAAGGAGGGTACCGGTGCGGCGATCAAGATCGTTACCGGCGAGAATGCGATGCTGCTCGAACAGTTGCGCACCGGCACGCTAGATCTCGTCGTCGGACGGCTGGCGGCGCCGGAAAACATGACCGGCTTCTTCTTCGAGCACCTCTATTCCGAACCGGTGCTGTTCGTGGTGCGAGCCGGACATCCGCTGCTTGACCCGGGACAGGATGTGTTCGCACGGCTCGATGAGTTCCCGATGCTGATGCCGACGCGGGAATCGGTCATCCGTCCGTTTGTCGACCGCCTGTTCATCACCAACGGCATGACCGCGCCGGCAACCGAGATCGAAACCGTCTCGGACTCCTTCGGCCGCGCCTTCCTGCGGCAGAGCAATGCCGTCTGGATCATTTCGGCTGGCGTCGTTGCCAACGAACTCGGCAGCGGCGCCTTCGTCGCCTTGCCGGTCAACACCGAGGAAACCAAGGGACCGGTCGGCTTGACGATGCGGACCGACATGGCGCCCTCACCAGCCTTCTCCATCCTGCTGCAGACCATCCGCGAAGCGGCAAGGCAAGGCAGCTGATGCGGCTCAGACTGGCGATCAGATCGCCTGCGAAGGCGTGAAGCGAACGCTTGCGGATCGCATCTGTCCGGGTGCCAGTACGATGCAGCCAGGGTCGATGCCCGCGTCCCTGCGATTGAAGGCATCGGTGATGTTGCTGACCGGTTCGGCGCAAAAGAACGGCTCGCCGGGCGGCGTGTAGAGGACAAGGAAATCGAGTGGCGCCTCGGCCTCGATGTCCAGTTGCCGTCCATGCTCCGGCCAGGATATCCGGGCGCGGCGAGCCCATCCGGTGAAGACCGTGTCGAAGTCCGTCTCCGACACGTCGAAGCCCGTGGTCGGGTTGGAGCCAGCGGGTGGTAGGACGTGCCGGGTGGGCAAGATTTCCGCATCGGTCTCCCACATGCCGGACACTGGCGCCTGGACATGTGTCCATGATGTCGACGGGAAATAGGGATGGAGGCCGAAGCCCGCCGGCATCGGCATGTCCGAGAGGTTGCACAGCGAAAGGGCAATGATCAGCCCGCCATCGACCAGCGAGATCTTTTGCCTTGCCTCATAGCTCCACGGCCAGGAATCGGCGGCATGGCGATAGGACAGGACGGTGGCGCTGGCTTCGTGCCGCACCACGGTCCATGGCCGACGCCAGCCATGGCCATGCTCATGATGCGGATCGTCCGGGCTGGTCGGCAGTTCGACGGTGCGGCCCGCGAATTCGAAGCGGCCACCCCTTATGCGATTGGAATAGGGAACCAGCGGGAAGCAGGCCATGGCGCCGGCATCGCGGCTGTTGATTGCCGCCGGATCCGCAGGGCGCAGCCAGTCCACGACGGATCCGTTTTGCCGCCAGCGATACGAGGCCAGGGCGCCGCCAGCGGCCGGGGCTATCTCTACAGTCGCAATGCCCTCGCTGATCGAGACCAGCTCTTGATGCCGCTCGGCAACGGCAGCGGAATTCTTTGTCACCGGCACTCCCCCATCGCTTGACTCCCATCATAATGCCGATAAGACATATCATATGAATAGTATGAAGAATAAGAAATCTTTCAGCACGGCGCGCACGTCAAGGGTTGCGGTGGCGGTCTCCAGCGGCTCGACGGCGTTGCATGCGACTGTCGTCGAACAGATCGGATTGCGCATCGTGCAAGGCGATTTCTTGCCCGGCGAGGCACTGCCCAATGCCGACGATTCCAGCGAGATGCTGGGGGTCAGCCGCACGGTGCTACGCGAGGCGATCAAGGTGCTGGCCGGCAAGGGACTGGTCGAATCGCGGCCGAAGACCGGCACAAGGGTGCGTCCCCGTACCGACTGGAATTTCCTCGATCCGGATGTCCTGTCATGGCGCTACGCCAGCGGCGTCAGTGCCGATGATGTCCGGGCACTGTTCGAATTGCGGCGAGCCATCGAGCCGATGTCGGCCGCACTCGCGGCCCAACGCGCCACGCCGGCGCAGATTGCCGAGATCAATGCCGCGCTGGCCGAGATGGAAGCAGTGGTCGACGACGGCGATCGCTTCGCCAAGCCCGACCTTTTGTTCCATCAGACCATCCTGCGCATGACCGGCAACGAGCTGATCGGTTCGCTAGCGGCACTGGTCGAAACCGCACTGGTGATGAGCTTTCGCCTCTCCAACGACAATCCTGAAGGGCAGCGCCATTCTTTGCCGCTGCATCGGGAAGTGGCGGAGAAGATTGCATCCGGCGACGCGGCCGGCGCGCAAAAAGCGCTGCTGGTGCTCATCGACAATGCCGAGGAAGACGTGCGCCGCAGCGTCGAGAACCGCAACAGGCGCCGCCAGGATCGGGAACAGACATCGTGACCGACACCAAACGCAAACTGCGGTCCGAGGCCTGGTTCGGCGGCGAAGGCAAGAACGCCTTCATGCACCGCAGCTGGATGAAGAACCAGGGCATCCCCGCCGACGCTTTCGACGGCCGGCCGGTGATCGGCATCTGCAATACGTGGTCGGAACTGACCCCGTGCAATGCCCATCTGCGCGCGCTGGCCGATCACGTCAAACGCGGCGTCTATGAAGCCGGCGGCCTGCCGCTCGAATTCCCGGTGATGTCGCTGGGCGAGAGCAACATGCGCCCGACCGCCATGCTGTTTCGCAATCTGGTCAGCATGGATGTCGAAGAGTCCATCCGCGGCAATCCGATCGACGGTGTCATCCTGCTGGTCGGTTGCGACAAGACCACGCCGGCGCTGCTGATGGGGGCTGCGTCGTGCAACCTGCCGACCATCGCCGTTTCCGGTGGGCCGATGCTCAACGGCAAGTTCCGCGGACAGGATATCGGCTCGGGAACGCATGTCTGGAAATTCGCCGAGGAAGTGAAGGCCGGCCGCATGCCGGTCGCCGACTTCCTCGCCGCGGAGCAGGGTCAGAGCCGATCGGCGGGCAGTTGCATGACGATGGGAACGGCCTCGACCATGGCCAGCATGGTCGAAGCACTCGGCATCGGCATGCCGGACAATGCCGCGATCCCGGCGGTGGATTCGCGCCGTGGAGTGCTCGCCCAGATGGCCGGACGACAGATCGTCGATCTGGTTCGCAGGGACGTGACGATCGCGCAGATCCTTACCAGGCAAGCGTTCGAGAACGCCATTCGCGTCAACGGCGCCATCGGTGGCTCGACCAACGCGGTGCTGCATCTGGTCGCCATCGCCAACCGGGTCGGGGTCGACCTCAGCCTCGACGACTGGGACCGCCTTGGCCGCGACGTTCCAACCATTGTCGATTTGATGCCGTCGGGCCGGTTCCTGATGGAAGATTTCTACTACGCCGGGGGGCTAGCTGCGGTCATGGCGTCGCTTGATGAAGCGGGGCTTCTTCATCGCGACGCCATGACCGTCAGCGCCAAGACCATAGGCGAATTGATCGACGGCGCGCCCAACTACAACAGTGAGGTGATCCGGCCGCTGAGCCAGCCGCTGACCAAAGAGGGCGGCATCTCGATCCTGCGCGGCAATCTGGCGCCTGACGGGGCGGTCATCAAGCCGTCGGCGGCAACGCCCGAACTGATGCAGCATCGCGGCAAGGCGGTGGTGTTCGAAAACATCGAGCACTACTACGCCCGCATCGACGATCCGCAGCTGGACATCGACGCCTCCTCGGTGATGGTGCTCAAGAACTGCGGGCCGCGCGGTTATCCCGGAATGGCCGAGGTCGGCAACATGCCGCTGCCGGCCAAACTGCTCAAGCAAGGCGTCTCCGACATGGTGCGCATTTCGGACGCGCGCATGAGCGGCACCGCCTACGGCACCGTGGTTCTGCATGTGGCACCGGAAGCAGCCGCGGGTGGCGCACTGGCGCTGGTGCGCGACGGTGACCTCATCGAGCTCGACGTCGCCGGCCGTCGGCTGGAGCTTTTGGTATCGGATGAGGAGCTCGCAATCCGCCGGCGTGACTGGAAGCCCCCGGCGCCGCCGGAAGGCGGCTATCAGAGCCTTTATGTCGAGCGTGTTCTGCAGGCCGACAAGGGCTGCGATTTCGACTTTCTCGTCGGCAGGCGCGATGCCGGCATTCCTAGGCATTCGCACTAGAGGGGCGCGCCATGACGGATGAAATCGGCTACGCGATCTATCCAAGCCTCAAGGGCCGCAGCGTGTTCATCACCGGTGGCGGCAGCGGCATCGGCGAAAGCCTGGTGCGCCATTTCTGCGCGCAAGGCAGCCGCGTCGCCTTCGTCGATATGGCCGAGGAGCCTTCACGGCGTCTGGTCGATGCGATTGCGACCGAGGGACATGCCGCGCCGCTGTTCATTCCCTGCGACCTGCGCAACGTCGAAGAGTTGCAGGCGGCAACCGTCCAGGCGATGCAGCACAACGGCCCGATCCAGGCGCTGTGCAACAATGCCGGCAATGACGACCGTCACCAGACCAAGGATGTGACGGTTGCCTATTGGGACGACCGCATGGCGGTCAATCTGCGCCACCAGTTCTTCGCGGCGCAGGCGGTGCGTCCGCAGATGAGCACGCTGGGCGGCGGCTCGATCATCAATTTCGGCTCCATCACCTGGATGGTCGGCGATCCGGATTGCCCGGCCTATGTCACCGCGAAAGCCGCTGTTTACGGCATGACGCGGGCGCTGGCCCGCGAACTCGGCCCCGAACGCATCCGCGTCAACTGCATGGTGCCGGGCTGGGTGATGACCGAGCGCCAGATGCGCCTGTGGCTGAACCCGGCCGGCGAACGCCAGATCGCGGAAAGGCAGTGCCTGCCCGACCGGCTGCAACCCTCCGATATCGCGCGCATGGCGCTGTTCCTCGCAGCCGACGACAGCCGCATGTGCACGAGCCAGCAGTTCATCGTCGATGCGGGCTGGGTGTGACCCGTACGGCTCCAAGGGAAGAAGGTTAGTATTCATGCGTCTTGTTCAGTTCAGAATGGCCGACGGCAGCAGACGGGTCGGCCGCGTCTCCGACGACGGCAATCACCTGCACCCGCTCGATAAGACCGGCAGCGTGCTGGAGCTCGCTGAAGCGGCGATCGCCCAAGGCATGTCGATCGCAGCGCTGGTCGAGAAGCGGACCGGCACAGCGAAAATCGACTACGACCAACTGTTGCGCGATGGCCAGGTGCTCGCTCCGGTGGACCATCCGGAACCGGCGCGCTTCCTGGTCACCGGGACCGGTCTGACCCACACCGGAAGCGCCGCCGCGCGCAACCAGATGCATGTTCTGACCCATGGCGAAGGTGCCGACGAATCCGATTCCTTGAAAATCTTCCGCATGGGGCTGGAGGGCGGAAAGCCTGGCGCTGGCAAGATCGGCATCCAGCCGGAGTGGTTCTTCAAGGGCGTCGGCACATGTGTGGTGCCGCCCGGCGCGCCGCTACCGATGCCGGCCTTCGCGCGCGCCGGCGCCGAAGAAGCTGAGATCGTCGGCCTCTATCTCAACGGGCCGGACGGCCGCCCCTACCGCATCGGCTATGCGCTCGGAAACGAATATTCCGACCACGTGACGGAGGGCGAGAACTACCTTTATCTCGCCCATTCAAAGCTGCGCTCCTGCTCGATCGGTCCGGAACTGCTGATCGGCGACCTGCCCGAAGAAGTGCGCGGCCATTCGCGCATCCTGCGCGACGGCACTGTCTTCTGGGAGCAGGAGTTCCTGTCGGGCGAAGCGCACATGTCGCACTCGATCGCTAATCTCGAACACTTCCATTTCCGCTACCCGATGCACCGTAGGGCGGGCGACCTGCACGCCTATTTCTTCGGCGCGGCGGTGATGAGCTACGCCTCCGGCGTCAAGACGGCTTCCGGCGACGAGTATGAAATCCAGGCACAGATATTCGGCAAGCCACTGCGCAACCGGATGGTGTCGGTGCCGGACGAGGGACTGGTCGCTGTTACCCAGCTGTGACGGCGCAGGCCCGAAAATTACGGTCCACCAGAACGACAATGGGAGATTAAAAATGGGACTGAAGAAAGCGTTTCTAAGACTAGCGACAATCGGGCTCGGCATCGGCCTGATGACATCGGCGGCGCTTGCCGCAAACCTGCGGGTACTGGCCTGGGACGGCTACGCCGATGCCGACTGGGTCAAGGACTTCACTGCCGCGACCGGCATCGGCGTCGATGTCGTCTTCATCGGCAGCGATGATGAGATCTGGGCCAAGATCAAGGGCAGCGAAGGCCAGGACTTCGACGTCTTCGCCGTCAACACCGCCCAGTTGCAGCGCTACATCAAGGCCGACCTGGTGTCGCCGATCGACGTCACCAAGCTCGCCAACCAAAAGGAAGTGCTGCCGCGCTTCCGCGACCTGACGGCGGTGAGCGGCGTGACCAAGGACGGCAAGGTCTACGGCATTCCGTTCTGTTTCGACTCTATCGGCCTGATCTACGACACCGACAAGGTCAAGCCGGCGCCGACCTCGATGTCGGTTCTGTGGGACCCGGCCTACAAGGGCAAGGTTCTGGCGTATGACAATGGCGAGCACAATTTCTCGTTCACCGCGCTGACGCTCGGTTACAAGGATCCGTTCAACCTCAACGAAGAGCAGATGGCGGCGGTCAAGGCCAAGCTGATCGAGCTCAAGCGCAACGTGCTGAGCTTCTACACCACCGCCGACGAGGCGCAGCAGATCTACCAGAACAATGATGTGGCCCTGATCTGGGCCAATTACGGCCAGCAGCAGGTCAAGGCGCTGCAGAAGATCGGCGCCCATGTCGCCTACGTCAATCCGAGCGAGGGCGCGCTCGCCTGGCTCGACAACTGGGTCATTTCCAAGGGCGTTCGCGACAATGCGGCAGCCGAGAAATGGATCGACTTCATGCTGACCAAGAAGGTCAGCGGCGAGCTTTCCGAGCGCACCGGCTTCGGCAACACGGTGACGGAAACCGGCAGCGCCGGCGGCAACGACAAGCTGGTCTGGCTCAACAATGTCGAGGACCCGCTCAAGCGTTCGGACATGTGGAACGAGGTCAAGGCGACGCCCTGATCTTGTCGTTCCTTACTTCGAAGGACCCGGCGGTCCGGAGGTTCCGGACCGCCGAAGCGTATGCGAGAGTATTTCATGAACCAGAACACCGACCTCTTGACGCTGCGGTCCGTCTCGAAATCCTACGGCACGGTCCCCGTGCTGCACGACATCGACCTGTCGATCCGGGACGGTGAGTTCCTCACCGTTCTTGGACCATCCGGCTCCGGCAAGACCACGGTGCTGCGGCTGATCGGCGGGCTGGAGCCGCTGACGTCGGGCGAGATCCGCCTCGATGGTCAGGACATCAGCCGCATGCCGATCAACCGGCGGCCGTTCAACACCGTGTTTCAGGACTATGCGCTGTTCCCGCACCTGACCGTTTCCGGCAATGTCGGCTATGGGCTTTCGGTCCGCCATATCCAGCGCACGGAGATTGCGCGCCGTGTCGCGGAGGCTCTGGAGTTGGTCCAGCTCGGACGTTTCGCCGACCGCTTTCCCGCGCAGCTCTCCGGTGGCCAACGCCAGCGCGTCGCGCTTGCCCGTGCGCTGATCTGCCAGCCGCGCCTGATCCTGCTCGACGAGCCGCTGGCGGCGCTCGACCTCGAACTGCGCCGGCAGATGCAGGTCTTCCTGAAATCCATCCAGCGCGAAATCAAGACCACTTTCCTGTTCGTCACCCATGACCAGGAGGAAGCCATCGGCATGGCCGATCGGATCTGTGTCATGGAGGCCGGCCATATTCGCCAGCTCGGCACGCCGCACGACCTTTACTACAGACCGAACTGCGAGTTCGTCGCGCGTTTCTTCGGCGAGAACAATCTGGTGGCCGGAAAACTTGGGGCTGTCCAAGGCGAGCTGCGATCGATCGAGACAGCGCTCGGGCGCTTGGTCTGCTCGATCAGCAACCAGCCGCATTTGAAAGCCGCAGCGGAAGGCGCCAGCGCCTTCGCCGCGTTCCGTCCAGAAGCCTTGCACCTTGCGGATGCAAAGGACACCGGCAACCTTTTTTCCGGCACCATCTCCGACATGGCGTTTGCCGGCTCGTCGACGGTCGCCACCATCACGGCCGGCATCGACAATCCTTTACAACGCCTGCGGCTGCGCGTGCCGAGCCGGGTCGACGGCAGCGCGCTCAAATCCGGCGAGACTGTATCGCTTTCGTTTGCGCCGCATGAAGGCCATCTGGTGCTGGCATGAGCGAAGCCGGATCGAGACAGCCTGCGGAAAGACGGCTGTCGCTGCTGGTGACAGTGCTGGCGTTTGCCTTGCCGGTGGTCTTCGTCCTGGTGCCGCTGGCGATCTTCCTCGGCTACAGCTTCTTCAGCGTCGACCAGGGCACAATCGTCTACGGTTTGTCATTGGGCAACTATGTCAGGTTCTTCACCGATCCGGTCTTTCTCCCGGTGTTCTGGACCACCATCGTGCTGTGCGTCTCGGTGGCCATCATCTGCATCCTGCTTGCCTATCCCGCCGCCTATTTCCTGACGACGCTGAAAGGCCGCTGGCGCTATGCCCTGCTGATGTTGCTGCTGGTGCCGCTGCTGATGAGCTACGTCATCAAGATCTATGCGATCCGCAGCATCCTCGGCCTCAACGGCTTCCTCAACAAGGCACTGGTGGCGCTCGGGATCCTGCAGGAACCGTCGACGCTTTTTGTGTTCAACATGAACGCCATCCTGCTGACGCTCACCCTGCTCTTGATCCCCTTCGCCATCCTGCCGATCTTCCTGTCGCTGGAGCGGATTCCGCAGGTGCTGCTGCGCGCCTCCGACGATCTCGGCGCGAGCGGTTTGCAGACCTTCCTGCGCATCACCTTGCCGCTCAGCCTGCCCGGCGTCGCTTCGGCGGCGAGCTTCGTCTTCGTGCTGGCGATCGGCGATTTCCTGACGCCGCAGATGGTCGGCGGGATCAGCGGCTTCACCTTCGGCCGCATCCTCTACAGCCAGTTCGGCACGGCCTATAACTGGCCGTTCGGCGCGGCGCTGTCGGTGGCGCTGGCCGTCGTGGTGATCGCCGCAATCCTCGTCGGCGAACGCTTTGGCCGCAACCGGGGGACTTCGGTATGAGCGCCCTGCCCCGACTGTCCACGATCTTTCTGGCCGCGATCACGACGCTGGTTGCGGTCCTGCTCTACAGCCCGCTGTTCGTGCCGATCGTGTCGTCGTTCTTCACCATTTCGCATGGCTCTGTCGACTGGTCGTCGCCGACCCTGTCGACCTATGTGGCGCTGGCTGAAAACCACGACATATTGGTCGCCTTGCGCACCACGCTGATCGTCGGCGTCTGCACCGTCATCCTGTCGGTGGTCAGCGGAACGCTGCTGGCGCTCTATTATCATGGGCGCCGTTCCGGACGCTCGCTGCTGCAGTTCATCATCTTCCTGCCGTTCCTGATGCCGCCGATCATCAGCGGCCTGGCGCTGCTGATCTTCTTTCGCGAAATCGGTCTCGAACGCTCGCTGCTGACGGTCGTCATCGGCCATACGGTTTTCGTGCTGGCGATCGTCTACCGCACGGTGCTGATGCGCCTGCAGTCGATGAGCCGCACGCTGGTCGAAGCGTCCTACGATCTCGGCGCCACGGGCTGGCAAACGTTCTGGCGCATCATCCTGCCGAACCTGTCGAGCGCCATGGTCGGCGGCGCCATCCTGGCCTTCGCGCTGTCGTTCGACGAGACGATGATCACCATCCTGGTCACCGGCACGCAAAGCACCCTGCCGGTCAGGCTGTGGGCGATGATGCGGCTTGGCTTCTCACCCGACATCAATGCGCTGGTGGCACTGATCCTGATGTTCACCGTGCTGCTTTGCGTGCTTGCCGCCCGCTTCCTCATCCCGCGGCAAGTCGCGACGGAACGAAGCTGAGTCGCCGGACAAAGAGCTGCAACGAAGCAGCCATAGTCGTCGTCCGGCATCGACGCTGGCGCAATCGATGCCGGACAAAACAGAATGACGCCTACTGAAGTTTCGCCTGCAAGGCGTTGACATCGTCGGTGGTCATTTCACCGTCGGTCGCCACCTTGCCGTCAACGATCTTCCACAGCCGGAACGGGCCGGTGATGTCACCATATTTGTCGAAGGCGACCGGGCCGATGACGCCTTCATAGCGGATCGCCTTGCCGTCCTTGATCAGGCCGAGCGCCTTGGCGAACTCTTCCTTGCCTGCAAAGATCGGCGTGCCGGCCGGATCGACCGCCTTGTACATCGCGTCCTTGATCTTGGCCGGATCCTCCGAACCGGCAATGGCGATGGCCAGACCTACAATCGCGCCGGCATCATAGGAACGGTCGGCCGCCGGATTGGTCGGTTCGATGCCGGAGAATTCCTTGTAGTTCTTGGTGAAATACTCCGTCGAGGCGGTCGGGCTGGTGCCCGATGACGTGCCATAGGCTTCCTTCAGATAATCGGCGCCGACTGATTCGATGAAGTCAGGGCTGTTCATGCCATCATTGAGCAGGAATTTCTGCACGCCGCCCTGCGAGATCCAGGTACGAGCGACCGTTGCGCCGTCGACCGGCGTGCTGACGAGATAAAGGCCGTCGGGCTCTCCGGCCATGGCAGCCGTGACTTCCGAGGCATAGCTCGACTGCTTCTCGTTGTAGGGCGTGTCGGAGACGATGGTGCCGCCGAGCGCTTTGTAGGCGCGCGAGAATTCGGCCACCATGTTGACGCCGAAATCGTTGTTGACGTGGATGATCGACAGCTTCTTGAAGCCCTTGTCGACGGCATATTTGGCGGCGGCGACGCCCTGCAGCGCATCCGAGGTGATGGTGCGGAAGAAGATGCCGTTGGTCTTGCCGTCGCGGCCGAGCGCGGTCAGCGTCGGCGAGGACGAAGCCGGCGAGACCTGGACGATCTTGGCTGGTGCCGTCACCGAGGTCAGGATCGGGATCGACACCGAGGAGATGATGCCGCCGATGATGACAGGCACCTTCTTGACCTGAACCAGCTGGGTGGCTGCGTCAACGGCTATGTTGCCCTGGCTCTGGCTGTCGCGCGTGTCGGTGACGAGATCGCAGCCGCGCACACCGCCGGCGTCGTTGATGTCGCGGAAGGCCATCTCGACCGACTTGGCGCCGGCCTGGCCGTATTCGCCGGCCGGGCCGGTCAGCTCCATGACGAGGCCGACGGTGATCTTGCAATCGGCGGCTTGCGCAGCACCCGCCATCGTGACGAGAGCGAGCGCGGTGGTGAGTTGGAGTATCGTCTTTGTCATTGTTGTTTCCCCTTTCGTTACTCGACTGTTATTTGAATTCTGTAGCCTGTTCAGCGTTCCGGCACCTGCAGCCAGGTTTCATGCAGATGTCGCCATTCGACGCCGTTGGGCGCCGATGAACTGGTCGTGAAGACGGCGCTCGACTGGCGGCGGCTGTGCTTGCCTGCGCGCAGCTGCGCTTCGACATAAAGGACGACGATGGTATCGGCGTCCTGCCAGCCGGGCCGGATGTCCTCAATCGAAATGGCAAAGCCGTCGTCACAAGAAGCGCGGCTGGTGCGGACATGATCGACGACCGCGTCCCGATCGAGGACCTGCCCGTCCGGCGCGACCATGCCGAAGCCTTTGCCCATGACGCGCTCGAAGCGGCCGAAGTCCGCCTTGTCGGCGCGCGCGGCGACGAACCAATCGACGAAGAAGCGATGCAGGTCGATGATTTCGGCACTGGCACGTGAAAACAGGGAGGGTTCGCCGCTCATTTCTTCCCCGCATTGAGGTTGTAATGCATGATCGAACCGTGGCGGCCGTGGCGGTCGCGCTCCAGCGTGTAGACGTCGCCCTCCAGGCCCGTGCCTTGCGCGATGACGGCCGCAATCCGCGCCCGGTCCTCGGCGTCGAGCGCAACGTCCATGATTTTCGCATTGGCCAGCGCATGCGCCTGATTGCGGGCACCGACGATGACGGCCGCCACTTGCGGCTGCTCCAGCACCCAGGCGCTGGCGATGGTGGCGATGTCGACGCCGTGGCGGTCGCCAACGGCCTTCAGCGCCTGCAGCAAGTGCTGAAACAGGTCCCAGCCACCGAAATCATCGATGATCAGCTTGTATTTGATCAGCGAGCGGTTTTCGAGCGGCGTGGCGGGCTCGACCGCACCGAGCCATTTGTCGCTGAGGAAGCCGCCGGCCACCGAGCCGTAGCAGAGGAAGCTGATGCCGTTCTGCTTTGCGAGTGCGGCAAGGCTGTTGCCGGGCCGCTGATCGAGCACCGAATATTGCAGCTGCTGGCTGACAAGAGGGATGCCGGCCGCCAGAATTTCGGCCAGCCGCGGCGTGTCGAAATTGGTGGCGCCGAGATTGCGCACCTTGCCTTCCAGCCGAAGCTCGTCGAGCCAGCCCATCGCCTCGACATAGCGAGGTTGCGCATAGTCCCACCAGTGGAACTGAACGAGATCGAGCCGTTCGGTCTTCAGCCGCCGCAGCGACTGGTCGACGATGCCCCTGATGTAGTCGCGGCTTATGCTGGCCAGCCGTTCCAGGTCGGGCACCAGCTTGGTGTGCACCTTCATCCTGGCGGCGACATCGAGACCACGCTCGCTGGCCAGCCGCAGACGCGCCGCGCCTATGAGTTCTTCGACACCGGTGTAGATGTCGGCGCAATCATAGGTCCAGATGCCGGCATCGAAGGTGGCGATCAGGTCGGCCACCGCCTGGCTGCGGTCGATGGCGCCGTGACCGCCGGCCAACTGCCAGCCGCCGCGAATGACGCGCGAGATGGTGTAACCGGGGCCGAGTTCGAAGGTCTTGGCGGTCATCTCAGGTCATCCTCCTTCGGCAGCGGCACCGCCGTGGTCTCGGCATGGCTGAACCGCCGCTTGGCCACCCTGACGATCCGCAGCCGGCTGGCGCAATTGGGATCGGGACAAGCGATCTCAGCGTCCGAGGTCATCCAGTCGTTCGGGTGGGTGGGGCGCTGCTTCGCCGCCAGCAGCGGCAAGACGGCGGCGAGCGAATAGATCGAAAAACCCAGCCCTGCCGGCATCGACAGCATCTCGCCCTTGAGCTCGAAATAGTCGCCGGCCTTGGCGCCGCAATAGATCGGTTTGCCCTCAGGAATGACCGCCTCGACGCGAAGGTCGAACAGCTCGAAACTGTCGTCGGCCATTTCAGGCCTCCACCAGGCTGAAGGTGACGTCGCAAGCGCCGTTGCGGCGGATGACACCGCAAGCGGCGGCGAACTGATCACGCTCCCCGGCGCGCACTTGTGCCACCACACTGCCGGCCAACCAGCCGATCGGGAACAAAAGCCGCGCCCCCTGCCCGTAATACAGGCCGATGTCGAAGATCGGATTGGGATTGCCGCCCCACATGCGTGGCGGCACATAGGACAGCACGATGTCGCCCGGCTGCGGCGTCAGCGTCGCGTTCTCGGCCGGCAACGGCCTGGCATAGGCCTGGCCCTCGAGGTCGGCTGATGGAACCGGACAGGAGATTTCCGGCCCTGTCCACATCGCATGGATGCCCGGGACGACGCGTGGCGTGCCGAGATGGGCCAAGAGGAAGGCGGCGTTTTCCGGTGCCTTCTCGGGCAGCAACAGCGCCGTGACGGAAAGCTTCGAGCGCGGCTCGGTGATTCTGATGGCGGTCATGTCTGGTCTTTCGCGGCGGCTGCCTGCAGCTTGCTGCGCAGGAAGGTGAAGGGGCGGCTGATGTCGGCGACCAGCGACTCGCGCGCCGCCTGCGCATCCTGCGTGGACAGCGCGGTGACGATGCGGCGGTGATACTGGGCGGTGTCGACTTCGCCGGCTTCCGAGAAGGCATAGATGGCGACGCGAATGCAGGGGCCCGATTGCAGCCACAGGCTCTCGATCATCGGGATCAGCACAGCCGAACCGCAGGAGCGGTAGATTTCGAAGTGAAAGCTCTGGTTGAGCGTCACTTCGCGATCGACGTCCTTCTTGTGCTTCAGCGCCCGCATCTCGTCCCATTCGCCGAGAATGGTCTCGATGGTGGCGATCTGGCGCGGCCCCATGCGGGCGGCGGCAAGCGCGATCGCCTCGCCCTCGATCAGGACGCGGGCGCGCAGGAGATCATCGAGGCGCTCCAGCGTGATCGGCGGCACGCGCACCGAACGGTTGGGCAGCGCCTCCAGCGCCTTTTCCGTGATCAGCCGGCCGAGCGCTTCGCGCACCGGCATGGTCGAGGTGACCAAAGCGTCAGCCAAGCCCCTGATGGTCAGCACCTGGCTCGGCTCGAATAGGCCGCCGATCAGGGCGCGGCGCAATTCCGAGTAGACACGATCCTGCACCGTTTCGCGGCCAACCGGCGCCAGCTGGGCCGCGATCGCCTCGTTGTTCTTTTCGATGGCAGCCTTTTGCATGGAATTCCGTTCTTGGCCGGTTTTCGGCTTGCAGAGGAAATTAAAGCCGAATAGCGTGATCAAAGCAAGTGTGATCACAAATCATAATCAGGAGACGGCAACGATCGTCTTCGGCCAGAGGGTTTGATGAGCCAGGCAACCAAAGGGCAAGGGGAGACCCGCGCGCCCGTTCTGACGGCAAGAAATGTCGTCAGGCGGTTCGGCGGCCTCGTCGCGGTCAACGATGTATCGTTTGACGTCAAAGCGGGAGAAATCCTCGGCCTGATCGGCCCCAACGGCGCTGGCAAGACGACGATGTTCGACCTGCTCGCCGGCAGCATCCTGCCGACCAGCGGCGATATCCTTCTCAACGGCACGCCTGTCTCGGGCGAAGCCGCACATCTGCGCATCGGCCGTGGCCTTGGCCGCACCTTCCAGATACCGCGGCCGCTGCCCAATTTGACGTTGATCGAAAACATCATGCTGGCGGCACAGGGCCAGGCCGGCGAAAAGCTGCTCGCCAACTTCGTCACGCCATGGCGGGTGGCGGCGCAGGAAAGAGCCGCCAGGGCAAAGGCGCTCGAACTGCTGGAGCTGGTCACCCTCACCCATCTCGCGCAGGAGCCGGCGCGCGTGCTTTCCGGCGGCCAGCGCAAGCTGCTCGAACTTGCCCGCGTGATGATGGCTGACCCAGCGATCATCCTGCTCGACGAACCGGCGGCGGGCGTCAACGCGACGCTGCTCGAAGTCATCATCGACCGCATCCGCGACATCAATGCGCGCGGAATCACCTTCCTGCTGATCGAGCACAACATCGACATGGTGACCCGGCTCTGCCACCGCGTCCTGGTCATGGCGAGCGGCCAGTTGCTCAGCGAAGGCACGGCGGAAGAGGTCGCGCGCGATCCGCGCGTCATCGAGGCCTATCTCGGAGGCGCGGTATGAGCGAGATCGTCCTCGACGTCCGCGATCTCGAAGCCGGTTACGAGCCTGGCGTGCCGATCGTGCGCGGCGCCTCTATCACCGTCAAAAAGGGCGAGATCGTCGTCGTGCTTGGCCCCAATGGAGCCGGTAAGTCGAGCTTTATCAAGGCCATCGCCGGCCTCGTCCCGATCACCGGCGGCACCGTGTTTCTGGACCGCAAGGACATCACGGCCGCCCCCGCGCATACCATGGTGCGCCTTGGGCTGGCTTTCGTGCCGCAGACCGAAAACATCTTCCCGCTGATGTCGGTCGAGGACAATCTCAGGGTTGCCTGCGGCATCCTCGAGCGGCGCGAAATCCCCGGCCGCATCGAAGAAATGTATGCCGCCTTCCCCGACCTCGTCCGCCAGCGCCGCACCGCCGCCGGCAATTTGTCGGGCGGGCAGCGGCAGATGCTGGCCGTCGCCCGCGCACTGATTGTCCACCCCAAGGTGCTGGTGCTCGACGAGCCGTCGGCCGGCCTGTCGCCGAAATTCGTCTCGATGGTGTTCGAGATGCTGGCAAACATTCGCAAGTCCGGCGTCACCATCCTGTTGGTCGAGCAGAACGCCAAGGCGGCGCTCGCCATCGGCGACCGCGCCTATGTGCTGGTCGAAGGCAAGGACCGGCACGAGGGCATCGCCTCCGAACTGTGGAACGATCCGGTCGTCGCCGAACTCTATCTCGGCCAGCGTCCGCTTGGCGCAGAGAAGACTGGGCACGCAGCCAAAGGAGGGACGGCATGAGCCTGCAATTTGTCGTCGACGGATTGCTGACGGGTTCGATGATCGGCTTGGGCGCCATCGGCGTGACGCTCACCTATTCGATCCTGCGCTTCTCGAACTTCGCCCATGGCGACTTCATGGCCTGGGGCACCTATGCGACGCTGGCCGTCGTTGGCGCCATCGGCGCGACATTCGGCAAGGTGGCCCCGATCGCACCGCTGTCCTTCGGCTGGCCGCTGATTGTCGCCCTGGTCGTCGGCATGGCGTTCACTGCCCTCTTGGCGCTGCTGCTCGACAGAGTGCTGTTTTCGCGGCTGCGCTCGCAAGGCCAGGCGATCATAGTGGTGATGGCGAGCTTCGGTGCCTCGATGGCGCTAAGAAGCCTGCTCGAATTCACCTTCACCTCGCGGCCGGCCTATTTCAGTCGGGCGATCCAGATCGCCATGCCGGTCGGCTTCGGCATCCGCATCACGCCCGACCAGATCGCCTTGCTGCTGCTGACAGCCGTGCTGGTGCTCGGCGTGCATTTGTTGATGACGCGCACGCAAACCGGCCGCTCGATGCAGGCCTTGAGCCAGAACGCGGCACTGGCCCGCATCGTCGGCATCGATGTTGCCAGCGTGGTGCGCGTCACCTGGGTCATAGGCGGCGCGCTAGCCTGCGTGGCCGGCGTGATGATCGGCATTCTGGTGCAGATCCGCCCGTTCATGGGCTTCGACATGCTGCTGCCGATGTTCGCCGCCGCCATTCTCGGCGGCATCGGCAGCATCCCCGGCGCGGTGCTCGGCGGCCTGATCATTGGGCTAGCCGAAGCCGGTGCCGTGCAATTGATCGGCGCCGAATGGCGCGCCGCCGTTTCCTTCATCATCCTGATGGCGGTGTTGTTCGTGCGGCCGATCGGCCTGTTTGGTGTGAGGGAGCGCTGATGGACCTGCTCGGCTACGGCGCCTTCTTCCTGACCACCGCGCTGATCTTCTCGCTGGTCACGCTGGGGCTCAATTTGCAATGGGGCCTGACCGGCCTGTTCAATGTCGGCCTCGCCGGCTTCGTCGCCATCGGCGCCTACACCTCGGCGCTGCTGACCACTCCCGACGACGCCGCGCGGCTGGGCGGCTTCGGCCTGCCGATCGTTGTCGGCTGGGCGGGCGCCATGATCGTCGGCGGCATCGCCGCGGCGCTTACCGGCATGGCGACGCTGCGGCTGCGATCCGACTATCTGGCGATCACCACCTTCGGTGTTGCCGTGGTGGTGCAACTGGTCGCGCTCAATGCGCAGAAATTGACCGGTGGCCCGTTCGGCATAGGCTTCATCCCGCGCCCCTTCGGCGGCCTTGCCGAGAAGCCGCTGCTGTTCAACCTGTCGAACCTTGCCGTCGTCTCGGCAGTGACGCTGATCGTCTACCTCGCCTTGGAGCACCTGTCGCGGAGCCCGTGGGGCCGCGTGCTGAAAGCGCTGCGCGAGGATGAGCGGGCGGCGATCTCGCTCGGCAAGAGCGCGCGTTTCTACCGCGTCCAGGCCTTTGCCGTCGGCGGCGCCATCATGGCATTGGCCGGCGCGCTCCAGGCGCATTTCACCGGCTTCATCGCGCCGGACAATTATTTGCCGATCCTGACCTTCCAGGTCTGGGTGATGCTGATCGTCGGCGGCTCGGGCAGCAATCTCGGCGCCGTCATCGGCAGCATCCTGGTGTGGGCGATATGGGCCGGGTCGGGCACGCTGACCAGCATCCTGTTCCCGCCGGAACAGCAGGCGCGCGCCGCCGCGCTGCAGGTCGCCGCGATCGGCGTCATGCTCTGCGTCATCCTGCTGATCCGGCCGAACGGCCTGCTCGGCGACAGGCCGCGGCGGCCGTGGTTTGGTAAGCGGGCGAAGGTAGCGACGGCCAAGAGCATCTCCCCGTCATGAATGCCGCGATCCGGCAGGAGGCGCATGGCGCTTCGATCTGGCACGCGGTCAGCCGCAATCGCCGTGACCGGCCGGCGCTGCAGAGCGGACTCGATGTGGACCTCGCCATCGTCGGCGGCGGGTTTTCCGGCCTTTCAACCGCGCTGCACACGGCGGGCAAAGGCCTTTCCGTCGCCGTTCTCGAAGCCGGATTCATCGCCTGGGGTGCGACCGGCAGGAATGCGGGCTTTGTCGTGCCGAACTTCGCCAAGAAGGATCCAGTCGACATACTGGCCCATCTCGGACCGTCGCGCGGCGACAGGCTGATCGATTTCGCCGCCGGCAGCGCCGATCTGGTTTTCCGCCTGATCCGGCAGCACGGCATCGACTGCGACGCCGTGCAGAACGGATGGATCCAGCCGGCGCATTCGCCTGCCGCCTTCGAGAAGGTCAAATCACGTGCCGGGCAATGGGCGCAGCGTGGCCGGCCGGCAGTCACATTGGATCGGCAGGAAATCGAAGCCCTGACGGGCGTGCCAGGCTATGTCGGCGGCTGGATGGATCGTTCCGGCGGCGTGCTCAATCCGGTCGCCTATGCGCGCGGGCTTGCCGATGCGGCGGAGAAGGCCGGCACAAAGATCTTCGAGCAGACGCGCGTCACCTCGGTTGATCGCATAGCCGATGGTTGGATGCTGAAAACACCGGCAGGATCGGTACGCGCCGCAAAGGTGTTGATCGCCACCAACGCCTATGGCTGGTCCCTCAATCCGTCATTGCAGCGAACCTATTTCCCACTGAAAGTCTTCCAGATCGCGACTCCGCCAGTGCCTCGTGAAGTGCGCAGCCGGCTGCTTCCCGGTGGGCAAGGCGTCGGCGACACCAGACGCAATCTGTTCACCTTCCGCTTCGACGCCGAAAACCGGCTGATCAGCGGCGGGATGCACATCCTTGGCGCCGGTGCGGATACGCGCGTGCCGCAGGCGATCTGGCGGCGGCTTGGCCGGCATCTCGACCTGCCCGATCTGCCGCCGCTTGCCTACAGCTGGTCGGGAATGGCGGCGGTCGAACCGGATTTCCTGCCGCACCTGATCGACCTCGGGCCAGACCTGATCGCCGGCCGCGCCTGCAACGGCCGCGGCATCGCCATGACGACGGCGATGGGCAAGGTGCTGGCCGACTGGGCCGCTGGAACCGACGCCCGCGTCCTGCCGCTGCCCTTCGCGGCGCCGGCGCCGATCCCGTTCCATGCGGTGCTGCGGCACGCACCCAACATGCTGCTTGGCTGGAGCATGCTGCGCGACCGGCTGGACGAGGCGCGATAGGCGGATAGTCAGCCGGCAGCGTCAAGGTTTGCCGACAGCACGGCGGCTGCCATGATGATGTCCTCTTCTATGAACATCCGCGCCGTGGGACCGTTGCGCTGCTCCAGCGCGGCGACGATCTTGCGGTGGGCGTCGTTCGACCGCGGAATGTAGCGGTCGGCCTGCATCAGCAGCTTGAGATAAGGTCCTACCCGCCCCCAGAGGTCGCGGATCATGTTGAGCAGGATGGGCGCGCCGGCATGATGGTAGATGGCGAAGTGAAAAGCCTCGTTCAACGAGAGATAGGTTCTGGCATCGCCCGCCTCGATGGCTCGCTGCATGCCGGCGAGCGTCGCCTGTATGTCGACCAGCCCGCTTTCGCTCATCCGCGAGGCAGCCATCTCGCCGGCCAGTCCCTCGACGGCGATGCGGATGCGCGTCAATTCCTCGAAGGCCGACGCGGACAGCAGGGGCACGATGACCGAGCGGTTGTTCTGCATCTCGAGCAGCCGCTCGGCGACAAGCCTTTGCAGCGCCTCACGGATCGGTGTCGTCGATATGCCGAAGGTCTCGGCGAGCTTGCGGATCACCAGCGTCTGGCCCGGGCCGAAGCCGCCGGAAATCAACTCCTGCTTGAGCGCACCATAGGCGCGGTCATTCAGGGTTTGATGTTCGAGCTTCAGCACGCGCGGTCCGCTCCGATCACCAGTTCGACAGCGCGCGATCGAGCGTCTCGGCCAGTTGCTCGGCATTGTCCCTGGCAAACGGCAATGGCGGCCTGATCTTCAGCACATTGCCGCGCGGGCCGCAGGACGAGATCAGCACGCCGTCCTCGCGCATGGCTTCGACGACCGCCGATGTCTTGGTGGCGGCCAGTGCCTCGTTACCGTCCGCCGTCAGTTCGACGCCGAAATAAAGGCCGTTGTGCCTGACGTTGGCGACCGCGCCATGCCTGCCCTGCAGCGCGTGCAGCAGTTCACTCGTATAGGCGCCGACGATGCGCGCATTCTCGATCAGCCCCTCGCCGTCGATCACCTCCAGCACGGCGAGGCCGACGGCGGCCGCGACCGGATTGCCACCGAATGTGTTGAAGTAACCGGTGTTCGAGCCGAAGGAGGCGACAAGCTGCGGCCGTACCAGCACGGCGCCCATCGGATGCCCGTCGCCGATCGGCTTGCCCATCGTGACGATATCAGGCTCGATGCCATAATTGGCGAAGCCCCACATGCCCTGGCCGAGCCGGCCGAAGCCGGACTGGACTTCATCGGCGATGACGATACCGCCCGCCTTTCTGACGTGATCCGCCGCTTCGCACATCACCGCCGCATCGGGAAAGAAGATGCCGTCGCTGGAAAAGGCCGAGTCGAGAAGCAGCGCCGCCGGCTTGATGCCTTTTGTGCGCATGTCCTCGATGGCGGCGGCGACATTTTTGGCGAAATCATGCGCGGCCCGGCCATGATCTCGGAATGTGTCCGGCGCCGACACGGTGCGATGGTGTGCGGGCACGCCCTTAGCTCCTACCGCCGCCGGCGACAGTTGCGCCGTCGCAATGGTGGCGCCATGATAGGCGAAATCGGTGATGATCACGCCGGTGCCGCCGCTGGAATGCTGGGCGATGCGGATGGCGAGGTCGTTAGCCTCGCTGCCGGTGCAGGTGAACATGGCATGGCCGAGATGGGCCGGAACGGTGCCGAGAAGCTTTTCCGCGTAGTCGAGGATGATCCCGCTGAGATAGCGCGTGTGGGTGTTGAGCGTGGCGGCCTGTCCGGAGAGCGCCTCGACGACACGCGGATGGCAGTGGCCAACCGAGGCGACGTTGTTGTAGGCGTCGAGGAACTTGCGGCCCTGTGCATCGTAGAGCCACACGCCACTGCCGCGCACCAGATGGATCGGGTTGCGATAAAAGGCGCGGTAGGTCGGACCGAGCAGCCGGGCGCGGCGCTCGAGCAGCGCGCGCTCCGATGCAGCCGCGTCGGCATTTGCGGGGTATGGCGAGGACTGGGACACGAGCATCTACTCCGGATTGGAATGGTCGAGAAAATAGCGGCGGGCATCAGCGGACGACAGCTCGTCCAGCCGTTCGAGTGAAGCCCAGACCTCGGTGGCGAGGCGCAGCACATAGTCGCGCTTGGCCGGGAACCGCTCTGCCTGCCAGCTGGCGATGTTGACGATCAGCGCAAGCCGGGCACGAATCAGATCGAAGAGAATGCCGATCTCGTCCTCCTCGAGCGGCTGCACCGATTGATAGCCGGCGACAAAGCGCGCTGCCGGCGCCAGCGGATGGGCTTTTGACGGCCAGCGGTAGACGGCGCCGATGGCGAGGTCGCAGATCAGCGGCGAATGGATCATGTCGCCGAAATCGAGGATGCCGCTGACGACCTCCGGTCGCGACGCGTCCATCACCACATTGTAGGAGTTCATGTCGTTGTGGACGATCTGCGCGCGCAGGCTCGGGATGACCGGCGCCGCGTGTTCCTCGAAAGAGTCGATCGCACGTTCGACCATCGCCCTCCGACTCGGATCAGTGATGTGCGCCATCATCGGCCGTGTCTTGGCGACCTTGCGGATGTCCCAGAGCAGGTCATTGCCAGCGGCCGGGTGGAAGAAGCCGCGCAGCGCCCTGCCGAGGCGGGCGAGGAAGACGCCGAGATTGCGATCCTGCGCCTCGGAAGTCGGCGATCGCGACAGCAGCTGGCCGGGCAGATAGGTGACCACCCGGATGATGCGCGGCGCCGACCCACCGACGCTGACCGCGAACTGCGCCTCGCCCTCAAGGCTCTTGCGCACCGAGGGAACCGGCAAGGTGGGGTCGACCGCAAGGATGTGGTCGAGCGCCTTGTTCTGGAAGTCGGTGAAGCCGGCCCCTTCCGCCGGATGGGAAATCTTGAGGACGAACTCGCCTGCGCCGTCGGTCTGGATGTGGAAGTTGTGATCGCGTTCGCCAGGCAGCGGACGCGCAGTGCCGGTGAGCCCATAGTGCCGGCGCAGGATGGCGAGCGCGTCGGCCGTCGACACGTCAGGCGCATCCTCGGCGAGCGTTTCGCCGAACGCATCGGGGACGGCCGCATTCATGGCCTAGCCTCGATAGGCTCGAGGCCGCACCAGTCGGCGATGAACAGCGCGATCGTCTGGGTGACCTTGCGCACCGAGTCGAGATCGACGGCCTCGTCATAGCCATGCGGCATGCGGCAGATCGGGCCGTAGACCATCGCCGGCGTGTCGGCATAGAGGCCGAAGAAGCGTGCATCCGTCGTCGCCGAGGTGACGTGCTCCGTCAGCGGCTCGCCCCAGACGGCGGTGTGGCTGCGGCGCAGCACCGCTTCCATCTCGTCGGCGCCCTCCAGCACATAGCCCTCGGCCATGAAGCCGTTGTAGGTCATCGTCGGTGGGCGATTGGCCAGGAACGGATCGGCACGCGCCGCATCGGCAATGCAGGCTTCAAGCTCCGCCCTGGCGTCTTCGAGCCTCTGGCCGGGATAAGTGGCGACGCGCATCTCGAAGACACATCGCGCCGGAACGCTCGATGTCCATTCGCCGCCTTCGATCTTGCCGAGATTGAAGCGGATCGGGTGCGGATGATCATGGAAATGCGGATCATCGACCTTGCGCGCGTTCCAGACGATTTCGAGCTGCTTCAGCGCCTGGATGATGACGAAGGCTTTTTCGATGGCATTGGCGCCGGCCGAGAATGCACCAGAGGCATGCTGCGGATCGCCGTCGACCTCGACCTGGAACCAGATCGGCCCGACCTGCGCCCGCATCAGTCTCGGCTCCAGCGGTTCGGGAATGAAGGCGGCGTCGGCGCGATAGCCGCGCTGCAGGCATGCGAGCGCGCCATTGCCGGTGCACTCCTCCTCGACCACCGACTGGAGATACACGTTCGCGGCCGGCTGATAGCCAAGGCGGCGCAACGCGGCCAGCGCATAGAGGCAAGCGGACAGGCCGGCCTTCATGTCGCCGGCGCCGCGGCCATGCATCCAGCCATCCTCGATCGCCGGATCGTAGGGATCTCTGACCCAGCGGTCGAGGGGCCCGGTCGGAACGACATCGATATGACCGTTGAGGATCAGCGAGCGGCCGGTCGCGTTTCGCGGCGTGTGCGAGGCAACGACATTGAAGGCGTCGTCATAGGAGACGGCTACAGGGGAAAAACCCGGCAAGTCGCGAATTGCATCGACGTCGACACGCCACATATCGACCGCGTAGCCGTCAGCCTCATAGGCAGCCGCCATGAACGATTGTGCGGCATGTTCCTCACCACGCTGCGAAGGAAACCGCACGAGGTCTTGCAGAAACGCGACCTGTCTGGCGAAGCCGTCATCGACCGCGCTGAGAATGGCCTCGTCCGCAATCCGCTCAGGCATCATATTTCGCTTTCATCTGGATGGTGTATCATATCTCATATGCCATTCCTGTGAAATGCAAGAGGCATACGCGCCAAACTTTCAGTCCAGGACTTGCCGCCGATGCTTGGGAGTTGGCATCGGATGCGGCAAGCCGATACTGCTATCTCTGGAAGACATGACGAGGAATGCATTGATCACCGAAGACACGATGCCGGCCGAAATCACCGACCTCGCCATTGGCTACCATCGCCTGCCGGCGGGCAAGCTTGCCAATGCGGTGACGTGGATGGAAGCGCGCGCGCCACAGCCCGGTCTCGCGCACCCCTTGGCCATGACACGGATCACGACGCCCAACTGCGCTTCCTACCGAGCGATCTTCCTCGAGATGGGCGCGCCCTGGCTGTGGGACCGCGTTTCCGAAATGTCCGATGCCGAAATCGCGGTGCATTTCGCTGACCCGCGCCAGCATCTCTTTTACGGCTACGATGAAAGCGGCGCGCATCTCGGCATGGTCGAATTCTTCGTCGCCGACAGCAGCGAGATCGAGATCACCTATTTCGGCCTGTTCCCGTCCCTGACCGGCAGGGGTTTCGGCAAACGGCTGATGGCCGGGGCCCTGGACGTTGCATGGCGTCTCAACCCGAGCCGCATCTGGCTGCATACAAGCAGCTTTGATCATCACAGTGTCATCGGTTTCTACAGCGCCTGCGGGTTCGTGCCCTTCGCGACCGGATTTGAGATCGTCGACGATCCGCGGATCAAGGGAACCTTGCCGCGCGATGCCGCACCGCAGATTCCCCTGATCGAAACGGAGTGGAGTAATGGCAAGGGAGCCTCGCCCTCCCCGGAGAAACGGCAGGTTGCGCGGACCTAGATGAGAACAGCTCCGCAATCTGTCAGCCCAGCGTCGCCGCACCATCGCCGATGGGTGCGCCGCGAGACCATCCTGTCGACGCTGGAGCGCCATATCGACACGCGCATCGTGCTGTTCGCCGCGCCCGCCGGCTTCGGCAAGTCGACGACGATGGCGCAGTGGGCCGCGGAAGTCGCGCGCCACGGCCGACTGACCGCATGGCTGTCCTGCGAGGCAACGGACAATGATGAGGGCGCCTTCCTGTCGCATCTGGTGGGCGCGCTCCGCCATCTCGTCCAGAGCCCGGCGGAACTCGACCTCGCCTTCCAGTCGAGCCCAATCCCGCAGCTCGATGTCATGCTCGCAGCACTTGTGGCGGGTCTGGCGGCGCGCGAGGCCGGCATCACCTTGTTCTTCGACGACTACCACGCCATCGAGGCACCCGCGGTGAAGCGGTTCATGGAGCGTCTGACCCGGCAGGCGCCGGCAAACGTCGCCTTCGTCATCGGCTCGCGCAGCCTGCCTGATCTGCAGCTCGGCAAGCTCAGGGTGCTTGGCGACGTTTTCGAGATCGGCCTCGACGATCTGCGCTTCGCCTCGTCCGAGGCCGAGGCATTCTTCAACGAGAAGCTGGGCCTGAGCGTCAGCAGCGGCACGGTGGAAACCTTGTGCTCGCGCACCGAAGGATGGGCCGCCGGCCTGCAACTGGCCTCATTGTCACTCAGCGCTGCGCATGCCCCCGAAACCGTGATCGGCAATTTCACCGGCGCCAACCGCAACGTCGCCGACTTCCTCATGGGCGAAGTGTTCCTGGAATTGCCGCTGGCAATCGCAAAGTTCCTGCTCTACAGCTCGATCTTCGAACGCTTCAGCGCCGAGGCCTGCCGGGCGGTGATGCGGGCGGCCGATGCCGAGGCCGCGATCACCGAGATCGAGACGCGCAACCTGTTCCTGGTGCCCCTAGACGAAGAGCGGCGCTGGTTCCGCTATCATCACCTGTTCCGCGATTTCCTCAGCCGCGAAATGGAACGGCGCGAACCGGAGATGATCGCGCCGCTGCATCTGGCGGCAGCCGAATGGTTCGGCGAGCGCAAGATGCTGATCGAGGCGATCGGCCACGCGCTCGCCGCCGGCGACCAAGCCCGCGCGGCGGTGTTTGTCGAAAACAACGCGCTCGACCTCATCGCCCAGTGCCAGCTCCTTTACGTGCGCCAGCTGCTGGCGCTGCTGCCGAGGCAGCTCATTGACCAGCGCATCCGGCTGCAGCTCGTCGTGCTGTGGCTGGCGGTGCACAGCAGCTAACCCGAGATTGCCCAGCAGACGCTCAGCAATGCGCGCAAGCTGGTCGAGACCGGACCGACCGACAGCAACGACCCAGGCACGATGACCGGCACAACGATCGAGGCCGAGCTCGTGGTCCTCGCCGCTGCCGTCCACAGCACGCTGGAGCAGTTCGATGAGGCGCGCGACACGGCACTTGCGGCCCTGCGCGTCATCGCGCCCGATGCCTGGTTCATGGAGGGCGCAACCGCCAACGTCATTGGCTACAACCTCTATGCGCTGGGTGACCTCGACGGTGCGCGCGCCGCCATCGATGCCGCGCGACGGGCGCACGAGCGAAGCGGCAGCCTGCTCGGCGTCACCATCGCCAATTGCTACATGGCAGTGATCGAGCGTTCGGCGGGGCGCCTGCCCGCCGCCGAGCGGCTGCTGCGCAACGCCATCATCGAGGCCAGGGCGCGGATCGGTGCGAACTCCTATGCCGAGGCCCTGGCCGGAACGCTGCTTGCCGAACTCGCCTACGAGACCAATGCGTCTGGCGAAGCGCTGACCCTGGTCGAGAATCTCGGACCGCAGATCGAAGGCGCGGCGGTCATCGTCTATCCCCTGGCCAGCGTGCCGACCTATGCCCGCGTGCTACAGCTGACGGGTCGCACCGAAGCGGCGCTGGATATGCTGGAGCGCGTCTATCAACGCGTGCGCGGCACGGTCTATCGCCGCCTGGCATCGATGATCGTGCATGACCGCATACGTGTGCTGCTCGACCAGAAGCGTGCCGCCGAAGCGCGCGCGCTGCTGACCGAGCATCGCGGCGAAGGGACCGAGGCTTCGATGGCCATCACCACCGCCAACGAGTTCGAATTCTTCGCCGAGGCCCGCCTGCTGACGGCGGAGAAATCCTATGCCGATGCCGCGCGGATTTTCGACGCGCTGCTGGAGCGCACGAAAGACAGCGGGCGTATGCGCCGCCATATATTGGCGCTGATCCTGCGCGCCAAAGCGGCCAGCGCTGCCCACGACCAACGCGAGGCAGACCGCAATCTCCTCGATGCGTTGCGTCTCGCCCAACCCTCCGGCTTCATCCGTTCCTTCGTCGACGAGGGAAAGCCCGTTATCGAAGGGTTGATGCGGCTGCGCGCAGCTCAGGCGAAGACCGATCCCGCGCTGTCAGCCTATGCGACGCGCATCATCGACGCAGCGCAGGCAATGCCCATGGCGACGCGCAAGCTGACCGCACCAGCCGCCGAGAAGGAACATCTCACCCAGCGCGAGACCGAACTGCTGCGCCATCTCGCCGAGGGCATGTCCAATCGCGATATCGCCCTTGCGCTGTCGGTGAGCGAAACCACGGTGAAGTGGCACCTGAAGAACATCTTCGGCAAGCTCGCGGTGACCAACCGGGTCCAGGCCGTGCGCGCCGCGCAAGGGTCCGCGGACGTCCATACCCCTCCGAAAGGAGGGGCACAGATAACAGGCGCAACCCCTCTTTCGGGTCGGGCCACATGATCGTTAGCCTGCTAGCGTCACCTGGTTTTCAGAGGACGCTGCGGATGGCGACAGGTTACGTTTTTCACGAACAGCTGATGTGGCATGACACCGGCTCCAGCGCCGACATGATGCCGCCCGGCCGCTTTGTGGAACCCGGCCGACATCTGGAATCGCCCGGCTCGAAGCGCCGGCTGAACAACCTCATCCAGGTCAGCGGCCTGTCGCGCCATCTGGTGCCGATCATCCCCGAGCCGGTCTCGGTCGAGGACCTGCTGCGCGTGCACACACAACGCCATGTCGACGATATCCGCATGCTCAGCGAACGTGGCTCCGGTTTCGCCGGTCCGCAGGCGCCGATCGGCCTCAACAGCTTCGACATCGCGCTGCTGTCGGCCGGCACCACCTACGCCGCCATGCGCGCCGTGCTGACCGGCCGCGTCGACAATGCCTATGCGCTGGCACGGCCGCCGGGACACCATGCCGAGCCCGACCAGGCGATGGGCAACTGCCTGTTCTCCAACATCGGCGTCGCTGTCCGCCGGCTGCAGCATGAAGGCCTGCTCGGGCGCGCGGCGATAGTCGACTGGGATGTGCATCACGGCAACGGCACCGAGACGGTGTTCTATTCCGACCCTTCAGTGCTGACCATTTCCGTGCATCAGGACAATCTCTATCCGACCGGGCGCGGTGCGCTGGCCGACAGCGGGAAAGATGCCGGCGAAGGCTACAACATCAACATCCCGCTGCCGGCCGGCAGCGGCACCGGCGCCTATGAAGCGACTTTCGGCCGCGTCGTCGCGCCGGCGCTGCGTGCCTACAGACCTGACCTCGTCATCGTCGCCTCCGGCTTCGATGCCTCCGGCTTCGACCCGCTCGGCCGCATGATGCTCAACAGCGAATGCTTCCGGCGCCTGGCCGCACGCATGGTGGCGCTGGCCGCCGAAACCTCCCAAGGGCGCCTGATGATGACCCATGAAGGCGGCTACTCCGAAGGCTATGTGCCGTTCTGCGGCCATGCCGTCATCGAGACCTTGGCCAACCATCGCACCGAAGTGGTCGACCCTTTGTCGGACCATATCGACGAATGGGCGGGGCAAGACCTGCAGCCCCATCAGGCCGCAGTGATCGATGCCGCCGAAGGCCTGCTTGCGGGTCTGCGCCAACGTCTCGCCAGTGCGGCCTGACGCGATGGATTTCGTCATCACCACGCTGCTCAATGCGCTGACGCTGATCAGTATCCTGATGCTGGTTGGGCTCGGGCTGGCTATCAGCTTCGGGCTGATGAACGTGACCAATTTGGCGCATGGCGAGTTCGTTACCGTCGGCGCTTTCGCGGTCTACTTCGTCCAGAGCATGGGCGGCTCGTTCTGGCTCGGCCTGGCCGCGGCACCCATCGCCGGCGCGGTGGTAGGCTGTATCCTCGAATTCGCCATCATCCGCCATCTCTACTCCAGACCGGTGTCGACCGTGCTCGCCACCTGGGGCGTCAGCCTGATCCTGCAGCAAGGGCTTGAGCTGACCTTCGGTCTCGGCGCCAAGCCGGTGACGCCGCCGATCGAGGGCACGCTCGACCTCTTCTTCACCGTCTATCCGGCCTACCGGCTGATCCTGATCGGCATCGCCATGCTGACCCTGCTCGGCGTCGTCCTGCTGATCAGCCGCACCTCCTTCGGGCTCGACATCCGCACCGTCATCCAGAACCGCGAGATGGCCGAAGGCGTCGGCATCAACACGCGGCGCACCTACGCCGTCGCCTTCACCTTCGGCGCAGCCATCGCCGGCCTCGCCGGCGGACTGGTGGCGCCGCTGGCGATCGTGCTGCCGCAGATGGGGGTGAACTATCTCGCCAACGCGTTCTTCGTCGTCATCGTCGGTGGCGTCGGCTCGATCGGCGGCCTTGTCGCCGGCAGCGTCTTCGTCGGCGGGCTGACCAGCATCCTCAACTATCAGATCTCGCCGTCGCTGGCGCAGGCGATCGTGCTGCTGGCGGCCATCGTCGCTGTCCGTCTGCGGCCCAACGGCCTGTTCAACGGGGCATCGCGATGATCGCCCGCGACCGCAATTGGCTGCTCATCTTCGCCGTCTGCGTGGCGCTCGCCGTTCTCTATCCGCTTTTCGCCGACGGCTATCAGCTGACGGTGATCCGCGACGCGCTGATCTTCGGCCTGTTCGCCGCAAGCCTCGACTTCTTCTGGGGCCGCACCGGAATCCTGTGTTTCGGCCACGCCGCCTTCTTCGGCATCGGCGGCTACATCATGGCGCTGGTCACGCTCAACGACGCCATCCCCTTCGGAAGCCTGCTTGGCATCATCGGTGCCGTGGCCGGTGCGGCCTTCGTCGCCGCCATCATCGGCTACTTCCTGTTCTTCGGCGGTATCCGTGGCAGCTATTTCACCATCGTCACGCTGGCCATGGGTGTCATCTGCCAGCAGGCCGCGGTTTCCTGGAGTTCTGTCACCGGCGGCGACAGCGGCCTGATCGGCATTCCGCCGATCGCGTTCGATCTTGGCGGGCTGCATGTCGATCTGAGCCAAGATCTGCCCAGTTATATCTTTGTCACAGCCATCGTTGCGGTGGTTGTGCTGGCGCTGTGGTCGATCAGCCGTGGCCGCTGGGGTACGGTGCTGACCGCCATCCAGGACAATGAAGTCCGGGCGGCAGCGCTCGGCCACAATGCGCCGTTGCGGCTGCTCGTCACCTTCGTTCTGTCGGCGGCCATCGCCGGACTTGCCGGCGCGCTCTATGTCTGCATGGCGGGGTTGGTGGCGCCCGACCTGTCCGGGCTGCTTCTGTCGACGGAGGTCATCGTCTGGGTGGCGGTTGGCGGGCGCGGCACGCTGCTTGGGCCGGTGCTCGGCGCCATCTTCATCCAGCGGGCGCAGCAGACCATCAGCAGCTTCAATCCAAGCCTGTGGCCGCTGCTGCTGGGCTGCGTCTTCGTCATCATCGTTTTCGTCCTGCCGGATGGCATCCTGTCGATCTACGCACGGCTGAAGGCCCTGTTCAAAGGCGGAAGGCGGGCGCAATGAGCGACATCCTGCTCCAGGCCGAGAATGTCGGCATCCGCTTCGGCGGGCTGCAGGCGCTGGAGGATTTGAACCTTACCGTGCGCGACAAGGAACTCTGCTGCATCATCGGGCCGAACGGCGCTGGCAAGAGCACCTTCCTCAACGTGCTGACCGGCACGCTGCGCTCAACCAGTGGCAGCGTGCGCTTCCTCGGCCACGACATTGCCGGCCTGCCTTTGCATCGCATCGCCCGGCTCGGCATTGCCCGTAAATTCCAGATCCCGTCTGTCTTCCCGAGCCTCTCGGTGGAGGACAATCTGAAGGTCGCGCGGTGGGGCGCGCCCTCGCCTGTGCGCCCCGTTGGCGAACTGTTGGAACTGGTCGCGCTGAGCAATCGCGCCGCCACACCGGCCGGTGAACTCGCGCACGGCCAGAAGCAATGGCTGGAGATCGGCATGGCGCTGGCAATCGAGCCGAGGCTTCTGCTGCTGGACGAGCCGACCGCCGGGATGACGCCACAAGAGACGCTGGCGACGGCCGAGATGCTGCTGCGGCTCAAGGGCGAGTTCTCGATCGTCGCGGTCGAACACGATATCCGCTTCGTGCGGGCACTGAACTGCGAGACGCTGGTGCTGCACCAGGGACGCCGGCTGCGCAGCGGTCCTTTCCATGACGTCGAGACCGACGAAATGGTCCGCGACGTCTATCTGGGGAGGCGCTGACCATGCTGCGCACACTTGCGGTCTCGGCCGGCTACGGCCTGCTCCCGGTTCTGAACGGCATCGGCCTCAGTGTCGCCCCGGGCGAGGTCGTCGGCCTGCTCGGCCGCAACGGCGCCGGCAAGACGACGCTGCTGCGCGTCATCGCCGGTGCGCTGCGGGCAAGTGGCGGTGCGGTGGTTCTCGGTGACAAGGACCTCACCAACGCGCCGGCTTTCCGCCGCGCGCGCGCAGGCATCGCGCATGTGCCGCAGGGACGTGGCATCTTCAACCAGCTTACCGTGCGGCAAAACCTGGAGGTCGGCACCCGCGCCGCCAAGGACCGTGGCGACAGCGGTATTCCGGCCGACATCTTCGGCTATTTTCCGATCCTGCGCGAACGTGAAGCCCAGGTCGCCGGCACGCTTTCGGGCGGCCAGCAGCAGATGCTGGCGATCGGCCGCGCATTGTGCGGCCTGCCGTCGGTGCTGCTGCTCGACGAGCCCTCTGAAGGCATCCAGCCGAACATCGTGCAGTCGATCGCCGAGCTGGTGCCGCGCATCGCCCGCGAGCGCGGCATCGCGATCGTTCTCGTCGAGCAGAATCTCGATCTCGTTCTCAAGGCGGCGGACCGCTGCCTGGTGATGGAGAAGGGCAGGATCGTCCATGAAGGCGCGCCGGAGGCGTTCGCCGACGAGACCCTGCTGAAGGACCTGTTGGCTTTGTAAGGCGTGCATGGGGCGCGCCTGGGACTGGAAGGGAAACACAACAATGATAAGCAGAAGAACTGTCTTGAAATCGGGCGGTGCTGCCGCCGTCCTCGCCATGGTCGGCGCGCCATCGATCCTGCGCGCCGCCGACACCGTCAAGGTCGGCCTATCGATCCCCATCACCGGGCTGCAGGCGATCCTCGGCGAGACGCTGCTCAATTGCTACAAGCTCGCCGCCGCCGAACTCAACGCCGCCAACGGCATTGGCGGGCGCCAGGTCGAGCTCATCATCGAAGACAACCAAACCACCACCAAGGGCTCCATCGACAAGGCGCGCAAGCTCATCAACGAAGACAAGGTCGACGTGATCATGGGCACGATCATTTCGCCGGAGCGCAGTGCGACGCTGTCGGTGACATCGAGGGCCAAGAAGCTGTTCTTCTACCCGACCAATTTCGAAGGCGGCGAATGCAACCGCTACTTCGTCGCCACCGGCCCGATCCCGATGCAGCAGGTCGACCCGATGATGCCTTGGGTGGCCGAGAACCTCGGCAAGACCATCTATGTCATGGCTTCCGACTATGCTTGGCCGCAGAAGATGACCGAGGCGATCACGGCGGCCTATGAGAAGGCCGGCGGCAAGATCATCGGCGCCGACTACTATCCGTTCGGCACCACCGATTTCGGCCCGGCCTTCCAGAAGATCAAGTCGCTGAAGCCCGATGTGGTCTGGTCGATGGTGGTCGGCAACGACGCCGTCACCCAGCTCAAGCAGTATCGCAGCTTCGACATCAAGCAGCCGCTGATCGCGCCGCTCGACGAGGTCTTTAACAAGGACGCTCTGCCGCCCGGCGTCGCGGCCGGGACTTACGCGCCGCAGCCCTACTGGATGGCGCTCGACAACCCGGTCAACAAGAAGTTCATCTCGAGCTTCCGCGAAAAATTCGGCCAGGAGAAGATGGTCAACGGCATCGGCGAGGCCGGCTACAACGGCCTGCATCTGTACGCGCTGGCCGCCGAGAAAGCCGGATCGCTGAAGGATGACGATGTGCTCAAGGCGCTGCCGTCGATCGAGTTCGACGCGCCGCAAGGCAAGATCCGCGTCGACGCCACCAACAACCACACGCTGTGCCATTCCTATGTCGGCAAGGCGGCGGCAGACGGCATCGGCTACGAGATCGTCAAGGATTTCGGGACGATCGCGCCGGTCACGCCTTACTGCAAGCTGTAGGGCTTCCGCCCAAGCAATCCTGACGGCGGCCTTGTCGCTGCCGTCAGGGCGTCTGCGGCGCCGGCAGCCGCTCGCGCAGGTCATCGACAAGCACCCTGGTGTTTTCGGAATAGTCGATGGGCACGACAACGAGATGCACGCCGCCGCCGGTGAAGGCCTGTTCCAGCACCGGCCGCAAGTCGGCGATCTCGCCAACCCTGGTCCCCTTGGCGCCATAGGCCTCGGCATACTTGACGAAATCGGGATTGCCGAACGTCATGCCGAAATCCGGGAACGCGTCGACCGCCTGCTTCCAGCGGATCATGCCATAGGCATGGTCTTCGAGCAGCAGAACGACGAGGTTGAGCTTGAGCCTGACGGCGGTCTCCAGTTCCTGGCTGTTCATCATGAAGCCGCCATCGCCACAGATGGCCATGACACGGCGCAGCGGATAGAGCAGTGCCGCCATCATCGCCGACGGCAGGCCCGCGCCCGTGGTGGCCAGCGCATTGTCGAGCAGGATCGTGTTTGCCATGCGCGTCCGGTAGTTGCGCGCGAACCAGATCTTGTACATGCCGTTGTCGAGGGCAAGGATTCCGTCCGGCGGCATCACGGCGCGCACGTCATGCACGATGCGCTGCGGCGTGAAGCGATCTTCGGTGGCGCGCGCGGCGATCCGGCTCAGAATGCCTTCCCGCAGCGGCAGCAGGGCCTGCGCATTGGGGATCTTGCCCTCGATGCGGTCGGCCAGCAGCGCCAGCGAAGGGCCGAGGTCGCCGACGATTTCGGCTTGCGGGAAATAGACCTGCTCGACATCCGCGGACTGGTAGCCGACATGGATGACCTGCGGCCCTTTCGCCCCCATGATGAAGGGCGGCTTCTCGACCGTGTCGTGGCCGACGGTGATGATCAGATCGGCCTGCTCTATGGCCTCGTGCACATAGTCGCGCTCCGAAAGGGCTGCCGTTCCCATATAGAGCTCCGTGCCGCCGGGCACGGTGCCCTTGCCCATCTGGGTGGTGAAATAGGGAATTTGCGTGCGCAGCACGAACTGGGCGACATCGGGGGTCACGCGCGGTCGCGACGCCGCCGCGCCGAACATCAGCAGCGGGCGCCTGGCTTCCATGATCATACGAGCGGCGCGATCAAGCGCAGCCGGGCTGGCCAGCGGCAGTTCGACCGGGTGCGTCGGCACAAGCGCGATCGGTTCACACTCGGCCGCTGCAATGTCTTCCGGCAGTTCCAGATGCACGGGGCCGGGACGCTCTTCCTGGGCGACACGGAAAGCTTCGCGCACCAGCGAGGGGATCATCTTCGGCGAGACGATCTGGCGCGACAGCTTGGTCAGCGGCTTCATCGCCGCAACGATATCGACGATCTGGAAGCGCGCTTGCCGGGATGACAGGATGCCCTTCTGGCCGGTGATCATGATCATCGGCATCGCGCCGAGCAGCGCATAGGCCGAACCGGTCGAAAGATTGAGCGCGCCTGGGCCAAGCGTGGTGATACACACACCCGGCTTGCCGGTAAGCCTGCCATAGGTGGCGGCCATGAAGGCCGCGGCCTGCTCGTGGCGGGTCAGGATCAGCTGGATCGACGAGCGGCGGATGGATTCGACGATATCGAGATTTTCTTCGCCCGGAATGCCGAAAATCCGTTCGACCCCTTCGTTCTCGAGGGCCGCGACGAACAGATCCGAACCTTTGGTCATAACCGTCTCCCGCAACATTCCGTCGGCCACCTTCATATGGCATCGGAATGCGACGCCTCAAAGAGGCATCTTCGGCCGCGGATCAGAGGCGCGTGTTGCAGCTCGCCGCTTTCGGCGAAGCGAAAAGTTCCTTCGGCGCAGACCATTGGCTGATCGGCGCGCCGCGCGTGCCGGTAATCAGCGACCGCAGTTCCGACAGATAGGTCTGCACGAAGAACGAGGTTTGGCTTTCCAGCGGCGTGTAGGGTCCCGGCCGGTAGGCGCGTGACATGATGCCGTCGGCATTGTCCTCGGTGATCTTCTTGTCCTGCATTGTGGTCACGTCCCACATCCAGCTGATCGCATCGGCGTCCACGGCCTCATCGGCATCCTTGTCGACAAGCCAGGTCAGGACGACGTCGGTTTCCGTGGCGCTGCGCGGTATCATCTGGAACAGCGT
Organism: Mesorhizobium sp. CO1-1-8; assembly: GCF_020164875.1. NCBI lineage: Bacteria > Pseudomonadati > Pseudomonadota > Alphaproteobacteria > Hyphomicrobiales > Phyllobacteriaceae > Mesorhizobium > Mesorhizobium sp. CO1-1-8. The sequence continues at coordinate 205,741 of NZ_JAIUGZ010000002.1, read as the reverse complement.
GACATAGTCATTGGCAGCACTTGCAAACGACAGGCGCCCGAGGCGGAAGCCGCTTTCGCCGCCATCATAGGCGTGACGGCCACCCATCAGGCACGAGACCCCCTCACCCGTATTGGACAGCGTGTTGCGGCCGGAGCCGATCGGCTTGCGATGCATGGCGAACGGCATCGTGTCGAGGCCGCCCGCCTGCCATGCACCCTTGTGGAACTCGGCATCGCCAATGACGCTGTGCCAGGCTTCGATTTCGTTCTGCCACTCGACCGCCTTGTCGGCGTCGCGGGTCGCGGTCACTTTGACATGGCCGTTGACGCGGTAATATTCGGGATGGGCTGGCCGGCAGTGATAGCATTCGAGGAAATTCTCGAGCACCAGCTTCCAGTTCGCCTTGGTCAGATAATTCTTGCGGGCAACGATGCGCGCCCGGTCAAGACCGTTTTCGCGCAAGCCGCCGGCCAGCCCGTCCGCGACAGGCTGGATGTCGGGCAGCGAATTGGCATCGAGACCGCAGAATACCAGGCCGCCGAAACTTTTGCAGGGCACGCGGTGCAGCCCCAGTGCTTCCGGGTCGACGCTTGCCGGTAGATCCTGCCGCGACTGCAACTCGCCGGTCAGCCTGAACGACCAGGCATGATAGGGGCAGACCAGAAGCTTGCTGCGACCATCCTTGGCGCAGAGCCGCGAACCTCGGTGGGTGCAGACATTGTAGTAGGCCGCGATGTCCTCCTCGCCGTCGCCGAAGCGCACGACGATGATCTCCTCGTCGAACAGTTGGCGCACGATATAGCGGCCCTTTTCGGGGACTTCGCTGGCATGGGCGACAAGCATCCATTGGCGCGGAAACCACAAGTCCCGCTCCAGCGCAAAGATTGCCGGATCGGCATAGAACGCCTGTTCCAGCGACCAGTCCGGACGTTGCCGGTCGATCAGCCTGACGGTCTCGCTTGTGTCGATGGGCTGGCTGTTCGGTGTGTAGGCCTGCACGGCGAACACCTTTCTGCTTGCTGGCGTTAGGATGATATTTCGATAGAGTTTGCGTTACGGAGATGCTTGCGGCAAATACAGAAATGATAGACCTTCATATCGAAAAGGCATCAAAGCTGAGACCGGATGGTGAAAACACTCAAGACATCGCTTCCCCTGCTGAACGCCATGGTCGTCTTCGAGGCTGCCGCAAGGCATGGCGGGCTAACGCTTGCTGCCCAGGAACTCAACATCGCACAATCCGCGGTCAGCAGGCATGTCGCCAATCTCGAGCGCCAGCTGTCGGTCGAGCTGTTCACGCGCAGGGGCAACCGCGTCGCCGTCACCGGGGCGGGCAACACGCTGGCCGAAGCGATCCGCGAGGGTCTCGGCACCATCAGGCAAGCGGTCGAGGATTTGACCGCGCACGACAGCGATACATTCGTGGTCGGCTGCAGCCACGACTTCGCCCAGGCATGGCTGATGCCGCGCTTCGGCCTCATCACATCGCAGATTGCCGATGGCCGGGTGCTGCTGCAGACATCCACCGACTACAGGGATTTCGACCAACCCGAGGTGGCATTGTCGATCCGTTTCGGCGAAGCCGGGCAATGGTCCGAATTCGTGACCGAAAACCTGCTCGACGGTGAATGGTTCCCGGTCTGCGCGCCGGCGTTCCTGGCGCGTTATCCGGCGCTCGCCTCGGAAGAGCCGGAGGCCTTCATGGCAGTGCCGCTGTTGCATCAGGTGACGCCGCCGGGCGCGATCGACAGCTGGCAATCTTGGATCGGAACCGACCGGAAACTCGATGGACCTCGGTTCACCGGCTACATGTCGATGATCCACGAAACCATCGCCGGGCGCGGCGCGGCACTCGCCTGGGCCGGGTTTGCCGACGAGCATCTGCGCCGCGGCCAGCTCGTTCGGCTGACGAAGACCTCGCGTCGCCATGCCGGTTCCTTCCACATCGTCACGCGGAAGAATGCCGGCCCGACGGTCAGGGCGGTGGCGCAGGCGCTGCTGGCCAGCGTCGACAACAGCTGACGTATCGCGTCGGCAACAAGCTGACAAGCCAGCCTCGGGACAGCTGACGATCAGGCCTCGCGACCGAACCGCGACGCTTCCTGACGCGCGCCCCAGGCCGGCATGGCGGCCTCGATCTCGGCTTCCGACTTGAAGGCATCGGAGGCGTAGCGATCGACACGGAACCGCTCGGCGGAAACGAACGGGGTCTGCCCGAGGACCAGCTCGCTGGAGAGCCGGCCAAGACCCGGGCCGTGGGTGACGCCACTCTCATTGTCGCCGCCGACAACCACGATATTGTCGCTGCCGGGGACCTTGCCGACAATAAGGCCGTTGTCGGGCGTGTAGCACGGCACGCCTTGCGCCCAGCTCGCGATCGTCGAACCGCGCAGCGGCGGGAACACCGTCTGCAGCTCGGCAAGCTCCTGCTCGGACGTTTCCTGCATCAGTTCGAGATTGTGCGGCTGGCCGGGTTCGATTTCGCTGTCGTTTGTCTTGTACAAGGGTTTGTAATGCCGGCCGGTTCCCCACATGACTGCCCCGAATGTCTCGCGCAGCCACAGCCGCAATTCGCGGCACTGGACGGTGGGGATGGTCGACGGCAGCCCGCGGTCGTCGGTGACGATGCGCGTTGCGACGACCCGCAGCAGCGGCAACTGCCAGCCAAGGCCAGATATGACCTGGTTGTTCCAGGCGCCAGCGGCAACGATCACGCCATCGGCCTCAAGGCTGCCCTGGTCGGTCTCGATCGTCACCCGGTCGCCGGCATCACGGACGGCCGTGACGCGTGTGCTGCTGCGGAAGATGCCGCCAAGCTCGCTGATCTGGCCGGTCAGCACCCCCATCGCCAGCTTGGTGTCGAGCTGGATGCCATGCGGATTGTAGGCCGCTGAATGGACCCGCGCCGGATCGATGAGACCCTGCATCTTCTGCCCGATCTGCGCGGCGTTCAGGTCCTGCATTTCCGGCGGCGCATAGGGAGAGTCCAGCACCGGGCGGACAAAACGTTCGCGGCCGTCCTCGGTCAGCGCCATGATCAAGGTGCCGTTCGGCCGATAGCCGATCTCAACGCCGACCTCATGCAGCCGGCGATAGAAATCGAGGCCATATTGCTGCAGTTGAAAACCCTCTTCGCCGAGCGGGATCATGCCGGCGGACCAATGGGAGACGAATCCGGCGCCAGCGCTGGTGGTTGCGGCACCCGGCTGACCCGCATCGATGACCGTCACCCGACCCACGCCGGATTGCAGCAGATGGAAAGCCGCGCTGCAGCCGACGATGCCGCCGCCGATCACGGCGAAATGTCTGCTATCGCCCCCGCAATGGCTGCCGTTTGAACGCATCATTTGTTCTCCCTTTGCCGATGAACCGGTCTGAGCGGCATGCAGCGACGGCGACCATACAGGCTCATCCCGCCCTGTCTAGACACATGTGTCTGTGGCCTGATACTTGATGCACACTGCATCTGGATCACACGTCCGGAACGCCGCTTGATCCGGCCTTCCGTTGTGTTGGTGTTGCCAAGAGAGTGAGGAAAAAGTGAGCGTTTCGACTGCCGCCCAGGCCATTTTCGACAGTGAAATCATATGGGACGCGCATTCCGGCTTCATGCCGGACCCGGCTGCGGACCTGAACAATCTGCAGATCTGGCGCGATGCCGGCATCAACTATCTGTCGATCGATGTCGGCTTCGACCTGTTGCCCTGGGAGCAGACAGTGCGGACGCTCGCAAATTTCCGCCACTGGATCCTTGCCAATCCTGAGCACTACGCACTGGTCTCCTCGGTAGCGGAAATCCGCAACGCCAAGCTCGAAGGAAAACTGGCGATTACCTTCGACATCGAGGGCATGAACGCGCTCGACGGCCGCATCGAGATGGTGGAGTTCTATTACCATCTGGGCGTCCGTCAAATCCTGTTTGCCTACAACAGGAACAACCTCGCCGGCGGCGGTTGCCACGATGTCGAGACCAGCCTGACGTCGTTCGGCCGCGACGTCATCGACGAAATGAACCGTCTTGGCATGTTCGTCGACGTCACCCACACCGGCTACCGCACCTCGATGGAGGTGATGGAATATTCCAACCGGCCTGTGATCTTCTCGCACTCCAACGCCAAGGCCTTGTGCGGCCATGGCCGCAACATCACAGACGAGCAGATCAAGGCCTGCGCGCGCACCGGCGGCATCGTCGCGATTGTCGGGCTCAATCGTTTCCTGGGAGAGGGACGCACGGACTCGGACAGGCTGGCCGACCACATAGAATATCTCGTCGATCTGGCTGGCCCAAATCACGTTGGCATCGGCCTGGACTACGCCTTTCCGGTTGACGTGAAAGGCATCGACCGCATCATTTCCGACAATCCGCAATTCTGGCCCAAGAGCGAATATCCGGAGGGGGCAACGACCTACGCGGCTCCGGGTCAGATGCGCGAACTGACCGAGGTGCTTCTGCGCCGCGGCCAGTCCGAGCAGACCGTGCGCAATGTCCTGGGCGGCAATTTCATGCGCCTGGCGGCTGAAATCTGGAAGTGACCGGCGGCGGAGAAGCCCATCTCCGCTCCAGCTCTTGATCCAGGCCCTACCGAATGGCGGGCCAGGCCGCACCGTGTGCGCGATCACATTTCGCCGCCTGCTTGCCCAAGCCGACGCGTCGGCAGGGTCGGAACAGATGTCGAGATTTTCCGCAAGATCGTCCGTATCCGAGATTCGGACATGCCGGCAAAATTTTCGCTAGACATAGATGTCTATTATTAGCAGTTTTAGCGGACCGATACATTGGCCCGGCTTGGAGAATGGCCCGCGGCCTGAAAACAAGACAACGAAACAGCAGAGGGGTAGAGCATGTCCATTCTAGCCGACACCAGGGTTTCGCGCCGCAGCCTGCTTGCCGGAGCCGGCGCTTTCGGCCTCGCCTCAATGGTCAATCCAAAAGTTTCCTGGTCGAGCGACGGGCCGATCCTCAAGGTGCGATCCTACGCCGACATCCAGACGCTCGACCCTTGCTTCCGTCTGGCGGCGCCTGAAGGCGACATCACCAGCGTCATCTTCGCCGGCCTCGTCGTCACCACGCCAGGCGACAGCTGGGGCTGGCGGCCGATGGCGGCGGAAACGATCAAGCAGCTCGATCCGCTGACCGTCGCCTTCCAGCTGCGCGACAATATCGGCTTTACCGATGGCTACGGCCAGATGACGGCCGAAGACGTCAAGTTTTCGATCGAACGCATTGCCGACCCCGCCAATAAGAGCCCCTATTCCGGCGACTGGGCGACGCTCAAGGAGGTCGAGGTCAAGGACAAGCTCTCGGGCCTCATCCACCTGAAGCAGGCCTTCGCGCCGCTGTGGACGTCGACCTTGCCGACGCCGTCGGGCACCATCCTGTCGAAGCGCGCCATCACCGAACTCGGCGGCAAGATGGGCGTCAAGCCAGTGGCTCAGTCGGGCCCCTACATCCTGAAGGAATGGCTATCCAAGCAGCGCACGGTGCTGGTGCGCAATCCCGACTGGAAGTACGAGCAAGGCGCCTTCGCGGAAATCCACATCCATCCGATCGAGGACGAGAAGACGGCCGAACTCGGCTACGAAGCCGGCGACCTCGACTACACCTGGACCGCGGTCTCCTCCATCTCGCGGCTGAGGCAGACGCCACCGCCAAAGACGACCGTGGCGGAGAAGCCTTCGCTGGCCTTTGTCTGGCTGGGCATGAACCAGGATGTCGCGCCCTTCAACAATCCCAACATGCGCCGTGCGGTTCAGTACGCCGTGGACCGCAAGGCGGTGGTCGATGCCGCCTATTTCGGCGCCGCCGCAACCGCCACCGGCATCATCGCGCCTGGCCTGCCCGGCCATCGCGAGAAGAACCTCTTCGATTTCGATCCGGACCGCGCCCGCGACATGATCGCCAAGGAAGGATTGGCCGGCACGACGATCACGCTCGACATCCTCAACAAGACCGAGCGCCTGACCGCGGCGCAGGTCGTGCAGTCGAACCTGCAGGATGTCGGCCTCACCGTGGAGATCAAGCAGAACGACAGCGGCACCTTCTGGACGCTGGGCGCCAAGGAAGGCGACTACTACAAGAAGCTGCAGATGATCATCAGCCGCTTCTCGATGCAGCCGGATCCGAGCTGGGCGACCGCCTGGTTCACCCGCGACCAGATCGGCGTCTGGAACTGGGAGCGTTTTTCCAGCGAGGAGTTCGACAAGCTCAATGCCGAAGGCATGGTCGAGCTCGACCCGGCAAAGCGGGATGTCATCTACAAGAAGCTACAAAACCTGATGGAGGAGAACGGCAATTACGTTTTCCTGACGCATGAGGTCACCGGCATCATGAATCGAGACACGCTTGTCGCCGGCCTGAAGCCGAATGGCGAGCCCGTGTTCACCGATTTCAAACCGGCATGATATCGGCGGGCGGGGCTCGTTCCCGCCAAAGACCGTTCGACAGGTACCGAAAATGATCCGCTACGCCCTCAAGCGTCTGTGGCTTGGCGCCATCATCATCAGCGTTGCCATGATGATGATGTTCGCCATGGTTTACCTCATTCCCGGCGACCCGGCCTCCGTCGCGCTGGGGCCGCGCGCGACACCGGAGATGATGGAGGCGCTGCGCGTGCGCATGGGCCTCGACCAGCCGGTGTGGCGGCAGTTCCTGCATTTCTACGGATCGGTCCTGCGCGGCGACCTGGGCACAGAGGTGCTGTCGAACCGGCCGGTGCTGGACGTGGTGATGGAGCAGCTGCCGTTCACGCTGGCGCTGGTGGTCGGCGGCATCACCTGGTCGGTGGCGCTCGGCATTCCGCTTGGCTGCATCGCGGCGGTGCGGCGCGGCGGCTTTGTCGATCAGGTGATCGGGGTGCTGTCGGTGGCGATGATCGCGGTGCCGTCCTTCGTCGTCGCCATCTATTCGCTGCTGGTGTTTGCGGTCGCCCTGCAATGGCTGCCGGCGATCGGCGCCGGCGAGCCGGGCGACCTCGCCAGCCGGCTCCAGCACCTCATCCTGCCCTCGCTGGCGGTCGGCCTTGGCTGGATCGGCTACATCTCTCGCATGGTGCGCGCCTCGATGCTGGAGACGCTGGAAGCCAGCCATATCCGCACGGCGCGCGCCTTCGGCCTGACCGAAAACAGGATCGTCTACACCTATGCGCTGCGCATCGCCGTGCTGCCGACGATCACCCTGCTTGGCGTCGGCATTGGCCATATGCTGTCGTCTTCCGTTTTCGCCGAAATCGTCTTCGCCAGACCCGGCATCGGCAAGCTGGTCTATGAGGCGATTTCGGTGCGCAACTATCCGATTGTTTCCGGAGCCGTGCTGGTCACCACGGTGTTCTTCGTCCTCGTCAACGTAGCGGCCGACATTCTGGTCGGCCTATTGGATCCCCGTGTCAGATCAAGTTTCAACTGAGCTGCCATCCCGCAGCTTCCGTCTCGGCATGATATGGCGCACCGTGCGCCGTATCATGCGTGAGCCGCTGGGCGCCGTCGGCCTGACGCTGGTGACGGTGGTGGTGCTATCGGCGGTCTTCGCCAGCCTCCTGACCAGCTATGCGCCGAGCAAGATATCGCCGGCCGAACGCTTCGCTTCGCCGAGCCTGCTGCATCTCCTCGGCACCGACCATCTCGGCCGCGATCTTCTGACCCGGGTGCTCTATGGCGGACGCGTTGCGCTTTTGATCGCGCTCGGCGCGACGGCGGTGTCGCTGGTCGTCGGCGTCGTGCTCGGGCTGATCGCCGGCTATGGCCCGCGCTGGCTCGACAATGTGCTGCTGCTGATCTTCGACGCAGTGAAGAGCTTTCCCACCGTCATGCTGGCGCTGACCCTGGTCACCCTGTTCGGTCCCTCGCTCTATGCGGTGGTGCTGGTGGTGATGCTGGTCAATGTGCCGGGTTATGCCCGCATCATCAGGACGCAGACGCTGGTGCTGAAGTCAGCCGAACATGTCATGGCGGCGCGCTCGATGGGCGCCAGTGCCGGCCGCATCCTGCGCGTCCACATCCTGCCCAACATCATCGGCCCGATCCTGATCCTGATATCGATGGACATTCCCGTGGTGGTGGCGATCGAAGCCGGGATGAGCTTCCTCGGGCTCGGCGTGCGGCCGCCGACACCAAGCTGGGGCGCAATCCTCAATGACGGCTTCGCCAACATCCGCGATTCCTATTGGATCGTGATTGCCGGCGGCCTGCCGATCGTGCTGACCACGCTCGGCTTCACCTTCTTCGGCGAGACGCTGCGCGACCTCTTCGATCCCCGCCTGAAGGGACGGTCATGACGGTTCTCGAGGTCAAGAATCTGAACGTTGCCTTCCACACCGAGAGCGGAAGGCTGGAAGCGCTGAAGCAGGTGAGCTTTTCCGTGCCGGCCAACCGCAGCGTTGGCGTGGTCGGCGAATCCGGCTGCGGGAAGTCGACGCTCATCAACGCCATTCTCGGCCTGCTCGCCGACAATGGCGAGATCACATCGGGCGAGATCATCTTCGAGGGCAAAAAGGACCTTGCCCGGCTCGACCACACGGCGATGCGCGGCCTGCGCGGTCTCAGGATCGCCACCGTGTTCCAGGATCCGATGGGCGCGCTCAACCCGGTGCTGTCGGTGGGGCGGCAGATGCGCGACATCCAATATCGCTCGGGTCAGTCGAAGCGAGACAAGGATGCACGCTCCGTCGCCATGCTGCGCAAGGTTCGCATTCCCGATCCGGAAAGCCGGCTGACGCAGTTTCCACACGAGTTCTCCGGCGGCATGAAGCAGCGCATCGCCATTGCGATGGCGCTGATGATGGAGCCGGCGCTGCTGATCGCCGACGAACCGACGACGGCGCTCGACGCGACGCTGGAGGTGGCCACCATCGAACTGCTCAAGGATCTGCAGCGCGATATCGGCTGCTCGGTGCTGTTCATCTCGCACCATCTGGGGGTGATCGCCGAACTCTGCGACGAGATGATCGTGATGTATGCCGGCGAAGTGGTGGAGAGCGGAACGACCCGCGAGATCTTCCACGATGCGCGTCATCCCTACACGCAAAAGCTGTTGGCTTGCGATCCCGCGCGGCTGTCGCAGCGTGTGCCCCGGCTGCCGACGATTGCCGGGACCTTGCCGGATCTGCGCCGTCGGCCAAGCGGTTGCGTCTTCCAGCCGCGCTGCGATCGCGCCGGCGCCCAATGCCTGACGACGCCGCCCGACGCCCCTGTCGGCGGATCTCATATCGCCCATTGCTGGCACGCGGACGTTCCCCTGGGGGCGATGAGCGCATGAACGAAGACCTGCTCCGTGTCAGCGACCTGCGTGTCTCGTTCCAGGTTGGCGGCCTGTTAGCCAGGCTCGCGGGACGGGCCACCGAGATCGAAGCGGTCTCCGGCGTCAGCTTCACGCTTCAACGAGGCAGCACCTTCGCGCTGGTCGGCGAATCCGGCTCGGGCAAGACGACGCTGGCGCGCACCCTCAACGGTCTTCAGCCGGTGAAAGCGGGCACGATCGTGTTTGAAGGTCAGGAACTGCAAGGCCTGTCCAACGCCGCGATGAAACCGGTGCGGCGACGCATGCCGATGATGTTCCAGGATCCGGTCGGATCGTTGTCGCCGCGGCTCAGCGTGCGGTCGCTGCTGTCGGAGCCTTTCGTCATCCACGGTTTGTCGCATCGCGATCTCAACGCCGAAGTCATACGACTTCTTGCACTGGTCGGGCTGCCGCGCGATTTCGCCGACCGCTACCCGCACCAGCTTTCCGGCGGCCAGGCGCGCCGCGTCGGTGTGGCGCGGGCGATTGCGCTGGACCCGGTGCTGGTCGTCGCCGACGAACCGACCGCCGGTCTCGACGTCTCCGTGCAGGGAGAGGTGCTGAACCTGCTCAACGATCTGCGCGACCGCATGGGCCTGTCGATGCTGATCATCACTCACAATCTGCATGTCGTGCGCCAGATCGCCGACCGCATGGCGGTGATGTATCTTGGGCGCTTCGTCGAGCAGGGCGAAACCGAAGCGATCTTCCGCGCCCCGCATCATCCCTATACGGCGGCCCTTCTGTCCGCCAATCCGGAGCCGGATCCCGACAGGCTGCATCAGCGCATCACCCTGCCGGCTGACGTTCCGTCCTTGCTGGCGCGCCCCTCAGGCTGCGAATTTCACACACGCTGCCCGCAGGCCCAAGGCCGTTGCGCAGTGGATGTCCCCATCCCGGTTGCGGTCGGCGACAGCCGCCTGACCTGCCATTTCCCGCTGAACACATAAGGATCGTCACCGGCGCAAGTGTCGGCCGGGGCGTTGAGAGGAGCCGCCATGCAAGATATCCGCGTCGTCACCGATTTCCCGCGAAAAGCCCGCGAGATCGAGAACCTGTGGATTCCGATGCCTGACGGCATCAAGCTGGCGGCGCGTGTCTGGCTGCCGGAAGACGCGGAGGCCGATCCGGTGCCGGCGATCCTCGAATATCTGCCCTATCGCAAGCGCGACGGAACGGTGGAGCGCGATGCGCTGACGCATCCCTATTTCGCCGGTCACGGCTATGCCGGCGTGCGGGTCGACATGCGCGGCTCGGGCGACAGCGAGGGGCTGTGCAAAGGCGAGTATCTGAAGCAGGAACAGGATGACTGCCTGGCGGTCATCGAATGGCTAGCCCGCCAGCCTTGGTGTTCGGGAAGCGTCGGCATGATCGGCATCTCCTGGGGCGGCTTCAACGGGCTGCAGGTCGCGGCCCGCCGCCCGCCGGCACTGAAAGCCGTCGTCTCGCTGTGCTCGACCGACGACCGCTACAACGACGACGTGCATTATCTCGGCGGCGCGATGATGTGCGACAATCTGATGTGGGGGACCACCGCCTGGGCCATCGCCATGACTCCGCCGGATCCGCTGATCGTCGGCGATCGCTGGCGCAAGCTTTGGGAGCAGCGGCTGAACGGCAACGGCATCTGGATGCATGACTGGTTCGAACATCAGCGCCGCGACGATTTCTACAAGCACGGTTCGATCTGCGAGGATTATGCCGATGTCGAAATCCCGGTCTATGCCGTCGGCGGCTGGGCCGACGGCTATCCCAATCCGATCTTCCGGATGCTGGAAAAGCTGAGCGGTCCCTGCAAAGGCCTGATCGGACCCTGGGGCCACAAATATCCGCACTTCGCCATGCCCGGGCCGCGCATCGGCTTCCTGCAGGAGTGCCTGCGCTGGTGGGATCAATATCTCAAGGGCATCGACACCGGCATTGCCGACGAGCCGGTGCTGCGCGCCTGGATTCAGGATCCCGCACGGCCAGCGGCGATCTATGACGAGCGGCCCGGCCGCTGGGTGGCGGAACCGTCGTGGCCCGGACCGGGTGTCGGCGAAAAGGTGCTGAACCTTGGCCCCCATGTGCTGAGCGAGGCCAAGGGCGAGGATACGATCCTGAAGATTTCATCGCCGCAGACGGCTGGCCTGTCGTCCGGCGCCTGGTGTGGCTATGGCGTCATGCCGACCTTGCCTGTCGACCAGCGCATGGAAGAAGGCAATGCCCTGATCTTCGAGACCGCGCCCTTGACCGAAGCGGTCGAGATCCTTGGTTTCCCGGAATTCGAGGTCAAGCTCTCCTGCGACAAGCCCGTCGCGCTTCTGTCCGCCACGCTGTCGCAGGTATTCCCGGAAGGTGCTGCCTCGCGCATCAGCTACGGCGTCCTCAACCTGAGCCATCGCAACGATGATCTGGACATCGCACCCATGGTGCCGGGCCAGGCGGAAACGGTGCGCATCAAGCTGCGCTGTTGCGGGCAGCGTTTCGAGGTTGGCGAGCGTATCCGGCTGGCACTGGCGACATCGCATTGGCCGATCGTCTTTCCGACCGCAGAGCAGGCGACGCTGTCGATCCATTGCGGCGACAGCCGGCTGATCCTGCCGGTGCGCCCACCGCAGCCGCTGGACGACACGCTGGGGGCTTTCCTGGCTCCGGAAAGCGCTGCGCCGATGGAGCAGGAGGTTCTGGCCAAGGGCGACGGTTTTCAGCGCTCGGTGTCGACGGACCAGGTCACTGGCGAGACCGTCTACCAGATCGTCAATGACGGCGGCACGGTGCGGCATCCGCATACGGGAATCGTCCTTTCAGCGAAGCATGTCGACCGGTTCTCCATTCACCCCGACGACCCGAACTCGGCGGTCGGCACCTGCACCTGGGAAAAGTCCTATGGCCGCGGCGACTGGCAGGCGCGCCTTTCAGTGAAGGCGACGGTGCGCGCGCTGCGCCACGTCTGGCGGATCGAGACCCACATCACTGCCCATGACGGAGACGAGCGGGTCGTCGACCGCAGCGAGGTCAAGGAGTATCCGCGCGATCTCAACTGAGCGGCGGCGATTGACGATCACTCCATCGATTTCGGCAGGGCCGTCGCCAGCGCATCGACGGCCAGCCGCACCTTCAGCGGCAGATGCGGCGTCTGCAGCCAAAGCGCGTGGCAGTCGTAGAGATATCGCGGCTGGTCCGGCAACAGCGCCACCAGCGCGCCGGCTTCGATGCGCTCGCGCACCAGCCACCAGGGCAGCCAGGCAAGCCCCATGCTCTCAACAGCTGCATCGGCGATGGCATCGAGATCGTCGAGCCGCAGCCGCCCGGTTGGCGTGATCTCGAGCGTGGGTTGCCCTTCGCGCACAAACAGCCATGGCTGAACAACTTGGCCGAGCCGGCGGTAGACAATCGCCTGATGGTGGGCGAGATCCTCGATACGCCGCGGTTCGCCATGAACTCTGAGATAGGGGGGCGCCGCGCAGACGACCATGCCCTGACGCGCGACGCGACGCGCGATCATTCCCGCCTTGTTGTCCAAGACACCGGTGCGGATGGCCAGATCGTAGCCGTCCTCGGCGAGATCGGCGAAACGATCGCTGAGCGACAGGTCGAGTTCCAGCATCGGATATTGCCGGGCGAGCTTCAGCAGCACGGGGGTCACGCAGTGGCGGCCGAAATGCGCCGGCATGGTGACCCGCAGTTTTCCACGTGGTTCCGAAAACTGGTCAGCGGCGAGCGCATCGGCGGCTTCGGCTTCGGCCAGCACCACCCGACAGCGTTCATAGTAAGCGCGGCCGAAGTCGGTCAGGCTCTGCCGTCGCGTGGTCCGGTTGAGCAGCCGCACGCCCAGCCGCTCCTCCATAAACCGGACATGCTTGCCGACCATCGGGCCAGACAGGTCGAGCGCGACCGCCGCGGCCGCGAACGAGCCGAGATCGACCGCCTTGACGAACACGGCCATGCTCTCAAGCCGATCCATATTCGGAACTCCTGGTTTCTACTGTCCTTCGCTTACAGCCATTTATCCCCGGCAAGCCTGGCTGCATAGCTCATTCGGTTCAGATGATTTGGAGTATCCCGAATGACACGCGTAGTTCGCTTTCGCCAGCATGGTGGCCCCGAGGTTCTGCGCATCGAGGATGTCGCGCTTTCCCCACCGGGTCCGGGCGAAGTTCAAATCCGGGTCAAGGCACTCGGCCTCAATCGCGCCGAAGCGCTGTTGCGCGCGGGTTCCTATATCGAGACGCCGACGCTCCCCTCGGGGCTTGGTCTTGAAGCGGCGGGCGTCATCGAGGCTATTGGCGACGGCGTGAAGGATTTCGCGCCGGGCGACAGGGTCAGTGTCATCCCGCCGCAATCGATGATCCGCTGGCCGGCCTATGGCGAGTTTGCCACCTACCCCGCCGGACTTGTCGTCAAACATCCGCCGTCGCTCGACTGGCAGACGGCAGCGGCGGTCTGGATGCAGTATCTCACCGCCTACGGCGCGCTGATCGGTATCGCCAGGCTGCACAGCGGAGACGCCGTCGTCATCACAGCAGCATCGAGCAGTGTCGGGCTTGCGGCGATCCAGATCGCCAACAGGGTCGGCGCGACCGCGATTGCGGTGACGCGGACATCGGCGAAGAGGCAGGCCCTGCTCAACGCCGGCGCGGCGCATGTCATCGCCTTGGCCGAGGAGAACCTGGCGGCACGGCTGAACGGGATCGCTGGGCCTGAAGGCGTGCGCGTCGTGTTCGATCCGATCGGCGGCCCGATCTTCGAGCCGCTCACATCGGCGATGTCGCGTGGCGGGATCCTCATCGAGTATGGCGGCCTCAGCCGTGAGCCGACGCCGTTTCCACTGTCAACCGTTCTGAGCAAGATACTGATACTGCGCGGCTACCTCGTCCACGAGATCACCGGCAACCCGGCGAAACTGGAGGCCGCCAAGGCGTTCATCCTCGAAGGACTCGGGACCGGGACTCTAAAGCCGATCATCGACCGGACCTATGCGTTCGACCAGATCGTCGAGGCGCACCGCTGCCTGGAGTCGAACGAGCAGTTCGGTAAAATCGTGGTGACGATCTGATCGTGGTGACGGTCTGAGCAACGATGGCGAACAAATCATTCTTGCAGGGCAATATCGCTCTTGAAGGCGCGACTCTGCATTCCTAACTGTTCGGTGCGGGCCGGGCCCCTCTGACTGTCGCTTTTGGCGATCGTGATGTCGGACCGCTTTAACGGGCCCGTTTCCATTCTTTCGGTCAAGCGGCCTCATTCCTTCGGTTTGGAGCCCCGTATGACATCTACTTCCCTCCTTGGCATGACTTGCCCCTCCTGCCGCGTCGCCCTCGTGATGAGCGAACGCCAGGGTATCGAAATCGACTACTGTCCGCAGTGCCGCGGCGTCTGGCTTGATCGAGGAGAACTCGACAAGATCATCGAGCGGTCCGGCAGGGAAGCGGCGCCCGCGCCGCAGCCACAGCCGGCAGCATTCTCCCAGCCGCAGCATGGCCAGAGCCGCGACGACGATTATTCCCGCTCGCACGGTCACCGCTATCCGAAACGGAAGAAATCGTTCTTCGAAGAGTTGTTCGACTGACCGCCCGGCGTCCAGGCCGGCGCTTGCTGAAACTTCCGAAACCGCATCGACAAAGGTCCATCTCTGATGATTTCCCGCACCAGCCGATTTGCAGCCCTCTTTGCAGGACTGTTCCTTGCATTCTCCATGGTTGCGATGGATCACGCCGAGGCCCGTCGCGGCGGCAGTTTCGGCAGTCGTGGCATGCGTACGTTCCAATCGGCACCGCCGACCAGAACCGCACCAGCAACGACCGCTCCGGTCGAGCGGTCGATGACGCCCAACACCGGTGTGAGCAACGCGGCCCGGCAGCCGCAGGCCGGCCTGCAGAGGCCCGGCTTTATGGGCGGCTTCGGTGGAACAATGATGCGCGGCCTGCTGCTCGGCGGCCTGATCGGCTTGCTCGTCGGCCAAGGCTTCGGCGGCCTGGCCGGCATGTTCGGTTTCCTGCTTCAGGCCCTGCTCATCGGTGGTGCGATCATGCTGGCCATCAGGTTCTTCCGGTCGCAATCGGCGCGCGGTCCTGCCCCTGCGTTCGCTGGTGCCGGTAATGCCCAGGCTTCGCGATTTGAGAACCGCGCGACGGCAGGGCAGCAGACTGCAGGCTCCTTCACAATTCCCGGTTTCGGCGGCGGTTCGGGCGGAAGCTCTGCGGCCACCGGTTCCGATGAGATCACGCTGGCCCAGACCGACCTCGACGCATTCCAGCAGCTGTTGACCAATGTCCAGGAAGCATTCGGGCGCGAAGACCATGCCGCTCTGCGCCGGGCGGTGACCCCCGAAATGGTGTCCTATCTGTCCGAGGAACTGGCCGACAATGCTCAGAAAGGTCTCAGGAACGAGGTGACTGATATCACCTTGCTGCAGGCCGACATTGCAGAAAGCTGGCGCGAGGATGAGCGCGACTACGCCACGGCCGCATTGCGCTACGAGTCTCGCGACGTAACGCGCGAACGGGCCAGCGGCAAAATCGTCGAGGGCGACGAGGACCATCCGACAGAGACGACCGAGCTGTGGACCTTCGTGCGTGATAATGGCTCGAACTGGAAGCTCTCGGCAATACAACAGGCCTGAGCCCCGGCTGGCTGTCTCCGAGGCTTCGGTGCGACTTGCGGTCGTTCAGGGCACGATCTTGACGCACATCGGCGTGCCGATCTCGATGGCGCATCCGGTGTCGGTCAGCATGCCGCTGTCGGCGTCGCGCGCAAAAATCGAGATGCGGTCGGCATTCTGGTTGGCCGAGAACAGATGGCCGCCGGATGGCGTCAGGGCCAGGTTGCGCGGCGTGGCACCGCCGCAAGGGACGTAGCCGACGAGGCTTAGCGACCCTGCCTGCTGGTCGATCGCCATGATGACGACGCTGTCGTGGCCACGGTTGGAGCCGTAGACGAAACGGCCATCCGGTGAGATCTGGACGTCGGCGCAATGGTTGCTGTCACGCGCCTCGGATGGCACCGCCGGCTTGGCGTCGATGAGCGTGAGTTTGCCCGAGGCTTCGTCCAGCGCCATCGACACGATGGTCGAATCCAGTTCGTTCATGACGAAGACGAAGCGTCCGTTCGGATGCAGTGCGAGGTGGCGTGGACCGGCGCCGGATGGCAGACCGGATTCGGCTAGCTTGGCCAGATTGCCGTCGCGCTCGATCCGGTAAGACACCAGCCGGTCGATGCCGAGGTCGGCGACGATGGCTGTGCTGCCGGCAATGGTTTCGGTGACGCTATGGGCGTGCGAACGTTCCTGCCGCGCGGCATTCGGGCCGCTGCCTTTATGCGAGATGCTGGCCAGCGGCGCCGACAGTGCGCCGTCCTTCTCGAAACCATAGACAGCCACGGCACGATCCGGACCGCCCTCGCCCATGCCGTAATTGGCGACCAGCAGCTTCGTCCCATCGCGGGTGATGGTGTTGTGGGCGGTGATGCTGCCGAGCGACGGCTGCTTGTTCAGATAAATGAGCGTACCCGAAGCTCGGTCGAAGCTGTAGGCGGAGACAGTTCCCTCGCGCCAGGTGAACACTTCCGAATTGGCATAGACGTGCGAGCCGTCCGGTGTCACCGAGAGGAAGGTCGGATTGTCGACGTCGTTGGTCTCGGCCAGTTTTCGTGTTCCCAGCGTCGTCTCGTCAAAGCTGTAGACGCCGAGACCGACGCCCCGAGCGCCCTGAAAATACGGCGCTTCGCGGTTCAGGCTGCCGACAAAGACCAGACAATCCTTGCGCATGATTTTCCTCCCCTGCCCGCCTGCGCTTCGGCGCGCGGGAGCAGCCAAAATTCGCCTGTTCACGCTTGCAACGCAACCCCATATGTGAAAATACTATTCACAAAAGAAGATTGATGGGAGGAAACGCCTTGCATTTCGACGCCTTGATGCGTTCTCCGACAGCTGTGACGTCCCTCATCCACGCCTGGCGGTGCTGGCTATGAACGATTTCGCGCCCACCGTCGGCGTCGCTTCGACGCATCCCAAGAACATGCCTAGGGATCATGCCGCGCTGCCGGTGTGGAACGCCGAAAACTGGTTCTATGAGGACTGGCCGGCCGGTCAGAAGATCCGCTCGTTGCGACGCACCATGGCTGAAGGCGACAGCCATTTGTTCAACACGCTGGTGCTCGACATCCACCCCTATGTGCAGGACCAGATGTTTGCCGAGAGCGAAGGCATTTTCGGCAAACGACTGATCGCCGGCGCCTTCGTCTTTTCGGCTGGCCTGGGACTGGTCGCCACCAACTGCATCAACGCCTTTTCCTATGGCTACGACAGGCTCCGCTTTATAAAGCCCGTCTTCATTGGGGACACGATCTATTCGATCCGCTCCAACCTCGACAAGACACCCCGCTACAAGGAGATGGGGCTGATCCGCGCCAGCTATGAGGTGTTCAAGGGCGAAGGCGAACTCGTTCTCTACTGCGAACATCTGCAGACGGTGAAGTACCGCAACCCGGCCGACTTCGTCGGCAAGACGGAGAAATAGCATGCCGGCAGCAGCCGAATTGCCGCTCGCCGGTCTCGTCGTCGTCGACATGAGCCAGTTCCTGTCAGGGCCTTATTGCTCACTCAGACTGCTCGATCTCGGCGCCCGTGTGATCAAGATCGAGCGTCCGGATGGCGGCGACCTGTCGCGCCGGCTCTATCTCAGTGACACCGAGATCGGCGGCGATTCCACCATCTTCCACGCCATCAACCGGGCCAAGCAAAGTCTTGCCATCGACCTCAAGAACGGGGCCGATCTCGAGGCGTTGCGCGGCCTTCTGGCCAAGGCGGATGTGCTGATCCAGAATTTCCGGCCGGGCGTCATCGAACGGCTCGGCTTGGACTATGAGGCGGTCCGCAAGATCAATCCGCGGCTGGTCTATGCCTCGATCAGCGGCTATGGCGAAGACGGACCATGGGTCAAGAGACCCGGCCAGGATCTCCTGGCGCAGGCGCGTTCCGGAGTGATGTGGCTGAACGGCGACGAGGACCAGGGGCCGGTGCCGTTCGGCCTCGCCATCGGCGACATGCTGGCGGGTGCGGCCTGCGCGCAAGGCATCCTCGCGGCACTGGTGCGGCGCGGCATCACCGGCCAGGGAAGCCATATCGAAACCAGCCTGCTGGAAGCGCTGGTCGATTTCCAATTCGAGGTGCTGACGACGCATCTCAATGACGGCCGCCGGCTGCCCAGGCGCTCCAGCTTCCGCAGCGCGCATGCCTATCTGTCGGCGCCTTACGGTGTTTACCCGGCCAAGGACGGATATCTCGCCATCGCCATGACGCCGATCCCCAAGCTGGCCGATCTCCTGTCGCTCAGCGAACTCGCACCCTATCGCGACAACCCTGCGTCGTGGTTCACCGCGCGCGACGACATCAAGGCGATCATCGCACAGCGGGTCGCCACCAAGACGATCGACGAGTGGCTTGATATCCTCGAGCCGGCCGACATCTGGTGCGCCAAAGTGCTGACCTGGCCGGAGATGCTGGCGAGCGAAGGGTTCCAGTCCCTCGACATGCTGCAGACTGTGACGCGCGAGGACGATGTGTCGATCCTCACCACCAGTTCGCCGCTCCGGGTCGATGGCATAAGGGCCAAGGTCGATCGGGCGGCGCCCCGCATCGGCGAGCACAGTGCCGCCATCCGCGCGGAGTTCGGCCTGTGAGTTCGCCCAAGCTCAAAGGTATGACCTGGAGCCATCCGCGTGGCTACGATCCGATGGTCGCCTGCTCGGCTCTGTGGCAGCAGAAGACCGGTATTGCCATCGAATGGGACAAGCGATCGCTGCAGGACTTCGAATCCTTCCCGGTCGAAGAACTGGCGCGCGCCTATGACCTCATCGTCATCGACCATCCGCATGTCGGCCAGATCACGGCTGAGCGTTGCCTCGAGCCGCTGGATGTCGCCGGCCGCGAGGCGGAGCGCACAGCCCTTGCCTCGGGCAGCGTCGGCCAATCCTATCCGAGCTACAACTGGCAAGGACGGCAATGGGCTTTCCCGATCGATGCGGCAACCCAGGCCCAGGCATGGCGTCCGGATGCGCTCGAGGCGCCGCCGGCGCGCTGGAGCGAGGTGCTCGATCTCGCCCGGCAAGGCCGCGTGCTGCTGCCGCTGCGACCGCCTCACGTGTTGATGGTGTTCTACACGCTCGCCGGCAATCTCGGGCATGCCTGCATGACCGATCCGTCCCACGATCTGATCGATGTGGAGATCGGTAGCCAAGTCTTCGAGACAATGCGCGAGATTGCAGCGCTGGTCGATCCCGCGTGTTTCGAGATGGATCCGATTGCCGTCTCCGAACGTATGGCGGAGGCCGGTTCCAGGCTCGTCTGCGCGCCACTGATCTACGGTTACGTTTCCTATGCGACGGCTGGCTTTCGGGCGAACCGGCTGGCCTTTGCCGATGTTCCGGTCATTGGTTCCGGCGGCCCGATCGGTTCGGCGCTTGGCGGCACCGGCATAGCCGTATCGGCATTCTCCAAGGCCAGGGGTGCCGCGATCGACTTTGCCTATTGGGTCGCGAGCGGCGATGTCCAGCGCGGCCCCTATGCCGCCGCCGGCGGCCAGCCCGGCCATGCAGCGGCCTGGGAGGACCAGACCGTCAATGCGGCGACCGGCGACTTCTATCGGGATACGCGCGCGACGCTGGAGGGCGCATGGGTGCGGCCGCGCCATGACGGCTACATGGCGTTCCAGCAAGCCGCGTCCGAACGCATCCTTTCCGGCATGACCTCCCGGCATCAAGCCCGACAGGTCGTTGCCGATCTCAATCGCCTGTTTCGGGAGAGTTCCCCGGCGCAGGTGTCCGGCGCTGCCGGTGGAGGAGCCTGAACCAAACCGAACGGAGGAGAATCAGATGACAGGAATGATCCGCGGCCTACTGGCCGCAACGGCGCTTGCCTCGCTTGCAACGACCGCCTTTGCCCAGGATGTGCAAGGCGTCATCGGCGGGTTGCCGACCGAACTCAAGGCGCAGTATGACGGCGCGCCGCAGAAGGTGCTGCCCTCGGCCTGGGACAATTTCACAACGCCGCCGAAGCCGTGGAAATGGTGCCACTCGGAATCCTACCAGGGCAATCCGTGGCGGGTCACGGTGACCAAGGAGTTGAAGCGTCTTGTTGACGGGCTGATCGCCGACGGAACGGTGTCCAGCTTCGAAGTGTCTGATTCCAACAACGACGCCAGCCAGCAGATCAACCAGATCCGCGCCTTCATCGACAAGAAGTGCTCGATCATCACCTCGATCCCGGGCTCGGCGACGGCACTCGATGATGCGATCGACGCTGCCGCCAAAGCCGGCATTCCGTTCATCACCGCGGCCGGCTCGGCGACCAGCCCGAACGCCATCAATGTCGATTCCAACTATGCGCGCTGGGGCTACGACATGATGACGGCGATCGGCAAGGCGCAGCCGGACGGCGCCAGCATCCTTCTGGTCGAAGGCATCGCCGGACACCCGATCGTGGTGCAGGAGCGCCAGGGCGCGGACAAGGCGCTGGCCGAAAATCCGAAGCTGAAGATTTCACGCAACGTCAACGGCAACTGGACAGCCAACGTCACCAAGACCGTGGTGCTGCAGGCGATCGCCACCAACCCGGCGCCGATCGATGCGGTGTGGACGACAGGCAGCGAAAGCCGCGTCGTCGCCGAAGCCTTCGCGGAAGCCGGCCGACCGGCGCCATTGATCACCGGCTCGATCACCGGCGATGCACTGGGCTACTGGAAGGCCAACCCCGACAAGTACCGCTTCGAAGGCCATGCGGTTCTGCCGCACTGGACCGCCGAAACGCTGTTCCGCGTCGGCGAGCGCATGCTCGACGGACAGAAGCCGAAGCTGAACACGCTGCTGATCCCGATCCCGCCTGTCCACACCGCCGATCTCGGTGCCTGGTACAGGGACTGCATGACGACGGATGCCGTGTCGATCTTCCCGATCCCACCGAAAGATCCGATGCCGGAGGAATGGCTCGACGCCTATTTCTCGAACTCGGCGCCGACCAAGGGCTGGGATTATTCGAAAGTGCCCGACGCCTGTGCAAAGTGACGCCTGCGCAAAGTGACGCCTGCCAATCTCTCAACAGGCTGGCTCCTTTCGGGGAGCCGGCCTGCTAGCATCGAAATGCGACATGCTTGAAATCAAAACCATATCCAAACGCTATGGCGAGACGATCGCGCTCGCGGACGCATCGATCGCGTTTCGGGCGGGAACCATCCACACGATCCTGGGCGAGAACGGTTCGGGCAAGAGCACGATGGTCAAGCTGTTGTCCGGCATCGTCCAGCCGGACAGCGGTGTGATCCTGCTGCACGGCAAACCATTCTCTGGCGCCAATCCATCTGCCTTCCAGGCGCAAGGCTTCGCCACGGTGTTCCAGGAGGTGCTGATCGCACCGGACCGCAGCGTCACCGACAACATCCTGCTCGGCCTCGACGGACTGGTCCGGCGTGCCGTTCCCCGCCATGAGCGCCGTGACAAGGCGGAAGCTGCGCTGAAGCGCTTTGCGGTCACCGACGTCCCCCTCGACAAGCCAGCCGGCCTGCTGCCGCTCGCCGCGCAGCAATTGGTCGTCCTTGCCCGCGCGATCGTGCGCAACCCAAAGATCCTGATCCTCGACGAGGTCACCGCCGCGCTCGACTTCGCCGATCGCGAATCCGTTTTTTCGTTGATGCGAGCGCTTGCCGGTGAAGGCTGCCTGATCCTGTTCATCACCCACCGCATGGACGAGGTGATGTCGCTTTCGGATCGCATTTCGATCCTGCGGGGCGGCAGCGTGGTGCGCACCGAAGAGCGCGGCGCTTCAACGCCGGCGGAACTTCTCAAGGCGATGGCGCCACGTACCGCCGCGGAGCTTGCGCATGGCTGATCGCACCGCGCTCGATTTTGGTGGTCTTGCCGTTCGCGAACTCGTCATCGCGCCCGGCGCCAGCCCGATCACGCAGGCAATCGCTCCGGGTGAGATCGTCGGGCTTGCCGGCCTCGATGGTCACGGCCAGGAGTTGTTCCTCAAGATGCTTGCTGGCCTGGAACCGCCGCATGGCGGCTCGATCGAACTCGGTGCATCGGGTGTGTCCCGCAAGATCACCGGGTTTCGCAAGGCTGTCGCCAGCGGCATCGCCTATTTGCCGCGCGACCGACGCGCCAACGGCATTTTCCCGACGCAGTCGGTGCTCGACAATTTCGCCGTTTCGACTCTGTCGCGCGACACACGGCTCGGCCTGATCAGCCCGGCGGCGCGCATGGCGCGCTACGACATCTACCGCGAAAAACTGTCGATCGCCGCCCCCCGGCCCGATGCGCCGATCACCACTTTGTCGGGGGGCAACCAGCAGAAGGTGCTGCTGGCGCGGGCCTTGGCGCTGGAGCCCGCGATCCTGCTCCTCAACGATCCGACCCGTGGCGTCGATGTGGCGACGCGGCATGTGCTCTACGACGTGTTTCGCGGGTTGGCGGCCGACGGCATGGGGCTCGTCATCCTGTCCAGCGAAATCGAGGAGATTCTTCTCCTCTGCCAGCGCGTGCTGGTGTTCCGTGAGAATGAAATCGCGGCCGAGATCGCCGGCGACACGCTCACCACCGACGGCGTGATATCAGCCATGTTCGGACGTGCGGCATGAGCCCTGTTGCGCGTCTCCTATCCCTTGGGCGAAATTTCGGCTTCGCCGTCGTGCTGCTGGTCGTGCTGCTTGCGGTCAATCTTATCCTCAGCCCCGGACGGTTCCAGCCGGGTTCCTGGGGCGCGCTGGTCGGATTGGCGGCGCCCTTGATCGGTGCGGCCATTGCGTCCACGCCTGTCATCCTCGCCGGCCGTGGCGGCATCGACATTTCGGTCGGGCCGCTGATGGGCTTCGTCAATGCTTTTGCGATCCAGTTGCTGTTCCTCGGCGCCGACATCTCATCGCCCTTGGTGCTCGTTCCGGCGGCGCTGCTCGTCGGCGCGCTGGTCGGTGCGGCGAACGGCTTTCTGGCGACAATCGTGCGCATCCAGCCGATCGTCGCCACGCTCGGCACCTATCTGATCCTCACCGGCGTGACGCTGACAATCCTGCCGGCGCCGATCGGCCCGGCGCCGGCCTGGCTCAAGGCACTGTCCGGCCCGCTGTCGATGCTGCCGCTCGCATTGATGTGCATCGCCTGGTGGCTGGTGCGACGCACCCCTTACTACGACCAGTTGATGGCGGTCGGCAGCGACGACCGCGCCGCCTACACCGCCGGTGTCGACGTCACGCGCGTGCGCTTCATCGCCTATGTCATGACTGGCGTCCTCGGCGGATGCGCCGGGCTGATGCTGACCGCGCTGATCGGTTCCGCCGACCCCAACATCGGGCCGACCTACACGCTGATCGCCATCGCCGCCGTAGCGCTCGGCGGCGTCAGCCTGACCGGCGGCCGTGGTGGCGTGGCGGGTGCCGCCATCGGCGCCATCGACATTTTCCTGCTGCAAAGCGTGCTGACGACGTTCAACGTCTCGACCTTCGTGCTGCAGATCGCCTACGGCGCGATCCTGGTGCTGGCCGTGATGCTGACAGCGCTGCAGGAACGTCTTGCCATGGGGAGACGCTGACATGGTTTTGCGCCGAAATCTCTTCGCGACCACCAACGCCCGCGTCGTCGGCGCCTTCTGCGTCGCCGCCCTTCTGCATCTCGCTGGCACGGTCCTCATTCCTGGCTACTCCGCGCCGTTTGCCATACGCGCCATGCTGGTGCTCGCCTCGCTGCTCGCCGTCGCGTCGATTGGCCAGACGCTGGTCGTCATCATGGGCGGCATCGACCTTTCGATCCCCTTCGTCATCGGCTTTGCCAATGTCGTGGCGGCGCAGCTCTATGGCGATGGCTGGAATTTTGTCCTGGTCTGCGGCCTCATCGGCGTGCTGGCGCTCTTCATCGGCGGGCTGAACGGGCTGATCTCGCGCAGCCTCGACATCCAGCCGCTCATCGTCACGCTCGGCATCGGCATGGTCGTGCAAGGGCTGGTGTTGCTGTGGACAGCCGGCTTCCCGTCAGGCTCCGCACCGCAAGCGGTATCCAGCTTCGTCTCGATCGGCGGATCGGCCGGACCGCTGCCGGTGCCGTGGCTGGTGCCGAGCCTGGTCGTGCTGGCCGCGCTCGTCGTGCTGGTGCTGGAGCGGACACCCTATGGCCGCCGGCTCTATGCGCTGGGCAGCAATCCGGGCGCGGCGCCGCTGGCGCTGATTGACCCGGTTCGCATGTGGGTGATCACCTATGCGGCAAGCGCTTTCTTCGCCGCCGTGGCAGGGGTGCTGCTGCTCGGCTTCACCGGTTCGGCCTATGGCGATGTCGGCCAACCCTATCTCTTCCAGACCATCGCGGCGGTCGTCGTAGGAGGCGCAGCACTTGTCGGTGGCCGGGGAAGCTATCTCGGCACCATCGCCGGCGTGCTGGTGCTGACCGAGATCAACACGCTGCTGATCGGCCTCGGCTTTCAGCCCGCAGCGGTGCAGGCCGCGCTCGGCTTCGTCATCGTGCTGCTGGTTTCGCTCTATGGCCGCGAACGGCACGTCTCGACAACCATCTGAAAGGACCCGTCAGTCGAGCCGCCACAGCTTGCGGGCATTGCCGGACAACAGCCTGTCGCGCTCGCCAATGCTGCAGCCCCCAAGCAATGCATGGGTCGCCGCCACCCAGGTCGACAGGCCGCCGCCAAGCGTGCAGACAGGCCAGTCGCTGCCCCAGACGACGCGATCCCAGCCGAATGAATTGATGGTGTGCTCGACGTACGGCCGCAACGTCTCAACCGTCCAGCTACCGGCATCGGCATAGGCGACGACACCGGAGATCTTGGCCATGACATTTGGGCGCCGGGCGATGTCGCTTATATGCTCGCGCCATGGATGTTCGCTCTTGCCCTTGATGTCGGGGACGCCGCAATGATCAAGGACGAACGTCACATCGGGTGCAAGGTCGGCCAGCGCGATCGCCCTGGGGATCTGGTGCGGCAGCACGACGAGATCGAAGGTCAGGCCGGTGCCGCCAAGCCGCTTGATGCTGTCGCGAAACACCGCACCTTCCGAAAGCTCGTCGGGCACGACATGGAGGACGCGGCGAAAGCCCTTTACAAACGGGTTTGCCCGCTGCCGTTCGAGATAGGCTGCGAAGTTCCCTTCCTCAGGACGGCAGGACGCGATCACCCCGGCCAGCATACTGCCGGGCTGCCGTGACAATCCTGTCACACGAGCGGTCTCGGCTTCGATGTCGGCCGCATCGACATCGACCTCCATATGCAGCACACGCCCGACGCCGACACGCTGCGCCTCCGTCGCGTAGTCTTCATAAGAGAAATCGCGGTTGAGCGCCGGCACGCCGGCGAGCCAGGGATAGCGCAGGGCCGAGCGATCGATGAGATGAAGATGGGTATCGATGATCATGGTGAGGCTCCTCCCTCTGGCTTTTCAAATCATCTCACGGGAGAATTCCTCATTCAAATAAGAATTCACACCGATGAGCCGACTGCTGATCCAGCGAGGTGCGACAGCTTTTCACACGTTGCCAGCAACAGTTCGATCGTCCTGGTGATGTCGGGCGCGGAAGGCGCATTGACCACCGTGATGTAAGGAATCGACAGCGCGGCGATCGCCTTGCCGTCGGAACTGCGCACCGGGGCCGACAGGTTGAAGACGCCGGCTGTCTGCATCGAGGCCATCATCTCGTAGCCACGGTCGCGGATCTGGTCGAGACGGGTGAAGAACTCGGTCGATTGCGCCGTCTTGTCGGTGCTGCGGACGTGTTCGGAGATCATCATCTGGCGCTCTTCCGGTGAGCGGAAAGCGAGCAGAACATGTCCCGAGCCGGTGTCGAACAGACTGATATGGGACCCGACCCGGATCGATATGCCCCAGTAGTTCGGTGCTTCCTGCTGAGCGATGACCACGGCAGAACCGCGATCAAAAACAACCAGTTGGTTGGCCTGCTGCGATGTTTCGGCAAGCTCACGCATCAGCGGCGTGGCATAGGAGACCAGCCGCCGTACCGGCGCGTGCAGCTGTGCCAGGCCGAACAGCTTGAGCGTCAGCGAATAGCGGTCGCCGTCGAGGCGCGTGACGTAGCCGCGCCGCACCAGCCGGTCGAGCATGCGATAGAATTCATTGGGACTGCGGTCGAGTTTCTTGGCGATTTCGGCCTGGGTCAGGCCACCGTCGACGGCCGCCAGCAGTTCGAGGATATCGAGCCCCTTGTCGAGCGCCGGCGCGCGATAGCGCTCGTCTTCGCTGTCGTCCATGGGCTCATCCTCCAGTGAATTTCACCCTTCATATACGCAGGAACGTGCGCGGCGGAAACAAATTTCGCCTTGACGTGTCTATGAATGTTTTGTTTGTATATGAATGTAGCACTTCTTGTCATCAGACGCGTTGCGGTCGCCGCGGAGGCGGCACCAAGGGAGGATACCAATGAACAGACAGCTTTCCGGCGTGTGCGCCGGCGCATTGTTGCTCGCGTCAGGTGCGGGCGCTGCCCTTGCCGGCGACCTGCCCGGCAAGTTCGAAGGCGTGACCATCGACGTGAAGCTGATCGGCGGCCAGCAATATGAAAAGCTCTACGAGCGCATTCCCGAATGGGAGAAGGCGACCGGCGCCAAGGTCAACATCCTGACCAAGAAGAACGGCTTCGACATCGACAAGGAGCTCAAGTCCGACATCGCCTCGGGCAGCACCAACTGGTGCGTCGGCTGGAACCATTCGTCGTTCGCGCCGCAATATACGGGCCTCTACACCGACCTCAGCAAATTGCTGCCCAAGGCAGAGATCGACGCCTTCGTGCCGTCGACCATCCAGTCGGCGACCATCGACGGCAAGCTGGAGATGCTGCCGCGCGCGCAGTTCGACGTTTCGGCGCTCTATTACCAGAAGAGCCTGTACGAGAACGCCGACAACAAGACCAAATTCAAGGCGAAATACGGCTATGATCTGGTGCCGCCGGACACCTGGAAGGAAGTCACAGACCAGGCCGAATTTTTCGCCAACCCACCTAATTTCTACGGCACGCAGTTCGCCGGCAAGGAAGAGGCGATCAACGGCCGCTTCTACGAAATGGTCGTCGCCGAGGGTGGCGAGTATCTCGACAAGGACGGCAAGCCGGTCTTCAACTCCGAGGCCGGCATCCGCGCGCTCGACTGGTTCGTCAACCTCTACAAGGCTAAGGCCGTGCCGGCCGGCACCACCAACTATTTGTGGGACGATCTCGGCCAGGGCTTTGCGTCCGGCACCGTCGCCATCAACCTTGACTGGCCGGGCTGGGCAGGCTTCTTCAACGATCCGAAGTCGTCGAAGGTTGCCGGCAATGTCGGCGTGAAAGTCGCGCCGAAGGGTTCGTCCGGCAAGCGCACCGGCTGGTCCGGTTTCCACGGCTTCTCGGTGACCGAGAACTGCCCCAACAAGGAGGCCGCAGCTTCCCTGGTGTGGTGGCTGACCAACGAGGACAGCCAGAAGCTCGAGGCCGCCGCCGGCCCGCTGCCGACCCGCACCGCGGTCTGGGACTGGGATTTGAAGCAGGCCGAAAACGATCCTTACAAAAAGGAGGTTCTTACCGCCTTCCAGGAAGAGGCCAAGCACGCGTTTGCCGTGCCGCAGACGCCTGAATGGATCGAGATCTCGAACGCCGTCTATCCTGAACTGCAGGCGGCGATCCTCGGCGACAAGACGTCGAAGCAGGCACTGGATGAAGCGGCGGCCAAGGCGACGCAAATCCTCCAGGACGCCGGCAAGCTCTAGCAACGGCTCCCAAGGCTGCCTCCCCCATCAGCAATGGGGGAGGCGATCGCGTTTCGCAGGATGCTAGGCGGTTCGCGCTAATCCTTCGTCCCTCGCCCACGCATCTCCCGGCCCAGGCGCCGTCCAAATGCAAACACCTCAAGGATTCTGATGAAGGGCTTCAAGCCACCCGCGCCATTCCTGCTGCTGCTTCCGGCCATGATCGTGCTGGCGGCAGTTGTCGTGGTGCCGTTGCTGTTGTCGCTCTATTCCAGCTTCACGCCGTTCCGCCTGACGCGGCCAGAGACATTCTACGTCTTCATCGGCGTCCGGAATTATCTCTCGATCCTGTCCAACACCGATTTCTGGTGGGCCTTCAGCCGCACTGTGCTGCTGCTGACCATCGCGCTCAATCTTGAAATGCTGCTCGGCCTCGGATTGGCCATGCTGGTCGAGAAGGCGACGCGGGGCCAGCGCATCCTGCGCACGCTGATGATGTTCCCGATGATGTTTTCGCCCATCCTGGTTGGCTTCCAATTCAAGTTCATGTTCAACGACAATATCGGCCTTGTGAACAATGCGCTGCAGTCGCTCGGCATCACGCAAGACGCCATACCGTGGCTGATCGAGGGCCATCTCGCCTTCATCGCCATCTCGATCGCAGAGATCTGGTCGTCGACGGCGATCTTCGCCATCCTGATTCTCGCCGGTCTGCTCGCCATGCCCAAGGAGCCGATCGAGGCGGCGCGGGTCGACGGCTGCACGCCGTGGCAGACATTCCGCTATGTGACCTGGCCATTCGTCATGCCCTTCGCCTACATCGCCATGACCATCCGTTCGCTCGACGTCGCGCGCGCCTATGACATCGTCAAGATCATGACGGATGGCGGACCGGCGGGCCGCACCGAACTGCTTTGGACCCTGGTGGCCCGCACCGCCTACAGCGATGGGCGCATGGGCATGGCTAACGCCATGGCCTATTTCTCGATCCTGCTGTCGATCGCCTTCACCGTCTATTTCTTCAACAAGCTCGCCGCGGCGCGCACGCAGATCGGTGCGGAGTGGTGAAGATGGACGAGAATTCTTCCGCCCGCCTGAAGCGCCGGCTGCTGGGCGTCGTCTATCGCATCGGCCTGTTCCTGGCGATGCTGACCATCTGCCTGCCGGGCCTGTGGATCGTCATCTCGTCGCTGCGGCCGACCGTCGAGATCATGGCCAAGCCGCCGGTGTGGATCCCACAGGAGATTTCGTTCGACGCCTATGTCGCCATGTTCTCAGGCATCGGCAAGGGCGGCATCCCTGTCATCGAGTACTTCCGCAACTCGCTGATCATCTCGGTGACCTCGACGGTCATTGCGGTGGCCATCGGCATGGCCGGCGGCTATGCCTTCGCGCGCTACCGCTTCCGCGGCAAATCGAGCGTCTTCCTCGGCCTGATGCTGACGCGCACCGTGCCGGGGATTGCGCTCTCGCTGCCGCTGTTCTTCCTCTATGTGCGGCTCGGCATCATCGACACCCATTTCGGACTGATCCTTGCCTATGTCGCGCTCAACGTGCCGTTCACCATCTGGCTGATCGACGGCTTCTTCCGCAAGGTGCCCAAGGACCTCGCGGAGGCGGCGCAGATCGACGGCTGCACGCGCTGGCAGGCGTTCTGGCAGGTCGAGTTTCCGCTCGCCGGTCCAGGAATCGCCTCCGCGGCGATCTTCGCTTTCCTGACCTGCTGGAATGAATTCGCGCTGGCCTCGCAGCTGACCCGCTCGGTCAGCGCCAAAACGCTGCCAGTTGGCCTGCTCGATTATACCGCCGAGTTCACCATCGACTGGCGCGGCATGTGCGCGCTCGCCGTGGTGATGATCATCCCGGCGCTCACCCTCACCTACGTCGTCCAGAAACACCTTGTCGGCGGCCTGACCTCCGGCGCGGTGAAAGGCTGATACCATGGCAACCGTTACCCTCACCAAGCTGACCAAGCGCTACGGCAACATCGGGATCGTGCACGGCATCGATCTCGATGTCGCCGACCGCGAATTCATCGCGCTGGTCGGCCCGTCCGGCTGCGGCAAATCGACGACGCTGCGCATGATCGCCGGGCTGGAAGAGATCAGCGCCGGCTCGATCGAGATTGGCGGGCGCATCGTCAACGACCTGCCCCCACGTTCACGCAACATCTCGATGGTGTTCCAGTCCTACGCGCTCTATCCGCACATGACGGTGCGCGAGAATCTCGGCTTCTCGCTGAAGATCGCCGGTGCCGCCAAGGAAGACATGGACCGCCGTGTCGCCGAAGCCTCGGCCATCCTCGGCCTCGACACGTTGCTCGATCGCCGCCCCTCGCAACTCTCCGGCGGCCAGCGCCAGCGCGTCGCCATGGGCCGCGCCATCGTGCGCGACCCCGATGTCTTCCTGTTCGACGAACCGCTTTCCAATCTCGACGCCAAATTGCGCACGCAGATGCGCACCGAGATCAAGAAGCTGCATGCCAAGGTGCAGTCGACGGTGATCTACGTCACCCACGACCAGGTCGAAGCGATGACGCTGGCCGACCGTATCGTCATCATGCGCGACGGGCATATCGAACAGGTCGGCACGCCCGACGAGGTCTTCCGGCGGCCGGCAACGCGTTTCGTCGCCGGCTTCATCGGATCGCCGCCGATGAACCTGCACGAGGCCACGATCGATGACGGCCAGATGGTTTTCGCCAGCGGTGAAAAGCTGCCGCTGCCCGCTCAGTTCAAGGCCAATGTCACGACCGGCGACAAGGTTGTGTTCGGGCTGCGGCCGGACGACATCTATCCGACCGGCCATGGTATCAGTTCCGGAGGTGCTGCCGACGTGCACCAGATCGAACTTCCGATCACGGTGACCGAACCGCTCGGCAACGAGACGCTGGTGTTCGTCGAATTCAACGGTCCGGACTGGGTGTCGCGCATGCTGAACCCGAGGCCATTGAGGCCGGGCGAGCGGGTCGCCATGAGCCTCGACATGTCGCAGGCGCATCTGTTTGCCACTGAGACCGGAAAGACATTGCGGAGCTGATGGGCATGGCCAAAATTGAGAAAGTCGACCTTTGCATGGTGGACCTTGTGCCCAAGGTCAAGCGCACCGACGCCATCCAGAGCTTCGTCAGCCAGGAAACGCCTATCGTCACCATCACCGATTCCGACGGCGCGGTCGGCACCGGCTACAGCTACACGATCGGCACCGGCGGTTCGTCGGTGATGCGGCTGCTCTCGGACCATCTGGTGCCGCGCCTGATCGGCCGCGACCCCGATAGGATCGAGGCGATCTGGCACGATCTCGAATTCGCCACGCATGCCACCACGATTGGAGCGATCACGGCCATCGCGATTGCGGCCATCGATACCGCACTGTGGGATCTGCGGGCCAAGAAGCAGAACCTGCCTTTGTGGAAGTTGGCCGGCGGCGCCAAGGACCGCTGCCCGCTCTACACGACCGAAGGCGGCTGGCTGCACATCGAGACGCAGGCGCTGGTCGACGACGCGCTGGCCGCCAAGGCGAAGGGCTTTCGAGGCTCGAAGGTGAAGATCGGCAGGCCGCACGGCTCGGAAGATCTGGCGCGCTTGTCGGCGGTACGCAAGGCGGTCGGCGACGGCTACGAGATCATGACCGACGCCAATCAGGGATTTTCGGTCGACGAGGCGATCCGCCGCGCGTCCAGGCTGCGTGAGCTCGATCTCGCCTGGATCGAGGAGCCGCTGCCGGCCGACGACATCGACGGGCATGTGCGCTTGTCGAACTCGACGCAGACGCCGATCGCCATCGGCGAGTCGCTCTACTCCATCCGCCATTTCCGCGAATACATGCAGAAAGGCGCCTGCTCGATCGTGCAGGTCGATGTCGGCCGCATCGGCGGCATCACGCCCTGGCTCAAGATCGCCCATGCCGCGGAGGCTTTCGACATTCCGGTCTGTCCGCATTTCCTGATGGAGCTGCATGTCAGCCTGACCTGCGCTGTTCAGAACGGCAGATATGTCGAGTACATTCCGCAACTCGACCAGTTGACCGGTAAGCGCATGCGCATCGAGGATGGCCAGGCGCTGGCGCCCGACGAGCCTGGTATCGGCATCGATTGGGACTGGGACGCGGTCAAGGCCATGAGCATCGCCGAATTCACCACGGCGATCACCAGATAGGAGACGGGCATGCAGCGGATGGGAATGGTTCTGGGGCTGAAGCCTGAAAAGGTCGAGGAGTATGTCCGCCTGCATGCGGCCGTCTGGCCTGACGTGCTGACCATGATCTCGGCCTGCAACATCAAGAACTATTCCATCTACCTGAAGCGTCCGGAGAACCTGCTGTTCAGCACTTTCGAATATCACGGCAGCGACTACGAAGCCGACATGGCCAAGATGGCAGCCGACCCCACGACGCAGGAATGGTGGGCGGTCTGCATGCCGTGCCAGGAGCCGCTGGCGACGCGTGGGGAAGGCGAGTGGTGGGCCGAGATGGACGAGGTCTTCCATCATGACTGAAGGCGGTTTCGACCCTGCCTTGCTCGTCCAGTCCTGGCCCAAACCCTCCAAGCCCAGGCCGATCGTCACCTTCGGCGCCGGGTCGATCGTCGGCGACGCGCATTTCCCGGCCTACCGGAAGGCCGGCTTTCCTGTCGCCGGCCTCTACGACCCCGACCACGCCAGGGCTGAAAAACTGGCCAGTCAATGGGGCGTGACAGCCTTTCGCTCGGCCGAGGAGGCTGCTGCCGTCGAGGGGGCGATCTTCGACCTTGCGACGCCGCCATCGCGTCATGCCGACGTGCTGAAATCCTTGCGCGACGGCGCGGTCGCGCTGATCCAGAAGCCGATGGGCAGCAACCTTGCCGAGGCGACCGCGATCCTCGAGATCTGCCGTGCCAAAAAGCTCCATGCGGCGGTGAACTTCCAGCTGCGCTTCGCGCCGATGATGTTGGCGCTCAAGGACGCCATCGCCAAGGGCTGGCTCGGCAAGATCGTCGACTTCGACGCGTGGCTGGCGCTGGCGACACCGTGGGAGCTGTGGGAATTCCTGCTCAAGGCGCCGCGCGTCGAGATTGCCATGCATTCGATCCACTATCTCGATCTGATCCGGCAGTTACTCGGCGATCCCAAGGGCGTCCACGCCAAGACGCTCGGCCATCCCAACCATAAGGTGGCGCAGACGCGCACCAGCGCCATTCTCGACTATGGCGACACCGTGCGCTGCGCCCTGTCGATCAACCACGACCACAAATTCGGTCGCAGGCACCAGGCCTGCGAGTTCCGCATCTGCGGCACCGAGGGTGCCGCCTATCTCAAGCTGGGTCTCAACCTCGATTATCCCACAGGTGAGCCGGATGTGCTGGAAATCTATCCGAAGGGCGGAACGGGCTGGATCGCCGTGCCCTTGGCCGGCGAGTGGTTTCCCGATGCCTTCGTTGGCCGCATGGCCAATGTCCAGCGCTTTGCGGCCGGAGAAGATGATACGCTGATAAGCCCCGTCGAAGATGCCTGGAGCACGATGGCGCTGGTCGAGGCAGCGTATCAGTCGAGTGCGGCACCGGCGACACCGATCGCGGAAAGACCCTGATGGAACAGATCCAGTATTTCGAGGACTACGAGATCGGCTCGTCGCGCCTGACCAGCGGCCGCACCATCACCGAGACCGACTTCATCGTCCATGCCGGCCACACCGGCGATTTCTTTCCGCATCATATGGACGCCGAGTTCATGAAGACGACGCCGTTCGGCCAGCGCATTGCGCATGGCACTCTGGTGTTCTCGGTCGGCATCGGGCTGACGGCAACCGTCATCAACCCTGTCGCCTTTTCCTACGGCTACGACCGGTTGCGCTTCATCAAGCCGGTGTTCATCGGCGACACGATTCGCACGCGAACCACAATTACGGCCAGGGAAGACGACCCGAAGAGGCCGGGGTCGGGACGGGTTATCGAGCGCTGCGAGGTGATCAACCAGCGTGGCGAAGTGGTGCTGGCGGCCGACCACATCTACATCGTCGAACGCAGGCCGGCGCAGGGCTGAGGCCATCGCAATGCCCATGAGCCACGCCGTCAGGATTTTCGCGACAAGCCATCTTCCCTGATCGCGCTGACCAGCGCCTCGCTTCCTTCGCGAAGATGCTGCCTCAGAATGCTCATGGCCCTGTCACCGTCGCGCCGCCGGCAGGCGGCCAGCAGGTCGCGATGCTCCGTCTGCGAGCGGCTGCGATAGTCCAGGTGCGACAGCAGGATGCGGACGTAGCGATCGGCGGCATTGTGGTGCGCCTCGATTAAGGCCAGCAATCGATGGTTGCCACAGGCGTCGTAGAGAGCCAGATGAAAGGCACGGTTCAGCGCGCCCCATCGGCCGACATTGCGCTCGGCGTCGATCTGATCGAGCACCTGTTCCGCCTCGTCGAGCTTCGCGGTAATAAGAGTGGGGAGCGAGAGCCGCAACGCCTCGCATTCGAGCAATTCGCGCAGTGCGTAGATTTCACTGATCTCGGCGCTGTCCATCCGGGCGACCTGCGCGCCTTTTGTCGGATGGATGGAAACAACACCTTCGGCTTCCAATTGGCGAAGGGCGTCGCGGATTGGCATGCGGCTAAAACCAAACTGCTCGGCCAATTCATCCTGGCGCAGCGGAGTGCCTGCCTTGATGGTTCCACTGACAATCGCTTCGCGCAGGACATTGGCGACCTGTTCGGCCACGGTTCGCGGCCCCTGCATCACGCTTTCCGCAAATCCCCGCAATCGATGCTCCCATTTCACGCGACGCTCAGCCTAACGGAAACCCCTCTGTGTGGATATATGTATGCCTGTATACGCACACGTTCGGCATTGATTGCCGAACTTACCCCGTTTGGATAGATGGCAGTTACCACGGCTATGTCGGGCCTATTTCGGAACCATCCTGTGGACGCTCGACCTCTGCGTTCCTCACGCTCCCTTGGAACCTGATCCGACCTTGGAAGCCGCGCACAGGCGACTTCTCGAACGCGGCTTGGTTTCGGCCCATATTCTCAGCGAGGCTCCGGCGAGCCAAGGCCTGCCTGGCGTCAGCTGCCGAAGCGGGGTTCCGCAACGCCGTTGACGCCAAGACCCGTAATGGCGAACAGGCTGCCGCGCAAAACGCCGTCGCCGGGAAAACGGGGCAGCGGCGGCTTGGCCATCGAGGTGACATAGAGGGTGTCGAGCTTCGGTCCGCCGAACATGACGCTGGTGATCTTCTTGACCGGCATGTGGATGATGCGATCGATGCTGCCATCGGGCGCATAGCGCACCAGTCGGCCGTCATAGACCAGCGCATTCCACAGATAGCCCTCGGCATCGACGGTCGAGCCGTCCGCCGCACCGCCCCGGCTGGTGTCGACGCGTACGAAGGTACGCCTGTTGGTGGCGGCACCGGTGGCGATGTCGTAGTCGTAGGCCCATATCTCGCCGGTCCAGGTGTCGGCGAAATAGAAGGTGCGGTCGTCGGGGCTCCAGCATGGACCGTTGGAACAGATGATGCCAGAATCGATCCGGGTGACGGAGAAGTCCGGATCGAGCCTGTAGAGCCCGCCGGACGGCCCCTCTTCCATCGTATCCATGGAGCCGGCGAAGAAGCGGCCGTGCCGGTCGACCTTGCCGTCGTTGAGCCGGTTCATCGGCTTGTCCGGCTCGGGATCGTGGATCAGCGTCACATCGCCGGAGGCGAAATCGAGCAGATGGAAACCGCGCTGCAGCGACACCACGGCGCCGCTACCGTCCTTGCGCAGCGCCATTGAGCCGATCTTCATCGGCACGTCCCATGACCGTATCTCGCGTCCGTCGGCGGTCGCCTGAAACACGCGCCCGTCGAAGCTGTCGATCCAGTAGAGTCGTTCCTGTTCGGCGTCCCACAGAGGTCCTTCGCCCAGTGTGGTCTTCACGTCCACCACGACTTCGATCTTCATGCCGTCCTCCTCCGTTTTGCGTCTCGCGGCGATTGCTCGGGCCGCCTCAGAAAGCGACCTTGTCCCCGCCTTTCAATGACAGGATCTCGCGTGCCTCGTCGGGCGTCGCGACCTCCATGCCGAGCCCTTCGATGATCTTGCGGGCCAGCAAGACCTGCTCGGCGTTCGATTTGGCAAGCTTGCCCTTGCCCGCCCAAAGGCTGTCCTCCAGCCCGACGCGGATGTTGCCGCCAAGGGCTGCCGATTGCGCGGCGATGCGCAGCTGGCTGGCGCCAGCGCCGAGAACCGACCAGCGGAACTGGTCGCCGAACAGCCGGTCGGCGGTGCGCTTCATATGCGCGACGTCTTCGGGGTGGGTGCCGATGCCGCCAAGCAGCCCGAACACCGACTGCACGAAGAAAGGCGGCTTCACCAGCCCGCGGTCGGCGAAGTGGGAAAGGTTGTAGAGATGGGCGATGTCGTAGCACTCGAACTCGAAGCGCGTGCCGTTGTCGTAGCAGGTCGCCAGAATGTACTCGATGTCCTTGAACGAGTTGCGGAAGACAAGGTCGCGGGTCGCTTCCAGATGCGGCTTTTCCCAGTCGAACTTGAAGGTCTCGTATTTGTCGGCGAGGTGATAGAGCCCGAAATTGATCGAGCCCATGTTGAGCGAGGCGACTTCGGGTTTGAACTGGGCGGCCGGGCGCACGCGCTCCTCGACCTTCATGTACGGGCTGCCACCGGTGGTGATGTTGATGGCGGCGTTGGTGCCTTGCTTGACGCGCGGCAGGAAGCGGGCGAAGGCCTCCGGCGTCTGGTCGGGCTTGCCGGTTTCCGGGTCGCGGGCGTGCAGATGCAGGATCGCGGCACCGGCTTCGGCAGCGGCGATCGCCTCCGAGGCGATCTGGTCGGGCGTGATCGGCAGATAGGGCGACATGGTCGGCGTGTGGATGGCGCCCGTCACCGCGCAGGTGATGATGACCTTGCCCCTGATCTGTGCAGGCCCCGTCTTGCGACTGGTTTGCGTCATTCTCCAAACTCCTGATCCGATTTTCTCTTGTGGGCGGCGAGCGCCATGAGCCGGCGGTCACGCCACACCTGCCGGTCGCCTAAGCTTTGCTGTGGCAGTCGCTTGCGGCGATCAGCCTCGACCGTGTCGATGACCTTGCCGGCCCAGTCGACGCGCCGCTGCGTCTGGGGAAAGATGTTGGAATAGATGCCCTGATAGCGCTCGACATAGTCGCGCACGCCGCCGGGTGCATTGAGATCGATTGTCTCGAATGGCCCCATGAACGACCAACGCAGCGCCAGCCCGTCGCGAATGCCAATGTCGACATCCTCGACGCTGGCAAAGCCGTCGGCGACAAGCCGGAAAGCTTCCTCCAGCAGTGCGCCTTGCAGGCGGTTCATGATGAAGCCGTCGAGCTCGCGCTTCATCACCAGCGGTGCATGACCGGCGTCGATAAGAAACGCGCGGGTTCTCTCGAGCGTGTCAGCAGACGTCCACGGCGCCGGCACGACCTCAGCCGCCGGGATGAGATAGGGCGGATTGATCGGATGCACGACCAGACAGCGATGCCGTCCTTGCAGATGGTCGGTGAATTTCGACGGCAGCAGCGCCGAAGTGGAACTGGCGATGACTGTTTGCGGATCGGCAAGGCTGTCGATCAGCGAGAACACCTCCCGCTTCACCTCGAGGTTTTCAGGCGTGCTCTCCTGGATATGGACCGCACCAGCCAGCGCCTCTGCCAGCTCGGCGACAATGGTGATCCGGCCGAGCACGGTGTCGACCGCCTGTCCTCGCAGCAGGTCGTTCTGGACGAGATCGTCGAGCACGCCGGCAATGTAGTCGCGGGCGCCACCTGTCGCTGCCGGCGACTGGTCCCACATCCGCACATCATGGCCGGCGCGGGCGAAGCTGATCGCCCAAGCTCGCCCGATGAACCCGCTTCCGACGATCGCGACATTGGCCATGGCTTGTTCCTCAAAGTGTTTCGACGTTGCCGTCGACGCCGAGCGACTGGCCGGAAATGTTGATGCCCGCATCGGAGAGCAGGAAGGCGACCATCGACGCGACATCATAGGGGCTGGTCATGCGGCGCAGCGAGATGTTTTGGAGATAGCGTCCGGTCATCTCCTCGTGGCTGATACCGACCTGCTTGGCGCGCGCCGAGATAACACCTTCGATGCGTGGTCCCTCGATGATGCCGGGCAGGATGGCGTTGACCCTAATGGCGTGCGGCCCGAGCTCCTTGGCCAGGCTTTGCGTGAGACCGATGACACCGAACTTGGCCGCCGAATAAGGCGTGCGGAAGGCGTAGCCATGGCGGCCGGCGGCCGACGACATCGAGACGATCGAACCGCCGCCCGCCGCCTTGATCAGCGGCACGGCGCGACGGGCGCACAGGAACTGGCCGGTCAGGCAGATGTCGATGCAGCGCCGCCAGTCGGCCGGATCGATCTCGTCGACACCGCCGGTCGGCCCTGCGATGCCGGCATTGTTGATCAGCGCATCGAGCCCGCCGAGCTTTTTCTCGACCGCCTCGAACAGACGGTCGACGTCCTCGTCGCGCGAAACATCGGCCTTGACCGCGGCGACGAGGTCGATCTTGCCGGGAGCAGCGGCCAGCGCCTCGTCGGAAACGTCACAGACCACGATGCGGGCGCCGAGGCGTGACAGCGTGTCGGCTATGGCAAAACCGATACCGCCTGCGCCCGCCGTCACCAGCACGCGCTGGCCTTTCAGCCCAGTCAGAAATTCGTCCCCCGATGCCGGCGCCCTTGTGCTCATGGTCCTGTCCTTCTCATTGCAGCCGCCGTTCGCGCAGCGCCATGACGGCGCCCAGAACGACCAGCCCGTAAAGAATTGCCCTTGTGGCGTATGGAAGCGTGGTACCGGCCAGCAGCATTTGCAGCGCTGTCAGCAACAAGACCCCGCCAAGCATGCCGAGATAGTGGCCACGGCCGCCGGTGATCAGCGCGCCGCCGACCACCACCACGGCGATCGAGGGCAGGAGATAATCGTCGCCCATGCCGAGGCTCGCCTGGCCGGAAAAGCCGGTCAGCATGATGCCGACAACAGCCGCGCAGACGGCTGACAGCATATAGACCAAGATCAGCGTGCGCTCGACCCCGATGCCCGACAATCGCGCCGCGCGCAGTCCGTTGCCGATGCCGTAGACTCTGCGCCCGAACGGCGTGCGCCCCAGCAGCAGCACCGCCGCAACGACAAAGACCACCATCAGCAGGACGATCGGCGTCAGCAGGCCGCCGAGTTTGGCCGTCATGACCCAGCGCAGCATCGGCGAGGAAAAACCGGCCGGCGTTCCCTGCGAATAGAGCAGCGCGCAGCCTTGCAGGATACCGTTGGTGGCGAGCGTCATGACGATCGGCGAGATGCCGAGATAGACGATGCCGAAACCATTGGCGAAGCCGATGGCGCAAGCCATCACCAGTACGACCGGCAGAGCGTAGACAAGGGCCGCATCGGAACCGTTGACCATGCCTGCCAGGATGATGCCGGAAATGCCGATCGTCCACGGCACGGAGAGGTCGAGGCCGCCGGTCAGGATGACGGTTCCCTGCCCGAGCGCCAGGACAGCGAGGAAGGACGACAGCACCAGCAGCGAATTCCAGTAACCCGGATTGAGGATGGCGCGGCCAAGCCAGATCTGGGTGACGATCACGATGAGCAGCAGGCAGACATAGGCGGGCAGCGCATAGCGCAGCGTCTCGGCATTGCGCAAATGGAAGGCAGGGCGCGGCGATGCCGGGCTGCGTTGGCCATAGGCTGGTTCGGCGATCTTGAGACGCCGGTCCACGCGCTCGAGTTGCGAGGGCAATATGCCGGCGCGCCAGGCGGCAAGCCGGGCGCGCGCGGCGCGCAATTGCACGGCAAGCACCGATGCGTGGGAGATGGAGCCGGCAAGTGCCGCCAGCACCAGAATGGTGCCTTCGGCGATGGTCGCATAGTAGGCCGACACATTGAGCACCAGCAGGATGTTCACCACGATCATCAGGATGTAGGCGCCGAAGACAGAACCCACCGGGCCACCCTGCCCGCCGCCGAGACGCGTGCCGCCGACGACGACCGCCGCGAACATCGACAAGAGCAGCGGATTGCCGACCAGTGGATCGCCGCTGCCGGTCTGGGCGCTGATGAACACGCCGGCGAGGCCATAGCAGCCGCCGGCGGTCACGTAGACGGCAAAGCGCACCAGCACGACATTGATGCCGACGGCAGCGGCAGACTCCGCATCGCCGCCGACCGCATAAAGTGCTGTGCCGAAGCGGGTTCCCTTCAGCCAGAACCAGGCGAGCAGGACGACGCCGATCACCACCAGCGGCATCGGCAGCCAGCCGGTGATCGCGTCGCCAAGATAGAAGGTACCGAGATCGGGCGACACGAAGCCGCCGGGTTTGTCCATCACCAGCAGCGTCACGCCTTGCAGGATGAACATGGTCGACAGCGTCACCACGATGGGCTGCATACGCAGCACGGCGATGAAGAAGCCGTTGAAGGCGCCCACCGCCATACCGACGCCGATGCCGACGGCGGTCCACAGGATGATGCTGGCGCCTGGCGCCATCGGGTCCATGCTCGATGCCAGCACGGCATTGACCAGCGATATCACCGCGCCGGCGGACAGGTCGAAGCCACCCGACAGGATGACGATGGTCTGGCCGATCGCCGCGAGCGCCGAGGTGGCGCCGCCGCTCGACAGGAACGACACATCGAAATAGGTCAGCGGCCCGGCGCTGATCCAGTCGACGACGAAGAGCAGGATCGCCAGGACGAGAGCTGCGATCAGCGCGCCGCGATTGCGCATCAGCGCACGGCGCAATCCGAAGCCGCCGGGAACAGGGGATGAGGATGCCGCGCTGCTCATGCGGCGGCTTCCCCGGCATGCCCGAGCGCCGGGCGCATGATGGCCGGTTCGGTGATGGCGTGGCCTTCAAGTTCGGCCGCGATGCGCCCGTCGTAGAGAACCAGGACCCGGTCGCATTGGTGGACGAGTTCGGGGATCTCCGTCGAGTGCAGAAGGATCGAGCCGCCCGAAGCCACGTAGTTTCGCATCATCACATAAAGCTCGTGCTTGGTGCCGACGTCGATGCCTCGGGTGGGATCGAACAACAGCAGGATGCGGCTCTGCGCCACCAGCCATTTGGCGATGGCGATCTTCTGCTGGTTGCCGCCGGAAAACGCACCGGCCCGTGTCCACAGCGCCCGACGGTCGACCTCGACAGTGGCGAATGCCGCCTCGACGGAGCGGGTCTCAGCCTGCGCGTCGACAAGGCCTAGCCGTGTGAAGCGCGATATCACCGGCAGGGTGGCGTTCTGGTTGCCCGACAGCTTCAGGAACAGGCCTTCGGATTTGCGGTCTTCCGGCACTAGTCCGATGGCCATGTTGGGGCGCAAGGCATCGGCCGGCGAACCGAGCCAGACCTTGCGGCCGTCGACGAGGATGTGGCCGCGCTCGATCTCGGCCATGCCAAAGCAGGCCAGGAACAGGTCCTGCTGGCCCATGCCCTGCAATCCGGCGACGCCGAGGATTTCGCCCTTGCGCAGGTCGAAGCCGACGCCGTCGAGCTTGCGCCCGACCTTGAGGCCGCGCACGCCCAGAACCGGCGGACCGAAAGCTTGGGCGCTGTCCGGCTTGGGCGGGAAGGTCTGCTCGATGCTGCGGCCGATGATCTTTTCGATGACGTCGCCATCCGAGACGTCGGCGACCGGCGCGGTGACGATGTGGCGGCCGTTTCTCAGGATCGTCAGCGCGTCGCAAAAGGCGCGGACCTCGCGCATGCGGTGCGTGATGAAGACGATGGTGGTGCCCGCCGCCTTCAGCCTGGCGATGATGTCGCCCAGCCAGTCAACGTCGCGGCCGGCGAGCGTCGAGGTCGGTTCGTCGAGCAAAAGGATGCGCGGCCTTCTGTAGACAGCGCGCGCGATTTCGATCTTCTGGCGCACAGAAAGCTCGAGTTCGCTCACCTCGGCATCGAGATCGACGGAAAAACCGAGATCCTCGATGTGGCGACGGACGGCCTTGCGGGCAGCACCGCGGCGGATCAGGCCGGAGATGCCGACGGGGGCATAAGGCAGCATCATGTTGTCGAGGACCGAGAGGTCGCGCACCAGGGTCATCTCCTGGAACGCTGTCTGCATGCCCAGCGCATGTGCTGCGCGCGGCGCGCCGTAAGCGATCTCCTTACCGAAGACACGGACATCGCCTTGGCTCGGCCGGACCAGCCCGGACAGCAGTTTCACCAGTGTCGACTTGCCGGCTCCGTTTTCACCGAGCAGGGCATGGACGCTGCCGGGCGCGATCCGAAACGACACGCCGTCCAGCGCGACGGTCGGGCCGAACGCCTTGCTGATGCCGTCGATCTCGATGGCGGGAAGCTCGGAATGTTCTGTCATTGTCCTCGATCGCCGGGCTGGCATGGACCGACGATGCACGGACAGAAAATGTCCGCGCATCGTCAAGATCGCCTTGGGAGGCTTATTCTTCCGGTTGTCCGACGAGGGCAGCCGCGAGGCCGACCTCGGGTGTCTGGTCCGAGAAGATCGAGGCAAACCAGCCCGGATTGGAGACCAGCGACGGCTTGAAGGCGTTGCAGCCGGCCTTCATCTCCGCCCATGTGCCTTCGTCGCACAGCTTGATCGTCTCATTGGTGACGACCGGCAGCGGCAGGATGGTGGTCTTCGGCACGTCCTTGCCTTCGATCGCCTCGACGGCAAGCTTCAGCGCCAGCGCACCCGAATAAGGCGGCGAGGCATAGGAAATGCGTTGTGCGCCCGCAGGTGCATAAGGGGGAGCAGCACCTTCGACTTCGGTGCCCTCCGGCAGCATCTGGATGCGGCCGCCATTGGAACCTTCGCCGGCGCAAGGCAGGAGTTCGCTGGTCTTCTTGCCAGCCTCGAGCTGCATCGAGTTGGCGGTGAAGCAGCCGACCTGCATCCACAGACCGTTGATGTCGTCCCAATTGCGGGTGGCCAGTATCTTCGAAAGCTCAGTGCGGGCGACCGCCTGGCTCCACATGCCGACAGCCTCGCCGACGATCTTGATGTCAGGGTATTTGGCGAAGACTTCCTTGGCGGCCTTTGTCCGCTGATCGTCAACGGATGTTCCCGGGACGCCCGTGATGGCGATGATGTTGCCCTTGCCGTTGAGCTTCTTGACCAGCCATTCGGCGGTCACCCTGCCCGCTTCCAACTGGTCTATGTGGACGTTGTAGGCGCAAGGCTCGGTGATCTCGGCGTCGTAGGCAAAGACCTTCACACCCTTCTCGCAAGCATTCTTGACGACCTGGTTGAGCGCGGTCGGTGAAATCGGATACACGACGATCGCTTCGGCGCCGCTTTGCACCATTGCGTTGATCTGCTGAATCTGGCGTTGCGCGTTGGGGCCAGCGACCTGGACCTGCAAGTCGACCTTGTCGGCCAGGCTCTTGTGAGCGGCCATGGCCTTGACCATGTTGGCTGCCTCCGCCTGCCAATCATTGCCGATGTAGCTCATGCTGAGAAAGATCTTGTGCTTCTCGGCGGCCTGCGCGGCGGAGAGGCCGAAGGCGCACGCAGCCATGCCGGCCAGCAGCGCGAGCCGCCGGACTTTCGATCCGATACCCATGTGAAACTCCTCCCAAACAGAACGATCGAATGCCTCCCAAGGGCACAAAATGTAACCCTCGTCATTCGATGCCCGCACCCTAACACGATTTGATCAAATATCAATGATGAAATCGCTTATATCAAAACCGGCTGTGTCAGCCGCTTGACGTGGCACCACGAACCTTGCATTCCGACACAAGCACACAAGCAAGGTGTCGCTCTCAGGCGGGAAGGTTGACAGGAGATGGCTGGATCCGCGTTCAGGAAGCCTGGTGTCGAGATCATTCCACTATCCAAGGAAACTCTGCAGGACCGGGTCTATAACCAGGTCACCGAACTGATCCTCGACGGCAGCATCGTGCCGGGCGAGATGGTCACGGTTCAGAGCCTCGCGGACGCCTTTGGCGTCAGCCCGATGCCGGTCAGGGAAGCGCTGCGGCGCCTGACGGCAGCCAACGCGCTGACCGTAGTATCTGGGCGCTCTATCGGTATTCCGGCGCTCAGCCGCGAGCGGCTCACCGATTTGCGCAATGTACGTTTTGAGATAGAGGCCATTGCTGCCGGCTGGGCCTCACAGAACCGCAGTGAAGCGGATCTTGCGATTCTCGCGCGCGATTTGGACTCGCTGGAACGGGCGAATGGCGCGGACGACGTAAAGGCCTACCTCAGGGCGAATTACACCTTCCACTTCGCAATCTACCGAGCAGCGGGATCCGAGACCCTGCTCAAGATTATCAAGGATCTATGGCTGCAGATCAGCCCCTATTTCAATATGCTGCATGGGTCCTATTCGACCGCGAACGCGTACCATCAACAGATGTTTGCGGCCCTGCGCGACCGAAACGAGCAGGCAGTTCAGGCGGCGGTCCGCGGCGATATCGATGCAGCTTTCGACGTGCTTGTCGACCTTTTGAAGTAGCGCCCCGACTCCCTAGAGAGCGATCACGAATTACCACCGGGGTGGCAGCCCCAACAACAGGCGATGCACGGCAGTGTCATGCCGACGCTTGCCTATTTGGTATGCTGGTATAATATGTACCTGACATAGCGTGTCTCTGGGAGGTTGCGCTATGCTCGTGTGGCAAGCCAAGCCGATCGTGTTTTTGGGAGGAAATACCATGAG
Source organism: Mesorhizobium sp. CO1-1-8 (assembly GCF_020164875.1). Taxonomy (NCBI): domain Bacteria; kingdom Pseudomonadati; phylum Pseudomonadota; class Alphaproteobacteria; order Hyphomicrobiales; family Phyllobacteriaceae; genus Mesorhizobium; species Mesorhizobium sp. CO1-1-8. Next base: position 161,168 of record NZ_JAIUGZ010000002.1, on the reverse strand, counting down.
ATTTGTAACTGTGGCGGCGCTTGCCGGCGCCGCGCTGGCGAGTGTCTCCGTGTTGCCGGCAATGGCATCACCGGACGCGCCGGTCATCGCGCTCGCCAACGCCTATTACGGCAACACCTGGCGGCACCAGATGGTCGAAGCGTTCGAAGCCTCCGCCAAGGAAGCGAAGGCCGCCGGTCAGATCACCGACTATATCGTCATGAACGGCGACGGTTCGGTGGCGCAGCAGAACAGCCAGATCGCCGAGCTGATCCTGAAAAAGGTCGACGTGCTCGCCGTCGACGCCGCCTCGGAAACGGCGGTCAATGGCATCATCGAAAAGGCCTGCAAAGCCGGCATCATCGTCATCTCTTTCGATTCGGTGGCCTCGGCGCCCTGCAACTACCAGCTCAATTTCGACTTCAAGGGCTACAAGGCGACCCAGGCCGAGGCGGTCTTCAAGATGCTCGGCGGCAAGGGTAACATCCTGCAGGTGCGCGGTGTGAAGGGCTCGGCGCCCGACAACGATATGTTCAACGCGCAGCAGTCGGTGCTGGCCAAATATCCTGACATCAAGGTGGTCGCGACCGTCTATGGCCAGGCAACCGCCTCGGTGGCGCAGGCGGCGATCGCCAATGTGCTGCCCTCGCTGCCGCATGTCGACGCCGTGCTCGGCCAGGGCGGCAGCGACGATGTCGGCATCGCGCAGGCCTTCGTCCAGTATGGCGGCGACTACGCCGGCAAGATGCCGATCATCGAAGGCGGCGGCGGCACCGACTTCGTCAAATGGTGGGCCGAGGAGAACGCCAAGAACGGCTACCAGACGGTGTCCATGAACACCACGCCCGGCATCGGCGGTGCTGTCTTCTGGCTCGGCCTGTCGCTGCTGAAGGGCGCCCAGGCGCCCAAGCTGATGATCATGCCGGTGGCGACGGTCGATGCCGGCAACCTCAAGGAGTACGCCAAGCTGCCGGGCGGCCAGATCATCAGCCCCAGCTATTCGCTAGACTGGGTGAAACAGAACCTGCTGAGCAAGTAACGCGACCCAGCGCTGCCGGATCGAGCGGTGCCGCAGCACCGTTCGATCGTCGCTGTCGAAGAAACGGAGGACGAATGTCCCAGCCTGCCGTCGCCGATCAGGACAGGGCCGCCGCCAAGGCGCCTGCCGCTCCAATCCGGCAAAGCGTCGTTTCGCTCACCGGGATCACCAAGAGCTTTGGACCGACGCTCGCCAATGCAGGCATCGACCTCTGCGTCGGTGCCGGCAACGTGATCGGGCTGGTCGGCGGCAATGGCGCTGGCAAATCGACGCTGATGCGTATCCTGTGCGGTGCGATGTGGCCGACGCTGGGTTCGATTTCCTTCACCGACGATCAGGTAAGCTTCGCCGACTACGGCACCGCCGAGGCACAGCGGCGCGGCATCCGCATGGTGCATCAGGAGCTTTCGCTCTGCGCTAACCTGTCGGTCGCCGAGAACTTCTTTCTGGAGACGCCTCAGGATGCGGCGGCCCGACCTGGGTGGAGAGCGGTTTACAGGGCTCGGGCTCGAGCCGCGCTCGATGCGGTCTTCCCGGGCAACGGCATCGATGCCGACGCCGAAGTCGGCCACCTCTCCATCGCCGAACGGCAAATGGTGGAGATCGCGCGTGCCGCGGCAACGCCCGGCGTCAGGCTGATCGTGCTTGACGAGCCGACCTCATCGCTCGATCTCGACCGCTCCAAACAACTGCGAGCCTTCATTCGCGAGCGGGCGAAGGCTGGGCTTGCCTTCATCTTCATCAGCCACAAGCTGCAAGAGATCATCGACATCGCCACCGAGATCGTGGTGCTGCGCAACGGCCGCACGGCATGGCAGGGCCAGGTCGCGGACGCCTCTATCGGCAGGCTGGTGCAATTGATGGGCGGCGATGCCAATCCGATCCACCAGCACGCCGTCTCCGCTACCTCTGCCCAGGACGTGCTGGTGCGGCTCTCCGGCCCGCTGACATCGGAACTCGGCCGCGACATCGAGATCGTGCGCGGCGAGATCGTCGGGCTGGCCGGCCTCGAAGGCAGCGGCCAGAAGGACCTGCTGCATGCGATCTTCAGCGGCAAGCAGATCCCGGCGGTCACAAGACATGCGCAGGCCGGCTTCATCGCCGGCGACCGGCAGAAGGAAGGCGTGTTCCCGTTGTGGAGTGTGCTCTCGAACATCAGCATCGGCGCACTGGCCCGCCGCCCGGTGTTCGGGCTCGTTTCTGATCGCGCCAACCGCGACATGGCCACCGGCGCCGCCAGCAAGCTACGGTTGGACGACAGCCGTTTCCGCTCCAACATCACCGAACTCAGCGGCGGCAACCAGCAGAAGGCGCTGGTCGCCCGGGCGCTGGTCGCCGATACCCCGATCATCCTGCTCGACGACCCGACGCGCGGCGTCGACATCGCGACCAAGCAGGATTTCTATCGGCTATGCAACGAGATCGCGCGCACTGGGCGCGCGCTGGTCTGGCATACGACCGAGGACGCCGAACTGCTGGCCTGCGATCGCGTGCTGGTCTTTGCCGGCGGACGAATCGTCAGGGAACTCACCGGCGACGCGATCACGGAATCGGCTGTTGTCGGCGCGTCCTTCACCCAACCGGCAGACAGGCACGCAACTGCCCGAGACAAGGTTGCGCCACCGACAAGGCTTGGCCGCAGGCTGGTGGATGCGGCACCCTTCATCGGGCTCGCCACCGTGCTGGCCGTGATGATCTCAGCCAATCCCGCCGTCGCCTCGATCTTCGGCCTTGATCTGCTGCTGATGCCGGCGCTGTCGCTGGTGCTGGTGACGGCGGCACAGATGTTCATCGTCGGCGGCAGCGAGATCGACCTCGGCGTCGGCGCCTTCGCCGGCCTCGTCAGCGTGCTCGGCGCCACACTGCTCTACGACCAGCCATGGCTCGGCGCGCTGGCGCTGGTGGCGGCGCTCGCCGCCTATGCCGGGCTTGGCGGGGTGATCCAGGCGCGCAAGATCCCGGCCATCGTCGTCACGCTCGGCGCGTCCTTCATCTGGGTCGGGCTGGGTTATGCGCTGCAGCCGACGCCCGGAGGCGCCAGCCCGGAATGGCTGACGGCGCTCTTTGGCTGGTCGCTCGGCTTCATGCCAACCTCCATCATCCTCATCGCGGCCGTCGCGCTGATCGTCTTCGTCATCGACCGGCTGCCGCTTGGTGTGGTGCTGCGCGGCTTCGGCAACAATTCGGCGGCGATGATCCGCTCGGGATGGTCGCCGACGCGCTATGCGCTGGTGCGCTATCTCATCGCCGGGCTGTTTGCGGGTGCAGCCGGCCTGTCGCTGACGGCGATCAACACGGCGAGCGACATCAACTCCGGCAATTCGTTCACGCTGCTCAGCGTCGCCGCCGTGGTGATGGGCGGCTGCTCGCTGCTGGGCGGCATCATCTCGCCGGTCGGCGCCGTTGCCGGGGCGGTGACGCTGTCGCTGATCGGTGCGCTTCTCGGCACGCTGAACGTCAGCAGCGATTTCAACGCCGCGACACAAGGCCTGATCCTGATTGCGCTGCTGACGCTGCGCAGCCTGACCGCCGACCGCAGGAGCGAACAATGAGTGCGCTCACCGCCTTCAGCATCTGGACGCAGAGGAACCGCTGGATCTGGGCGGCGATCGGTGTGCTGCTTCTGTGGCTGGTGCTGTCGATCGTCACCAACCGCTTCAGCCTGTCCAGCCTGTCGGGCATCGTCCTGTCGGCGTCCTTCCTGACGATTGTCGGCATCGGCCAGATGTTCGTGGTGACGACAGGGCGCGGCAACATCGACCTCTCGGTCGCCTCGGTGATCACGCTCAGCGCCTTCGTCGCGCTGCTCACCATCAAGGGCCAGGATGCCAATCTCGCCATCGGCGTTGCCGCCGCGGTCCTGCTCGGCCTTGCTGTCGGTGCGCTCAATTCGCTGCTAGTCGTCGGGCTCGGCATCCCAGCCATCATCGCCACGCTGGCCACCGGCTACGTGCTGGCCACCGCGACGCTGCTGTCGAACCGGGCGATCTCGGGCTTCGCCGTCAGCCCGGCGCTGAAATACCTGGCATCGGGCCGTATTCTGGGCGTGCCGATCATGGCGATCATTGCAATCCTTGGCGTGGCGGCAACCTCGTTTGTGCTGCGCTACACGGTGTTCGGCCAACTGTTGTCGGCGGTCGGCCAGAACCGCACTGCCGCGCGGCTCGCCGCCATCAGGACCGGCCCGGTGATCGCATCGGCCTTCATCATCTCGTCGGTGCTGGCATCCCTCAACGGGCTGCTGCTCGGCGCCTATATCGGCGGCGCCTTCCTCGAAATGGGCCAGCCCTACCTGTTGCAGTCGATTGCCGCGGTGGTGCTCGGCGGAACGCTGATCTTCGGCGGCTCTGCAACCGCCGTCGGCACCCTGTTCGCCAGCATCCTTTTGATCCTGATCGTCACCACGATGCAGATCATCGGCCTGCCTCCCGGCGCCCAGGACATCGTGCAGGGCATCGTCGTCATCTTCGTGCTCGCGCTTGCCGGACGACAGGCGATGACGCGGCGAGCGCCGGTCGAGCCTACAGGCGGCGACGTCGCGGTGCCGGCGGGAGACCAGCAGTCATGACCGCACCCATTCGCCATTATCGGATTGCCAAAATCTGGTAGCATGATTATACCAGTTGATAAGTTGACGACGGGCAATACCGTCGCCCGAGATCAGGAGTAGTGACCAGATGACAACGATTGCGCTGTTCGGTGCCGGCGGAAAAATGGGCTACCGCCTGTCGACCAATTTTCGCGGATCGCCCTACACGATACGCCATGTCGAGGTCAGCGATGCCGGCCGCGAACGGCTGAAGACCGGACTGGGTTTCGATACGGTCAGCGCCGACGAGGCGCTCAAGGGCGCCGACGTGGTGATCCTGGCGGTTCCCGATACGCATATCGGCAAGGTGGCGACCAGCATCGAGAGCAAGCTGGCGCCAGGCACGATGGTGGTGGTGCTCGACGCGGCGGCACCCTTTGCCGGCCATCTGCCGAAGCGGTCGGACCTCACCTATTTCGTCACCCACCCCTGCCATCCGCCGATCTTCAACGACGAGACGGACATGGCGGCGAAGAAGGACTATTTCGGCGGCGTCAAGGCCAAGCAGCATATGGTTAGCGCGCTGATGCAGGGACCGGAAGAGGATTACGCCAAGGGCGAGGCGATCGCGAAAATCATCTGGGCGCCGGTCATGCGCTCGCACCGCGTCACCGTCGATCAGATGGCGCTGTTGGAGCCCGGCCTTTCGGAGACGGTGTGCGCCTCACTGCTGGTTGTCATGAAGGAAGCCGTCGACGAGGTCGTGGCACGCGGCGTCGACAAGCAGGCGGCGCTCGACTTCCTGCTCGGCCACATGAACGTGCTCGGCGCCGTCATCTTCGGCGAGACCAAGGGCGTTTTCTCGGACGCCTGCAACAAGGCGATCGAATTCGGCAAGCCGGTGCTGATGCGTGACGACTGGAAACGGGTGTTCGAGCCGGAAGAGATCGCCGCCAGCATTCAGCGCATCACCTGAAAGAGGACAAGCGCGCGCCGCAGCGCCTCGATGCGCCGGCGTACCGTTGCCGACGCCTCGGTTCTTTCCGCTCATCAGGTACATGTCACCTGAATTTGTGATTGACTCATTATACCAGTTGGCTTAGCTGTTAATGGCTCGGATCGACAAGGTTTCGCAGGCAGTTCGAAGCCTGGGCGAGTGGAGGATGGCCGGGGAGCAACGATCCGTCGAGGGGAAGCCGACAACGGCTTTTGGGCCCGAAAGCGATCCGCCACCCGCGCCGCTGACGAATTCGGAAGCCGACAGAGGCCTTGGTTGACCAAGGCATTTTTTCAAATGGGAGGACTTCATGAAACTCACACGCAGAATGACGCTTGCGGCTTTCGCCGGCATGCTGGCGCTTGGCACGGCAGTTCCTGCCTACGCGGCGGATCTCATCGCCATCATCACGCCCTCGCACGACAATCCGTTCTTCAAGGCCGAAGCCGTCGGTGCCGAAGCCAAGGCCAAGGAACTCGGCTACGAGGCGCTGGTGCTGGTCCATGACGACGACGCCAACAAGCAATCCGAGCTGATCGACACCGCGATCGGCCGCGGCGCCAAGGCGATCATCCTCGACAATGCCGGCGCCGACGCCACCGTCGCCGCCGTGCAGAAGGCCAAGGACGCAGGCATTCCGTCCTTCCTGATCGATCGCGAGATCAACGCCACCGGCGTCGCCGTCGCGCAGATCGTCTCCAACAACTACCAGGGCGCCCAGCTCGGCGCGCAGGAATTTGTCAAGCTGATGGGCGAGAAGGGCAATTTCGTCGAGCTGGTCGGCAAGGAATCCGACACCAATGCCGGCATTCGCTCCAAGGGCTATCACGACGTCATCGACGACTATCCGGACCTGAAGATGGTCGCGCAGCAGTCGGCCAACTGGAGCCAGACGGAAGCCTATTCCAAGATGGAATCGATCCTGCAAGCCAACCCCGACATCAAGGGCGTCATCTCCGGCAACGATACGATGGCGATGGGCGCCTATGCGGCACTTGCCGCGGCGAACCGCAAGGATGTCATCGTCGTCGGCTTCGACGGATCGAACGACGTGCGCGACTCCATCACCTCCGGCGGCATCAAGGCGACCGTGCTGCAGCCAGCCTTCGCGCAGGCGCAGATGGCCGTCGAGCAGGCCAACGACTTCATCAAGAACAAGAAGTCGCCGGCCAAGGAAAAGCAGCTGATGGACTGCGTCCTGGTCAATGGCGACAATGCCGCCAAGCTGGAGACCTTCGCGCTGACGAACTGAGCCCGCGCGAGATGAATAGCGAGGGGCGAACATCGGTTTCGCCCCTCGTCTCCATTTTTTCCGTGGATGCCGACCACCATCCTGAACCACAGGCCGCCATGCTGAACACCAAGCCGAACTGGCCGATCCTTGCCGTGATGGTTGGCATCAGCCTGACCGCCTGCAAGATCCTGCCGACGAAATCGGACGACGGCAACAACGCTCCCGCCTTCAATCCAGACAAGATGGTCGAAGAGATCTGGGCGGCAAAGGTCGTGCCCTATCTCCAGCAGAAAGCCGGACAGTTTGCGCAGGTTCACACCCTGGCGACAACCGATCCATCAGCTGCCGGCGCCAAATACGGCAATCCGAACAAGCAGGCGAATTCGCCTTGGACTTTCGCGGTTCGCCTGGAAGGCAAGATCGTCGCGGCCAACACGCAGTCGCGGGCGGCAACCGTCGATGTCGATGTCGACGGCGACGGCAAGGCCGATGCACGGGTGCAGATCGGACCGGCGGTGCGCGGTACCGCGCTGCGCGACAGCCTGGACTTCATCCAGTTCAGCGACTTCACCAACCAGATCGACTTCGCCCAGTTCGGCAAGGCGTTCAACAGCTACACCGACAAGACGGTGCTGTCGAAGCTGCCGCGCGAAGCGCTGGAAGGCCGCACCGCCAAGGTGGTGGGCGCCTATACGCCGGGCAGCGGCCACGACCTGCCGCTGGTGACGCCGGCGGAGGCAGAGATCGGACCGAAGCCATGAGCGCGACCGCAGAGCGCGAAATCATCCTGAAGCTCGAGGACGTCTCCAAGGTCTATTCCGGCACCGTCGCGGTCAAGCGCGCCAATTTCGAGGTGCGCAAGGGCTCGGTCAACGTGCTGGTCGGCGAAAACGGCGCTGGCAAGTCGACGCTGATGAAGATCATCGCCGGTGTCGAACGACCGACCGCCGGCCGCATCCTGCTGGAAGGCGAAGAGGTTTCCTTCTCGTCATCGGGCGATGCGGTGAACCGTGGCATCGGCATGGTGTTCCAGGAGCTGAACCTGTTCGGCAACATGAGCGTCGCCGAAAATATTTTCGCCACCCGGGAGATTACCAACCGCTTCGGCAAAATCGACCGCGAGCAACAGGAAAACCGCGCGGCGGAATTTCTGGAACGCCTGCAAGCCGGCATACGGCCCGACATGCTGGTCGAGGACCTGCGCATCGGCCAGCAGCAGCTGGTCGAGATCGCCAAGGCGGTTTCGCTCGACGCGCGCATCCTGATCATGGACGAGCCGACCTCGGCGCTGAGCGCGGCTGAGGTCGAGATCCTGTTCAAGGTGATCGCCGACCTCAAGGCGCGCGGCGTGGCGATCGTCTACATCTCGCACCGGTTGGAAGAGCTGATCCGCATCGGCGACTACATCACCGTGCTGCGCGACGGTCGTATCACCGGCCAGGAAGAGATGAAGAACGTCGATACGCAGTGGATCGTTCGCCAGATGATCGGCTCCGACGCCAAGGACTTCGCCAAGGCCGACGGCCATCTTCCGGGCGAAGAGATTTTTCGTGCCGAGGAGATCTGTCTGCCTCGTGCCACCGGCGGACTTGCCGTCGACCATGTCTCATTGTCGCTGCGTGCCGGCGAGATCCTCGGCATCTACGGCCTGATGGGTGCCGGGCGCAGCGAATTGTTCGACTGCATCATGGGCCGTCACGGCCATTCGACGGGCGAGATCTTCATTGGCGGCATAAAGGTCAAGGAGCGTGATACGACGCGGCGCATCCGGCGCGGGCTGGCACTGATCCCCGAGGATCGCCAGCGCGAAGGGCTGGTGTCGATCCTCTCGGTCGCCAGCAATTTGACACTGGCCAGCCTGTCGCGATTTGCCCGCCTATTCCATATCCGTGGCGCCGCCGAAAGGCAGGCAGTGACGCAAATGGTGAGGGAGCTGGCGATCAAGGTCGCCGACCCGGCGCAGGAGGTGTCCTCGCTGTCGGGCGGCAACCAGCAGAAGGTGGTGATCGGCAAGGCGCTGCTCACCGAACCCAAGGTGCTGCTGATGGACGAACCCAGCCGAGGCATCGATGTCGGCGCCAAAGCCGACGTCTTCCGCACCATGCGCAAACTGTCCCGCGACGGACTGGGGATTTTGTTCGCCACCTCCGACCTCGATGAGGTGATGGCGCTGTCCGACCGCATCGCAGTGATGAGCAACGGAAAACTGACCGGCATATTCGATCGCACTGAAGCGACGGAGGCGGCACTCGTCGCCGCGTCGGCGCTTGGCCACGGACCGGCCCCACACACGGAGAGCACCGCCCATGACTGACATCCCAGCCAAGGCGTCAGCTCCCTCGGCTTCCAGCGGCTCGGTGTTGTTGACGCTGATGAAACTAAGGACTTTCATCGCGCTGATCGCCGTGCTGATCTTCTTCTCGATCGCGGCGCCGAATTTCCTGTCGACCGCCAATCTGATCCTGATGTCGAAGCACGTGGCACTGAACGCGTTCCTGGCGATGGGCATGACCTTCGTCATCATCACCGGCGGCATCGACCTTTCGGTCGGCTCGATCGTCGGCCTGTGCGGCATGGTGGCCGGCTATCTCGTGCTCAACGGCATCGACCTGCAGATCGGCTACACCATCTATTTCAACGTCTTCGAGATCGCGCTGATCACGCTAGCCGTCGGCATATTGATCGGCGCCGTCAACGGATTGTTGATCACCAGGCTGAACGTCGCGCCGTTCATCGCCACGCTCGGCGTGCTCTATGTCGCGCGCGGCCTGGCGCTGCTGTCGTCGGACGGCCGCACCTTCCCCAACCTCGTCGGCAAGCCGGAACTGGGCACCACCGGCTTCGGATTCCTCGGCGCCGGCCGGCTGCTCGGCCTGCCGGTGGCGATCTGGATCCTGATCGTGGTTGCGCTGGGAGCCGCCTATCTCGCCAAATACACGCCGCTTGGCCGCCACATCTTCGCCGTCGGCGGCAATGAACGGGCGTCGCGGATTTCGGGCGTCCGTGTCAACATGGTGAAGATGTTCGTCTATATGTTCTCCGGTTTCTGCGCGGCGATCGTCGGCCTGATCATCTCGTCCGAGCTGATGGCCTCGCATCCGGCGACGGGCGAAAGTTTCGAACTCAACGCCATTGCGGCGGCAGTGCTCGGCGGCACCTCGATGTCGGGTGGTCGCGGCACGATCGGCGGCACCATCGTCGGCGCCTTCGTCATCGGCATTCTTTCGGACGGGTTGGTGATGATGGGTGTGAGTTCGTTCTGGCAAATGGTAATCAAGGGCCTCGTCATCATCGTCGCCGTCGTCGTCGACCAGGCACAGCGCCGGCTGCAGAGCCGGGTGACGTTGATGCAGATGGCAAAGGCAGGCTGAGCATGGCGGAGTTGCGGGGAGCCGTGATTGGCTGCGGCTTCTTTGCCGTCAACCAGATGCATGCCTGGCGCGACATAGCGGGCGCCTCGATCGTCGCCATCTGCGACCGCGATCCGGAACGCCTCGAGATCGTCGGCGATCAGTTCGGCGTTGCGAAGCGCTACACCGATGCGGCGGAACTTTTTGCCGGCGAAAGCCTGGATTTCGTCGATATCGCCACCACCGCGCCCAGCCATCGCCCGCTGGTCGAAATGGCGGCCGCCCATCGCGTTCCGGTGATCTGCCAAAAGCCGTTCGCGCCGACACTCGCCGACGCCAAGGCGATGGTCAGGGCCTGCGCGGAAGCCGGGGTGCCGCTGATGGTACATGAGAATTTTCGCTGGCAGTCGCCGATCCAAGCGGTGCGCGCCGTGCTCAACAGCGGTGAGATCGGCACGCCGTTCTTCGGGCGTATCTCCTTCCGCTCCGCCTATGACGTGTTTTCCGGTCAGCCCTATTTGGCGACGGGAAAACGCTTCATCATCGAAGACCTCGGCATCCATATCCTCGACATCGCCCGTTTCCTGCTCGGCGACGTGTCTGTCATTACCACGCGGACGGTGCGCATCAACCCCGGCATATCAGGCGAGGACGTCGCGACGATGCTGATGGATCACAACAGCGGTGCGACGTCTGTGGTCGATTGCAGCTACGCGACGAAGCTCGCCACGGAGCCATTTCCCGAAACGCTGATCGAGATCGACGGCAGCGACGGCACGATCCGGCTGGCGCAGGGCTACCGACTGACTGTCACCGGCAAGAGCGGCACGGCCGTCACCGACGTCTCGCCGCCGCTGCTGCCATGGGCGTCGCGGCCCTGGCACAACATCCAGGAAAGCGTCGTGGCCATCCAGCAGCATTGGGTCGATTGCCTGGTAAAGGGCGTACAACCGGCGACCTCGGGCGCGGACAACCTCAAGACGTTCGCGCTGGTCGAGGCAGCCTATGCTGGGGCCGCGAGCCGGCAACCGGTGCAACTCGATGCCTTGCTGAAATGACCGACGACGCCTTCCTCCTCTACGGCACGCGCGCGGTCGAGGCCGAGCCGGTCAGGCTCAGCGCGGGCCTGCTCAGCGCCGACTTCGTCAACGGCAATCTGCGCACCATCCGCCATGGCGGCACCGAAGTGCTGCGCGCCATCGCCTACATCGTGCGTGACCGCGACTGGGGCACGTACGAACCAAATTTGAGGGACCTGATCATCGACCAGGGTGCCGACGCTTTTTCGGTCAGCTATTCGGCAAGCTGTGTGGCCCCCGATGGAAGCCGGCTCGGCTTCCGCGCCACCATCAAAGGCTCTGCCGATGGCCGTCTGGTCTTCGACGTAGGCGCCCTTCCCGAAAGCGATTTCGAAACCAACCGCTGCGGCTTCTGCATCCTGCACCCGATCGCCGACCTCGCCGGCGGCCCGGTCACAGTCGAGCACACAGACGGCAGCGTGATGGCGACGAAGCTTCCCGAACTCATCGACCCCTGGCAGCCTTTCAAGGATATCCGTGCCATCACCCATCAGGTTCGGCCTGGTGTCGCTGCCGAATGCCGGATGGAAGGCGATACATTCGAGATGGAAGACCAGCGCAACTGGTCGGACGCGTCCTACAAGACCTATGTGCGGCCGCTGGCGCTGCCCTGGCCCTATGTGCTGCCTGCCGGCCATCCGCTGCGCCAGACCATCAGCCTGCGCATCACGGGTGAAGGTAAAGCCCCGGTTGCCGCAGTGGCCAGCGAACCGGTGCGCGTCGAACTCGGCGAGGCCGGACCAAGGCTGCCCGATGTCGGCGTGATCATCTATCCCGAAGATGTCGAGACGGCACTGGCGAACCTTTCCACGCTCTCGACACTCGGCCCACAACAGCTGCTGTTCCATTACGATCCGACGCGCGGCCATGGGCTCGACGCCTTGCGCGCTTTCGCCCGACTTGCAACCGCTTGCCCAGCTGAAACGACCCTCGAATGCGTCGCTGCCTGCGCTGGCGATCTTGACGCCGAGCTGTCAGGCGTCGCCGGCCTGGTGCGTCGGGCCGGGCTGAAACTTTCGGCCATTGCCGTGTCGCCTTCGGTCGACCGGCAGTCGACGCCGCCGGGCAGCGCGTGGCCGGATTGCCCGCCGCTCGACGACGTCTATGCCGCGGCGCGGCGCGCCTTTCCCGATATCCGCCTCGGCGGCGGCATGTTCAGTTATTTCACCGAACTCAACCGCAAGCGCGTGCCGGCGGACCAGCTCGATTTCATCACCCATTGTACCTGCCCGATCGTGCACGCCGCCGACGATCTCAGCATCATGCAGTCGCTGGAGGCGCTGCCTTTCATCACCCAATCGGCGCGGGCGATCTTCGGGGCAAAACCCTATCGGATCGGCCCGTCGACGATTGCCATGCGTCAGAACCCCTATGGCGGCGCGACCAAACCCAATCCCGGGGGACAGCGCATCGCCATGGCCGACAGCGATCCTCGCCATGCCGGCCTGTTCGCGGCGGCATGGACGATCGGCTATGCCGCGTGCGTGGCGCCCGCTGGACTGGAACAGCTCACGCTCTCCAGCTTCACTGGACCCTTCGGCGTGCTGGCGTCATCCGGAGAACCCGTCGTGGAAGGATCGCCCCGACCGCTCTTCAAGGCTATCAGGGGGCTTTGCGAACTGGCCGGCCTTGCGCATGTGGCGGCAAGGACGAGCGATGAGACCAAGGTGCTTGCGCTGGCTGGACGCTCGGCCTCAGGCGACACTGTCGTGTGGCTGGCGAACTTGACGGCGGACGACGTGCCGGTCGACATTTCAGCTTTTGGCCGAGGCCATCTCGTCATGACGCCTTACGCGATCGTTCGGATCGGCTGAAGTTACTTTTCGGAATTCATCACGTAGAGCGCGCGAGAGCGTTCGAGATGCTTGATCATCGCCTTCTCGGCGCCGTCGGCATCCTTCTTCTCGATGCGGCCGATGATCTCTTCGTGCTCGGTGAGCGTGAACTTTTCCTTGCCGGTCCAGATCAGCATCTCGGTGTGATATTCCTTCAGCCAGCCCAGCATCGCCTCGCTGACGGCGACATAGATCGGGTTGCCGGAGATCGCGGCGATCTGGGTATGGAATTTCATGTCGGCGGAGATGAAGGCTTCGGAATCGCCCCGGAAGCCCCGTTGTTCGGCAACGGTTGCCCGCAGCCGCTGCACATCCTCGGCGGTGGCCTTTTCGGCGGCCTCCCTGACCATGCCGCGTTCGAAGAAGATGCGCGCGGTCTTCAGGTGTTCCAGCGTGTCCTTCGACGACGACAGGATGATCTTGGCGGCGCCATCGACCTGCTTGATGATCGACTTTGCGGTCAGCTGCAGCACCTTGGCGCGTTCGCCATGCGAGATCGCGACCAAGCCCATATTGCTCAGCGCCTGCATCGCCTCGCGAATCGCCGGCCTGCCGACCTCGAAGCGCTCCATCAGTTCGCGCTCCGACGGCATGTCGTCGCCCGGAATCAACTCGCCGCTGGTGATCAGGCGTTTCAGCCGCAAGAAGACCTCATCGGAAAGCTTGCGCCGGACAATCGGTTCCGAACGGTTCATCGTCGCGAATCACTCCCTTGACCCGGCCCTATCTAACACTGCCGCCACAATTCCCGGAATTGCCGTCTGTCGATCCCGCTGCAGGATATGACTTGCAATACTTATGTACTCATTATACCAGATTTGAAACACCAGTGAACCTTTTTCGAACGCCTCGGCTTGAGACAGCGGACCATGATCACCCTCACCTACCGCATCGAAACGCCTGGAAGCATCGAAGCGCTGGCGGCCAAGATCGCCAGCGACCAGTCGACCGGTACCTTCGTCGCGCTGCCCGGCGAGACCGAGGAGCTGAAGGCCCGGGTGGCGGCGCGCGTGCTGGCGATCCGGCCTCTGCCCGACGCCGAGCGGCCATCGCTTCCTGATGACGGCAACGGGCCGTTCCGGCGTGCGGATGTCGACATCGCCTTTCCGTTCGATGCCATCGGCACCGACCTTTCGGCGCTGATGACGATCGCCATCGGCGGCACCTATTCGATCAAGGGCCTCACCGGCATTCGCGTCGTCGACATGAAGCTGCCGGAGGATTTTCGCGGCGCGCATTCCGGTCCACAGTTCGGTGTCGCCGGCAGCCGCCGGCTAACCGGTGTGACGGACCGCCCGATTATCGGCACCATCGTCAAGCCGGCGCTCGGCCTGCGGCCACATGAGACGGCGGCAATGGTGGCGGAACTGATCGCTGCCGGCGTCGACTTCATCAAGGATGATGAGAAGCTGATGAGCCCGGCTTATTCGCCACTGGCCGAGCGGGTGAAGGCAATCATGCCGCTGATCCTCGACCATGAGCAGAGGACCGGCAAGAAGGTGATGTATGCCTTCGGCATCTCGCACGCCGACCCCGACGAGATGATGCGCAACCACGATCTGGTGGCGACGGCCGGCGGAAATTGCGCTGTGGTCAACATCAACTCCATCGGTTTTGGCGGCATGGCGTTCCTGAGGAAGCGCTCCAGCTTGGTGCTGCATGCCCACCGCAACGGCTGGGACATCCTGACCCGTCACCCGGGCCTCGGCATGGACTTCAAGGTCTGGCAGCAGTTCTGGCGGCTGCTCGGCGTCGACCAATTCCAGATCAACGGCATCGCCTCGAAATACTGGGAGCCGGATGACTCTTTCGTCGAATCCTTCAAGGCAGTGACGACGCCGATCTTTTCGCCTGAGGACTGCGCCTTGCCGGTGGCGGGCTCCGGCCAGTGGGGCGGTCAGGCGCCTGAGACATATGCGCGGACCGGCCGGACCGTCGATCTTCTCTATCTCTGCGGCGGCGGCATCGTCAGCCATCCGGACGGACCGGGCGCCGGCGTGCGTGCCGTGCAGCAAGCCTGGCAAGCAGCGGTCGACGGCATTCCGCTGGCGGACTTCGCCTTGAACCATCCCGAACTGGCGCGGTCGATCGAAAAATTCGGCGACGGCAAGGCAGCCTGACGCCATGCAGAACCTGCTTCTCAGCTATTATGGCGACGACCTGACCGGCTCGACCGACGTCATGGAAGCGCTCGAGCTCGGTGGCGTATCGACCGTGCTGTTCATGCGCCAGCCGGACGCGGCCCTGCTGTCCCGGTTTGGCCATTGCCGGGCGATCGGGCTGGCCGGCACCAGCCGCAGCGAGGCGCCACAGTGGATGGACACGCATCTGCGCGATGCCTTCGCCTGGCTGAAGACGCTCAACGCCGCGATCTGCCACTACAAGGTCTGCTCGACCTTCGATTCCAGCCCGACGATCGGCAGCATCGGCCGGGCCATCGAGATCGGCCGCTCGGTGTTCGCGCAGGACAGCGTGCCGCTGCTGGTCGGCGCGCCGCAGCTCAAGCGCTACACCGCCTTCGGCCATCTGTTCGCCGCCTATCGCGATCGATATTTCCGCATCGACCGCCACCCTGTGATGAGCCGCCACCCGACGACGCCGATGCATGAATCCGATCTGCTGATCCATCTGTCGCGGCAGACGGCGCTGAGCTCCGGGCTGGTCGACCTTGCGACGCTGCAGTCCGCGTCACGGTCGGCGGCGTTCGATCTTATGACCGGAAACGGCACCGCCATCGTGCTTGTCGATGTCGACAATCTGGAAACCCAGGCCTTGGCCGGCAAGGAGCTGTGGCGCGTTCGCAAGCCCGGCGGTTCTTTTGTCGTCGGCTCGTCCGGGGTCGAGTATGCGTTGCTGGGCGAATGGGCGTCGAATGACATTGTCGGCGATGGACAAGGTTTCACGCCGCCGGGCGCTGCCGACCGGATAGCCGTCGTGTCGGGCAGTTGTTCGCCGACCACCGAACGGCAGATCCGGCATGCCCTGACTGACGGTTTCGACGGCATCGAGGTCGATCCCGTCGAACTGGTTTCGGAGGCTTCGCAGGAGGCTATCGCGCGCGCAATGGCAAGCGGCCGTGCCAGTCTGCAAGCCGGGCGCAGCGTCATCCTCTACACCGCGCTTGGCCCCAGTGCCGACAGGGGCGCCGAAATCGACCGGCAGGAAGGCGCCCGCCACAAGCTTGGCCGCGGCCTTGGAGAAATCCTTCGCAGCCTGACGACCGGACAGAGCCTGCGGCGCGTCGTCATTGCCGGCGGCGACACGTCGAGCCATGCACTCGGCGAAATGGGTGTCGATGCGCTGACAATCCGCATGCCGCTGCCCGCTTCGCCTGGCTCGCCGCTCTGCGTTGCCCACTCGCGCGTCAAGGCGATCGACGGACTGGAGGTCGCGCTCAAGGGCGGTCAGGTCGGAACCGATCGCTATTTCTCAGCCATCCGCGACGGCCTCGGCACTTGAACCAGCCGACACCTGGATTTCAGGGTGCCGCTGTGCGAGAGCACTTCAACACGCGAAATGCGCCTTGCCGGGTGGAAATCCCGGTAACACCCGGTATTATCTGCGAAAATGCCGAAATCGGAGGATGCCGGGTGCAGACCAAGAAGATCATCAACGATGGCAACCGCGCCGTCGACGAGATGCTGGAAGGCATCCTGGCAGCGCATCCCCGCCATCTCAAAAGCGTGGACGGCAGTCCACGCTCCATCGTCGCCCGCGACGGACCGCGCCAGGGCAAGGTGGGCCTCGTGATTGGCGGCGGCTCGGGCCACGAGCCGAGCTTTCTCGGCTTTGTCGGCAAGGGATTGGCTGACGCTGCGGCCATCGGCAATGTCTTTGCCTCGCCGCCGCCGGACCCCATTCTCGAATGCGCCAAGGCAGTCAGCGGCGGCGCCGGCGTGCTCTTCATGTACGGCAATTATGCCGGCGACGTGATGAATTTCGACATGGCGGCCGAGATGGCCGCCATGGACGACATCGAGGTGCGCACGGTGCTGAGCACCGACGACGTCGCCTCGGCACCGCGCGACCAGCGGCACAAGAGGCGCGGCGTCGCCGGCAATTTCTTCATCTTCAAGGCGGCCGGTGCCGCCTGCGACCGGATGTTGTCCTTCGACGAATGCGAGCGCATCGCCGGCAAGGCCAACGACCACACCTTCACCATGGGCGTGGCGCTGTCGCCCTGTTCGCTGCCGCAGACACGCCGGCCGAATTTCGAGATCGGGCCGGACGAGATGGAGATCGGCATGGGCATCCACGGCGAGCCCGGCATCGCGCGCGAAAAGTTGAAAACAGCCGACGAGATCACCGACGAGATGCTGGACAGGATTCTAGACGAGATGGCGCCGGCGCGCGGCGACAAGGTCGCGGTGCTCGTCAATTCGCTGGGCTCAACGCCGCTGATGGAACTCTACATCATGAACCGGCGCGTGAAGCAGAGGCTCGATCAGATCGGCGTGTCCATACACGCAAGCTGGGTCGGCAATTACTGCACCTCGCTCGAAATGGCCGGGGCCTCGATCACTCTGCATCGGCTGGACGGCGAGTTGCAGACGATGCTGGACCACCCCTGCGACTGCGCCATGTTTCGCGCCGGCTAAACCACTTCTGTGGCAAGGACTAGACATGACGACAATCGACACCTCCCACCTTGTCGCGATGTTCGCGGCGATCGCAACCGCAATGTCCGCCGACAGGGACCGACTATGCGCGCTTGACGGAGTTATCGGCGACGCCGACCACGGCATCGCGATGGAGCTTGGATTTTCCGCGGCACGCGATGCAGTCGCCGCACTGGACACCGAGACCACCGATCCGGCCACCTTGCTGAACACAGCGGCAAAATCGTTCCTGAATGCCGTCGGCGCCTCCTCAGGTCCGCTCTATGCGACCGCGTTCATGCGCGGCGCGGCAGCGGTCAAGGGCAAGGCGACGCTCGACGACGCGGACGTGGTCGCCCTGTTCCAGGCCATGGCCAAGGGCATTCAGGATCGCGGCAAGGCAGAGCTTGGCGAAAAGACGATGATCGATGCATGGGCGCCGGCCGCGCAGGCGGCGGGCGAAGCGCTGACCTCAGGAAAAGGGCTGGCTGGCAGTCTCGAGGCTGCGGCCCAGGCGGCAAAGGCAGGCGCGGAAGCGACCAAGGCAATGGTCGCCACCAAGGGTCGGGCCTCCCGCCTTGGCGAGCGTTCGCTTGGCCATATGGACCCAGGCGCCGCGTCCGCCGTGACCGTGATCGAGGCGATGCGGGTCGCCTTGATCACCTGATCAGCAACGGACCTTCCGCGCCTCAGCGCTTGGCGTCGAGCTTGTCGACGGCTTGCACGTTTGCGGCGGAGGGGCCGTTCGGATCGAACTCCGAGGCCAGCCATGCGTCGGTGATCGATTTCGCCAGTTCGGGACCGATGACGCGCGCGCCCATGGTGATGATCTGGGCGTTGTTGGACTTGGCGGCGCGCTCAGCGGAATAGGTGTCGTGGGTCAATGCGGCTCGAATGCCCGGCACCTTGTTGGCGGAGATGCTGACGCCGATGCCGGTGCCGCAAAACAGGATGGCCCGGTCGTAGTTGCCGTCGAGAATTTCGTGGCCGACCGCAGCAGCGATATCGGCGTAGAACCCGGCCTGGCTGAGGTCGACGACCTGCAGCTCCGGTTTGCTGGCGAGATGCTTGGCGATGACGTCGAGCAGTGGCTTGCCGGCGCTGTCGGCTCCGAGTGCGATCTTCATGATGATGAACTCCTTTTCTTCCGTGTCGTAGCAGTCAACGCGCAATGGCGGCCGACGCCTTTTTCAGAATGTCGATGTAGCCTTCCGCTTGCCATGCCGAGCGGCCAATGAACAGACCATCCACATGCGGCTGGCCGATCAATTCGGCCGCGTTGCTGGGATTGACGCTGCCGCCATAGAGCACAGGCGGGGCAATCGGCAGCCGGTCGGCGGCAACCTTCTTGATCAGCTGCTGCTGCCTGTCGGCATAGTCGGCGCTTGCGGGAATGCCTTTCTCGCCGATCGCCCAGACGGGCTCGTAGGCAAAGAGGATTTCCGCCTTCAGTTGATCGCCGCTCAGCTCTTGCAGCGCGCCGAGAACCTGTGCCGTCAACACCGCCTCGGCGCGGCCTGATTCACGCTCAGCCAGCGTCTCGCCGACGCAAATCAGCGGCACGAAACCGTGCCTGACAGCGGCCTCCGTTTTCAGTCCCACAGTCGCATCCGTCTCGCCGAAATGCTCGCGGCGCTCGCTATGGCCGAGTTCGATTACATCCAGCCCGCAATCTTTCAGCATCACCGGCGAGACTTCGCCCGTCCAGGCGCCGGCGTCAGCCCAATGCATGTTCTGGGCGCCGACCTTTACGTGGGTGTTGGCCAGCGCCGCTTTCACCTGCCGCGCAGCGGTAAACGGCGGAATGACGAAAGGTTGTACCGCCTGATCGAAACCCGGCACGAAGGCCGCCAACGCATCGGCGAACTGCAGCGCCTCCGCCAGCGTCTTGTTCATCTTCCAGCTCGTGCCGACCCAATATGGGGCCATTCTTTTTCTCCTTCGATACTTTTCCGGCCGACATCGGCGCCGGCTTTCGGGCGGCGTATTCGTTCAGGCCCGAGGCTTGAGACTGTCGCGGCCGCTGTCGACGTAAGGCACCCAGAAATCCACAGACTCGCGGATCATCTCGATAACCTGATGATCGACTGGTTCCCTCTCCCTGAAGGAAAGTTCAAGGCAAATTTCATTGTCGGTTCCGCCGCCCTGCCGGACCGCATCCAGCAGCTTCTGCGGGACTATGCGGCCGTTCTTGTTGTAGGCGGCGGTGAACGGCCAGTGCCCGCCCTTGTTCATGGAAGACTGCTTGATGTGGATGATCGGCGATTGCAATGGAAACGCTTTCGCCCAGGCATAGGGATCGGTATCGGCAGGATCGGGTGAGGTCACGTCGCCATGATCGATATCCACCATCATCTGCATCGGGATAGGCAGCTTCGCGGCATCGATGGCGCCTTGCAGCGTGACGCAGCTTTCGATCGTGTGGCCGAACTCGCGACCCACCGACATCGGCTCCCAGAACAGATAGGACAGGCCCGCCGCCTTGGCGTGTTCGGCCACCTCGCGCCAACATTCAAGCGCGATGTCGAGAAGCGCTGCCCGCCGTTGCGGATCGTCAAAGTCCTTGTAGGTGAAGATGGCGAACTGCGTGCCCATGCCTGAGGCGCCGAGTTCGGCGGAAATGTCGGCGAACGTCTTGAACCAGTCGACATAGTAGCGCCGGACATCCGCGTCCGGATGGCCGAAATGATTGAGCCGGCCATAGGGTCCGGTCATGCCGGAGGTGATCCTGACACCGGTCCGCGAAAGCGCGCTGTTGAACAGGCGCAGGAATTTGACAATCGTCGCCGCCGGCCAGCCCGGATTGACGAATTCGTGCGTCAGCTGCACGTCGCGGATGCCGATGCCATAGGCGATCGCGTCGATCAGATCGTCCGGATCGGCGAAGCGGTTGACCAGCGGATTGGTGTTGAGGGAAAGCGTGAAGGCCATCAGTCCGCCCTCGCCATGATGCTGCCGAACCAGTCTTCGAATGCTTTGCGCTCGGCTGCATTGATATGCAGCCCATGTTTGGTGCGGCGTTCCAGGATATCGGCAGGAGTGCTTGCCCATTCGGTTTCGACCAGGAACCTTGCCTCCCGCTCATAGAGATCGGGACCGAAACGGCGGCCGAGATCTGCCTCGCTTTGTACGCCGGCGAGCAATTGTCTGGCACGGGTTCCATAGCTTCGAGCGTAGTGCTTCACCAGCGACGGGCTGAGCCACGAAAACTCGGCATGCAGATCGCTCAGGAACTGCTCGAAATCCGCATTGGGCAGGTCGCCTCCCGGCAAGGGAATTTTGGCCGTCCAGGCTTTCTTCATCTTCGGAAAGAAGGGCTGGATCTTTTCCAGCGCATGTTCGGACAGCTTGCGGAAGGTGGTGATCTTGCCGCCGAACACCGAAAGCAGCGGTGCGTTGCGATCGGAGGCGTCGAGTTCGAAAATATAGTCGCGCGTCACCGCGCTTGGATTGTCGGCATTGTCGTCATAGAGCGGCCGCACGCCGGAGAAACTGTAGACCACGTCCCGTGGCGTCAGCTGTCGTTTGAAGTAGCGATTGACCACCTTGATCAGGTAATCCACTTCGCTGGACTCGGCGGCCACTTCCTCGGGCCTGCCTTCATAGGGAATATCGGTCGTGCCGATCAGCGCCAGATCGTTTTCATAGGGGTTGACGAAAATCACCCGCTTGTCGCTGTTCTGGATGAGATAGGCCTGCCGTCCCTCCCAGAATTTGGGCACGACGATATGGCTGCCCTTTACAAGCCGAACATTGCGCGTCGAATTCTGCCCGGCAACGCGGCTGACAATGTCGTTGACCCAGGGCCCTGCCGCGTTGATGAGCGCGCGCGCGAGGACTTTCGTGACGGCGCCCGTGCGGCCGTCCTGCATCTCGATCGACCACAGTCCGTTTTCTCGGCGGGCCGCGACACAAGCCGTGCGCGTGAGCACTCTGGCGCCGCGCTGCCCGGCGTCCAGGGCGTTGAGCAGCACCAGGCGCGCATCGTCGACCCAGCAGTCGGAATATTCGAAACCGCGCCTGAATTCGTCCTTGATCGGCGCGCCTTCAGGCGCAGTCCTGAGGTCCAGCGTTCTTGTCCCCGGCAGGCGTTTACGGCCGCCAAGGTGGTCGTAGAGAAACAGCCCGAGCCGGACCAGCCATGCCGGCCTGTCCTGCGGGCTGTGCGGAAGAACGAAGCGCATCGGCCAGATGATGTGCGGCGCCGCCTCGAGCAGCACCTCGCGTTCGATCAGCGCTTCGCGAACCAGCCGGAATTCATAATATTCGAGATAGCGCAGGCCGCCATGTACCAGCTTGCCAGAGCGCGAACTGGTGCCCTGGGCGAGATCGTCTTTTTCGCACAGGATGACGGACAGCCCGCGACCTGCCGCATCACGCGCTATGCCTGCCCCATTGACGCCGCCGCCGATCACGAAGAGATCGACGACATCTGTTGTATTGCTCAAGATCTTGCTCCTGTGCGGTGCGCCATGCCCTTCCACACCGGCCGAAGCGCCTGACGCGCCGCAACGAAGGAAGGGAAGAGCGCATCGTAGGTTTGCGACAGCGCCTCGTCATAGGCATCGCAGTCGCCGAGAAGCGGCGTCACCCACTCGGCGGCGCAGTCTTCCATGGAGCCATAGACGCCGAGCCCGACCGCGGCCATCATCGCGGCGCCTGCCGCGCCGGCTTCCTGGCGGCTGCTGGTGCGCACCTGCGCCCGGGTCACTGCTGCGATGATGCGGCGTAGCGACGGGCTGCGTGCGGCGCCGCCCGACAGGCGGATCTCGCTCGGCACGGCGCCCATCGCCTGGTAGCAATCACGGGCTGCGAAGGCCAACCCTTCGAGCACGCCGCGTGCCAGATCGCCAAAGCTATGCTTGACCGAAAGGCCGATGAAGCCGGCGCGTGCGTCAGGGTCGACGAAAGGCCCTCTTTCACCGGCCAGCGATATATAAGGCTGGTAGATCAGCGATCCCGGCTCCGATGCTTCCACCCAAGCGTCGAGGGCCTTCAGCAGCTCGTCATGAGAAGGCTTGCCGCCAGCCGTCGTGAGCACGTCGCGCGCAAGGCCAAGCACCCAGTCTATGTTGAGCGTCGCCGCCATGTTGGATTGCAATTGTGCAAAGGCGCCCGGAATAGGCATGGCGATCGTGTAGCCGGAGCCATCGTCGTTCAGCACGACATCGTCGGGAGTGGCGGCGAAGCGCGTGTGTATGCCGGTCGAGCCGATGACCGTGCAGCCGACATTGCCCGAGGGATCATAGAGGCCGGCTCCGAGCGCTGTCATGACCATGTCGACGTAACCCAGCACCACCGGCGTGCCTTCGAGCAGGCCAGTTTCCGCCGCCGCCGATCGCGACAGCGGATGATGGTCGGTGGTGCCTTCGAGCATGGGAGGCAACAGGCGGCGATGCGTCGTCAGATCCAGGATGTCGAGGGCTTCGTCGGAATAGGTGCGCGACCGAAAATCGCCGAAGGTGAAGGTTCCCTCGGAGGGATCCGTGGCGCGTTCGCCCGTCATCTTGAAGTAGAGCCAATCCTTGCAATGCAGTGCGGTCGCCGCCCGCTCCAGCATGTCGGGATGGTTCTTTTTCATGAAGGCAAGCTGGGCGCCTTGCTGGCAGGAATTCAGCCCCGTGCCGGTCACCTCGAACCGCCTGCGATCCCGGGGATCGGCGCGCATCTCGTCCACCAGATGTCCGGCGCGGGCGTCGAGCCATAGCCAGGCGCGCGAGACAGGCAAGCCGTCGCCATCGATCAGCCAGGTTCCGTCGCCCTGCCCGGTGATGGCCACCGCCGCGGTTCGTTGCGCGAGGTCGGGAATCTTGGCCGCGAGATCGCGAACGGTCCGCGCCATGTCGCGCCAGGTCTGGTCGAGGTCCTGCTCGGCGCCGCCGCCTTCCAGCGTGACGAAGCTATTGGGCACCGACGTCATGGCGAGCTGCCGCCCCGACAGATCGAAAGCGATCGATTTGATCACCGACGTTCCCGCGTCGATGCCGATCAGCAGGTCTTTCATGCCGCAAATTCCGATTGGTTGCGAAGGCAGTTCACGAGGGCAGTCATTTCGTAGAGGAGGCAGGGAGTGTCCGCAAGGACACCCCCTGTGCAGGTTTCATTCAGACAGCACGAAGGGAGCGGTGTACTTGTCGACATTGTCCTTGGTGATGAGAAGGCAATCGAACAGCTGCTTCTCGGTCGCCGCACCGGTGGCACCCGTCTTGATAAACGAGTCCGCCTGCTGCACGGCCTTGGCCGAGAAGATGGCGACCGGCTGAAGCACCGTGTACTGCAGTTCGCCGGACTTGATCGCCGCAACCGCGTCCGGGGAACCGTCGAAGCCGCCGACCTTGATGCCGGCGAGCTTGCCGGCTTCCTTCAGCGCCGCAACCGCGCCGAGGGCCATTTCGTCATTGCCGCTGATCACCGCGATGATGTCGGGATTGGCCTGCAGCATGCTCTGCATCTTGTCGTGACCCTGGGTACGATCCCAGTTGGCGACCTGCGAAGCAGCCTTTTCGAGATCCGGATACTGGCTCAGCACAGTTGCGTAACCATTCGAGCGCGTGGCCGCGTTGTTGTCCGACGGGGCGCCGAGCAGTTCGACATATTTGCCCTTTTCACCGACGGCCTGCACCCACTGCTGGGCACCGAGAGCAGCACCCTGCGCGTTGTTGGAGACGAGCTGCCCCTTGGCGAGGCCTTCTTGGTTGATCTCGGCATTGACGAGGAAAACCGGGATGTTGGCGGCAATCGCCTTCTTCACCGCGCCGACCGAACCGTCAGCGTTGGCCGGGTCAAGGATGATGGCCACCGACTTGTTGGTGATGGCGGTGTCGATCAAATTGCTTTCGGTATTGGTATCGCCCTTGTGGGCGCCGACATTGGCCGTGTAGCCGAGCTTTTCGGCCTCGGCCTTGGCGACGTTGCCCTCGGTCAGCCAGTAGGGGTTGGCCGGATCGTTGACGATGATCGAGATCAGTCCCGCGGCCGACGCGGCGGCCGTGAACCCGACGACCATCGCGGCGGCGAGCAGACTTTTCAGCATGGTTTTCATGTACATTCCTCCAATGATTACGCGGTGTTGCTGCCAGTTCACCTGGCAGTCTTCCCTTGGGCAGGATTGGCCGGTTCGGCCTTCCCCCGTTTCTGAGAAGTCGGTTGGCCACCTGTCGCGCTTGGGAGCTTGCTGCGGCGGCGATACTGAACGGCATTGAGGAGCACGGCGAGCACGATGACCGCGCCCGTGAACACTGTCTGCCAGTAGGATGAGATGCCGATGATCACCAGACCGTCGGACAGGAAGCCGATGACGAAGGCCCCGAGCAGGGTCCCGCGGATGTTGCCGCGGCCGCCGGTCAGTGCCGCGCCGCCGATGACGACGGCCGCGATGGCCGTCAGTTCGTAGGTGGTGCCGGCGGTCGGTCCCGCCGACGTCAACTGCGAGGACAGGATCAGACCGGCAATGGCGGCACAGATACCCGACAGCACATAGACGGAAATCTGCACCGTCTTGACCGGAACGCCGGAGAGTTCGGCCGCGCGTTCATTGCCGCCCGAGGCGTAGAGCCAGCGCCCGAAAGCGGTGCGGTTCAGGACGATACTGCCAATGAGCGCGATGACCACGAGAACCACGACGCCCGTCGGCACGCCGAACAGGCGGTTGAAGCCAAGCGCATCGAAGCCGGTGTTTCCGAGCTCCGGCTTGCCGCCGAGATTGTTGTAGGTCAGACCGCTGGTCATCAGCAGCGCCAGGCCGCGCGCCATGTACATGACGCCGAGCGTGGCAACGAACGCCGGAACCTTGAATCGCGCGATGAGCACGCCGTTGATCAGCCCGACGACGGCGCCCAGCATGCAGGCCAGCACCGCGACTACCCAGACCGGCGGATAGAGAACGACGCCCAGCCAGGTCAGCGTCACCCCTTGCATCAGGAAACCGGCAACGACGCCGGCCAAGCCCAGAGTCGATCCCACCGACAGATCGATGCCGCCATTGAGGATGACGAGCAGCATGCCGATCGCGAGAATTCCGAAGATGGCGACATGCGAGGCCATGGTCAGGAAGTTGGCCACCGAGAGGTAGTAGGGCGACAGGATCGAAAAGACGACAATGATGACGATCAGGGCAAAGAAAGCGCGGCCCTCGAGCAGCAGCTTGGCGAGATCGAAGCCTTCGCTCGCGCTTGGACTGGACTGTTTTCTGGCCTGGCTGACATCGGTCATGGTGTGGGCTCCGAAATTCTGGTGATCAGGCGACCACGGCTTCGCCGGAGGCGGCCATGATCTGCTCTTTGGTGGCGTTGGCGCCGAATTCAGCTGAAATCCTGCCACGCCGCATGACGACAATGCGGTGTGCAATGCTGAGACACTCGTTGACCTCCGAGGTCGAGAAGACGACAGCAAGGCCTTGCGCGGCGCGTTCGCTCAGCAAGCGGAAGACCTCGGCCTTGGCGCCGACATCGATGCCCCGGCTCGGCTCGTCGAGAAGGATGACCTTGGGGTTGGTCGTCAGCATCTTGCCGATGACGACCTTCTGCTGATTGCCGCCAGACAGCGATCCGATCATGGCGTTGCCGCCAGCGGTCTTGACGGTCACCTTGCGGATCGAGTCTTCGACCAGCTCTCGCTCTCTCGAAGGAGACAGAAACAGGCCCTTGGCGAACGCTTCGATGCTGGCGAGCGAGAGATTGCGGCCGACGGTCATCGTTTGCACCAGCCCGTCGCGCTGGCGGTCCTCGGGAACCAGCACAAGCCCTTTGGAGATGCGCTGGGCAATGCTCAACCCCGAGACGTCCTCGCCTTCCAGCAGCGCGCGGCCGCCCGCCATCGGCACTCGTCCGGCGACGGCTTCCAGCAATTCCGTGCGCCCTGCGCCCATCAGCCCGTAGATGCAGACGATCTCGCCTGCTCGCACATCCAGCGACAGGTGATCGACGACGGAATAACCTGAGCCCGAAGCGTCGACGACGCTGACATCCTCGATAGACAGGGCGACCTCGCCGAACACATGACCGGTCGGCGGCGAGCCGAGATCGAAATTCTCGCCGACCATGTTGCGCACGATCCACTCGAGATCGATATCCCTGGCTTCGGCCGTCGCCGTTATCGCGCCGTCGCGCAGGACAACGGCATAGTCGGTGATCTGCAGCGCCTCTTCGAGGTGATGTGAGATGTAGACGATCGAGACGCCGCGACTGGTCAGATCGCGGATCACCTTGAACAGCACCTCCACCTCTGCCGCGCTGAGCGCCGAGGTCGGCTCGTCCATGATCAGGATCCGGGAATCGACCGACAGTGCCCGGGCGATCTCGACGATCTGCTGTTGGCCGAGGCGCAGATCCTCGACGAGGGTCATCGGATCGATGTCCTCTTCAAGGTCGGCCATCAGCGCGCGCGCCTGGCGCGATTCTTCGGCGAAGTCGAGGCCGGTCCTGGTGCGCAGTTCGCGGCCCATGAAGATGTTGTCGCGAACGCTGAGATTGGGCGCCAGGCTCAGTTCCTGGTGGATGATCGAGATGCCGCGATCGCGTGCGTCCGAGGATGAGGAAAAACTGACGAGATTGCCGTCGAGCACGATGTCGCCGGATGTCGGGGTGACGACGCCGGAGAGGATCTTCATCAGCGTCGACTTGCCGGCGCCATTTTCTCCGAACAGCGTGGTGACCTTGCCACGATGGATGTCGAAATTGACGCCCTTGAGCGCATGGACGCCGCCATACGACATGACGATGTTGCGCGCCGAAAGCACGGCGTCGCCATTCGCGGGTCCTGTGTCGGCAGCCGGCTTCATTTGACGTCCAGCCTCACGGGGGTGACGAGCCAGCTCTTCGGGTTGACCAGCTTGAACGCACCGACCACCGATATGGCTTTGCCCGTCAAGGCGCTGGTGTCGACCTTCGCCAACACCTCCTTCTTCATCTCGTTGTTCAGTGCCGAGCCGGCGTCCTGATATTCGATCTGATTGGTGAACTGGCCGAATGTGATCTTGCCGGTGGCGTCACGAAGCTCGGTGCCGTTGATCGCCGGCCCGGTCTGCACGCGGATCATCAGCGTGTCCGGCACGCCATCGACTGCGACCTTGTAGATGCCGGATTTTCCTTCGCCGACGATACCGGTGAACTTGACCGAGATGACCGGTCCGACGCCCGCAGGCACACCGTATTCCTTTTCCGCCGTTGCCCTGTCCTTGGCGATCGCCGTCGCCACCGTCACCGCGTCGGCGGCACGCGCCTCGACATCGGCCTGCACCTTGGGAAACTCCGACTTGCCGTAGTCGGCGGCGGAAAAGACGGCGCTGCGGACATCGCCGGCAGAGCCGATCCTGACCACCTTGGTGTCGAGCGCCATGGCGCCGAGCAGGACGACAACCGCGGCGCCGGCAAGTGCCCGACGCAGGCCGGGCGAAGCCGGCCTGGTCGATGCGGTGGCGGCCTTCGCGCTCATGACGCAACCGCCAGCAAGGCTGATCCGCGCTTGTCACGCATTTGACGATCCTCCGTTCACATGGCGCTTCGCACCATTGGGTTTGTTCTGTTCGACAAGGGCACGGCCGGTGGACTCGTCGGTGATCAGGCCGCTGAGATAACGGCTTTCGAGCACTGCCTTGACGGCGCGTATCTTCACCTTGCCGCCGGCGACGGCGACGATCCGGCGGCCTTTCAACTGGTCCCGCGGAAGCGCCAAAATCCTGTCCGACAGCGCCGTTTCCACCGGGCATCCGTTGTCATCGAAGAAGTGGGCGAGCAGCTCGCCGACGCCGCCATCCCGTTTGACCTCATCGATTTCGGAATGTTCGATCATGCCGGTAGCGACCAGCGAAGCTTCCCGCTCGGCGGTCCCTATACCGACAAACATCAGGTCGGACCGGCCTGCGAGGCCGAAGACATCGCTGATGCCGCGCTGGCCAAGCAGCACCTCACGGTCCTCGGCGGTGTTGGCGACGAAGGGCACCGGCATCACATAGGCCTGCGCGCCGGTCCGCTCGGCCAGACGATGCATGACATCGTGCGGGTTGGCCGCGAATTTGCGCGTCACGCCGCCAAGCAGCGAGACGAAACGGATATGGGCGGCGGCTGTGCGCGTCAGATACTCGACACTTGCGGCAAGGGTACGGCCATGGCCGACGCCGATCAGCATGTCCTCGCCGCGATCGATCTCCCGCTTCAGAAACTGAGCGCCGGCGATGCCAAGCGCCTTCAGCGGCAGCTCGTCCTGATCGAGATCAGGAACGACCTCGCAGTAATCGAGCCCGTAGGCATCGATCAGCTGCTGCTCAAGGTCGATGCATTCGCCGACGTCGCCGTCGATGATCACCCTGACAAGGCCATCCTGGGTGGCCCGGGTGATGAGCCGATGCGCCTTGAGGCTGGTCAGGCCGAGCCGCTTGGCCACCTGGGCCTGCGTCAGACCTCCGGCATAATGAAGCCAGGCCGCGCGGGTGGCGAGGCTGGATTCATGGTCGCGGTTAGCGGTTCCGCCGGATTTCAAGCCATCTCCTCCCTGAGATGATATTATTATCTTTGTCTGCAAAAATTTTCACATCCTTGCATTGCTGTCAATCCCTCGCTGGATTTGGCGCACGCCTGCGGGATTCACAGATCTCGCCCCTGCCGAAACGCCGGTCTGCCAGCGTTTCGGCAGGCAGCATCGACCTATTAGGAGATAAGCATGTTATTCGATCATATGCTGATGTTAATTTAACGTCAATCTATGTTATCTCCTGCTTAAACGAGCATAATTGCACAGCCTGACGCCATTCTGTTGTTCACCAACTATTTGTTTTTAATGAATAATGTCCGCTCTCAGGAAAATCCCAATCTGTCTGTGAGCTGGGCGATTGCGCACGCGGCGCATCCATGGGCAAACCGACCGGATTGCCTTGGGAAAGAGCCCCGGCGACGGAACGATCAGTCCAACCGCATCAGGTTCCGGCCCTCAAGTTCCACAATTGCGGCCGCGACTTCCTCTGCAAGGCGCACGGCGCTCCAGCCCAGCGCCCGTCCGGCAATCGCGGCGATCTCCTGCAGATCCCGGCCTGTCAGAGAACCTGATATTGCCAGGGTGCTGCGGCGCATAACGATATCAGCCAGATGTTCGACGAACTCGTTGCGGACGATGTAGTCAATTTCCGACCGGCTGTAGCTTTCTGAATCCGGCAGCCGACCCTCATCACCCGACCCGTGCGTGGCGATCTGCGTGGCTCTGGTGCCGTATCGCGACAGCAGCTCATCGAGACGCCGTTCCTCAGCCCCCGTCTCCGAGTGAGCCAGAGCCAGCCAGGTTGCTCGCGTTGCGGTGTCGAGCGGGAAATCCTTGCCGCCGCCAATCGGCATGGCTTGCGTCGTCACCTTGCGGCTGCGCTGCAGGCGATCGAGCACGGTGTCGGCGACTTCCTCGGCGAAGCCACGGAATGTCGTCCATTTGCCGCCGACCAGCGAGATCACCGCGAAAGGTCTGTTTTGATCCGGCTCGGCGACCGGCGCCGAGTGGTCACGGCTGATCAGCCCGGGCACCGATGCATCCGAGGCCGGCAGCGGCCTGATGCCGCTATAGGCGTAGACGATCTGGTCGCGCTCGAACGCCATCCCCGGCAGCAGCGTCCGTACGCTGTCGAGCAGGTATTCGACTTCGTCAGGCTCGCAGCGCACCGCGTCGGGATTGTCGGCCTTAATGTCGGTGGAGCCGACCAGCGCCAGGCCGAGATAGTCGTAGACGAGGCAGATACGGCCGTCATCGGCCTCGAAATAAAGCATGCGCCCGGCCAGGCTTCTGACCAGTTCGTCGTGCTTCAACAGAATGTGCGAGCCCTTGGTGCCGCCGATCATCTTCGACGGCACGCCAAGCAAATCGTTGACATTGTCGATCCACGGACCGGCGGCATTGACCACCAGCTTCGGCCGGACCGAAAAAGCCGCGCCGTTTTCCGGCTGGAAGGTCAGCACGCCATCGGCAGACTTCACCAGCTCCGTGTAGTTCGCGCTGGCCGACGTCGGGTTTGCCTGCAACCCATCGAGGATCAGTTCGAGCACCAGCCTTTCGGGATGGCTTATCTTGGCGTCGTAATAGGTGCCGGTGGCGACGATCGAGGGATTGAGCGCCGGCATCTCGCTGAGCGCGTGGCGCCGCCCGACCATGCGGTGGCGCGGCATGACCTGGTTTCGCGAGCCGTAGAAATCATAGATCATCAGGCCGATCTTGATCAGGATGGCGCCGCGGCTGCGTGGCGCACTGGTCGAGCCTAACAGCGTTCGCAGCGCCGCCGGCATGCCCTTGCTCCAGGAGAAGATCGGGATGACGGTCGGCAGCGGGCTGACATAGTGTGGCGCGTTCTTCAAAAGCAGATTGCGTTCGAGCGTCGACTGCGCCACCAGACCGAACTCGCCGGTTTCGAGGTATTTCAAGCCACCATGAATGAGCCGCGATGGCGCGGCACTGGTGCCCGAGCCGAAATCCGTCTTGTCGACGATCACGCAGCTGACGCCTTGCACGCACAGCTCGCGAAACAGACCAGCCCCGTTGATGCCGGCGCCGAGAATGACGACGTCGACCTCGCCGGTCCGGGCCATGGCGGCCAGACGCCCGGCGGAATTTTCCGTACGTATTGCTTCGCTCGAGCTCATGACGCTTTCGTCTTGACGATGCGCAGCTTCACGCCTGCCCGTTCGAGGGCTTGCGCCCGCGCATCGCTCAGGCCTTCGGTCGCCAGCACGACATCGAAGCTGGTCAGATCGTCGAAGACATGCAGTGCGATTCTGTCGAACTTGGCATGGTCGATCAGAAGGATGCGCTTGACCGATGCGGCCATCATCGCCTGCTTGACCCGCACCACATTGGGATCCTGGATGAAGGCCGTGGTTCCGGTGATGGCCGAAGCCGAACAGATCAGCACATTGGCGCGCAGCTGCGCCACGGCGTTCTCGCAGACGATGCCGATATAGGCGTTGTAGGTGTTGTGGTACTGGCCGCCGAGACAAATGAAGTCGAGTTCGTCGACATTGGTCAGCAGTGACGCCGTCGCCACGGAGTTGGTGATGACGGTCAGCGGCTTGACGTCGAGCAGCAGTGTGGCGACGGCGTTTGCCGTCGAAGAATCGTCCAGCATCACCACCTGGCCGGCTTCGACATAATCGAGTGCTGCCCGCGCCAGCGCATCCTTCTCGGCCCGGTTGACCGTCACCCGGTAGCGGAAGGCGCTTTCATAGAGGCCGGAAGGCTGAACCGTCACCGCACCGTGCAGCTTGCGCAGCACGCCCTGCTGCGCCAGCCGGTCGATGTGCCGGTGGATGGTCATGCGCGATACGCCGAAATACTCGACCAGATCGTCGATGCGCACCTGGCCGAGCTTGATCACATAGTCGGCGATCTCTTCGCGTCGTTCATCGGCCTTGATCATGCGGTTCCCCCAGTGTCTGGCCGCGCCAGCTTCTCGATCTCAGGCCAATGCGGTTCGAGCGCACCGGCTATGCGGCCATAGAGGGAAAAGCGCGCGTTGAACACAGCACTCGAGGCGGGCACAGGCTCGTATTGGCGCACCGTCATGCCGACCTGCCTGGCACCCTGTTGCGGCGTCGCGAAGATGCCCACCGCCGCACCCGCGCAAAGCGCAGCGCCAAAGGCCGCGGCCTCGTCGGTCGAGGTGACGATGACCGGGGCGTTCAGTACATCGGCAAACATCTGAACGAAGGCCGGATTGCGCGAGCCGCCGCCGGTCAGGCGGATTTCGCTGATGGCAAATCCGTCGCGCAAGGCTTCGACATGGGTGCGATGATTGAAAGCAATGCCCTCCAGAACCGCCTTGAGCATATCGCCGCGATTGTGCCAGCCGTGCAGGCCGACAAAGCTGCCGCTGGCAACATCGCCAAAGGGGGAGCCGAACAGATAGGGATGAAACAGGATGGTCGACCGCTTTTTCAGCGCCGCGTCGATCTCGCCTGCCAGAAACTCGTGGATCGAGTCACCATCGACCGATACCTTTTCCTGCTCCGAGCGGCAGAACGTGTCGAGAAACCAGTCGTAGTTCGCGGTCGAGGCCGGCGAGATCGCCATGTTGTTCCAGCGGCCTGCGTCGATGGCGTTGCGACAGAGCCAACGCGGGTCGACGCGTGGTTGCGAAGAGACGACTTCGTTGATGGAATAGGTCCCGGCGACGATGGCGAGCACGCCCTCTTCATGACCGCCCATGCCAAGTGCGGAGGCAGTCACGTCATGCAGCCCGCACGCAACCGGTGTTCCCTTGGCAAGGCCGGTCATTTCGGCTGCCTCGGCCGTGACATGCCCGGCGATTTCAGCCGAATGCGCTATCGGAGGCAGCGCGTCGAAAAGATCGTCCAGCCCGAAGATGCGCATTGCTTCCGGCGCGTAATCCTGCGTGCGGAAATCCGTGAATGAGATGCTGGCCTCGGTACGGTCGGTGCCGATCGTGCCGGTCAGGCAAAAGCGCAGCCAATCCTTGCAGGCCAGTATGTGCCTGATGCGACTAAAGCGTTCCGGTTCGTGCTTCCTGATCCAGGCCAGCAGCGCCGACGGCGCCGAGACGTGGGGCGCCTGGCCTGTTCGCGCTAGCGCGTCTCCGAAGACCCGGTCCGCCGACCATCGTTCGACAATCTTGCCGGCGCGGCTGTCGAGCGACAGTATCCCGGGGCCCAGCGGCCGACGATCCTTGTCGAGCAAATAGAGACCGTCGCCATGCGCGGTTGCCGCCACCGCCCTGATGTCGTCGGTCGGGCGGCCACACAGCGCGATCGCCTCCTTGATTGCATCGGCGGTCGCTTGCCAGAGGCCGGCCATGTCGCGCTCCACCCAGTGTGCATGGGGCATCGATTGCGGAACCCGCCGACGCGCCACGGACAACTGCGTGCCATCGGCATCGAAGATCACCGCCTTGGTGACCGTGAGACCGTTATCGATTCCGAGCAAACTGGGCATGGGCGCCGCCGCTTTCAGCAACTGGTGAAAGGCGCTGCAAGGCAATCCTGCAGGTTGGGATAGGGATGACAGACATGACGACAATCAACGAGCAACGGTGATACAAAAGCGACGCATCCGGCGTGGCAAACAGACCATAATAGCATGTTAAGTTAACGTCAACATGTGAGATATTTTGCGGAAAAGTCTTACATCATCTGCGACGAAAAAATTGAGGGACGAAGTTCCGGCCAGTGCCAACTGGCCGGATGACCCTCAACCCTGCGCGGCGAGCCAGGGAGCGCGGTGCGACTGACGCCGGAAGCGCTTCGACTGGCTTTGCGAGTTCCCTGCGCAACGACCGGACAACCCGCGCCGCTTCGGCGCCGTGCAAAGAAAAGGCGACGACTCAAGAAGCTCAGCCACCCCATCCAGTTCCTAGTGCAGGCGATGCCAGCGACGGTCGAGATAGACCAGCGAATGCGCCTCCGGGGGACCTCGTCCGGCTGCACCTCCTATGAAGCTGAACGAGCGCCACCTGATGCAGCTCGCCGCGGTGCTGGATGCAGGCGGGGCGTGTCGGAAGGAGCCGCCATGCTGGGCCTGACCCAGCCGGTGGTCAGCCGATCGCTGGCCATGCTGGAGGCGCGGGTGGGTGAGCCGCTCTTCCGCTGATGAGCGTGATCAACTTCCTTGCCGAAACCGATGCGCTGGCCGTGCTGCCATTCTCCGTGGTCTTCGCACGGCGCAAGGAAAACCGGGTGACCGTGCTGCCCTATGAAATCCCGCAGCCCAGCCGCTCACTCGGCATCCTGCGCCGGGTCAGCGGGCCACGCCACGACCGCCTTCGAGAATCTGAAGCACATCATCAAACGGCACGAGAATGCCGTCGTCTGGGGGCGGTAGTCCAGCCGACATAGCGCCCCTTGGCCGCGCCAGCTCCTGCCATCGACGGCGCCTCCGGCGGTTGGGTCCCGACCATCCGCACCATAGCAAGGTCATCTTTAATGGGTGATCTTGCGGTTCCGTTCGGGCGGCGTTCAAGACGCCATCCGCGTTCGTTTATTCGTTGAGCAAAACACTGCCAACAGCGGACAAGCTGGCGCGCTATTCGAATGATGCGGTAGCGTCACATAACGCGCATGTTTCCTCCAGCCGGAGGCGCTTCATCCCCGCGTCGCCGGTTAGGCTCGACGGCCGCCCGCCCCCAAAAGCCGTCGGGCCGCCAGAAATCCCGACATCCTATTGGTTACGCCCTCCTCCACCTCGCCATCACTGCGTAAACGCTTTGGACATCTGATCCGCAAAGGGTTTCAACAGATAAGACCAGACATTGCGTTCGTCGGTGCGGATATGAACCTCGGCGGGCATACCTGGCCTCAGCACCTTCGCTTCAGTCAGGCAGTTCGATTTGCTTTCGACCTTGATACGCGCCGAGAAATAGGAAAGCTGACGTTGCGGGTCTTTAATCAGATCTGCCGAGATGTGTTTCACCGACCCTTGGCAGACCGGAGTGGTTCCCACGTCGAACGCCGGAAAACGGATCGATACCGGCTGCCCAGGCCGGACGTCGTCGACCCGCGACGGAGGGATCAGTGCGTCCACCACAAGATCGTCGGCATCAGGTACGATGGTCATAAGCATCTCGCCAGGCGCGATAACGCCGCCGACAGTGTGGACAGCCGATTCCTGTATCGTTCCGGACTGCGGCGCGCGGATCGTTGTTTTGGTCAATTCATCCTGCGCCACAATCCTGCGTTCGTTGAGTTCGGTCTGCTTGGCTTCCGTCTCGCGGAGTTCAGTCGTCACGTCAGTGCGCCTTTGGTCATCCAGCTGCAGCATCTGCAACCCCGTTTCGCTGATGCGCGCCTGGGCTTCAGCTACTGATGCAGCGAGGCGCCCCGATTCTCCCCTGGCCCGGGTCGCATCCAGCTTGATGTTGCTCACCCTCTCCTTGGAGACGAGTTTTTTGGCGTAGAGGGAATCAACGTCGGCGAAATCCTTATTCAGCAGAGCAACCGATTCATCCACAGCGCTCTGTTGCGCTTTAAGCCCGTCGATCTGACGTTCAAGTTGCTGGGATTGGCTTCTCAACTGTGCCTTCTGCCCAGACAAAGCCGAAGCGCGCGTTTCAAAGAGAGCGCGCTCGCCATTGACGAGCGCAGCCAGCTCCGGTTGGTTCATTCGCGCCTTCAGGCCGACCGGCAGCTGCATTTCCGCCAGGCCCGTGCGCTCGGCCTCCAGCCGGGCGAGGCGGACGGTCGCGCGATCGAGATCCTCGCTGATGATTTGCAGGTTCGCGCGAGTCAGCGTGTCATCCAGCCTGACCAGCACGTCGCCGGCTCGTACATGATCTCCGTCCTGCGCGAAGATCCCGCCCACTGTGCCTCCGGTTTGATGCTGGACCTTCTTGACGTTGGTTTCTACCACCACGGTGGCTGGTGCAACCACAGCGCCGGCGATGTTGGTCAACCCCAGCCACAGGCCGCCGCCAAGGACCAGCAGACCTGTGATCACCAAACCGAATATCAGGTTGGCTCGTATACCGTCCGGCAGATCCGGCGAATTCACGGCAGGCTGTTTGCTGCCACGAAGGGTCCGAGCATACGAGGAGAAGGTGACGAATGTTTCGAGCAGAGCCTCATGCATGCCCGGCAACCCCCGGCATCGGCGCCAAAGAAGATGGCCGAGGTGAAACAGGCGGTGAAGGTCGGAGCACGTTCGCCAGGACCTCCTCGCGCGAGCCAAAGGCATGAACCGTTCCATTCGACATAACCAGCACCTGATCGATGTTCGCGAGTGCTGAGGGACGATGCGCAACGACAATGACGATGCCTCCGCGCTGACGCACTGCCCGTATGGCGCCGGCCAGGGCAGCGTCCCCGTCCACGTCGAGGTTCGAGTTCGGTTCGTCGAGCACGACAAGAAACGGCTCGCCGTAAAGAGCTCGGGCGAGGCCCACGAGTTGCCTCTGCCCTGCCGACAGGGCAGCTCCCCCCTCGCCGATGCGGGTCTGAAATCCCTGAGGGAGTTGCATTATCATTTTCTCGACGCCGGCTGCTCTTGCCGCCGCAAGGACGCCTTTCGGATCCGTCTTGCCTCGGAACCTCGAAATGTTGTCTGCTACCGTGCCGTCAAACAACTCCACGTCCTGCGGCATGTAGCCGATATGGGCGCCAAGCTGTTCCGAGTTCCATTGATCGAGAGAGGCGCCGTCCAATCTCACCGAGCCGTGGAGCGGCTTCCACACCCCGACCAACGAACGGGCCAGCGTCGTCTTGCCGGAGCCGCTCGGACCGACGACGGCCATTCCAGCGCCCCTCGACAGGTGGAAGCTTACATTTACAACGGTCGGTCTTGTCAGGCCGGGCGGCGCGACTGTCAGTTGCTCGACGGCAAATCGTGTCTGTGGGCGAGGCAATTCCATCGGGTCGTCCTGACTGCCAAATGCAGTCATGACAGCTGCCAGCTCGCTATAGCTGCGCCGGGCCGAAAGAAAGCCTCTCCAGTTTGCGATCGCCGCGTCAACCGGGGCCAAGGCCCGGCCGAGCAATATGGAAGATGCGATGATCACCCCAGGAGAAGCTTCACCGCCGATGACCAGGTAAGCACCGAGCCCCAGAACGCCGGATTGCAGACCCATGCGAAGCGCCTTCGAGAAGGAACTGGCGCCACCGACGACATCCGAGAGGCGTTCCTGCTGGGCCAGATATGCGCGGCTGACGTCGCTCCAGCGTCGAGCCAGTCGACCAGAAAGCCCCATTGCATGAACGACCTCGGCGTTGCGACGGGCGGCGTCGGCAAGCGCCCGTTGCGACGACAACTCCTCGGAGGCGCGCGCGGCCGGACCACGGCTGAAGACTTCCGCAACCGCCGTCAGGAGGACCACGGCGATCGCGCCGACGGTTGCCAGCAGGCCGAGGGAAGGATGGAGCAAATAAATGATCACCAGGTAAAAAGGGATCCACGGGGCGTCGAAGATGACCGTCGGTCCCGTTCCTGAAAGAAAGCCGCGCAGTCGATCAAGATCGTGCAAAGGCTGCAGACGGCCCGCATCACGCCCGGCCTTGAGCGGCAAGGACAGGGAGATGGAGAACACCTTTTGCTGCAAATTCCTATAGAGCCGGCTGCCGATGCGGACCAGCACGCGAAGCCGCACGAAATCCAGGAGGCCGTAGACCGCATACAGGCCCAGCATACCGATCGTGAATCCCACCAGGGTGGGAACGCTCTGCGACGGCAGAACGCGATCGTAGATCTGCAACATATAGACCGAACCGGTCAGTGCGAGAATGTTTATCACTGCCGAGAACAACGCCACGCCAAGCAGCCCAGGCATGCAGGCGAGAATGGCGGAACGTAGCTCGGGAGAACCGGCCCCCGATGCTTTCATGACCAGCGGTCGTTCGCGCGACACTGCCGCGCCGTTACTTCCGTACGTTGTGATGGCTCAAACCTTTCTTGGTGCGCATAGCAGCCGCTATCCGTCGCCCCCCTATTACGCTTTGCTTACATACGTCGACTTTGAGGAAAATGCAGCGGATTCGTGGCGCGGGACCAGCGCAACGCGACCCGCGGCGTGCACAGGCTGGGGATAACTCCAAAAAAAACGGCAGTTCGCGCTAGTAACGCAGTCCAGAACGGAACACGCAAAACAGGCCTATGTCCTTGCTTCCATACACTTTCAAACACGCCGCGGTCCGCGGCCCAAAATACCTGATACGGAGCAACAACTTAGATCAATCAAACCTTTTATCGTTCTGTATTTTGTATTTGATTTCGTCCTGATTACACCACTCACCTGAGCAGACAAGGGCTTTAACCGAATCAACCAAATGATCTTTGGTTGGCACTCCGTTGCGTAAGATAAGGCCATGGGTGCGCAGTTAAGTCCGGCATCCCGATCGACAAGATCGTCCAGTCCTCCAGACTTCAGCGGCGGCAAGTGGACGACCGTCAGGCCGGCGCGCAGCATGCGTCATTCAAACGGACGAGGACAGTGATCGAGCCTGACCGTATTCTGGGTTTAGCTCATGCGCAGGATGGCGACTGGATAAAGGGCTCGTTCACCTCGGGGCGCGCTGGCCGACGGGCTCGAACCCGCCTCGGCTGCGACGGCTGCCAATCTGCCCAAGAAGCCGGATCGCGCCTTCGCCATCGTCGTTATCAGAGCGGAGGCTGCGTTAGTCTGTGCGTTGGGCTGAATTCGAAACGTAGTGGGGTGTGGCGTGGAAAAGAAGTATCGAAAATTAAGAAGAGCTGTCTGGGAAACGATATATAGGGTCAGCTTGATCACCCCGAATTTTTACGTTCTGAACTACCCCATAGCAGCCGCCGGATTCTTTAACGGAAACAATAGGTTGCCAAGACGGGTTTCCAGCCAATCTGCCACGATAAATGATTTTATCTTTGACAGAATGATACGGAATAGATGGGGTTATCTCGAGAAGATATGCGTTGATAAGCATTACGCCAAGTACATAGTTGGTGGAATCGCGGGCCTAAAAGTCCCAAAGACGATTTCTGTATTCAAGGTAGATAGAAATACAACGGCAGATGATATTCTACTTTGGACCGAGCCTTTCATCGGACGTCATTTCGTGATGAAGCCGACCCATTCCTCCGGAAAAGTGATATTTCTCGACAAGCCGCTCAACAGGAAAACCATAGAGGAATTCTTAAATTTTTCTAAGAGGTCGTATTTCAATATTGGACGAGAGACGCAATATTATAAAATGGAAAAGAAGATAATTATTGAAGATAACATTTCTACCGGAGTAGAATTAAGTGATTACAAATTCTTTTGTGTTCGCGGTAAGGCAGTTTATCTTCAGGTCGACGTCGGTAGATTTGTTGATCATAAGAGAGCTGTTTTTTCTCTTCCGGACTTTAAGCAGATTGATGTTATGTACGGTTATGACATACCAGAAAACGTAGAAAGGCCGGAAAATCTCGAAAAAATGATTGAGATTGCGGAAACGATATCTAGAGATCTTGAGTTTGTCAGGGTTGATTTGTACAGCGTTAATGGGGATATATATTTTGGAGAGATGACCTTTTCTCCATGCGCTGGATCGGATCATATTTCAAACGAGAGTTGGGCCATAGATTTTTTAAATAGGATCAAGGCACAAAGTGTTTCTAAAGCAGCCACGGGTGGCCGCTTCCCGCCGCAAGCGGCACGATCTTTCGATCGCCAAGTCGGCGGCTGAGCTACAAGGTTATGTGCCGAGGCACCTCCATTGGCTTTCCTCTAATTGGGGATAACCCGGTCGGGAAAGGCGGATATTTCCCAATCACGCGGCTCAACAATGAGCCGGATGAGAGGGGGTTATGTTGTTGTTGCGGCACCGTTTTAAAAGACTTCGGTTGGCCGAAGCAGGACATTTCCTGCTGTGCACCAATCCTGTCGGCGATCAAAGATTCTATCCAGCGGGTGTCGTATTTGATTTGGGCCTAATATGCGCCGTCAACTAAGCAGACGTGGGGCATTAACCGAATCAACTAAAGGATTTTTGGATGACACTCCACTACGCGTCCGGTGGATCAGCCGCCGAGATCGCAACCGCCGGATTCAATCTGGCTGATGTTCAATACGTTTCGCAAGTCAATGCTTTACCGGACGGCATGAAAGGCTTGGTTTATCTCGGTGAGCACGACGGAGTAACTTCGTCTTTCATTGATAAAGTCACGCCCTTCATAGGCAATCCGGATGTGTTCGGGTTTTACCTTAGCGACGAGCCTGATCCGACAGGCAAGTGGGGCAGCTACGCAACCGCTGCAAACCTAAAGGCGGAATCCGACTGGATCCATTCTCATTTTCCAGGCGCCAAGACCTTCATCACCATGATGAACCTGGGCACGGATGGCTCCCCGAGCTACATGAACCCGAATGACCCGTCCCACGCCGCTTACAATCCGGCGAATACGGGCATCGATTTCTACGGCATCGGCTATTACCCCATCAATAACACCTCTGCTCCCGACTACACTCATATCGACAAGATGGTAGCGGCTGCCGGTGAAGCGGGCATCCCGATTGACAAGATCGTCCCGCTTTACCAGGCGTTCGGTGGTGGCAACTGGGAAACCAGCGCCGGGGGCAAGTTTGTCATGCCCACCGCTGCCCAGGAGCAGGCCATGATTGATCGTTGGGCCGCACTGGTTCCGTCACCGGCCTTTGACTATACCTATAAATGGGGAACGCAGAATGGCGACACCGCGCTTGAAAGCGCCTCGGAACTGAAAGCCTTTTTCCTTCAGCACAATCTCGAGGGCACCCATGCCCCGGCCTCGCCCCCGGTTAGTGATCCTGTCACCCCGCCGGTCGGTGATCCGGTCGGCACACCGACCACGCCTCCAACTCACGCCGGCCCCCCTGCTCCCGCAGCGCCGGCCCCGTCGGGCAGCGATCATGTTTTCCATGGCACGCGCGGCGCAGACGTTTTTCACGCAACCACGGGCAATGACAAATATCTCGTCAACAATGCTCATGACAAGGTGATGGAAGCGCCAAACGGGGGGTTCGACAAGGTCGCGGCCTCGGTGAGCTACGCTCTTACGGCGGGATCACATGTCGAACAGCTCTCCACCGCCAATTCGGGTGGCAGGGCGTCCATCAACCTGACCGGCAACGAATTCGGTCAAGCCATCTATGGGAATGGCGGCGCCAACAAGATCAATGGTGGTGGTGGCGCCGACAAGATGACCGGATATGGCGGGAATGACACCTATTCCGTCGACAATGCTCACGACAAAGTGGTGGAGCAGAAGGGCGGCGGCATCGATAAAGTCCTCGCTTCTGTGAGTTTCGCCCTATCGGCTGGCTCGCACATCGAGCAACTCGCGACCAGCAAGGCGTCAAGCAAGGCCGCAATCGACCTGACGGGCAATGAGTTCGCTCAGACCGTCAAAGGCAACGCTGGCGCCAACAAGATCGACGGTGGCGGCGGAGCCGACACTTTGACCGGCCGCGGCGGCAGCGATGTCTTCGTTTTCAGCACCGCGCTTGGCGACGGAAATGTCGACAGGATCACCGATTTCAACAAAGCCCAGGACAAGATCCACCTCGATCATTCCATTTTTGCCGGCCTCGATCAGGGTGGCCTCTCGTCGGAGGCTTTCTTCGCCGGCAAAGCTGCGCACGACAGTTCCGACCACATTGTCTACAACAGTGCGACGGGAGCTCTTTCATTCGACAGCGACGGCGTCGGAGGGGCAAACCAGATCCATTTCGCGACCCTCTCTCCACATCTGTCGATTACCGCATCGTCCTTCCTGGTCACCTGAACCAGCCCAACGACGAATGCCTTAAAAAATGTCGGCGAGGCGTTAGCGCCTCGCCGACTTTCGTCTGCACGGTGCCACGCAAATCAAGCGTCGGGAAACTTCTGCGCTCATCGGCCAACCGCGAAAACCCAAGCATCACGTCTTGCTCCAGTTGAGCACCTACCAGTCGCTATCCTTTCCAACATCATGGGTGTCATTCAAACGGACGAGGACAGGAACCTGGCCTCACCATAGCGTGCACTCGGGCGCATGCGCTCAGAGGTGGTGAAACCGGGCGATGGCAGCATCGAGAGCCGATCGGTTCCTCGACTTGACTGCCATGTGCGCGTGGGAGAGGCAGATGAACCCGCATCTGGTCTGCGTGGGAGGCGAGGATCACGCCTTGAGAGTTCCCTTCCTCATCGCGCTGCGAGAGAAGGGCTTTCGCGTTACGGCGGTCTCGAGCGGGTCTCCCGTACCGTTTCTACGGCATGACATTTCGCATCACAGATTCTCCTTCGACCGGTTTGCATCTGGCGGCGGGGAATGGCGGGCCCTCGGAACGATGCGCCGTTTGATTCGGGAGCTTCAGCCTGACATCATCCAGAGTTTCGACACCAAGCCAAATCTGTTGACGCCCCTTTCGGTACGGGGAACCGTCCCGGTCATTCGCACAATCAACGGGCTGGGATGGACGTTCTCATCGCTGGAGCCTCGTGCCTTGGCGTTGCGTCCGGTCTATTGCGCACTGCAATGGCTTGCGTCTTCCTGGACGGCAGCGACCGTTTTCCAAAATCGCGACGACCAACTGTTTTTCGAGCGCTTTCGGCTGATCGGTCGCGGAAGCTCACGACTGATACGCAGTTCCGGAATCGATGTCGATGCGTTCGCAACGGTGCGCCATCTCGGGTCCTCGGCAACGAAGATGCGTAGGGAACTCGGCCTTCAGTCCGCCGAAGTGGTGATCTTCGTCGGCCGCTTGACCCGTCAGAAGGGTGTGGGAACCCTCCTCAAGGCGGTTCCTCGCATCGTGGCCGAAAGACCCGCAGCACGGTTTGTGCTTGTCGGTCCGCGAGAATCCGAAGGCTCATTCGCAATCGACAAGTCGGAGATCGATCGGCACGCACCTCATGTGCTGGCCTTGGGGCCACGGCGCGATGTAGCTGATCTCCTTGGCATGGCCGATGTATTCGCCTTTCCCACGCAGTATCGCGAAGGAGTACCGCGTGTGTTGCTGGAAGCGGGGCTTGCGGGACTGCCAATCGTGGCTTCCAGGATGCCAGGCTGCAGAGACGTCGTTGAAGACGGGTGGAATGGCTATCTGGTCGCACCGCATGATGCCGATGCTCTTGCCTCGCGAACAATCGACTTGCTGTCCGACCGCGCTGCGGCCAAGGCGATGGGCGCCCGTTCCGCTGAACTTGTGCGGGAGCGATTTGCCCTGCCGTTGGTGGTCGATCAGTACTGCGACCTGTACGAAAACACACTCCGCGCGAGGCTTCCGCGACCGCTACCTGCTGTCGCACTTGAGGGCAGCCTCGCAGATCACCGGGGCGGAGCACGTCAATGATCCGGGACGCCTTGCTTGCCCTGGGAGTTGCGATGTCCTATGCGACGCAACTGGGCGTTCCGGGATTGCCGCTCGGCTATGGCGAATTGTTCATCGCGATCTGGATCGTTCTGGCGATTGGACGAATATTCGCTGGGGGTCGTCTCCAGGTCACACCCGCTTTTGTGCAACTGGCGAGCTTCTGGCTGATCTTGTCGCTGGCGTTGGGAATCGGCACGATCGTCGGCTACCTGACCACCGTCCTTTACCTGACCGGGCTGGTACATGACGTGATGGCCTACATGCTGCTGGCCGGCTTCACATGCCTGGCGGCCGCGGAGCCCGACGCCGATCGTCACCTTCGCCGCAGTGCCTGGTGGGTGATTGCCATCGCCAATGGAAGCTTCGTAATTCAGCTGGGACTGGCATTTGGGGTAGCCCACCAGTCCGGCGTCGATCCCTGGTTCTGGGACAGGTTCCGTGGCTGGTCCGAGAACCCGAACCAACTTGCGCTCTATTGCGCGCTTTTTGGCCCCCTGGCTTTGCACCTTGCCACGACCACCCGCAACCCATGGCGCCGCTTGCTCGCATTCTCCAGCCTGATCCTGACCTTTTATGTCGGCCGGCTGACGAAGAGCGACACCTATCTCTACACCAGTATCCTGGGCTGCCTCGTCTTTCTCGGATTGCGGCTTCGTGCATGGATCGCAACGAGCGGTCGCGCCAGCCTGCCCCGTCT
This sequence comes from Mesorhizobium sp. CO1-1-8, assembly GCF_020164875.1. NCBI lineage: Bacteria > Pseudomonadati > Pseudomonadota > Alphaproteobacteria > Hyphomicrobiales > Phyllobacteriaceae > Mesorhizobium > Mesorhizobium sp. CO1-1-8. Next base: position 117,081 of record NZ_JAIUGZ010000002.1, on the reverse strand, counting down.
GGCAGCAATTGTGCTTTTGGCGGGGTCCCTGCCTCTGGCGCTGGCGATGACGCCGTACGCGCTCACCGAAGAGGCCAGCGTCGCCCATTTTGCCAAGAGCCTTACCAAGGACCAGGGTGGGGAAGCGACACTCGAAACGTTCGAACTCCGGCTCTACCTGTGGCAGGAGGCCGTGGAAAAAGGGTTGAAGTCCGGGTCCCTGGGGTTGGGCCCTGGCCCCCACCTCGAGCGCCCGCCCGTCGCCGACCGTCAATTTCTGCAGCGACCCTTCGAGGCCCATAATACCGTTCTCGACCTTTACCTGCAGGGCGGATTGCTTGCCGTGATGGCATTGGTCTGGATCGTGGGAGCCGCCATGTCGCTTGCCTGGCGAGCGGGATTCGACGCGCTGCTGGTGCTCGGTGCGTCGACGATAATCTTCAGCATGCCTCACCTGATCATCCGCCATCCGATCGTGTGGTTTTCGCTGGCTTTCTGCCTCGTAGCCGGAAATCCGACCGCACTTCGGCGCCGGCTTGCTGAACCGAGGGTGTCCTAATGTGCGGGATCGCGGGAATTCTATTGGCTTCCGACGCCACAGACATAGGGCCGCTCAGAGCGATCGGGCGGATGACCGCATCGCTGCGTCACCGGGGCCCGGATGGCGAAGGGCTCTGGGCCGATCGCGAAGCTGGAATCGCACTGGGCCACAGGCGATTGGCAATTGTCGACCTGTCAGCCGCCGGGCACCAGCCGATGCATTCCGCCAGCGGACGGTACGTGATCACCTTCAACGGTGAGATATACAATTTCCGCGATTTGCGTTGCGAACTCGAGAGTGCGGGCCAAACCTTTCAAGGTGCCAGCGACACTGAAGTTATGCTCAGCGCAATCGAGCATTGGGGGCTTGAGACCTCCCTCAAGCGCTTTGCCGGAATGTTCGTGTTCGCATTGTGGGATCTGAAGACAAGAAGCCTTTATCTGGCCCGCGACAGAATGGGCAAAAAGCCCCTCTATGTTGCTTCGACCCGAGATGCATTGGTTTTCGCCTCTGAGCTGAAGGCGATCAACTCCTTTCCGGGCTTTTCTCCCGACCTTGATCTTGATGCCGCGGCCGCAATGCTTTCAACGGGATGGGTGCCGGACTACCGCTGTATCTGGCGAAGCGTGTTCAAACTGCCACCCGGTTCTGTCCTTTCCGTCACCGCGGCGAATTTTGCCGAAGACCGCAGCGCGGACCGTCTTTCCCAACGCGTTCACCGCTGGTGGTCACTGGCTGACGTTGCTGCCGACGGGCGACGGAACCCCGCCACCGGCACCGACGAAGATCTGGTTGACGAACTGGACAACCGGCTTCGGCTGGCCGTGCGGGAACGCATGATCGCCGACGTCCCTCTAGGCGGCTTCCTGTCGGGGGGGATCGACAGTTCAGCCGTGATCGCCTTGATGCAGGCTCAATCCTGCAAGCCGGTTCGCAGTTTCACGATCTCGTTCGCGGAGGGCGGCTTTGATGAAGCTCCATACGCAGCGGCCGTTGCCCGTCATCTGGGTACCGACCACTCCGAACTTCACCTCTCGCCCAGCGCCGCACGTGACGTCATTCCCGAGTTGCCGCAGGTCTGGGATGAACCCTTCGCCGATGAATCGCAGATACCGACCTTGCTCGTTGCCAGGCTCGCTCGTCAGCACGTCACCGTAGCGCTGTCGGGCGACGGCGGTGACGAATGCTTCGCAGGATACGGCCGCCACTTCATGGCGGAGAGGCTGAAACGACACCTGCGCCTGCCCCGACAAGTGCGCCAAACCTTGGCGGCGGGGGCAGGTTTTTTCGCACGCGCGGGACGTGACGAAGTCGTTGGCAAACTGCCGCTTTCTGCGAGCGCGAGGCACTTTATCCGAAGCGACCGGATGGAACGTCTCGCCCGGCTGCTCACGGCATCGAATGAAGACGAATTGTTTCAGCGGCTGGCGCGGCCACAGGCTGAAAACCTGGGACATCGGCGGCCGACCGAACCAATCCACGGCTATGGCGGTCCGCCGCTTGACGACCTGCTCTCCCGTCTTCTGTGCGATGACATGACGGGCTATTTGCCCGGCGATATCTTGGTGAAGCTGGACCGTGCCACCATGGCCAACAGCCTTGAGGGCCGGTGTCCTCTGCTTGACCACCGCGTTGTCGAATTCTCCTGGCGGCTGCCATCCAACATGAAAGTTCGTGATGGCGCCGGCAAATGGATCCTTCGTCAATTGCTGCGCCGCTATCTCCCGCAGCACCTGATCGAGCGTCCGAAACAGGGCTTCGATGTCCCTATCGCTGCATGGCTACGGGGTCCGCTGCGCAACTGGGCCACCGATCTTCTCGCCGACATGCGAACCGAAAGCAGTGACGTATTGGACCCTGCGAAGATCGACGCCTGCTGGCGCGATCACATTGATGGCCAGAACCGCTCGCGCGAATTGTGGTCCGCGTTGATGTTCCAGGCGTGGCGGAGCCAAGCCAACCGGCAAGCACAGCAAACCGGCCCAACTCATGAACTCGACCTAGCAGGAGTGTAACAATGGTAGGTTCCGCAATCAGCCCGATCCAGCTGCCACGGGTCAATCAACCGCCGGCACCGGTTCTCGAAGGCAGAGTGCACGTGCGGTCATTGCGTGAATATGTCGAGCCGCCCACCGCATCGCGCCAGCTCTTCGTGATTCTGGCAAGGCGAAAATGGTCCATTGTTGCCTTCGCTGTGTTGGGCGGCCTGCTGGCGGGGTTGCTGGGAAGCCTTCGGCCGGTTCTCTACGAGGCAACTACCCAGCTTATCATCGATGCCCCTTCGCGCGGTTCACTGCCCGTCGGCGCCCCGTCTTCGCAGGACCTCGTTGATTCAAGCATAGATGACCACATCACGATGCTATCGTCGCAAGATCACCTGCGCCGCGTCATGGCGGCACTGCGCAAGACAGGTGCGGCGGACACCGGAAAGGACAATTCCGCCACCAAGAATTCCCGGCTTGAGCCGTCTGCCATCCCTCCCCCGAGGACACGCTCACTTGCCGGTGGTCTACTGGACCGGCTGTGGCCAGGAGCGGACGAAACAATCAACGATTCACAAGCCGCGGATGCCTCCGAATTGAGAGCCCTGCGGCGAGGAATGCGGGTCGGGCAGGAGCTGCGATCGAGAGTAATCTCCGTCGCTTTCGCCGATGACAGTCCCGCACGGGCAGCGCTCGTGGCCAACACATTCGCTCAGGTCTATGTCGACAATCTATTAAGGAGAAGGCAGGCATCCGACCAGCAAGAACTCGATGCGATCACCACCAGCCTGCCTAGGCTGCAAAACGATCTTCAAGCAGCGGCCGACCGCCTCGAGAAATATCGGCTGAGCCACGGAGCCATCGACCAAGGCTCGGCGGACAATGCAGCCAGGGAACGGGCTGACCTCAGCCAGCAATTATCGATGTCAAACGCGGATCTGGCCGCTGTGGAAACTCGGCTGCGACATGTTCAGGAGCTTCGAACGCAGGGGGCTTCTTTCGCCTCTGTGGCTGAAGCTATTGGCGGGCCTGAACTTGCCGACCTTGCGGCTCGACAGGCTCGCGCGCCTGCGGATCAGGAACTCAGAAACACGACCGAAAGCAAGATCGAACAAGGCATCGACGAGATTGCTGCGGACGCAAACATTTTCCGTGCCCAGATCGCCACTCTTGAAAGCCGGAAGGCCATTTTGGATGCGGTCATGGCCGACACCGCCAGCCGGCTTTCCGGGTTGCGGGCTCTCGAGCCGCAGGTCAGTTTGCTGACCCAGCGATATAACGAACTTCTTGGCCGGCAACAGGATTTGACGCGGCGTATCGGAGTTCCCTCGGCTGGAATTTCCATCCTATCGGCGGCGTGGCCGCCGACCATCCCGCAGACCTTGCCTGCCATCTTCCTTGTCCCGCCCGGGATGATTGTGTTCGCTATTCTGGGGGCGATTTTCGTCACGATGCGCAATCACTTCGATCGGACTTTCCGCGGCGAGGCCGAGGCGGAAGCGGTGCTCAAGGTTCCATGTATGGGGCAAATTCCCGAAGCAGGCAGGGTGCATGCCAAACGACTGCGAACCCTTGTCCTGGGCGAGCGCAGCTCCGCCTATAGCCGCGCTGTGACGTCGTTGCTGATTGCAGCAGCACCCAATGCGCTGAAGGCTCGTTCGTCGTACACGGCGCTTGTCACCTCCAGCGTGCCGGAGGATGGGGGGACCGAGCTCGCATGGAGTTTGGCGCTGGCTGGCACGCGGATGGGCGGTCGAGTCCTCTTGATCGATCTTGAACGCAAGGGCGTTCAACTCACGCTCGAGTTCCTGCATCAGTTCAGCGAGCGCAAGAACCGCCATTCCTTCGCTGACTATGTCTGTGATCGCAGCAACCTGGAAAATGCCGTGGCCAGTCTGCATGAAATCGGCATCGACGTGATGACCGCTGCTCCGTCGGACGATCTGCTGGCGGTGTTGTCCTGCGAGGATGGGGGCAAAGTGATGGCGGATCTGCACTTGACCTATCGCATCATCATCATAAACCTGCCGTCGGCGCTCGGGCGGCCGGAAGCCAAATTTCTGGCTGGATGGGCTGATGCGGTGCTTTTCGCCGTCCGATGGAGGAAAACGCCACGCACCCTCGCTCGCGGGGTGCTGGAACTCCTTCAGGCGAACGGGTCTCTTGCGACACCTGTCGGCAGCGTCCTCACACAAGTGAACTTGAAAAAACATGCCGGATATCGGCTTGAGGATAGCGCCGACCTCCTGCGCGAGCAAATAGCATGACCAGGCACAGGCTCGTCCTTGGGCTGCGGACGATTAGGCGCGGTTCATCCAGGGAGGCTAGGACGATTCGCGGTGCAGCCTGTCCGCAGAGTGCGTCATTCAGGTGAATGATGGCAAGGTCCGGTGTGCATCGTAGGCTGCGGCAATCCCCGATATTTGCCTCCCTCGGAAGCGCGAACCGATGGCATCAAGCGACCTTCTGAGACCCAAGATGGTTCCCGCGGCCGACACAGCCATCATCGCTGTTCGGCCGAGCACGATCGGTTCGATCATTCGTGCAGCTGGTGAAGTGTCGGCGATGGCAATTGCCGGCCAACTCACCCTTCTTGCTGCAATTCCGGTTTTGGCGCGTCTCTATTCGCCTGCGGATTTCGGCATCTTTACGATTTATCTGTCGATCGTGAACATACTCGCCGGGGTCGCGGCATTGCGCTTCGAGGCGTCACTCTATGGGGTGAAGGGCAGCGCGCAGGCCTATGTGACGGTCAAGCTTATCCTTTTGGCTGTGTTCATGACGACCGTCCTGGCCTTTTCGGTCGGACAGATGCTGTCGCACCTTGCTCCCAATCGCCTCGGCTCGCTCGCCTGGCTCATTCCGATCGGAATGGGAGGCGCAGGTCTGGTCGAGGCCATGAACTGCTGGAGCCTGCGTGCCGGGCTTTTGCGCGACTTTGCCCTGGGGCGGCTGATCCTGCCGGCGAGCATGGCTGCACTGCAATTGGTCTTCGGCATCGCCAACCTCGGCGGCGAAGCGATGATCCATGCGCATATTTTGAGCCAGTTCGTCTTTATCGGGTATATCGGTTATCGGGTGACGAGCTGGGAAGATTTGCGCGGCATCGCCCGGGCACCTTGGCGCGCGGTGTTCGAAAAGGCTCGGCGAGAATACAAATTTCCTCTGTTCGATATCCCCGCAACGCTCGCGAGCATAGCGATCAACAATCTTCCGGCAGTTCTTGTCGGTGGGCTGTTCGGCACCGCATTTGCCGGATATTTGGGCGTAGCAACGCGCCTGGTTACCGGTCCAGTGACGCTGATCGCTTCACCGCTCAGCAATGTTTTTGTCGCCGAAGCAAACCAGAACAACAATCGTGGACACCTGCTTGGTGTGGCACGCGGGCTTCTCCTGCTGGCCGCCGGCTTTACCGCGGTGCCGATATTGCTGCTTGGACTCGCCGCGCCCTATGTGGTCGTTCCGCTCCTGGGCAAGCCTTGGATGCCCACTGCGGAAATCATGACCGCACTGGCGCTGATGGGCGCGGCACAAGCGTTGTCGACTCCGCTTAGCGATGTTCCCGCTCTGTTGCGTCGGCAAGGAACGAGACTGGTCATCGACCTCGCACGAGCGGTTCTCGTGTTTGGCCCGCTGCTCGCCGGCGCCCAGGCGGGCTGGCAGCCAGTCACCGTCATCTATTTCATGGCCGCCGGCGGCGCGGCGGGTTTCGCTCTGAAATTGGCAGCATCGCTGTATCTGTTGACCCACGACCCTCAACCAGCAGGCGCTGCAACGTGCATCCAACATGAATGTCTCGAGGAAAAAACACCATGAATTCGTCGTCGGTTGACAACCTTCAAACGGCAGTTGCGGTCACCCAGCATGACCGCGCCGATGTCTCATGGTCATGCCCTTTTATCTCGGTCGGGATACCAACCTTTCGCCGACCGGATACGATCCGCAGGGCGATCGACAGCGTCCTGGGTCAGGACTACGCCGATTGGGAATTGGTCGTGAGCGACGACGAGGGACCGGAGGGCGAGACCTGGGCTATCGTGACCGACTATGCACGAAGCGAACCTCGCATTCGCATCATCGAAAACAGCCGAGGTCGCGGTCAGGTGGAGAACACCAACAACGCTATGCTGGCTTGCTCCGGACGGTGGATCAAGTTGCTGCATGACGATGACTGGCTTGCGCCAGGTGCACTCAGGACATTCGCCGAAGTTGCCAATCAGCATCCCTCGGTCGCCTTCATGACGTCTGCCGCAAACATAATCGAGGACAAGCGAGTGAGATTTCGCCAAGTCCCCAAGGAGCAGGAACCGATCTCGTTTTATTCCAGCCAGCAGTGCCTGATGGACCTCTATCTGGTGCGCGCGACACGCTGCCTGGGGATCATTCCATCCACATTGTTGATCAACAGCGAGGTCATTCGTGCCGGCTGCTTGATGCGCACGCACAAAGAAATTCCGGCCGGAGTGGATCAACTGTTCTTTGTCGATCTAGCCAGCCATGGGGACATGGTGGCGATAAGCGATCCGCTTACCTTTTACGATGCAACGAACCATCCAAGCATTACCACGTCAAAGAGTTTCCGCGAGGTCGACGAAGTGACCCTCGCCGTCAAGCAGCTTAACTGGAATCTCATCAAGGATCGCAACCATCTCCCGCCTCCCGAGACATTGCTGCGGGCGTTGCGGGTTGCTCGTATTCCCATGAGGTTCCACCAGCAGTCCTGGTTGACCACGTTCCTGGATGGCATTCAGATCTTCCGGCCTTCGGTCATGAAGGTGGCGAGCTGGCACGTGCTCAACCACGTGTTTGCAATCCGCCCGAGATTGGGCCGGGTGCGCACGCGACGGCGGTAAGGTGGGGCTGGGCCAACAAGCACACAGGCGACAGATTGCGCGCGCACAAGCCTCTTGTGCGCGCGCATCGTGCGGGCGTTTACCTTACGGCAAGACGCATATGCGCCCAAGAAGAGCTACCAGTTCCGCCTGGCGCCGTGTATCGGTCTTGGCGAACAGCGACGCCAGCTGCGACCTTATCGTGGTCCGGCTCAAGCGCCGGTTACGGGCTATTTCCAAAGGGGCATCGCCCTGCGCCAAGCGCAGCGCGAGCTGCGTTTCGGCACTGGTCAGGCCAAACATTCTTTGCAGCGTCTGGGGATTTGGCCCGGACCTGTTTTCACGATCCAGCAGCGCCACGATACTTGTCGCGTCAGGCGTTGCTATGCCCTTCTCGTTCAGGATCAAGGGCCTGTCGCCCATGCCGCGGATCACCACCCATGAAAGCGTGCCGGGAAGGAAATTGCCCGGCACGTTTGCGATCAGCCGTCTAAGAGCAACAGACACCTTGCCGGCCGTATCAGCTGCCTCGCCCTCGCGCTCCAAGGTGTTTTGAGCGGCTGAATTCCACTCCATGACCTTCCTGTCGCTGTTCAGGATCAGATAGCCACAACCGATGCGATCAAGCATTCCTACAACAGATGCAAGGCTGCTCTGCCGTGGCTCGACAGCCACGCCGTCGAACCTTTCTGGCGTTTGATGCCAGGTGGAACCATGGCCACCTTGCGTTCTCAAGACGGAGACGGGCTTTCCCCCGAAACTCCCATATTGGCGACCAAGAACTCCATCATCTTGCCTACCAACCAATGCCATTTTCTTACCTCCCGCAAAACGGCAACGCCTCCCAGTCAAAAGGAGGTTCCTTAAACATGTCAGTCAGGTCGCTTGGAGAGTTGCGGTCCGATCCGCCCCCGACATTGTACAAAATGCGCGCTACAATTCCGGGGAACAATCGTGCGGTCGGACTAGTCTGTACGCTTTTCGGTCTAATCTCGACGGACTAGTCAGAAGGTTATAGTCTGGCACATGCGTCTGCATTCGCTCAGTTTGCATCCGAACAGCTCAGGCAAGTTGCTAACCCACCTTGCCTCGATCTCGCTCCTGATCGCGACACTTGCGGTCGAGACAGCGCTGCCCACCTCCACGGCATACGACATTGGTTTTTCTGAGTTTGTTCCCACCATTATTGCCATCTCATATCTCGAAGATCGCCTGATCGCCCTTGCGGCAACGTTTGTGATGGTGGTCGTCGGCTTGTTGGCGCGGGATATCCTGCACAATCCAATCGACGTCGACGTTTGGATTCAGGCCATTCTGCTGCTGGTTGCAGGGGGGATGATCGCCCTGACTTTCCACCGGCAGAGGCAAGACTACCGCACCCTTTTGCAGGTTGCCGAGGATAGACTCGTGGCCTTAGAGGCAACCGAAAACAGCTATCGTTGGGCATTCGAACGTGCCGCCATTGGCTTTGCCAACATGAGCGAGAACGGAGAGTTGCAACGGTCCAACAAACGCCTTTGTGAGATGACAGGGTATGCCGAGGAGGAGCTTTCTAGTATGCCGCTCAGCGCACTCATCCATCCTGACGACAACCACACTTTGGCGGAAGCGTTGACTCGCCTCAAAGACACGACTTCGTTCGGCTCGGAAATCCGTTTCCGGAGAAAAGACGGCACGGTTTTGTGGACAAGACTGGCACTGTCTTTGGCCGTGCCAGCCGATGCTCTCCCTCAAACCATCTTTGTAGTAGTGGACGATATATCGGGAGAGCGAACCGCCCGTGAGGCACTCCGGGCTCAGAAGGAATGGTTGGACTTAGCGCTATCGTCCAGCCGGTTGGGAACATGGCGCATAGATTTCGAGAGCGGGTCCGTGAACGGCTCTGCCGCGTTCTGGGACATGATGGGACTGGCACCCGCGCCGAGCCGTCCATTGCAGGAATTGGCCGCGGTCGTTCACCCCGCCGACTTGCCGAATCTGACCACACCGGGAGAGCTAGCATCAGGCGCCAACTATGACGCGGAGATCCGCATCAGGCGAACTGGCGGGCATATCCGCTGGATTGCTCTTCGGGGACGGGACGAATTGCGCGATGGACGTGCACAGCGAATAGGGGTCGCCGCGGATCTCACCGATCGGCGCATAACCATTCTGCTGCGGGCTGCGGCAAAGAAGCGAGAGCGGGCCATGCTTGAACAACGCCATAGGCTCAACAATCTGTTTCCGGTGATCACGGCGCTTGTAAATATGGTTGGTGACCCCGACAACGATATCGCCCGTTATAAGCAGACATTGATCGAAAAAATCGGCGCACTCCAGGCGACGCATCTGCTTCTTTCACGCGATGGCAGCCTGTCGGCTTCCCTGCGCGACCTCATCGTTCAGGAGTTGCAGCCCTATATCGGGACGCACAACATTTCGATCAGTGGACCAGAGCTTAAAATGGCTGAGGGTTCGGCTGAGAGCTTCGCAATGATCGTTCACGAACTTACGACCAATTCCGTTAAGCATGGGGCTCTCGGCACTCCGGCGGGCCGGATCGAGGTCGTGTGGCAATTCGCAGCCCAGGAGCCCGGCGCCGACATAGTGTTTGAATGGTCGGAATCGGGAGAGCGCCGGGTCTTCACCTCGGCTCGGCGTGGTTTTGGGTCGTTGATCATTGGAGCCGACGGTGAGCCTATCGTGGGCCACTCTTCCAAGCTTGAGATGCAGGATCACGGACTGAAATATTCGGTCCGGCTGCCGCCAAAAGCAATCGGCGCTAGTTGATGTCTCTGGCGGCCCATGTCTTCAGCAAGACCGCGGCTTCCGTCCGATTTCGTGCCCCAAGTTCGCGCAGGACGGCGGCAGCATGAATCTTCGTCGTCGCTTCTGCAATTTCGAGAGAGCGGGCAATCTCTTTATTCGAGTAACCCTCGGCCATCAACCTGAGGACTTCCCTCTGTCTGGACGTAAGTCTGCCCAGATTGTTGACGCTGATGGTCCTGTGGGGCATTTGCGTGGGAGCCTCGGATGGAAGGCGTACCGATTCCTTAGACCTTTGTGAAAGAAGTGCCGGAACGTAAATACGGCCGGCCAGGATTTCGTTCACCGCCAGGAGCACCTCCTCGTCCGTTTGGGACTTTACGATATAGCCATGAAGCCCAATCGAAAGGGCAGTCAGAATCTCGGCGCGTGAATCCGTCCCCGAGACAATTGCAAACCGTGTGTCGGGATGAGCCGGTAAGACGTCGCGAAGATCATCCTGACCGGACAGTCCCGGCATGTTCAGGTCGATGATGGCGAGATCAACGGGCGCCTGATCTTCAAGCAGGCTTATGACGGTATCAAAACACGCCGCTTCGAATATTTCCAAGTCTGGAATGCCGGCTGTCAATGCCAGTCGCAGCCCACGGCGATACAAGCCGTGGTCATCGGCGATGATAATTCGATACATGAACCACCCACCTTTTGGCAGCCCGCATGTGTCCCTAGCTGCCGAAACCTCCCTTTGGATGGACTACACGGTGACCCAACACGGATCAGCCGCCCGCTGATCCCCCGTATGTCGACGCTCGCCGCCGCCCATCCGCACATATCAACCTGCTAATATAGCTTACAATCGCACACATTTCAGGGCCAGATAGCAAAGTGTTTTTTTCGTACGAACGATAGCGATGCCCTTCCGAGAAGGTCGCTACCGGCGCCGGGCATGCGCGCAGTAGTTGCCAATCGAGTGGCCACAGCTCCCCCGCTCTGATTGATCGCCCTGTCGCGCCCATGTCCTGCCAGCTGGAATATTGAATCAAAAGGCCGGGAAAGTGCCATTCAAATGCACGACGACGCCTTCCCGGGCGCCACTTACCATCGCTGCACTCCGGAGAGGCGAAACCAACACTGGCGTACCTTCCGGCCGGTGGGCTGGACCCATCACACCGCGACAGTCGTATCAATAGGAGGACGAGATGAAAGCGGTCATTCAGTGCGGTGGAATGGGAACACGCCTTCGGCCTTTCACATCCATCTTGCCCAAGCCTCTCATGCCGATCGGTGCTCGACCGGTTCTTGAATTGCTTTTGAAGTGGCTGCGACGGAACGGCATTCAGGAAGTCTACGTCACGACCGGCTATCTGGGGCACTTGATCCGCACCGTATGCGGAGACGGATCACAGTGGAACCTAAGGATACGCTATACTCAGGAGCTGGAACCTCTCGGCACTATTGGCCCGCTCTCCCTAATCAGGGAGGAACTGGACGAGCCGTTCATTGTTCTCAATGGGGACGTACTTACCGATCTCAGTCTCAGCCGGTTTGTGGCATCACATCGCGCTCACACGGATCCAGTCACCATAGCCACCGCTTCGCGCGTCATCAAGATGGACTTCGGCGTAATCGACGAGATCGACAATACTGTGAAGGTATTTCGTGAAAAACCGACGCTATCTCATCTCGTAAGCATGGGAATATATTGCATGAATCCAGACGTTTTCCGCTTTATCCCTGACGGAATCGCCTTCGGATTCGACGACCTCATGCTGCAGATGATGCAAAACGGCACGAATGTCCACGTCTACAAACATGACGGGCTTTGGCTGGATATCGGACGCGTTGAAGATTTTCAAAACGCACAAACCATCGCTTGGGAAGAGCAGTCCGCATCGATCGAGGTCTCGGCAGCGGCCGCTTAGGGCTGGGCTGAACGCTCGACCGCGCCAACATGAGGAGGTCGTAATGCTCTTGGTCAGCGCTCCTATTCTTGGCTTTCCGGAAAAGGCGGCCCTGGCCAAAGTTGTCGACAGTGGATGGCTGACGATGGGGGACCAGGTACGAGCCTTTGAAGAGGCCTTCGCGGCCGTGCATGATGCGGCCGATTGCGTTGCCGTCAGCTCTTGCACCGCCGCCCTGCATCTCATTCTCCATGCACTTGGGATCGGCCCCGGAGACGAAGTGCTGGTTCCCTCGCTGACCTTCGTGGCGACCGCGAATGCAGTGCTTTACGTGGGAGCAACACCGGTATTCGTCGACATAGAGTCGGCCGAAGTGCCACTGATGTCCCTAAGCGACGCGGAAGCCAAGTGCACCGGACGTACCAAGGCTGTCATTCTCGTCCATTTTGCCGGCTACCTCGCCGACCGGGAAGAATGGCAGAGATTTGCCCGTGTGCGAGGACTGCATATCGTCGAGGATGCCGCGCATGCTCCCGGCCTTAAGGAGGTGGGGACTTATGGTGCCGCCGCGGCCTTTAGCTTCTACGGCAACAAGAACATGACCACCGCGGAAGGTGGGGCCGTTATCGCCCGGGATGCACGGCTCCGTGAAGCGATCCGCCAGGCTCGCGGACATGGGATGACCAGTGGCACACATCAGCGGCTGAACAGCCGCACGCCGCAATACGATGTGACGATGCTCGGTTTCAATTATCGCATGGATGAATTGCGCGCCGCTATTGGCCTGGTCCAGCTTCAGAACCTGCAAGAATGGAATGAAATCCGGCGCATATTGGTCGTCCTTTATCGACGCCTGATCGCAGACTATTGCTCGGCCGTGACAGTCCCGTTCTGCAAACCGCGGACGTCGGCCTACCACATCATGCCTGTCCTCCTGCCACATGACGTCGACCGGCAAACGGTGATCGACCATCTGCGAACGAAGGGAATACAGACCACAATCCACTATACGCCCGTGCACCAGATGACGCTCTATCGCCAAATGTTCACTGAGATCCATCTCCCGAAGACCGAGGACTTCGCGCAGCGGGAGTTGACGATTCCACTGCACCCGCAAATTACGGCAAGTGCGATCGAGTCGGTGGTTGTTGCATTGGCCACCGCGATTGAAAGCAGCGGGCGTGCGGGAGCGGCGGCATGAACGCACTCGACGTGACGATGCATCGGCCCGCCGTAGCTGGCACCAGCCACGGAATTGCCAGACGCTCGATGGACATCATCCTCGCCGCAGCAGGGGGAATGGCACTCGCTCCACTGATGCTGCTGATTGCTGTTGCACTCTTTGTCGAAGGTGGTTGGCCCGTGCTTTTCGCACAGACGCGCCTGGGCGCTGGCGCAAAACCGTTTCGCATGTACAAGTTCCGCAAATTCAAGACGACGGCCGATCCTTTCGGCCTTGCGCTGACCATGAACGATGACAGCCGCATGACGCGAATAGGTCGTTTTCTCGCGGCAACGAAACTTGATGAGTTGCCCCAACTGTGGAACGTTTTCACGGGAGACATGGCAATTGTGGGCCCGCGGCCGGAAAGCCTTGCTTTCGCCGACTGTTTCCGCGGCGGCAATGAAGCTGTTCTACAGTGGAAGCCTGGCCTGCTCGGCCCCACCCAGGTTCTCTTCCGTCACGAAGCCTGTTTTTACCCGCCCTCCCTTGATCCGCTCCTGTTTTATCGAGAGGTCCTGTTCCCGGCCAAGGCAACGATCGACCTCGCCTACTACCCGCGGCGCACGATTGTATCGGACCTGGTCTGGATAATGCGAGGCTTCAGGGCGGTTTTCGGCGTGTCCCTGCCTCCCGCGGCAAGTGGGTAGAGTTGGCAAGTGAGGAGAGTTTGGCATGAATGGATTGTTGTTCGTTCGCCAGTTTGACGGCTCACACGATCGAAGGAGTGCACGGTCGTGAGCTATCACGGCAGGAAGGTCCTGGTCACGGGTGCGGATGGATTTATCGGATCCCATCTCACGGAAGCGCTGGTGCACGAAGGTGCCGATGTCACGGCCCTGGCCCTCTACAACTCGTTCGACAGCCATGGCTGGCTGGATGATTTGCCCGACCACGTTCGAAGCCAGTTGCAATGCATTCGAGGGGACGTTCGTGACAGCGCGTTCATCAACAGGATCGTGCGCGGCCAGGCGGTGGTGTTTCATCTGGCTGCGCTGATTGCGATTCCCTATTCCTACGCGGCTGCCCAATCCTATGTGGAAACCAATGTGCTGGGCACAGTGAATGTCCTTGAAGCGGCACGCCACTGGGAAACCGAGCGCATTGTGCATACGTCCACAAGCGAGGTTTATGGCACCGCCCTGACCATGCCGATCCACGAATCCCACCCGTTGCAGGGACAGTCCCCCTACTCTGCATCCAAGATCGGGGCGGACATGATGGCGGCGTCCTATGCCAGGTCGTTCGATGTGCCGGTGGTCATCCTGAGGCCGTTCAATACATACGGGCCGCGCCAGAGCGAGCGGGCCATCGTGCCGACCATCATAAGGCAGGCTCTGGACGAGAACTGTCCGGCGATCATGGTCGGCGACACCAGCCCTATTCGTGACCTTACCTTTGTGGAAGACACTGCGGCGGCATTTGTGGCGGCAGGGGCGGCCGAGCTTGAATTTGGCCGTGCCTACAATGCCGGCAGCCAGCGCGCCGTCAGTGTCTCGGACGTTTTGGAGTTGGTGCTCGAGTTGAGTGGCACCAGGAAACCGGTCCGCCGCGATGAGAGCCGGATGCGGCCGCAGAACTCCGAGGTTCGCGCGTTGCTCGCCGATTCCTCAAACCTTGAAAATAAAGTCGGATGGCGGGCACGTACGAGCCTGCGTGATGGTCTGGAAAGAACCATCGAGTGGTGGCGCTCGCGCCTCAGCGAAGGCCGCGTCCGGCGCGAAATGAGCTACATGACATGACCTTGCCGCGGCTCATACCAGCCATGCTGTTGATGGCCGCTCTGCTGGCGCTCCACACGGCCGGGAACCGGCCGAGCGGTGCGGCAGGCACGGAGCCGGCAATGGATCTGCCCGCTTATCTGAAACCTGCAACTGATCCGGCGACAGGGATCAGCTTTACTCGGATCACACAGCCCGGAGCTCTTGGCAACGGAATTGTCTGCGGCAAAATCTATTGCAGTCATCGTTACTCGAGCGCGCAAGCCTGGAATGCGGATCAGAGCCTCCTCGTCCTCATGAACGGCTGCAACGGCATGTGCTTCCTCGACGGGAAAACCTACCTCCCTTTGTTTCATCGCAACAAGTCGGGTGAGTGCGAATGGCGCCCTCGAAATGCGGAGCTAATGATCTGTGTCGACGGTCAAAAGATCTCGACCTGGGCACCCCGCACCAATCGTGAGGACATAGTATTTGCCGCAACGAAATATCGGGATCTCGAATTCGGCCCGTCCAAGGGAAATCCTAGTCGTGACGGCAACCGCATTGCCGTACGCGCGACCCGCGATGATGGAGCTGCCGTCGTCTTCGCATACGACATCGACCGGCGTCTGAAATACCCGGACATCGATCTCGCCCAAGTTGCCGGAACGACCAGTGCCTGCACCATTTCTCCGCTCGGAGAGAACATCCTGTGTTTCCAAAACCTGATCGACGGCACCGAGCAGCGAGCCATTTTCGCTGTCGACGGCACCCTGCGCCAGAGGTGGAAGGACCATCATCGGCCCGGCCATGGCGATTTGACCCTCGATGCGGATGGCAGCGAAATTTACGTCGGAACCAGCAAATCCGCTCCGGACGAATATCAGGTGATCAAGCGTCGGCTGTCCGATGGAAAGGTCACGTCGCTCACGAAGTACGGTGAGGCCGAGCATACGTCGCTGCGTGCTTTGGACAGGCCCGAATGGGCGTTTATAAGTTACGGGGGCAATCCTGATGAGGTTCGGAGCCATCCGAACTGGGCGCCATACACGCGCGAAGTGATCGCGCTGCGTGTCGACGGCCGTCAGGAGGTCCGACGCATCGTGCAGACGCGAAACATTCCGTTTGACTATTGGAGCGAGACACATGCCTCACCGTCCCCTGATGGGTCGCAAGTGATCTGGTCGAGCAATTGGGGAGTGCCTGGTGGGCCGATCTACGAATTCGTCGCCCATCTCGACTGGCCGCAGCAGCCGGGCTTGAATTAAAAGGGAGATTGCCATCAATGGCCTTCGTTAGCCGAATTTTCTTTGCAGCCCTTGCCGGCTGCCTGGTCCTGGATATCGCAGCCGCAGCTGAAGCGCCGGTCGCCTATAAGCTGTCGCCCGGCGATACGGTGGAGATAGGAATTGCCTCCATAGCGGAACGAACGCAACGCGCGATCGTCCAGATGGATGGCTCGATCGCGCTGCCCGAGTTCGGGATGATCCCGGTTGGCGGGCTGACGCCGGCCGAATTGCAGACACGCATGGAGGCGGTGCTGCCAACCAAAATAGTCCACCAGCGCCTGCCTGATGGCCGGGAGCAAATGATCGTCATCAAGCCGAGCGACGTCACGGCCGTGATCGCGGAATACCGCCCGATCTATGTGACTGGTGATGTGCTGACGCCAGGACAGCAGGCCTACCGACCACTCATGACTGTCCGGCAGGCAATTGCGGTCGCCGGCGGTATCAGCCTCCTGCGGTCGCGGGCAAGCCAAAGCGGACCTGATCCCGTTGATCTGCGACGCGACTACGAATCGATCTGGGGCGATTACATCCGGGACTATTTTCATGGCGCCCGCACCCGCGCCGAACTTCAGAACCAGGCAGAGTTTGACATGCAGCCGCCGCAAGGCTCGCCCCTGTCGAATGCATTGGTGTCGGCGGTGGCGCAGGCGGAAGCGGAAGGTCTCAAAATTTCACTGAACAATTTTCAACAGGAGCAAAGCTATCTCGACAAGGCCGCCAAGGATGCCGAGGCTCAGGTCGAGGTTCTGCTCAAGCGCGAGCAGACGGAAGCGGCCGCGGTGAAACAGGATGAGGACGATCTGGCGCGGGTCACCAAATCGTTCGAATCGGGCAACCTGACCAACAGCAGGCTCGCTGACGTCAGGCGTGCCGTGCTGATGTCGTCGAGCCGGGCGCTCGAGACCTCGGTCGAACTCATGAGAACGCGGCGCCAGCAGGAAGACTTCGTCAGGCAGCAGGAACGCAATGAAAATCAAAGAAGGATTGGCCTTCTGAACGAGTTGAGGGACACCGACCTTCGTCTCGCCGAGACCACTGCAAGGCTCCACGCAGCCAGCCAGAAGCTTCAGCCATCAGGGGCGTCCGCTCTTCCGCTGCCGGTCGCCGGCGAAACCTTTCAGGCGCGGATCACAATAACCGGTGGAGCCGGCGGCGCGTCGAGAGGTCGACCGGTCGACCAGGACACTGAGGTCGCGCCTGGAGACACCATCGAGGTGAGGTTCAGCAGTGAATTGCAGAGCGCGGCGATCCAGTAGTTGCGCGGACGTGAACCGAGCCCGAACCACGTGGTTGATGGCTCGCCTCACGGCGTGAAGACCGGGCGCCTGAGAAGTCAACAAGGGAAAAATCAAGAAAGCGGGTTTGCCGTGATTGGTGAAATAGATGTCGCCAGCGCCTACAGCACCGGCCGCACCGACTTCATGGGACTGAAGTTGGTTGTCGCGCCCGGCGTGCTCGTCCCTCGCCCGGAGACCGAACTGCTCGGCAGCGCCGCCCTCAATGTGCTGCGTGAACTTAATCGGCCGGTACCGCGTGTCGTGGACATGTGCTGCGGGGCGGGCAATCTCGCCTGCGCCATTGGATACAAGATCCCCACCGCGCGTGTCTGGGCGAGCGATGTAACTGACAGGTGTGTCGAAACCACCTGCCGGAATGTCGCCCATCTTGGCCTGGCCGGACGCATTTCGGTGCTGCAGGGCGACCTGTTCAATTCCTTCTCGGGTCTGGAACTCGAAGGCACGATCGATCTGGTCGTCTGCAACCCGCCTTATATCTCGGAGAAGCGGCTCGAAAATGACCGCGCGCATCTGATGGAGCTTGAACCACGTGAGGCCTTCGCTGCCGGGCCCTACGGCCTGAGCATTCATATGCGGGTGATCAAGGAGGCGCGGCGCTATCTGCGGCAAGGTGGGATGCTGCTTTTCGAGGTCGGGCTTGGCCAGGACCGGCAGGTCATGAGTTTGGTTGAGCGTTCCAAAGCCTACGAGAGCATTCGCACGGTTGCGAACAAAGCCGGTGAAGCCAGGGTGGTTTGTGCACGGGCCAAAGCGCCAGCGTGAGCTGCGCCATGGGTGTGCGCTCGGCGGGGGAGACGCCTTAAACCTAGCCCGGCGATCAGTTTTCCTTGCTGACCACGTAACGTGCAATTCCCTGGATGGAATCGAAATTCTCAGGCAGAAGTTCACTGTCCTCGACGGTGATGCCGAATGTCTCCTCGACGAAGCCGATAACTTCAAGCACTCCAGTCGAGTCTATGATGCCCTGGTCGAGCAACGACGTTTCAATTTCCAGCGCACGCGGGTCGGCCACGTAGAAGTTTGAGGCCAGAAAGGCGCGGATTTGATCGCTGTAGGTGTCAATTCTGTTGTTCGTGCTCAGCATTGAATTGGCCTCCGATCCAAATGATTTCCGTGAATCGCATTATGACAACGCTATTTTCTT
The DNA here is from genome assembly GCF_020164875.1 of Mesorhizobium sp. CO1-1-8. Lineage (NCBI taxonomy): Bacteria > Pseudomonadati > Pseudomonadota > Alphaproteobacteria > Hyphomicrobiales > Phyllobacteriaceae > Mesorhizobium > Mesorhizobium sp. CO1-1-8. The sequence goes on along the minus strand of NZ_JAIUGZ010000002.1, from coordinate 98,445 downwards.
GAGCTTGCCGGTGTCCGTCATCGGCAGACTGGACACAATGTGGATGGACTTCGGAATCATGAAGTTTTCCAACCGCTTCTGACATTCCATCCGCAGCTGCTTTTCGCCCATGATCGTTCCTTGCTCCATGACGACAAACGCTTTCACTGCTTGCCCCAGCAGGTCGTCGGGAACTCCGACAACCGCGGCTTCCCGTACTCCCGGGATTTCCATCAGCACATTTTCGACTTCCTTAGGCGCCACCTTTTCTCCCCGCGATTTTATGATCTCATCGCTGCGGCCGACAAAATAGAGGTACCCTTCCTCGTCCATTCGGCAGTAGTCGCCGGTGTACAGAACCTGCTCGCCGGGCAAAGGGCCAGGCTTGAGCTTCCTCGCGGTGGCCTCCGGCTTACCCCAGTAGCCCTTCATGACTGTTGCCCCGCGAATGACCAACTGGCCGACGACATCGGGACCGACCTTTCGGTCATCCTCATCGACAATCCACATTTCGGTGTTCGGGATGGCGATCCCCACGCTCAAGGGTTTTCGAGCAAGATCGTCCGGCGGAAGATAGGTGCAGCGTTTGCATTCGGTCAGGCCGTACATCGAATAGATGCGGGCGTCGGCAAACAGCTCCTGGAGCAGGCGAATGTGCTTGAGCGGCAGGGCCGCGGCCGTGTTCGTGACATACCTTATGCTTGCAAAATCATTTGCCTTCAGCGTCTTGAGATCCGACAGCGCGGCAAAGATGGTTGGCACGCCGGGGAAGCCTGTAACTCTCTCCCTTTCAATGACCGCAAGTATCTGTGCGGGGAAGGCAAACGAGCGCTCGAGGACCAACCGCGCCCCGGTACGGAATGCCATTATCATCTGATAGAGGCCGTAATCGAAGGCCAGGGGCAAGACATTGAGGATCACGTCGTCTTCGCCAAGTTCAAGGTACGAAGCAATCGACGTGCATGCTGTCATCATGTTCCTGTGCGTCAGCATCACGCCTTTGGGTTCGCCGGTCGAGCCCGACGTGTAGATGATGGCTGCGAGATCGATATCGATGCGGCGGCGGGCCGGCGCTTTGCCGTGGCTGGCAGCCGCCTCATTCCAGCGCACGGCATGCGGCAATTCCCGAAGTTCGGCGTCGTCCACCGGACCGGAGACGATGAGCCGCCGCAGCGACGGACAGTTACGCGCCGGCTCAGTAAAGATCGGCTGCAAATGTTTGTCGGTGATCAATGCTGCCGGAAGGCAATCGTTGAGCAAATACCCCAGCTTGTCGCTCTTGGTGAGCGGATTGACGACGCATACAACGGCGCTCGCCTTGAGAACCGCCCAGAAGCTGACCACGGTCTCGACGGTGTTGTCGGCGAAGATCATGACGCGGTCGCCGGGGGTGATCCCGGACGCGACAAGATGACAGGCGACCGCGCTGGAACGTGCCTCAAGCTCGTCATAGGTGAGCCGATGTTCGCCGCACACCAGCGCCATCTTGTCGCCGAGCCGGCCGGCCGAATGGCTGAGGTAATCGTCCAGCAGAGGTACGGCGCCATGCATCATACCAGCACCTCTTCCCTGTGCAGGTGATCGACATCTATCCTGAGGTCGACCGCACGCCCACTCGATGGGCGGCTTGCGACAAACTGCTGATGGAGGAGCTGCGTCGACAGCACGCCGACCAACGCCATGTTGTCCGAGTTGGACAGATCGCCATCGCCGGTCTTGGCAGCGCATTTGCCCAGCAGGCGCGCGACCGAGTTCGGATCAAAGACATTCGCCGCGCGCAGCGCAGTCTCCGAGAGTGCTTCGCGGACATAGGCGGGTGCGCCATCGCCCGTGAAGCAAAGTGCGTTGGGCGCCCGGTAGGGTTGCTTCTTGCGGGCCACGATTTCCGCGGGCACGATTGATTTCGCCACACGTTTCAGCACGTGTTTCTCATCCAGAATGCGCAGCTTGTAGTCGGCCGGAAGCGAATTCGCCAAGGCCACGAGCTTATCGTCCAGGAACGGGAAGCGCCCCTCGACCGAGTGGGCCATCAGCATCCTGTCTCCTTGCGAGGAAAGCAGGTAGCCCGACATCAGCGTCCTGATCTCAAGGTACTGGTCCTGCGCGAGAGGACCCCATCGTTGGAACTCTTCGGGCAGGCGGCCGAGCAGGTCCGCCACCGCGTTGTGGCGCGCCGCTTCGGCGTGCATGTCGGCCGAGAACAGCCGTTTGATGGCGCTGGTGGTGCGCCAGCGGGTGTCATGCGCGAAGCCGGGAGCGCCAAATGCATGGATACCGTGTCCGAAGAACTGGCGCGCCATCGCCTGCTGCTTGACCGGCGAGCGGCTCAGATAAGGGTAGAGACGTTCCAGCAGTCGCGCGCGGCGGGCGGATGTGGGCTGCCGTCCCCAGAAGCGGCGGACCTTGCCTTCACGGAACAGGTCGTAGCCGGCGAACATCTCGTCGGCTCCTTCGCCGGTCAGCACGACCTTGATGCCATGTTCGCGCACCAGCCTCGAGAGAAGGAACAACGGCGCCGGCGCGGTCCTGAGAATTGGACGCTCGGCGTGACGGATCACATCTGGGAAAATGTCGGCGATGTCACCGCGCGAAACCATCACCTCGTGGTGCTCGCCGCCGCTCGCACCGGCAACCAGCCGCTGGTAACGGGTTTCATCATATTCGGCGTCAGCAAAACGCAACGAGAAGGTCTGGAACGGCGCGCCGGCGAAGCGCCTCCCGAGCATGGCGACAAGCGAGCTGTCGAGCCCGCCGGAGAGGTAGCAGCCGACCGGCACATCCGCCTTCACCATTCTAAGCGCCGTCGCGGCCTGCAAGGCGCTGCGCACTTCGTCCACCGCATCGTCCAGTGAGCCCGTGAAGGTGCCGTGGGCCGGGTCCGCGATCTCGGGATAGCAAGGTTTCCAGAAAGCGTGCTCACGAACGCTGCCATTGTCGTAGATGCGTACATGGCCGGGGGTAAGTTCCTTTACTCCCTGAAATACGCCTTGCGGCGGTACGACCGTCCAGAGCGTGAAGGTCTGGTCGACGCCCGCCGGATCGAAGGCCCGCGGTATCGCGGGGTCGGCTGCGAAAATTGCCTTCACTTCGCTGGCGAAGTGAAGGCGGCCAGCGTGTTCGCACAAATGCAGGGGGCAGATGCCGAACCGGTCGCGCGACAGGACGAGGCGGCCTGTCAACGAGTCCCAGATGGCAAGTGCCCACTGCCCGTTCAGCCGCTCGAACGCAGCCACGCCCCAGGCGCGGTAGGCGTGCACGACGACCTCCGTATCGCTGCGGGTGCGGAAACGATGTCCCAGAGCCATGAGTTGTTCACGCAGCTCGACGTAGTTGAAGATCTCGCCGTTGAACACGATCCAGGTGGTATCGCCTGTGTCGGCGAGGGGCTGCTGCCCGGTCGAGAGATCGATGACCGACAGGCGGGTATGCGCCAGTCCCGCCCGCCTATCGCGGTAAAGGCCGCTCTCGTCTGGGCCTCGATGGGAGAGCGCGGCTGCCATTCGTAGAAGCGCGGCTCGTGAAGGAGGCTCCGCAGCCGCGTTCAGCGCCACAATTCCGGCGATGCCGCACATGGGTCAATCCCTGTCCATCGCAGCGGACAGCAGCGGCCGTGCGTGAAGGTAGCGTGCGGCGCGGCGTTTGCTGACGATATCCTTATAGACCTTCTCGACTTGCTCGGCCGTGAGGCCGGCGGCGGCGGCAACCACGCCGGCCGAGATTCCGTGATTCATGCCGTAGAGGCACAAATCCATCAGTTGATAGGGCAAGGCGAAGTAGAATTCCTCCTGGGTTTGCGCCATGGAAAACGTATCCGTGGTCGGCGGCCTTGTTCGGACCTCCTTGTCAATACCGAGATATTCCGCCAGTTGGTAAACCTGGGTCTTGTAGAGATGTACGATAGGCATCACGTCGGCGACGCCGTCGCCCTGCTTGACGAAGAAGCCCTGATCATATTCGAGCCGGTTTGGCGTGCCTGCCACTGCATAGTTGAGGCGGTCCGCATGATAGTATTCAGTCATCTTGCGAACCCGCTGCTTGTAGTTGGTTGCAGCGACAATCTGCAGGTAAGCCGCCGGCGACAGACGCACGGTGTCGATCTTTCCGTCCGGATCCTCGACCGTAAGGCGCGTGATATTGAGGCCGCTGCTCTCCAGCACCGATGCCATGACCAGCTTACATTTCCAGCCTTCGCCATATCCAGGGACGGCAGTTCGAATGGCCTCCATCTGTCGGGCGTAGGCGCCGATGCCCTCGAGCGCCGGCTGTATATCTTCAAGGATTGTGTCGATGCCAAGCTGCCCAGCGACGCTGCGGCCAAGCCTCAACGAGTCGCCGGACGAATCGCGCTCCGGCATGAACAGGCCCAGTACCTTATCCCTGCCGAACGCCCGTGCGCACAGCGTTGCGACGACCGAACTGTCGATGCCTCCGGAGAGCCCGACGACCACTCCGCGACGCCGTTGTGTGCCGAGAACCTGTTCGCGCAAGGTCTCGACGATGCGATCGATCTCCAGCCGGGCATCGAGCGCCAGCACGTCGCTGCTGAATTCGCCGATCAGGTCGATGACACTGCCTCCTGTTTGCGTGACTCGATTGAAGAGTAGGTCTCAGTCACAGCGTTTTCGATGAGCGGGCGATTGACGGTCAAATGAGGCTCCACGACCATGTCGATGTGGGTGCCGGCGATCGGAATGACGTCCAGATGGACGAATGCCCGATCCCACCCAAGTGCAAGCGGCATTCCGGGCCGCGCGCAACGGAACAAGGTGCCGGTGATCGGCAGTATCGGCCTGGGTTCTGTCAGCCATTGGAAGAAGGCGCGCGCCCGCAGAACTTCCTGTAATTCCAGTTTGGTTCTGAAGCTCGTCGGGTTGAACTGACCCTCGGCATGGCGGTCGAGGAAGCTGGCAAGCCGGGATTCGCAGTGCATTTTGACCGCGACCTTGGCAAGCGCGCGGCACGCCACCCGACTAGCGGATATACGATTGGTTCGAATCCGGTGAAATGTCCGGGTAATGGTCTCCCAACGCTTGCTGCGCTCGCCAACCAGGCTGGTATCCAGAATGCCCGTGAACGCTACCGCTCGCCCTTGATCAAGCAGACGCGCGGCAACCTCAAAAGCGACCGCTCCTCCGAGCGAGTGACCAAGCAGGCGAACACAGCCGGTCGGCTGCACGCGGTTGATATGATCGATTGCAGCTTCGACCATTGCGGCGACAGTGTTCTGACCTTGCAGGATCATGCCCAGGGCGGGATATCTGATGGGAGACACCCTGGCGACCTTGCTTATTGCTGATGCGAACGAAGCAAGGCTCGGACCATAGCCGACCGACCCGGGGAAAAGGAAAAGCAGCGGAGGCTCATGTTTCCAAGCGGGCGAATGCTCGCCGCCTCCTTGAGCGGAAATGACCGCTGCAACCATCTCATCGAAGCTCATTCCAACCGTGAAGGCTTCCAATCCGAGCTCCTGCCCGATCGCGCTTTCGATTTCCATGACGCAATGCAGCAGCTTCAGCGAATCCCCCCCCGCTTCATCCCAGCAGCCCAGGGCGACCCGCGTCTTGAGGACCTTGGTCCAGGCACGCCGTACGATCTGATGAGCAGGAACTTCATTTCGCGCATGGGGGATTTGCGGTGGGGGCGTTGTTTCCCGAACCGAAAGGTCGATTGCAGCCAGCATTGCCATATCGATCTTTCCGCTGGCCAGTCGCGGTATCTCGGCGCTTGCATGGAGCCGCAGCGGGCAAAGCGCCGGCGGCAATTTTGTCCTGGCAAGTTGGCGCAGCTCGTCGCAAAAACCGGCTCCCTCCCCGCCGTGCGGTACGGCGAACGCAACCAGTTCATTGGCCGGAGTGACGATGACCACGGCATCCTTCACCGACGGCGCGCCACGCAGAACCCGTTCGAGTTCGGCCGGCTCAACGCGCCGTCCATTGACCTTTATCTGGCGCCCTTTGCGACCGATGATCCGCAACAGGCCATCACTGCCAATTTGCACAAGATCGCCCGTCGCAAAGACGCGAACCGTCTGGTCTTCGGGATCTGCTTCAAACGGAACAACAGCCCCGTCTTCCCAATATCCAAGCGCGACATACGGGCTTCTGATCCACAGTTCTCCGATCTTGCCGGGCTGAACCGGATAACCCTCTTCATCGACCACCGCGAAGCTGATTCCCGGAAGCAGCCAACCGACGGGAGCTGAAGAATCGAATTCCGGCCAATCGTGCGGCAAGAACCACTGCGATCCAGTCGTTTCCGTCGATGAATAGCCGATCTGCACCAGGCAATTTGGCGGGACAGCCTTGCGCACGAGGCGGATGTCGGCCGACGACACCTTCTCGCCTCCAATTCGGGCAACCCTGAGCGAACCAAAGGCGTCCGCGGGCTCATCCGCCAGGAGAGCGCGAAGCAGTGCCGGCACCAGATAGGTGATCGTCACGCCTTCCGACTGCATACGGCCGCGAACCGCGCGCAGGCCAACGGCTTCGACCTCCACAAGCTGCAACGTGGCACCCGTGAGAAGAGCGGCAAGGATTTCCCGACAACCGGCGATGGTTGCCGGGCCGGTCAGGGGCAGGAAAACATCCTGTGCATTGATGTGGCACGCGTCGACATATTGCTGCACTCGGCACAGCAAGCTCCGCTGGCTGTTGACAATCCCCTTGGGACGGCCCGTGCTGCCGGAGGTATAAAGCACGATTGCCGGTGCATCGACAGAAACGATACGGTGTGCGGCTGGACGAGGCGTTGCCTGCAACGATTGCGCCATCTCGATCCGGGCAACGTGCTGGGGCAGATCAAGGCCGTGGATGCCTTTGTCGCCAATTATGGCGGAGAGCCTCGCGTCGGCGACGATTTCGTTGATGCGCGAGTCCGGATCTCGCACGTTAAGCGGCACTGACGGTCGGCCGGATGCCATGCTGGCCAGCATCGCAACGGTGTACCAGACCGAGTTGGCCTGAAGTATTCCAACCGCATTTCCGTCGGGAACCACGGCTTCAATCCAGCCGGCCAATGTCTCGACCGCCCGAAAAAGCTCGGAATAGGTCAATCGGTTGGTGCCGTCGCTGGCGGCTAATTTTTCGGAATAACGCCCGGCGATTTCCCTCAGATGATCAAAGACAGGGACGTCGGCGAAGCCGGTTCCCATCCGTTGATGCAGACGTAGAACAGGCCCGCCATGGTCAAGAGCATGATCGGGAGCTTTTGACCATCGACAAGAGACCACCGCTTGGTAGTCAGCCTGCACCGTTTGAATCGCCCTAGAAGATTCTAAATGCGCCAGAGACATAAGGGCCCCACGCTAGGATTGTTGCCGCTTATCGCCCCGCGGCATGATCTTTTCATCAATCATTCGGATGATGCGCGAAGCGGTCTTGATCGCTTGAATCATTCGAGGTTGAGCATGCCAGCCTGCGCTCGCTCGGCTGTGCTACCTTACCGCAGTGTCGGGCTGTGCGCTGCCGTCCGCTTCGCCAGTGCCTGAAACGAAGCAGTATGCGAATACTTCCCCTCCAAGCTCATCCGTGACACGAACCCAATTGTTTTCCCATATCCGCAGGGTAACCTGGCGTCCCGTTGACATAGTCGCCGCCGTGAACGGGCTGGACGCATTGACATTACTCGCCGCGACCACGTCGTCCCCCTCCATTTGTTCCACCAGATATGTTTGCATCACTGCTCCTGACTGCAGGGCATGGCCGGTCAATTGCGTGTAGCTGGAGGCATGAACTCCCAACCGCGGGGAACGGATTTCGTTCCATGCCACAGGCACCACTATGCCGGCAGTCAGCGCTCAGCCCCCCTGGCAGGACCGTAGCCCTAGCCGCTGAATGACTTGGTCAGGACTGAGCTATGTTTTGGCGGAGATGGACCCTCGCGCGGCGAAGCCGCATACTTCTGGAATAGTGCAATCTTGTCGGGATAGGTAATCCGGATTTCGCTGTGACACCCCTCACAGCGATATTTGGATGCAACCTGGAACCAACGCCCGGGTTTCAGCAGAGCCAATCCGCAACGCGGACATTTGAATGTCATTTCAAGAGGGCATAGATTCTGACACAGCGGCATTTCGCAACTTCCATAAGGGATGCCTAATGCTAGGCAACGACAGCCGGCTGAAATCGTTCCTGGACGTCGTTCTTTTCGTCAGGCCGATGACCAACCCCAGACGCCAGGAGATTATTGGGTTATCCGCGATGCCAGATTCACTGGCGCAGGCCTGAACTCAAACGCACCACGATTACTGGTGGCGTCGCGCCGTTGCAGCTGTTGAGTGGTGCCAGGAACTTGAAATCTGAACGAGCAAAGCCCGGAGCGCCTCACTGCGTGGGCAGGACGAAAAGCGGCCAACCAGGCGGCAATCCTCGAGCATCTCGCCTATATCGTTGCGCTCGGCAGCCGCGATCCCGACCGAATTGATGGATATGGAGGCGCTGTTGAAGGGAACCGACGCATTCCTTGGCGAATGCGTCGGTTCCAGAAGCTTATGCGTGGCGGATTTCCGTTCCCAGCACCTTCAAACATTCGCGGATGAACGCAGCAAGCGCCGTCCAGCCTTTGGCCGAAACCATTGTCCCGTCCACATAGGCCTCGGTCGGCGACAGGTCGATATAGGTGCCACCCGCCAGTGTCACCTCAGGCTCGCAGGCGCCGAGTGCTGCGACCTTCTTGCCACGCACCACGCCGTCGACAGCGATCAGGATCTGCACACCGTGGCAGATAGTGAAGATCGGCTTCTTGGCCTCGTGAAAATGGCGCACGATCGCCTGCACGCGCTTGTCGGTGCGGATGTATTCGGGGCCGCGGCCGCCCGCGCAGTAGACGGCATGATATTGATCGAGCTGCCTCTCGGCTTCCGAGAAAGTCTTGTTGATCAGCGCATAGTGGCCGAGCTTTTCGGTGTAGGTCTGGTCGCCCTCGAAGTCGTGCAGCGAGGTCTTGATCAGATCTCCGGCGTTCTTGTCCGGGCATACCACGTGGATGGTGTGACCTACGGCTTCCATCGCCTGCTGATAGACAAAGATTTCGTATTCTTCGGTGAACTCACCGGTCAGCATCAGTATCTTTTTGCCTGGCATGGCTCTTCCTCTCAGTGTTTTGAGCTACGCAAGGCGCAGACCGCGCCCTGCCTTTCGGTGAAATCGGATAGGGTCAGAATGGCGAGTCCGGGAAATAGTATTCCTTGGCGTTGGCCTGGGTGATCAACGGCGCGTCGAGCTTGACGGTGCCACGGACGGGTGCCTGGCCGATCAGGTTCGCAACGGTCATGTAGATCGCGGTCTTGATCATCGACGGCGGATATGGCGTCTCGACCGGCGTCATGGCGTCGCCGTCGATCACTTTCTTGACGATGTCCTTCATGCCGTTGCCACCGAGCGCTAGCTTGATATCGGTCCGGCCCGACTGCTTGACCGCCTCGAGCACGCCAAGCAGCATGTCGTCGTCATTGGCCCACACCGCATCGATACGCGGGTACTTGGCCAGATAGTCCTGCATCAGCTTGAAGGCTTCGTCGCTGTTCCAATGCGCGTACTGGATGTCGAGGACTTTCAGATCAGTGCCCTTGATCGTGTCCTGAAAGCCCTTGATGCGCTCGTCGTCGATGACGGTCGGAATGCCGCGCAGCACAACGACGTCGCCCTTGCCGCCGAGCTTGTCGATCATGAACTTGGCTGTGTTGGTGCCAACCGCGATATTGTCGCCGGCGAGGTAAAGATCCTGGACGGAGGCGTCAGTCAGACCGCGATCGACGACGGTGATGAACGTGCCCATGTCCTTAATGGCCTTGACCGGCTGAGTCAGCTCTTCCGAGCTGTAAGGCAGGATCACCAAGGCGTCCAGCTTGCGGCTGGCCGACAGGTCCTCAAGCGCGCTGACCTGCTCCGCCGCGGACGGCGACGTCTTCACGACCACTTCGACGTTCGGGAACGCCGCGTTGATTTCCTTGGCCGCCGCTTGTGCGTGATAGACGATGCCGGCCGTCCAACCGTGATCAGCTGCCGGTATCGACACCGCGATGACCTTCTTGTCTTGCGCCATCGCCTGGCCGGCCAGCAGCAGCGCGCCAAGTGTCGCCGCCGCAATCCATTTTCTACTGAACATTGTCTTCTCCCTTGGACCTACAAGAACGTTAATCCGCGTGGTCCGGACGCGGCGCTATTTCGAATTCGAAAACCGCTGGATGAGCATGGCGATGATGATGATGACGCCCTGAACAGCGGCAACGAGGTATTCAGAGACGAAGTCCGACAGCACCATGAGGTTGGCGATGAGTTCCAGGATGACGGCGCCGGCGACTGTTCCCCACACATGGCCCTTGCCGCCGCGCAATGCGGTGCCGCCAATCACCACGGCTGTGATGACCTGCAGTTCCCAAAGCTGTCCGGTCGTCGGCGTTGCGGCGCCCAGGCGCGGCACGTAGCAGATCGCGGCAATCGCCACGCAGACACCCTGGACGATATAGGCCACGGTCCGTGTCCTGATCACCGAGATGCCGGAATAGCGGGCGACATCCTCATTGGCGCCGACCGCCGCACATTTGCGCCCATATTTCATCTTGTAAAGGATGAAGGATGCGACCGCGGCGACTGCGATGGATATGAGGATTGGAACCGGGACGCCGGCAACCGTGCCGAAATAGACAGGCCGGTAGGCCTCGCGCAGCGACCGGTCGATCGATATCGTGCCGCCGTCGGTCAGATAGGTTATCAGCGCCCGGAAAATCCCCATCGTGCCCAGCGTGGCGATAAACGGTTCGATCCTCCCGACCGTGACGATGAGGCCGTTGGTAAGCCCACACAGCAGGCCGACCAGGATCGCCACCGCCATACCGGCGGGAATAGCCCAGATGCCGGCATGCGGCGCCACCGCGTTCATGAACATGATGGTGATGCCGGTGATGAAGGCGGCCATCGAGCCGACGGAAAGATCGAGCCCCCCGGACGAGATCACAAATGTCGCGCCGACAGCGATGATAGCGATGAAGGCGCTTCGGGTGATGACGTTGGCGAGGTTGGTGGCGGACAGGAAATCGGGGTTGATGAGGTAACCCACGACCAGGAGGGCCGCCAGCGCAAGGAAGGGTCCGATGTCGGTCCAACTGATGTTGAGATCGAGGGGGCGACGCCTGGGTGCGGATTCGGTCATGACAGCCATTCTGTGCCTCCCTTGGCTTTTGGCCCTGGCTTGGGGCCGCTGGTCGCCAGTACCGCCACATTGCTTTCGGTCATTTCGGCGCCACTGACCTCGCCGGTGATGCGGCCTTCGCGCATCACCAGGATGCGGTCGCAGATGCCGATCAATTCCTGCATCTCCGAAGAGATGACGATGCAGGCCTTGCCCCTGGCCACAAGCTCCTGGATGAAGGCATAGATCTGCGCCTTGTTGGCGATGTCGATGCCACGCGTGGGCTCGTCGATAATGACCACCGAAGGATCGGTCAGCAGCACCTTCGCCAGCAGCAGCTTCTGCTGATTGCCTCCGGAAAGCTGGCCCGCCTTGGCGCCGAGGCTCTTCAGCCTGATGTCATATGTCTCCACGGCCTGTTCCAAGGCCTCCGCTTCGCGGCGCCGACCTACCGAGAGGCCGGGATGGAACACACCGAGCGCCGACAGCGTCAGGTTAGGCGCCAGGTGCTCTTGCAGCAGCAGTCCCTTGCCCTTGCGATCCTCGGTCAGGTAACCGACGCCGGCGTCGATCGCCGCGCGTTGCGACTGGAAATGGACCGACTTGCCCTTGAGTTCAACGGTGGCGGTCGCCGGGCGCAGGCCGATAATGCCCTCGAAGAGTTCGGTGCGGCCCGCCCCGACCATGCCGGCAAACCCAAGGATCTCGCCCTTGTGGACCGTGAACGACACGTCCTCTGCATAGCCGGGAACGGAGGCGTTGCTGACGCTCAGCATCGGCACATCCGAAGGCGCCACGGTTTTTTTGGGATAGAGTGCTGCCAGTTCGCGCCCGACCATCAGCCGCGCCATATCCATCTGGCTCAGCGTCCTGCCGGGATAGGTGCCGACCATCTTGCCGTCGCGCAGAACGGTCACCTTGTCGGCGACCCGTTGCACCTCGTCCAATCGGTGACTGATATAGAGCACGGCGGTGCCGTGAGCCTTCAGTTGCAGGACGATCTCCAGCAGGCGCTCGACCTCGCCACCGGTCAGAACGGCGGTCGGCTCGTCGAAGATAACCACCTTATGGTCGTCAAGCAGGGCGCGAGCGATCTGCACCATCTGCCGGTCTGCCAGCGAGACGTCGCCCACCAGTGCCCTTGGCGAGACCGCGCAGCCGATCTGCGCCAGTTTCTCGGCTGCCAGCCGGCGCATGGTGCGGTCATCCACGACATGGCCACGCGAAAGCTCTCGCCCGAGAAACAGATTGTCGGTGACCGTGAGCCCCTCGGCGAGCAGGATCTCCTGATGAACCAAAGCGATACCCGCATCCTGTGCCTGGCTGGGCTTGGCAAATTTCACCGTGTGTCCGCTCATCGACAATGTGCCGTGGCTTGGCTCGACATAGCCGGACAGCAGCCGCATCAACGTCGACTTGCCGGCACCGTTCTCGCCAATGATGGCGTGGATCTCACCGGACAGGACGTCCAGGGTGACGTCCGACAACACCGTCACCGGGCCGTATTGCTTGGACAATTCCTGAGCGCGCAGCACCGGTTCGAGCGAACCAGGCGCATCGCTGGACAACGTGCTTCCGCCCTCCCCGGCGATATTCGCGGCAATGGACATCCGTTCCGACCTCAATCGAATGCCGGCAGCAGGCGATCGCGCGAGTGCTCTATGTGGATGCGCATCGCCTTTTCGGCGGCATCGGGATCGGCCGAGCCGAACGCGGCAAGGATCGCCTCGTGTTCGTCAAGCGCCTCCTCGGTCACGCGTGCATGGAACATCAGGCGGAAGATGTGGAAGTGCGTGTGCTGATGGCCCAACGTCTCGCGGATGAGTTCGTTTTGAGAAAACTCCATGATCTTGTCGTGGAAGATCGCATCCTGCCTGGCGAAGTTCGAATAGCGTACGCGGTCGTCCTTGCCTTCGCGGCGCGACATCACGCCGGCGGCTTCGAGCAACAGATCGAGCTTGGCCTCGTCCATCGTTGCGGCGGCCTTTGCGGCGCCATGCGGTTCGAGCAGCAGACGCATCTCGTACAGTTCGTCGAAGCGGCGCCGGGTGATCTGGGGCGCGGCACGATAACCGATCAAATGCGTCTTGAGCACCAGACCTTCGCCTTCGAGCCGGCCGAGGGCTTCGCGGATCGGCGTGTGCGAGACGTTGAATTCCTTGACCAGGCTGTCGACTGTAATGCGTGAGCCTGGCGGGATCTTCAGCGCCATCAACTGCCCGAAGATGGCTTCATAGACATCTTCGACGAGACTGTTGGCGCGCTGGATGCGACCAGCTCCAATGCTGGCGTCACTTGGGTCGGGTAAGTTTGCGGTCTGCATATTTTGCCTCTTGACAGTGAGGACTGCTAACACGATGGTTCCGCAGATGCAATCCTATATCCTATACGATTTTAAAGCGGATATGTTTTAAGTGCGAGAGACACACGCTCAGACCGCCCCTATCCAGACCGAGTTCAATGCCTCCGTTTCCAGTCAGCCGCCGTCAAAGGACCGATCATGACCCTCTTCGCCGCCCTGCGGTTGCCGCGTGAAATCCTGTTCGGGAAGGGGCAGCGCCATGTGCTGCCGACGGTCGCCGCCCGGTTCGGCCGACGCGCGCTGGTCTGCACCGATGAGCGTTTCGCGGGCACCACGGTATTCGCCGACATCATCAAGTCCCTTCAGTCGGCCTCGATCGAGGTCCTGGTGCATGATCGTGTTCTGCCCGACGTGCCACGCGACACAGTCGGCATCTGTGTCGAGGAAGCGAAGGGGTTCAGGCCGGACATGGTGATCGGCATCGGCGGCGGCAGTTGTCTCGATTTCGCCAAATGCGCCACCTTGCTGCTCAGCCATGGCGGCAAGCTCCAGGACTACTATGGCGAGTTCAAGGTGCCGGGCCCGACGCTACCGCTGATCGCCGTGCCCACCACAGCCGGCACCGGTTCCGAAGTGACACCCGTCGCGGTGATCTCGGATCCGGACCGGACGCTCAAGGTCGGCATATCGAGCCCTTATCTGATCGCTGCGACTGCCTTGTGCGACCCCGAACTGACAATGACCTGCCCCCCTGCCCTGACCGCGATAGCCGGCGCCGACGCGCTAACCCATGCGATCGAGGCATTCACCGCCATGCGGCGCGGAGAAGACCCCAACCTGCCGCAACAGCATGTCTTCATTGGTAAGACTGCGCTGACCGACCATTTCGCGTTGCTCGCGATAAAACTGCTTGGCCGGAGCCTGGAGAAAGCCTGCAGCGACGGCACCGATGCCGACGCGCGTGCCGATGTCATGATGGGCGCGCTGGCGGCGGGCTGCGCATTCGGCACCGCCGGCACGGCGGCGGCGCATGCCGTGCAATATCCGGCAGGCGCCCTCACCCACACCGCCCATGGTTTGGGCGTGGCGACAATGATGCCTTACGTGATGACCTATAACAGCCGCGTCGCCGCTCACGAGATGGCAGAGATCGGCGCGGCACTTGGCTTGGAGACCAAGGCCAGAACCGCCGCCGAGACGGCAGCCGCCACAATCGCGGAGATCAGGCGATTGTTCGCGGCGATCGGCATTACGCCAACACTGGCGGATCTAGGCCTCCCTGCCGACAAGCTTGACTGGACGGCTGAGCAAGCGCTCGGCATCGACCGTCTGATCAAGAACAATCCGCGTGCCTTCGATCTCGGCACGATGCGACGCCTCGTCCAGGCTGCCCATGACGGCGACCTCGCCGCCTGCGTTATGTGAAAAACGGAACAAAGCGATGAATTTGAATGCTCAGCAACTCGACCAGGATGGCTATGACGTGCGCGGTTTTTCGCACGGACTCTACATCGACGGCACTTGGCGACCGTCCTCCGACGGTCGGCTCATCGATGTCGTCGATCCCTCCTCTGGGGCGGTGATCGCGGCGGTTCCCGATGCGACAGTCGAGGACGCCACCGCCGCCGTCGAGGCCGCGGCCAAAGCAGCTAAGGGATGGCGGGAAACTGCGCCTCGCAAACGCTCGGAAATCCTTCGGCGCTGTTTTGAGCTCATGGTCGAACGGTCCGAAACGCTTGCCATGCTGATCTCGCTGGAGAATGGCAAGGCGTTGCGCGACGCGCGTGGCGAGGTGGCTTATGCTGCCGAGTTCTTCCGCTGGAATGCCGAAGAGGCGGTCCGGATCACCGGTGAATTCGGCACTGCGCCATCCGGCACCAACCGGATCGTGGTCGATTATGAGCCGATCGGAATTTGCGTGCTGATCACACCGTGGAATTTTCCGGCCGCGATGGCGACCCGCAAGATCGCGCCGGCGCTGGCGGCAGGCTGCACTGTCGTCCTGAAGCCGGCCAGTGAAACACCGCTGACGGCCTATGTGCTGGCGGCACTCTACAGCGAAGCCGGCGTGCCTGCCGGCGTCGTCAACGTGCTGACCACGACCAGTCCCGGGCCGCTGACTTCGGCCATGCTCGCCGATCCGCGCGTCAGGAAGCTCTCCTTCACGGGGTCGACGGGTGTCGGCCGAACCTTGCTCGGCGAGGCTTCAAAGCATGTCATTTCTTGTTCGATGGAACTCGGCGGCAACGCCCCCTTTGTCGTCTTCGACGATACCGATCTCGACGCCGCCCTCGACGGCGCGATGATCGCCAAGATGCGCAACGCCGGCGAAGCCTGCACCGCTGCCAATCGCCTCTATGTGCAATCGGGAATCTATGATGCTTTTGCCGACGGGCTCCGCAAGCGCATGGCGGCACTCAAGGTGGGGGCGGGTCCGAATGCCGACACCGAGTGCGGGCCGATGATCACCAGAAAGGCTGTCGACAAGATCGACCGTCTGGTCAAGGACGCGGTGGGCCGGGGAGCCAAGGTGCTTTGCGGCGGGTCGATTTCAGAGGAAGAAGGATTCTTCTATCCGCCCACAGTGCTGTCCGATGTGCCGCCCGATGCGGAGATGGCGCACGAGGAGATTTTCGGCCCGGTGGCACCTATCACACGCTTCGACACCGAGGCCGAGGCCATCGCACATGCTAACAACACGGAATATGGCCTGGCCGCCTATATATACACACGCGATGTTGGGCGCGGCATGCGGGTGGCGTCGGGGATCGA
Organism: Mesorhizobium sp. CO1-1-8; assembly: GCF_020164875.1. Lineage (NCBI taxonomy): Bacteria > Pseudomonadati > Pseudomonadota > Alphaproteobacteria > Hyphomicrobiales > Phyllobacteriaceae > Mesorhizobium > Mesorhizobium sp. CO1-1-8. Next base: position 82,265 of record NZ_JAIUGZ010000002.1, on the reverse strand, counting down.
GGCCGGCATGATCGGCCTCAACCGGGGACTGATGTCGGATCCGGCCGCACCATTCGGAGGCGTCAAGGAGAGCGGCCTTGGCCGCGAAGGCGGCCAGCACCACGGCATCGCCGAGTTCATGGAGGCTAAATATATTGCCGTCACCTTCTAAACCGCCAGTCATGTCAAAGGACCCTTTCCGCACGCGCGACCATGTGGCCGATTTTGACGATATCGTGGCCGACATAGTGACTCGCAGCGCCGAAACCCGGGCGACCCTGCCGATGTCGGCTGATATCGCCTATGGCGAGGGCGAGGGCGAAAGGTTGGACCTGTTCTTTCCGCCCGGCGCGCGCCGGGATCTTCCCGTGCACATCTTCATCCATGGCGGCTACTGGCGCATGTTCTCCAGGAGCGACTATTCTTATGTAGCGAACACAGTCACCGAGGCTGGGGCGATCGCGGTCATCGTCGACTATGCGCTGATGCCCGAATTCAGGATGGCGGCAATCGTCGACCAGATCCGGCGTGCCAAACAATGGGTGCTGGACAATATAGTCGCCCATGGCGGCGACCCTGCCCGGCTAAGCGTAAGTGGTCACTCGGCGGGTGCGCACCTGGCCACATTCCTGTTCGAAAAGACGCCAATGCCATCAGGCATAGGTGCGGCGCTGCTGCTAGGCGGCCTTTACGACCTCAAGCCCCTTCAGACGTCCTTCCTCCAGCCGCTAATCGGAATCACCGATGAGGAGGCAACTGCCTTCACCCCAATGACGCGGTGGCATGACCCGGAGACGGCAGCGACCATTCTCGTCGGAGATCAAGAAACGTCACCTTTTCACCAGCAGGCCGCCGACTTCGGAAAGCGCTTGCGCGCGCAGGGGCACCTTGTCCGCGACCTACGCCTGAATGACCGAAACCACATGAACAGCGTGCGTGATCTGGGCATCAGCGGCACACAAGCTGGCGATTGCTTGATGGCGATGATCGAGGGAAACGGCCAGCCGAGCCCCCCTTGACTGCCTGGCTTGACACTCCCGTCACTCAAGAAAGTACCGTCACGGGGATCGCGGCACACTACCGGCATCGGGCTGAGCTTTGCGGCAGGTGAAATCCGGCAGAGGACACAACCGACGATTCCTCATCCTCTTTCTCCACACTGCATGCGGGTAGAGCCGATCGACCATGCTCAGTCGGCATCATCACCGCGCGGGCTATGTGCACCACTCCTTCTCCGAATATCAGCGCACGCTCAGTCGGTCTGGATCCAGATCGACTTGGTCTCCAGATATTCATGCAGATGTTCGGTGCCGCCCTCGCGGCCATAACCGGACATCTTCATGCCGCCGAACGGCACCGCCGGGTCTATGGCGTGGTACATGTTGACCCACACCGAGCCGGCCTTGATGCGGCGGGCGAGCTTGTGGGCGGTGCCCAGATGACTGGTGAAAACGCCGGCCGCCAGGCCATAGGGCGTCGCATTGGCCCGCGCCACGGCTTCGTCGAGCGTGTCGAACGGCATCGCCGAAATCACCGGACCGAAGATTTCTTCACGCGCGATGGTCATCTTGTCCGACACCGCGCCGAAGACAGTCGGCGCGATGAAATTGCCGCCGTCGTAGAGGTCGCCGGTCAGTCGCGAGCCGCCCGCTATCAGTTCGGCGCCTTCGTCACTGCCAGCTTTGATATAGTCCACCACCTTGCCAGCCTGCCTGGCATTGATGAGCGGGCCGATTTCGGTTTCCGCCTCGATGCCATGGCCGATGCGAAGCCTGCCGGCAAACTCGGCGACCCGGCGCACGAATTCATCATGGATTTCGCGCGCCACGAACAGCCGCGATCCGGCGATGCAGATTTGGCCCGAATGCACGAACACCGCCATAGCGGCGACAGGAACCGCCTTGTCGATGTCGGCATCACGGCAGACGATGATCGGCGATTTGCCGCCGAGCTCCAGGGAAACGCGCTTGAGGTTGGTCACGCCCGCCCGCGCGATGGCCTGGCCGGTCAGCGTCGAGCCGGTGAAGACGATCTTGTTGACATCGGGATGTTCAGCGAGCCGCGCACCGGCCTCTGCCCCGGTGCCGGTGAAGACGTTGACAACGCCGTCGGGAACGCCAGCCTCCTGCATCAGCCTGGCGATCAGCAGCGGCGTCAATGAGGCATCCTCCGAGGGCTTCAGCACGATGGTGCAGCCGGTGGCGAGAGCCGGTGCGATCTTCCAGATCGACGCGGCGGTCGGAGCGTTCCAGGGGATGATGGCGCCGACAACGCCCACCGGCTCTCGCCTTGTAAAGCTGACGATCTCGCCAGGGATCGAATTGTCTATGGATTCGCCATGCAGCGCGGTCGCCATACCGGCATAGAAGCGCAGCATGCCGATGACGCGCCGCCGGTTGGCGAGCGTGCGCGTGATCGGCAGTCCCATGTCGAGAGTGTCGGAAACGCTCAGTTCTTCCCAATGGGTCTCGAAGAGATCGGCGATGCGCAGAAGCACGCACTGCCGCTCATAGGGCGAGAATTTTGACCACGGCCCTTCGAAACCCGTGCGCGCAGCGGCCACCGCCGCATCGACGTCGGCCGCCGAGCCACGCGGCACGGTGGCCAGCACTTCGCCAGTCGCCGGGTTGAGCGCTTGCATCTCCTGGCCGGACTGTGCCGGAACCCAGTTGCCGCCGACGAACATCGGCCGGAATTCGCCGTGGTAGAGCGCCGCGGCCTTCGCCCGCGGGTCGAAACTCAGCGTCATCCCTTCCTCCTACAATTCCGTGGCGCCCGTGCGGTCGTTGCTGGGCGATTGCCGCCACCCGGGCCATGGCCGTGGAACTCGCCCCCTTCGGCATCCGCGTCAACGCCATGAACCCAGTTGCCGTCGACACGCTGCTTCTGTCCACCTTTATCGGCTCCGGCGAAGAGAACCGCGCCCGCGTCGTCGCCACCATTCCGAGCCTGAGCCATAGCGCCTGAGTGGCGGCAGGAGGTTAGCCGCCGCCGCCCATGGTCACGGACATAAAGGCCCGGAAGGCCGCCGCCGCCGGTTCGATTGATCTGTCACGCGACCAGGCAAGGCCAACGTCCATGGTAGGGATGGGCTCGACAAGCCCGCGCACTTCGATGCGCTGCCCCTCCAAGGACCAGGGGCGGTAAACCATGTCGGACAGGACAGTGACCCCCATGCCGGCAGCCACGAGCGACCGCACGGCCTCGACCGAACTGGTGGTGAGGACGGCGCGGAGCGAAAGGCCCGCGGCATCCCAGTAACGGGCGGCCGTCGTACGTGCCTCGTCCACCGTCAGCATGACATAATCTTCCGCCGCCACATCGGCGAGGCTGATTTCCTGCCGCGCGAGCAGATGATGATCAGCCGAAAGCCAGAGCCGGCGGTTCGACCGCATCAAGACCTCCTGCGCCAACTCCTTGGTGTGCTCCAGGTTGGACACCAGCATCACGGCCATGTCGATGTCCCCGCACATCAGGCCGCTTTCGAGCGCGTCTCGGGGCAATTCCAGCACCTCGACCTCGATCTCGGGATAGGTCTTTCGAAACCGCGCGTAATGGCGCGACATGTAGTAGCCGACGACCGTGTAAGTCATGCCCAGCCGCAGCTTGCCCGCCAGGCCTTTCCTATCGCGCAACGGGCTTCGGACGGCAGCAGCGACGGCCCCGGTGATCACACGCGCATGTTCAAGAAACCGCGCGCCCTCCATCGTCAATCTTACGCCAGCGTGGTTACGCTCCAAAAGCCGTACGCCCAGATCAGCCTCAAGGGTCTTTATCGCCGCGGTGACCGCCGATTGCGAGATGTTGAGTTCCACCGCGGCATGACTGACCTGCCCGCTCTCGGCGGTCGCGATAAAATAATCAAGCTGTTTCAAGGTGATGGTCATGGTGCGCTCCGACCCAGAAGCATTATCTGTTTTTTTGATATGACAATCAATAAACTACTATTTCACAAACGCCCTCGCATGCGCAAAAAATGCTGCAACGCCGCAAAGACGGCAGCTTCGAGGGGTAACAATGTGATGGCGGTGACGCTAAACTGCGATATGGGCGAAAGCTTTGGCCTCTACAGGGTTGGCGATGATACGGGCATGATGCCCATCATCGACGTTGCCAATGTCGCCTGTGGTTTTCATGCCTCCGATCCGGATCACATGCACGCAGCCGTCCGCAGCGCCAAGGCGAGTGGCGTAAAGATCGGTGCCCATCCAGGCTTGCCCGACATTCAGGGTTTCGGCCGGCGCGAGATGCGGATGACCCGCGAAGAAGTCAGGAACACCATCATTTACCAGGTGGGAGCGCTTGCCGGCTTCCTTAAGGCCGAGGGTGTGGAACTCCACCACATCAAGCCGCATGGCAGCCTCTACTTCATGGCCATGCAGCAGGAGGCAATCGCCCATGGCGTGTGCGACGCGGCAGAGGTTTTCGGCGTACCCCTCTTCGGCATGACGGGCACCCTGCATGAGAAGATCTATCAAGGGCGCGGTATCCCATTTGTCGCCGAGTTCTATGCCGATCTCGACTACGATGCCTCCGGCAAGCTGATCTTGACACGCGTTCATGACGCCAAGGACCCCGCGGAGATGGCCGAACGGTGCGTACGCGCCATCAGGGAGGGCGAGGGTACGGCAGAGGACGGCAGTTTCTTCCCCGTACGCTGCGAAACCATCTGCGTGCATTCCGATACGCCGAACGCCATCGAAATCGCCAGGGCCGTGCGCACCGCAATCGCCCCTTGGCACTGAAGTCGACGAAACCGCCCGCACAGGCGGTTCTGAATTAGTCTGTCTGCAGTTTTTCGGAGCTTTTTATGGCCCAGATTCTTTCGCCTCTTCCCGGCACTTTTTATCGCAGCGCTTCGCCAGACCAGCCGCCCTACAAGGCGGATGGCGACGCGGTGTCCGCCGGAGACGTAATCGGTCTCATCGAAGTGATGAAGTCGTTCCACGAAGTGAGGGCCGAGACGGCCGGTACGAACATCCGCTTCATTGCCGACAATGAGGACCCCATCATGGCCGGCGCACCTATTGCGGATCTCGACTGATGCTGAAAAAGCTTCTGGTTGCCAACCGGGGCGAGATAGCGGTCAGGATCATCCGGGCCGCGCAAGATCTGGGGATCGCCACCGTGGCGGTGTATTCGGCCGCAGACGCCGAGTCGCTCCACGTCCAGCTTGCGGACGAAGCGGTCGACATCGGCCCACCAGCTGCAAAGAAGTCCTATCTCAATGTCGAAGCAATTCTGAAGGCTGCCCGCGACACCGGTTGCGACAGCGTTCATCCAGGCTATGGGTTCCTTGCCGAGAATGCCGCGTTTTCCGACGCGGTCACAGGCGCTGGATTGGTCTTCGTCGGCCCGTCGGGAGATGCGATCCGGATGATGGGAGACAAGGTCTCGGCGCGATCGGCCGCGGCCGCTGCAGGTGTCCCTGTGGTGCCTGGCTCGGCTGGTCGGGTGGAGGGCCTCAAGGCTGGCCACGAGGTGCTGACAGCAACCGGTTTTCCGGTGATGATCAAGGCGGCGGCAGGCGGCGGCGGGCGGGGCATCCGCATCGCGAACTCGCTCGCCGAGTTCGAACAAGCCTTTCCTCAGGCCGAAGCAGAAGCCCTCGCCGCCTTTGGCGACGGTGGTCTCTACATGGAAAAGGTGATCGGCAAGGCCCGCCATATCGAGGTGCAGGTGCTGGCAGACGGAAGCGATGCCATCCACTGCTACGAGCGCGAGTGCTCGCTGCAGCGGCGACGCCAGAAGGTTTGGGAGGAGGCGCCGTCGCGCGCACTTTCAGACAGGCTGCGCGAAGAGCTCTGCGCTTCGGCGGTCGCTTTGGCCAAGGCGGTCAAATACTCTGGTGCCGGCACGGTAGAGTATCTTTATGACGATGAAGCAGACCGCTTTTACTTCATCGAGATGAACACCCGTATCCAGGTCGAACACCCGGTCACCGAAGCGATCACCGGCATCGACCTCGTTGCGGAGATGCTTCGCATCGCCGGCGGCGAGAAGCTGCGGATTCGGCAAGGCGATGTCTCCGTCAAGGGGCATGCGATCGAAGTCCGGCTCAATGCCGAAGACCCGGCGAAGGAGTTCGCTCCATTCCCCGGGCAGGTGGCCGAGCTTCGCATTCCCGGCGGTCCGGGCGTACGCTTCGATTCGATGCTCTACCATGGCTATCAGGTGCCGCCCTTTTATGACTCGCTGCTTGCCAAGTTGATCGTGCATGCAGAGACGCGCGATGCGGCGATAGCGCGCCTGATCCGCGCGCTCAACGAGTTGAAGATCGGCGGGCTCAAGACCACCAAGCCGCTGTTTCTTGCGCTGGCCGCCGATCCGGCGGTGCGGGCCGGAGACGTACATACCCGCTGGCTGGAAGGCTGGCTCATCGAAAACGCCGCAGCATTGGCGGGTTAAGGAGCACCGATGTCGATACGATTCAACTTCGGCGGTGACGAACATATCTTCGGCGAGGTGTCCGAGGAAATGTCGCTCACCTCCTTCTTTACCGGTCTTTCGATGACCAATGCGGTGCGTACGGCAGGCATCCGAGGTGTCACCGAGATCTGCCCAGCCAACGCCAGCTTCCAGATTCGCTTCAACCCCGACATCGTCAAGCCGCAGGATTTGCTCAGCGAACTGAAGTCGATGGAAGAGGCGGCCTCGAAGGCGGACCCGGTGCTGAAGACCCGGATCATCGAACTGCCGGTTTACTTCCAGGATCCATGGACGCGTGAAACCTGCCTGCGCTTCCGCGAGCGCCATCAGGACCCCTCCTCCACCGATCTTGAATATTCGGCACGCATCAACGGCTACGCCACGGTGGAAGAGTTTATCGCGGCCTATTCCGGCCAGCCCTGGTTCGTGTCGATGGTCGGCTTCGTCGCCGGACTGCCCTTCCTGTACCAGATGGTTGAGCGCAAGAAACAGATTCAGGCGCCGAAATACTTGCGTCCACGCACAGACACTCCCAAGCTCACCATTGGCCATGGTGGCTGCTTTGCAGCGATCTATTCGGTACGCGGCGCTGGCGGCTACCAGATGTATGGCATAACCCCGGCCCCGATCTACGACCCGACCAGGAAGGTGTGCTACCTCGCCGATGACATGTGCCTGTTCAAGCCAGGCGACATCGTCAAGTTCAAGGCCATTGGTCGCGATGACTACGACGCCACGCTTGAGGAAATCGAAGCCAATCGGTGGCAGCCGACGATTCGCGAGTGCACCTTCAGCCTGAAGGATTTCAACAGCGACATTTACGGCACCAATGCAAAGCTGATGGAGCTTATCAATGGCCGTTAAGGTAATCTCTCCCGGCCTCTCCACTTCCGTGCAGGACCTTGGCCGACCAGGCCACTATCATGTCGGCATTCCAGAAGGCGGCGGCATGGACCGCTTTGCGACACGCATCGCAAACCTGCTTGTCGGCAACGATCCGGGTGCCGCGGTGCTCGAAGCCACTTTCATGGGCCCCGAACTCGAATTCACCCAATCCGCGGTCGTCGCCGTCACGGGTGGAGAGCTCCCACCCAAACTCAATGCCGAGGAACGGCCTACCTGGGAAAGTTTTCCGGTGAAGGCCGGTGACCGGCTTTCCTTCGGCTTCCTCAAGGGCGGCGCGCGCGCTTATCTGGCCGTCTCCGGCGGCATCGACGTACCCGTGGTTCTCGGTTCGCGCTCGACTTACATTCTGGGCGCACTCGGCGGCCATCATGGTCGCACGCTGAAGGCGGGTGATGAGCTTCCCCTCGGCGAAGGTTCCGGCAAAGCCGGTCTTTCACTGCCTGCAAATCTACGCCGCGCGCGCAATAGTCCGGCGGAACTCAGAATGCTTCCCGGCATGTACTGGCATCGGATCACTGAGGCTGCCGGCAATCGGTTCTTTGAGGAAACCTGGAAGGTCGCGCCCGAAGCCGACCGCATCGGCTATCGCTTCCGGGGCGGGACGCCACTGGAGTTCGTCGAGCGCGAGCAGCCTTTCGGTGCGGGCTCCGACCCCTCGAACATCGTCGATGCCTGCTATCCCTACGGATCCGTCCAGGTGCCGAGTGGCACGGAGCCGATCGTTCTTCACCGGGATGCGGTTTCGGGTGGCGGGTACATGATGCTGGGCGTGGTGATATCGGCCGACATGGACCTTATCGCCCAGCTCCAGCCACATACCCCGGCGCGCTTCGTTCCGGTGACGCTGGAAGACGCGCTTGCCGCGCGAACCGAACAGCGCGCCGCGCTGGCGCGTGCCGAAGGGCATCTGGCCGGCTGACGTCAGCCGGAAAATGCCGGCGGAGAAGCCGGAGGCGAGGAGATCGGCCGGCCAAAACCGACCGTGCGTGGCGGAAGACAAAATCCGGTGCGCGAAACGACAAGACGACGCCGGGCAACGGCGTGAATTTGGCACCCGAGCAGTCCGCTAGAGACCGCCGGAACCGACAGGGGAAGACATTTGCAACGTGACTGGCCGCAAGGCCGGATGCTTCGCGCCTTTCCGTCGGTAGAAAGAAGGAAAGGGTCGTGAGTCATCTGAGCGCGGAGAACGTCTCGGTATCGTTTGCGGGGCTGAAGGCCCTGTCATCGGTAGACCTCCAAATTACGCCCGGCCGCATCAGTGGCCTCATCGGCCCGAATGGCGCTGGCAAGACCACGCTCGTCAACGTGCTGACCGGCTTCCAGGCACCGACGGAAGGCACCATCAAGCTCGACGGGGCAGCACTCACGGGTCTCAAGCCGCATCAGGTCCGGCGGCGCGGCATCGCCCGCACCTTCCAGGGTGGGCGGCTTTTCCGCGACCTGCCTGTGCTGGACAATTTGGAGGTAACCGGCGTTGGCCTGGGAATGAGCAGGCGCGCTGCCATCGCCGAAGCGGAAGCGATGCTCGACTGGATAGGCATCGGCGCGCTGAGCACCCGCATCGCCGGAACGTTGCCATATACGGACGAGCGCCGCGTCGCCATTGGCCGCGCCCTGATGGGACGGCCCGCATACATTCTGCTCGACGAGCCCGCGGCTGGCATGAGCGCACTGGAGGCGCGGGAGCTTTCGGCTCTGATAAGACACATCGCCGCCGATCTCGGCTGTGGTGTCCTGCTCATCGAGCACAATGTCGGGCTGGTGCTCGGCCTTTGCCAGCACATCGTCGTGCTCGATTCCGGAGCGATCATCGAGGAAGGCCCGCCTGCCGCGATCCGCGACAGCGAGAAGGTGCGCCACGCCTATATGGGCACGGCCGCGAACACCGACCTGCCTGTGCTGGAGGCGATGGAATGAGCCTGCTCGCCCTTTCCGATATCACCATCCGCTACAGCCGTCTCACGGCGGTTCGAAATGTCTCCTTCTCCATGGATGAGGGAGAAATCCTGTTCATCACCGGCCCGAACGGAGCCGGGAAGTCTTCGCTGCTGCGCGCGATCGCCGGTGTTACGCCGGTGGCGGGCGGCCGGATCGACCTCGCGGGTCATGCGATCACCGGCCAGGCGCCGGAGAACATCGCCCGGCTCGGATTCTCCATGGTGCCGGAGGGGCGCGATGTCTTCGGCTCGCTGACGACCGAAGAGAACCTTCTGGTCGGAACCGGCATGCACGCCCGCGAACGCGGCTGGCGCAGCCGAGCGGCCGACGAACTCGAAGCCGTCTACGCAACCTTCCCGATGCTGAAAGAGAGGCGGCACGGGCAGGCGGGATTGCTGTCCGGCGGGCAGCAGCAAATGCTGGTCATCGGACGCGCGCTGATGACCAATCCGCGGCTTGTAGCCATCGACGAGCCTTCGCTGGGCCTCGCCCCCAACATCAACGACCAGGTCTACGAGCGGCTGATCGCGCTGCGTGCGCAGCGCCAGCTCACACTCCTGATCGTTGAGCAGAGCTCGGCCCGGGCGATGATGGTGGGCGGGCGGATGATCCTGATGCGTGGCGGACAGATCGTGCTCGATGGCGACGCGCGGACGCTCGGCAATGGCGAGGCGATCCAGGCTGCCTATTTCGGCTACGAGGACAATTGAGATGCTTCAGATCCTGTTCGACGCACTCTCGCTTGGTTCGCTCTACGCGCTCGGGGCGCTCGGCATTGCTCTCATCTTCGGCGTCATGCGGCTCGTGAACTTCGCGCATGGCGACGTCATCGCTTTCTGCGTCTTCGCCCTGTTGTGGCCGTCTACGGACGCAATGGCCATCGTCTTCGCCGGCCAGTTGCCGTGGTACCTGCTGGTGCCCTTCGTGCTCCTCTGCGGGGCCGGGCTGTCGGTGTTGTGCGAAATCGTCGTCTTCAGGCGGTTCCGCCAGGCAAATCCGGCAACCATGATGATCGCCTCCTTCGCGCTCGGTTTCGTAATTCGCTACTTCCTGCTCATGCTTTTCTCCAGCCGGCCGAAATCGATCTCGCTGCTGCCCGAACTGTCCCAGCCGGTGGAGATCCTTGGGGCCCGGCTTCCCCTCCTCCAGCTCATAACGATCGTCGCCACGATGGTCATCCTGATCGGCCTGACACTGTTCCTGCGTCAAACCCGCTTCGGCCTGGAGATGCGGGCGGCGGCCGAGAACTTCTCGATGGCCCGCATGCTGGGTGTGCGTGCGAACCGGGTTATCATGGGCGCGTTCGCCCTCTCCGGCGCGTTGGCCGCCGCCATTGCACTGATCTTTGGCGCCCAGACAGGCACGCTGGACATCCAGATGGGCGCCTCGATCATGTTGATGGCTTTCATCGCTACCGTCATTGGCGGCCTCGGCAGCCTCGGGGGAGCCGTGCTCGCCGGCTTCCTGCTGGGTGCCGCCTCGGTGATCATGCAGGTCATGCTGCCCATCGACGCCCGGCCATTCCGCGATGCCTTTGTCTATGGAGCGGTCATCCTCGTTCTCCTCTTCCGCCCGCAAGGGCTTATTGCCGCGCGCGGCACCAAGGAAAGGGTCTGATTTCATGGCTGTCGCCGCCTCCCCAGCCAACCCTACCGCTCCCAGTGCCGCGGCTGCCGAGCGAAAGCCCGCCCGCTTCGCGCTTGCCCGCCGCACAATCCTGACGCCGGTCCTGCTTTCTCTGCTGCTGCTGGCCATCGCGCTGATCACGGTGATGACCGGATCGCGGCCCTTCAACCAGACGGTGATCGACGTGTTCATCCGCGTCATCCTCGTCGTGGGCCTATACATCTTTATCGGAAATTCGGGCGTCCTCAGCTTCGGGCATATCGGCTTCACCTGTCTTGGCGCCTACGCAGCCGCGTGGCTCACCATCAATCCGATGATGAAACGCGGTTCGCTGCCGGGACTGCCCGAATGGCTGCTGGCGACCCGTTTGCCGTACTGGCAATCGGCTGTGCTGGCGGCATTGTTCGCCGCCCTCGCCGCTCTCATTTTCGGGCGGGTTCTGATGCGATTATCGGGCATCGCAGCATCGATCGCGACCTTCGCGATGCTCGCCATGATCAACACAATTTATTCCAACTGGGAGAGCGTGACCGGAGCGACCTCATCGGTCGTCGGCATTCCGATCGTGCGCGTGATTTGGCCGTATCTCATCGGTGCCGTGGTCGCAATCTTCATCGCCTGGGCGCACGCGATCTCCCGGTCCGGCCTGGCCCTTCGTGCTGCCCGCGACGAGCCCACCGCTGCTGCGGCTTCCGGAGTCGATATTCCCAGGGAAAGACTGGTGGCATTCGTCGTATCAGGCGCGGTGATGGGGCTGGGCGGTGCGCTCATGGCTCATTCCATCGGCGTGGTCACACCCGACACCTTCTATCTCGGTCTCACCTTCATCACTCTTTCCATGCTCGTCGTCGGCGGCATGGGCAGCCTGTCGGGGGGTGTGGTGGGTGTCGTCCTGCTGTCCGCCCTCATCCAGGCGCTGCGCTGGCTGGAGGCAGGCGTATCGCTCGGCGAGTCCACTTTCGCCCTCCCGAAAGGGGTTCAGGAAATAGCCCTTGGCGTCATCATGATCGTGATCCTCGCGCTTCGCCCATCCGGACTCATGGGCAACCGCGAGCTCACCTTACCCCGCAGCAGCCGCAACAAGTGACCGGCGGCACAAGCCCGACCGGAAAACAAAAAAGGAGACGTGCATGACATACAAAATGAGAATTGTCGCAATCGCCCTGGCCTCGATGTCCATCGCATACCCGGCCCTGGCCGACAACGACACCATCGTCATCGGCTTCGCCACTGCGGAGTCGGGCTTCATGGAAGCCTATGACAAGCCTGCTCAGGAGGCAGCCTTGATCCGCATCGACGAGATCAATGCGGCTGGCGGTCTGCTTGGAAAGCAGATCAAGGTCGTCAAGGCCGACACCAAGTCCGACCGGGCCGAAGGCGCCAAGGCGGGCCTCTCCGTGCTCGACCAGGGTGCGGATCTCGTGGTCGTCTCCTGCGATTACGACTTCGGATCGCCGGCTGCGCTCGCGGCCGAGGACGCGGGCCGCATCTCCTTCTTCCTGTGCGCGGAATCGGTCAAGGCCGGTATCCAGGGTGTCGGTCCGCACAGCTTCTCCGCGTCGGTGCTGGCGCCCGTGCAGGGCGCGACCATGGCCGAGTGGGCATTCAAGGAAAAGGGCGCAAAGGACTTCTACCGTCTGCTCGATACCTGGACGGCCTACAACAAGGGCATCTGTGACGGCTTCGACTGGATGATGCCGAAGCTCGAAGCCCAGGGCGCGAAGCTTGTCGGTGAAGACACCTTCAAGAACGAAGACGCCTCCATCGCCGCGCAGATCACCCGCATCAAGTCTCTGCCGAAGGAGCCGGATGCGATCATGCTTTGCACGATGATGCCGGGCGCCGTCTCGGCCATCAAGCAGCTTCGCGCCGCGGGCATCAACTCCATGATCCTGAACGGCTCGGGCGTCGACGGCAGCTATTGGCTCTCGGCTGTGCCCGATCTGACGAACTTCTACGTCCCCGTTCAGGGGTCGATCTATGGCGACGATCCCAATCCGGAAGTGCTGAAGTTTAATGCCACCTACAAGCAGAAGACAGGCGCCGATCCCTCGAGCCAGTATGTCTTTCCGGGTTACGTCATGGTCGACGTCTGGGCCAAGGCGGTGGAGCGTGCAGGCACGACCGATGCCGACGCCGTCGTCGCGGAACTGGAAAAGATGAAGAATGAGCCGACGCTGTTCGGGCCTCGTACCTTCACGCCGGAACTGCATCACCAGAACCAGACGCGGTACCTGATCGTCGAGACCAAGGCCGGCAAGCCGGGTGTTGTAGGCAACTGGACGATTTCCGAGCCGGTACCGATGGAAGCCTTGCTCAAGTAGGAGAAGATGGGCCGGGTAAGCCCGGCCCTTTCGTCTCTTGAGAATCTTGCCTTTGGACAAAAAATGAGGGCGGCCCGCTTGGACCGCCCTCGTCGTCCGATGAATTCAGATTTTCGCTACCCTCGCGCTTTGCGGTAGGAATCCTTGAGCGCTATGAGCTCCCCCGAGAAAGCGAAGATATCGCAGCCGTCGACTTCGATTTGCTGCCCCGCTGCCGTGGTGCCAACGAAGCGCCATGATGAAAGCCCGGTGTCGTCCGTCACGACGTGCCGTCCCCTGGTCCACGCGGCTTTCGGGAAAGCATCGAACAGCGCTGCATAGGCGGCACGCACGGCGTCACGCCCCATATGCTTGCGCCCTTCGGCATCGGGTCCAGCCGAGCCGTGGAACGCGCAATTCTCAGCCATGCAGTCCATCAGCGCGCCCACGTCGCGGGCGTTCCAGGCCGCGAGGAACCGGTCGAGTACGGCGAGCCGCCTGGCTGCGAGGTCGCCGGCCTCAACGACCTCGACCTCCAAAAAGGCGAGTGGCGCATCGCCGGCGTTGATGACGTTATGGGCCACACCCGTCCGCCGCGAATAGGGCACCCCTTGGGTGAGAGCGGCTTGCGATTGCGCACCGTCCGGACCTTCGAGATCGAGCTTGCCGTCCGTAAGCGGTACGATGACGTAGTCATGTCCATGGATGTGCCAGCCGGTCTCGGCCCCGGTGGCAAAGCGCCACTCGGTGACCCGGAAGCGTTCGTCGTCGATATGGACGACCGGTTCGGCTTTCATGCGGGTCATTCAAGTCCCTCCTTGGCAACCGCACCGGTCAGGCGCTCAAGCGTCCGGCCCATGCGCGTCATGATTTCCTTCACATCGTCTTCTGTCGAGATCATCGGCGGGCAGAGCGCGAGCTGATCGCCGATGGCACGGAAGATGAGGCCTTCCTCGTGGCCGATCCCTGCTGCGATACTCCCTGCGCGCCCAACCTTTGCGAAGGGGCGTTTCGTCGCCTTGTCCGCCACCAGCTCAACGGCGCCGATAAGACCGGTGCCCCGCGCTTCGCCGACAAGCGGGTGATCGGCAAATGAGCGGATGCCGGCCTGGAACGACGTCTCAAGGCGGGCCGCGTTTCCGATCAGGTCCCGCTCCTCGAAGATGGCGAGGTTTTCAAGACCCACTGCCGTCGCGACCGGATGGCCCGACGCCGTGAAGCCGTGGCCGAAATTGCCGATCGTGGCGGTGTTGTCGGCGATCGCCTGATAGATCGCATCGGAGAAAATGACGGCGGCAAGCGGCATATAAGACGACGTGATTTGCTTGGAGACCGTCATGATATCAGGCGTGAAGCCGTATTTCTGCGCGCCGAAGGGCGTACCAAGCCGCCCGAAACCACAGATCACCTCGTCTGCTATCAGAATGATATCATTTGCCCGGCAGATTTTCTCCACGCCTTCCCAGTACCCGACCGGCGGAGGCAGAACGCCGCCGGCTGCCATAAGCGGCTCTCCTATGAAGGCTGCGATGCTGTCAGCCCCTTCTTCCGCGATCACCGCCTCCAGCTCGGCGAGCAGACGCGCCGTGAAGGCGGCTTCGTCTTCGCCTTCCATGCCGAAGCGATAGAAGTGCGGGCAGGTCAGGTGGCGAACGGGAATCGCCGGCAGATCGAAGTCGCGGTGGTTGACCGGCAGGCCTGTCAGGCTGCCGGAGGCGACCGTGATGCCGTGATAGCCCTTGGTCCGTGCCAGGAATTTCTTCTTTTTTGGCCGGCCCAGCGCATTGTTCATGAACCACATCATCTTGACGATGGTGTCGTTGGCTTCCGAGCCCGACGACGTGAAGAAGACACGCGTCAGGTTTTCCGGCGTCATCTCCACGAGTTTCTCCGCGAGGCGGATGGATGGCTCATGCGCCTTGGAGGAGAAGGTGTGGTAGTAGGGCAGCTTCAGCATTTGCTGATAGGCAGCGTCGGCCAATCGCTTTTCCGAGAAGCCGACGCCCACCGACCACAGCCCGGCGAGCCCTTCGATGTATTCCTTGCCGCGTTCGTCATACACACGGATGCCGTCGCCGCGGCTGATGATCAGCGGCCCGGTTTCTTCGTGCTGACGCAGGTTGGTGTAGGGGTGCATGGTGGTGGCGATGTCGGCGGCGACGAGAGAGTTGGAAAGCGCATCCATGGAAGTCCTCAGCGGCTTGGGGAAATGGTTCGGGCAGTGAGTTCGAGATAGTCCTCGATCCCGTGCGTGGAGCTTTCACGATTGGGGAGAATGAATCATGGGAGGCCGTTGGAATGGGTGTCGATGATCCGCCGCATCAGCGCGGCGACGTCGCGCGCATTCGGCGGATCGGAGTGGATGCAGACGGTGTCGAAGTCGACCGGGCGGATCGTGCCGTCTGTCGTGACGAGCTCGCGTCGGGTAAGCGCCCCCACCATGCGGTGCTCGGCAAGCGTCAGGTCGATGGCCGACTGGACGCGCGGGATGATCAGGCTGCCGCCCGGAGCGTAGGCAAGATCGGGAAAGAACTCGCCCACGAAGGCAACGCCGAGTTCGGCTGCCGCCGTCTCGTGACAGGTTCCCGCCATACCGAAGAGAGGGACGCCGAACGGCTTGACCGCCGCGGCAATTGCCCGGGCAGTGTCCAAGTCGTGCGCGGCCATGCCGTAAATGATGCCATGCGGCTTGACATGGCTGAGCTCCCCGCCCTCGGCGGCCAGCATCCCTGTCAGCGCACCGATTTGGTAGAGGAAGGCGGCTGTCAGTTCCTCCGGCTGAAGTTTCATTTCGCGCCGGCCGAACCCCTCCCGATCGGGAAGGGAGGGATGCGCGCCGACCCGCTTGCCATACGAAAGCGCGAGCCGCACGGTCTTCAGCATCGTCCATGGATCGGAGGCGTGGAAGCCGCAGGCGATGTTGGCGCAATCGATATAAGGCATGATGCCGGCATCGTCGCCGAAGCGCCAGTTGCCGTAGCTTTCGCCCATGTCGCAGTTCAGGGTGACCATGGTTTTGCTTGCCTCAGCCCAGAGTGTTCGACGCCCAGCCGGGGGCGATGTGCGGGAATTCCGGCGGCAGTTCGCGCTCATGCAGCAGTCGAAGCACGCGCGGCGGCGTCAGTGGCAGTTGCCGCACCGGCTTGCCGATGGCGCGTGCCACAGCGCAGCCGATCGCCGCGCCCACGGCCAGGATCGGGACCTCGCCCGCGCCCTTGGTGCCTAGAGGCCCCATCGAAGGTGCGCCCTCGTAGAGATCGGCGGCGACCGGAATCACGTCCTGCGCCAGCGGCAGGCGATAAGTCTCGAAATCGTCCTGCGCGATGCGTCCGTCGGCGGTGAGCGTCACCTCCTCATGCAACGCATAGCCCAGCCCCTGCACCACGCCGCCCTGTATCTGGCCCAGGATGGCGCGCGGGTTGAGCGCGCGGCCGACATCTTGAACCACGCGATAGGCCAGCACCTCGACATGGCCGGTGTCCGGATCAACCGCCACCTCGGCCTCGTGAACGACGAAGACGGGAATGTCGAGCGCATCGATGAAATGCCCCATCGCGCAGCCGGACATTGCCGGAGTGTTTCTGGCGGTAAAGGCTCCGCTTCCTGTGATCGGGCCAGTGGTCGCCTGCGCATGGGCGACGACAGCGGTGATCGACATGCCGGAACCGGGACGTCCCGTGATCTCGACACGACCGTCCCGCAGCCCCAAGTCTTCCGGTCGGGTCTGCAGCATCTCGCCAGCGGTCCGCAGCAGCTTCTCCCGCACCTCCGCGCAGGCGGCCAAACTAGCGGCGCCGATGGATACGGTGGTTCGTCCGCCGCCAACACCCACATCGAGACCGGCGGCATCCGTATCGGCTTCGCGTACGATCACCTGGTCGGGAGCAAGGCCGAGCTGCCCGGCCACGATCTGTGGCAGGGATTGCACCATCGTGCCGGACCCGATCTCCACACCCGAGGTGACCAGCGTTGCGCTACCGTCGGCGTTCAAATTCACCGTCGCCGTCGAAGGCCCGACGAAAACGAACCATGTGCCGACCGTGGTCGCAATTCCATAGAGCCTGCCGTCGGCCTTCGCTTCTGATGTGCCGGCACTGGCACGCAACGCCTCCATGCGATCGAGCATCGGACCCAACACGTCGGCCTCGAAAACCTGGCCCGTGGCACCGAGATCGCCATCTCCCAGGACATTTTTCTTTCGGAACTCCATTGGGTCGAAGCCTAGCGCATCGCAGATTTCGTCAGTGTGTCGCTCCAGCGCGAAGGTGTTGTAGACGCCGTTGCAAGCTCGGAAAGCGCCGTTGGGTGGTGTGTTGGTGTACACGGCGCGGCTGACGAGCCGTGTTGCGCCAACCCTGTAATTGCCGCCCAGCGTGTGCGCCGTCATCGTCGTCAGAAAAACCTGTTCGCCTCCATATGCGCCGCAGTCCATCAGCACGACCGCCTCGCGCCCGGCGATGTATCCTTGGGCGGTGACTGCGGACCGAATGCGGATTTCCGCATTTTCGCGGCAGAGGCAGGTTGCCATCTCTTCTTGCCGGGTGTTTTCCAGGACCACCGTGCGCCCGGTCATCCGCGCCAGAAGTGCCGTGATCGGCTCGATGGACGCATCGAATTTCAGGCCGAACCCGCCGCCGACAGGCGGCACGGTGACCCGCACGCGCCCGGGCGCAAGCTGCATGACCCTTCCGGTGACGTTGCGCACGGTCCAAGGCACCTGCGTCGAGGTCTGGATGTGAGCACGCCCGTCCTCCCAGCAGCCGATGGCAACGCGCGGTTCGAAGGGCACATGGCTCTGCCGGCCGACGATGAAGCTGCTCTCGACAATGCGTATGTCGGGACGGGCGAAGGCCGCATCGACGTCACCCCGGCTGGATTTTGCCTCCCATGCGATGTTGCCCGCACGTGCACCGCCTTCGGTGATCACCTCATAGCCGCGCCAGCCCTCGTGGACGAGACGGGCGGCGGGCTGGAGCGCTTCGGCCATGGAGGACACCGGTGCCAGCGGCTCGACCTCGAGCACGATGACCGCAAGCGCCGCCCGCGCCTGCTTCTCCGTTTCGGCGGCAACGACGGCGATTGGCTCGCCATGATAGCGGATGGTGTCGATGGCCAGGAGCGGATGGTCGGCAATGCCGATGCCGTAGAGCCCTGGCGCGTCGGCGCCGGTCGCCACCGCGCGCACACCAGGACAGCGAAGTGCCGCCGAAACATCGAGCTTGCGGATACGCCCCGCGGGAACGGTCGACCGCAGCAGCACGGCATGCAACATGTCGGGGCGAACCCGGTCGTTGGTGTATTTCGTCCGCCCGCGCAGCTTGTCCTGCGCATCGCGGCGGGGAAGATTCATCACGGTGGCGGACAGTTCAGACATGGATGCCTCCCACCGACTGGCCAGCCTTCCGCGCTTGGTCGAGGCAGTCGGCAACGGCGTCGACGATCCGCTCATATCCGGTGCAGCGGCAGATGTTGCCGACCATCGCGGCCTTGATTTCGGGACGGCTCGCATGCGGATTGTCACGCACGAAAGCCGAAAGGCTCATGACCATTCCCGGAAAACACATGCCGCATTGCACGGCATCGGCGGCCTCGAAATTGGCCTGGAGCGGGTGCAGCGTCTGGTTCCCGGAACTCAATCCCTCGATGGTCGTGACCGCGCATCCGTGGACCAGGCCAATCGGCTTCAGGCAGGACGGCACCGCTTCGTCGTCGACATGCACCGTGCATGCGCCGCAGAAGCCTTCGCGGCACACGGCTTTGGTCCCCGTCAGGAATCGTTCCTGCCGCAGGATGTCGACGAGCGGTGTCATCGGATCGCCGTGAAAGCTGCAGTCCTCGCCATTCAGCTGGAATGTCACGGTCATGCCAAGCCCCCGGTCTTGAGAAGTGCGGCAACACCGCGCTTGACCAGCGGCGGGAGAACCTGGCCCCGGTACCAACCCTCCGCTTCCCTGCCGTCGCGGCCCTGAAAATCATTGTGCTCCAGTGCAAGCCCGGCAGCGCGTTCCGGATCGAGCGCGGAGGCCTGTGCCCTCATGGCCTGTTCGAGCGCCGTCCAGCGCCGCGCTACCGGCTCCACCGAGCCGACGGCGATGCGACATCGTTTGTCCTTGTCCACCGCGAGCGAGACGATGGCGACCGGGTAGTCGCCGGCTTTCCGAAGCGGCAGGCGGATATGCGCGCTTGCGACAAGGTCGCGGCGCAGATGAATTCTCGTTACGATCGCTTCGGTCAGCAGCATATGCCTGTCTTTGAGGAAATCCGAAATACCGAGGAGTTTTGGGCCTTCGAACGTCTCCAGCTCCACCGTCGCCTCACAGACGAGAAGCGCAGGGGCGAGATCGGCGGCGGCAAAGTCGAGGGCACAAAGGTTGCCGCCCACGGTGGCGACCCTTCGGATGCCGGGATTGGCCGCATTCTCCGCCGCGGCAACCAGACCTTCGAAGCCCGCTGCCCCATGCAACGCGCGGCCAAGGACTGCGTGGGTAACAGTTGCACCGATCACGACATGGTCCGAGCCGATTTCGACCTTCGACAAGGCCGGTATTCGGTGGAGGGCGACCACTGCCTCGGGAAGGTCGACCCCGCGCTGGGGATCACGCATCATCCAGGTGCCGCCGGCAAGCACCACCGCGCCTCGCCGGCGTGCGGCCATTGCATCTTCAAGTGTGCTGGCTGCGGTGAACGATCGTTCCACGCCTGGTGCCATCTGTCATACCCCTCGGAAGCAGCCAACTTTTACGGCGCTGCAGCATTGTTGCTCCAGCTTTGGGCTCCTGTGAAATAGTAATTCTTCGAATATGGTATCGAAAAAACAGATAACTTAGGCATCCCGCGAGCGCCGCAAGATTGCGGCGCGCTCGTTAGCGCTCAGACCCAGTGGGCGACGGTCCGTTTCTCAAAACTCTCCCGGAACTGGGCGGTGGTTCTGGGAAGCAGTTCGCCAGTCTGCCAGTCGAGGATCACGGCATACTGCCGAACCGCATCGAGCGTATCGATCTCGCCGGAGCGGTATTTGCGCGCGACCTCCTCGGGATCCATGCGTGCCCAGCCCTTCCGTTTCGCCCGGATGTCGGCACGGCAGGCTTCGGTCGCCGTCTCGTCGATTTCGTACTGGCAAAGGTCGCGGTCGATTTCGCGGATCACCACGCCGTAGTCAGTCCTGGCACGCTCCAGGGAAACGTAGTCGTCGATCACGTCCTCCATCACCTTGCGGGGCTCGCGCTGCAGTGGATCGCCGAAACCGCCGCCGCCGGCCGTCGGACGAGCGAACTGGTCGCCTGTGTGGACAGAGTAATCGGAGAATACGGAGCCGAGCCAGATCTCGGTCTCTTCTCCGGCGCGCTTCATGGTCAAGCCGTGGGGCATCGACGGCAGGCCTCCTTCGACACCCCAGACGACAGCACGCTCGCGGTCGCAAATATAGGACATGACGGCATTTTCAGCCTCAAGCAGCAACGAGGTCTTCTGCACGCCGACGCCGCCCCGCCATTTGCCGGGCCCGGCCGAATCCTGCTTGATCTGGAACTCGAGCGTCCGAGTGGGATTGACCCGCTCGTTGCCTTCGTTGGGTTGCGACATCAGCCCGGTTCCGAAGCAGGCGGTGGTGACATCGGCACCATCCTTGCCGTTGCGCCCGCCCCAGCCGCCGGGCAGCCATTCGTAGAACATGAAGATCGGCTTTTCGGGTTTGCGCGCGTCCCGTCCCCCGGCCAGCAGATATTCGAGGTTGAAAGCGCAGGCGATAGCGCGTTCGGGCATGATCTTCGACCACATCTCGAAGATCGCGTTCATGATCTTTTCGAACGGCATCAGGAACCCGGTTACCGCCACCGGCCATTCCGCGCTGACGATGCTGTTCTTCGGCGCGGTCACCTCGATCATCCGGTAAAACCCGCTGTTGAGCGGGAGGTCCGGGAAGAAGGTCTTCATACCGGCGACCACGGCCGAGAAGGTCGCGCCCGGCGCGGAATTGTACATCGAGGCGATGGTCGAATGGCTTCCCGTAAAATCGTAGTGGATCGTGTCGCCCTTGATCGTCATCTTGATGCGGATCGGGATCATGCCTTCGCCGGCGCCGAGATCCCGGTCAATGTAGTCGACCGTCTCCCAGGTGCCGTCGGGCAGCTCCGCGAGACGCTTTCGCACGGCACGTTCGACGTAGTCCTGGACCTCCTCCATACCGCGCATGACCTGGCCGCGGCCGTACTTCTTGACCAGCCGCAACAGCTCGCGCTCGGCGGCCTGCGTCGCCTGCGCCTGGGAATGGATGTCGCCAATGATCGATGCGGGATCGCGCGTGTTGGCCGCGATCATGTTGGCGACGTCGGAGCAGAAGCGGCCGCGCTGGAAAAGGCGCAGCGGCGTGATGCGCAGGCCTTCGCGGAACATGTCGCGGGCGGTGACGTCGAAGGAACCCGGCACCGAGCCGCCAAGATCCGACCAGTGGCCGTTCGACTGTGAGAAGCCGATCAGCTTGTCTTCGTCGAAGATCGGCCGGACGAGTCGAACATCGCTGAAATGCGTGCCGCCGGCATAGGGATCGTTGATTGCGTAGACGTCGCCAGGTGCCATATCGCCTTCGAAGACCCGGATCACCTCCTTGCACGTGTTGTGCAGTGTGCCGACATGGACGGCGATGTCGTAGTTGCCCTGGGCAACGGAGTTGCCATCGGCGTCGTGCAGGGCGTTCGAAAAGTCTCGGTTGTAGATGACGAAGGAATAGCAGGTGCGAAGCATCTGTTCGGCCATCTGGTCGACGGTGGTGATGAAGGAGTTCTTCAGCACCTCGAACGTTACCGGATCGAGGCCAGGGCTCGTTTCAATCAGCTTTGTCATGTCTCAGCCTTTCGTCACGATGAGAATGTTCAGGAAGCCGTCGACGGTCGCGCTCATTCCCGGCGGGACCAAGGTGGTGGAATCGAACTGTTCGACGATGGCGGGTCCTGTAAAGGCAGCGCCGGCGCTGAGTTGGTCGCGTTCATAGACAGCCGCGTCATGAGATATGCCGTCGAACCAGACGCCGCGGCGTCCGAGGGGCTCGGGCACATGAGGCAGGACTTCATGCCGCGGTATCTCGGCTTTCGGGACGATGCCGATCGCCTTGACCGCGATGCGGAAGATCGACACCGGCGCCTCTTCGCGGCGGTAGTTGAACTCGCGTTCGTGCTCGTTGTGGAACGCCTCGATAAGCGAGCAGATGTTCTCGATGCGCGCCGGCGCCGACACCGCAAGCGAGCGCCACTGGCCCTGGTACATCATCTCGACCGTACGCTGCAGCGCCATGTCTTCCTGCGCCACGCCCTCATGGGCCAGACGCTCAACCGCCTGTTCTTCCATCAGAACAAAGGCTGTCTGCATTTCGGCGGGCGAGACAGTCGAAGCATCGGCCATGAAGCTTTCGGAGAAATCGTGTTGCACGTCGACGAGAAGGCAACCGAGCGCGGAGGTGACGCCGGGATTGGGCGGCACGATCACGGTTGGAATCGACAGCTCCTTGGCCACGGCCGCTCCGTGCAAAGCGCCAGCACCGCCGAATGCGACCAGTGCAAAGTCGCGCGGGTCATAGCCCCGGCTGATGGAGAGAAGCCGGACGGCATTGCCCATATTGGCGTTGGCGACGGCGATGATCGCCTCGGCCGCCTGGTGGAGTTCCATGCCGAAAGGTTCCGCCACCGTCTCCTGAACCGCCTGGGTGGCCAGAGCGGGGTCGAGCGTGATCTTGCCGCCCGCAAGGCTGGTGCCGAGACGGCCGAGCACGACATTGGCATCGGTATTGGTGGCAATGCGGTTGCCATTCTTGTAGCAGGCCGGACCTGGAAAGGCGCCGGCGGATTGCGGTCCGTTGCGCAAGCTGCCGCCCTCGTCCTGCCATGCCAACGACCCGCCGCCCGCACCGATGGTCAGCACCTCGATGGAGGGGAAGCGTATCGGATATCCGAATTCGATGTACCAGTCTTTTGTGATGCGCGACTCCCCGTTCCAGGCCAGCGAGACGTCGGTGCTGGTACCGCCCATGTCGAAGCCGATCGAGTTCGGGAAGCCACAGAGATTTCCGATGAAGCGGCTTGCGATCGCGCCGGCGGCGATGCCGGATCCCGCGAGCCGAGCCGAGAAATCCTTGACGCTCGCGGGCGTCATGACCCCGCCACCGCTGTGCAGCAACAGGAGATCTCGTTTGTATCCGGCGGCCGCGAGCTTTTCTCCAAGACGCGACACGTAATCGACGACAACCGGGGCACAGACGGCGTTCGCCATCGTGGTGGAAAAACGTTCATGCTCGAAGATTTCTGGCATCACCTCCGAGGAGATCGAGACCGGCAGATCCGGCATTGCCTCCTTCAGTATCTCACGCATGCGGCGCTCGTTGGCGCCGTTGACATAGGAGTTCATGAAGCAGACGGCGATCGACTTGACCTGTCGTTTCCTGAGAATCTCGGCGGCACGGCGCGCGGCCTCTTCGTCCAACGCTTCCAGGATCGTGCCCTCGGCACTGACCCGTTCCCGAACGGTCAGCCGGTCGCGGCGCGGGATATAGGGCTTGGCGACATCCTTGTAGGTGTCCCAGAGATCTTCCTTGTTGGCGCGGCGGATCTCTACAACGTCACGAAAACCCTCGCTGCAGACCATTGCGGTGCGCGGCAGGCGGCGGGTGATCAGCGCATTGGTGGCGACCGTCGTACCGTG
Organism: Mesorhizobium sp. CO1-1-8; assembly: GCF_020164875.1. Taxonomy (NCBI): domain Bacteria; kingdom Pseudomonadati; phylum Pseudomonadota; class Alphaproteobacteria; order Hyphomicrobiales; family Phyllobacteriaceae; genus Mesorhizobium; species Mesorhizobium sp. CO1-1-8. The sequence continues at coordinate 58,395 of NZ_JAIUGZ010000002.1, read as the reverse complement.
AGAGAACATCGTCACTTCCGAAAGATCGATGCGCCCCTGCTCCACGCCATTCATGATGGCCTGCATGGGATCGTCAGGCGTGGAGGCAGTCTTTTCGATGCGGATCGCTCCGCTATCTTCGTCCATGATGCAGATGTCGGTGAAGGTCCCTCCGACATCGACGGCAACTCTGATTCGGCTCATGACAGTTCCTTCGCAGGTCTTGCGGGCAAAGCCCCGCCTTCGTCGCCCCTTGCCGGGGAGACGTCGCAATGAATGGTGGAATTGGCCCGGATTTCGTCGGGTCTAGTGGCGCTCTCGCGAGGCCGAAGAGCCGCCTGCCCGGTTCGCTGCTTCGCGACGGGTATCCGTCGGTGCGCAGCCGAACCGGGTCCGGTAGTGCTTGCAGAACTGGGACTGGTCGGCGAAGCCCCAGCGGTAAGCGATCTCAGCTACGCTGCTGATGTTGGTCACCGACATCAGCTCCTCGGCGCAAAGTTCAAGCCGGGCGTCGCGGATGAAGCCGTTGATGGACTGGTTGCTGTCCTGAAAAAGAACCTGCAGGTAACGCAGGGAGATGCCGCAGGCATCAGCCACCGCCTGCGGGCCGAGGTCGGAATTCTTCAGGTTGTCGCGAATATACTGCTCGGCGCGATGCAAATGGCCGGCCCGGATCGACGAGATGCTGCTGTCAAGCACGCGATCGTCACTCACGATCGACAGGCACAGCATTTCCAGGATGTGCCTGCCCATCATCTCGCGAGCGACTTCAGTGATCTCATCGACATGGCCGATCGTGGTTCGCACCGTGTCGAGGAAGAGCGCGGCGACGCCTTGGGTTGCATCGAAACTGAGTGCACTGAGCCGTTCGGCAGACCCGATCCGCGCCCGAACGCTCGATGACGGCACCTTCAGGACCCACAGCGCGTTTGGCTTACCGTGCCAGAATTCGTAAGGCGCATCTCCCCTCTCAACGAGGAAGCCCCCCGGACTGCAACTGACGGTTCTCGATCCTTGCGAAAAGTTCACCTCCGACATCTCCGGGATGGTGATGAGCAGGCTGGCGTCACGCTCGTTGAGGAAGTGGCGGCGATGGCGGCGATAGCTCACGGCATCGCAGCGCATTTTAGACACGCTGACGAGCCCGAGAGAGAAGGTTTCCAGCGTGCCTGAAAACTCGCGACGGTTCCGATACTCGGTGTCGAGCGGAAAATAGGCTTCGGTAACAGCGGCTTGCCAGGCATCACCGCCTGCGGGACCGCCGATCGTATCGACGACGTATTTCATTCCCCGACCTTTCTGGTTGGCCCGGTTAGCCCGGTGTTTTTCTGAAGATTACAGGAATCCGCCCGCGCGTATTGGTCAAAAACGAATAAACTTATGTGGTCGGCTAGCCCAGACCGGAGCTCGCACCCAGCCTTGGGCGCGCAAACCGCCAGCCGACTTGGGGCCATGCATCCTTTTCGCACACTCATTCAGGATAAGTTGTCGGCTTCCAGATATGGGTGGAAATGATGTCTCGCAGTTCCGTGCGCACCGCACGGAAGAGTGGGCGAAGTTCGAGGACATTGGTCGCTGCGACGAGGTCGCGAGGATCAGCTGTCGGGTAATCGGCGGGTCGAATGGCCAGACCTCGATGCGGCCAGCCTCAACAAGAAGATGGACGCGCCTTTGTCGGTTAATCTCGTGTCTTACCCAGCCAGGAGTGGAACTCATGTCTTCCCGAGCCGAGGGATTTAAAATCGCTCTGTCCCACAGTGGAGATGCCAGAGCGCAGGCCGCCGCAGCGCTCTATCAATACAACATCGCACAGACCGGGATCGACGACCGAGCTGCTATCGGAGCGGAGCTTTGCGGCCAGTCAGGAAAGACCTGGGGCGGGCTTTGGGGCAGAACGGAACTCGGGCTCCTATTTCTCGATATGTTTTTCCTGCCTGAGCAGTTGCGTGGCCAATCCTTTGGCTCACAACTTCTCAGGACGATCGAGGAAGAAGCCATCCGGCGCGGCTGTAAGAAGGCCGTCGTGGAGACGAGTAGTTTCCAGGCACCGCTATTCTACATGCGCCATGGTTTCGAGGAATTCGGCAAAGTCGAATTCGGAATTCCAGGGCACGCACGCATCTTCCTTCGCAAGGATCTGCTGTAAGTCTTGGGGACAGGGCGCACGGATGGCCATCGGCCAGTTGTTTCAAATGCCAGGTGCTCTGGAACAAATCGACGAGTGCGGAGTTAAACGCGTCGCGACGCGCAGTCTTGCAGCGACGTGTCGAATAGAGTGCATCCCGCTGGAGAGGCATGTGCGTACTGGACATTTCAGAAAGCCGATTATCATTCAACCCGGCCGGATAGACCGCGACAGGGTTGTGGTTTCGGTGTCGGACGCAGCCGAAGTGCTGCTGCGGGACTGGCCAAAGCCGACATCCGAGAGGCGTCTTGCCGCGATCAGAGCGTGCCTTGCCGTCATGCGAGGCGAAAAGCCGACAAGGGCCGCACGACAGGCGTTCATCGTTGCAGCCAAGGACGCCAGGATTCTGCTGAGCGAGCAAGTCTGACCGTGGTGGGTCGCCTTAGTGCACGCAAGTTTGGTTCCGTCGGCGCCTGCAAGTGCGACTCTGCCGAGATCGGTTCGAAGGGGAGAGATTATGGCTAAGGTTTCAGGTTTCACGCCTGCCGCGGCCAGAGGCGAAGTTCAGGCAGGAGTTACGCAGGACAAGACTCCGGGGTTCGATCCCGCCATTGCCCCGCTTGAGACAGATGCAGAGGCCGCGGACACACAAACTCCGGTCGCTGAAACAAGTCCGCTGCGCAGTCACCCAAAATTCGAAAACGATGCCAGCTTTGCCGATGCCATGCGCCCGGTCGAAGGCGAGCCGGAACTGCGGCCTGGCGGCAACTGGCCGGTGTTGGTGATTGCAGCTGTCGTTTTGACAGCAGCCGTGGTCTTCCTGGCGGCAAGCATGCTGCGCTGAGAATGGTCTTGCAATGCAGCACCCACAACCTATTCCTGGATGTCTGGGGCGCCCTTCATGCCTGAGAGTTCGGTCATCGGGCACAGCAGCCGCGGTCGCGCGGGATCGGAGATGTCGAGCTTGTCCCAAGGGATGCGGTATAGACCGTCGCGGCGGCGCAATCGGAAAAGATCCAGCACCGCCACGCCCATGGCCGAGGCCGAAAGACGCTCGAAAGCAGCGTAGACCCCGACATGGAATTCGGTGACGACGAAATCCTCACCATCCCGTTCGGCGTGGATCTCCTCGATATAACCGACATTCTTGCCGCGCTGCGAGAGTACGCGTCGCCCTGCCAGATGCTCGAGTTTGACCGTGGTCATCGTCAAGCTCCCGGAATGCGCCCGATGACATGGTCGCGCAACCAGTCCTGCCAGGCGAAGATCGACGTTTCTCGCACGTCGATGTCGAACTCGATATCGACGCCGATATCTTTCACCTTGTGCCAGGCGATCCGATGGGGCTCACCATGCTGCTTGCCGCCCAGCTTGACCGCGAGCCGCGCCATCCAGCGCCCAGGCCGTGCGCCGAGGCGACGCGCCAGGGTGATGGAGCCGAGCTCGATCGCAATGATCCGAGGCGGCTTGCCAGGCCGCAACTCCGCCACCAACCCGTCGACCTTGCCGATCTTGACCTGCTCGCGGTCGACCACCTGCTTGTCCAGGAGATCACGCAGTAACTTCATCATGTGCCTCCGAATATCTGCAGCGGGATGGTCACCACGGCCAGCACGAAGCCAAGCGCGATGATGAGGATGACCGCGGCATTCGAGATGATGCCGTTGCGATGCTCACCGACATAGCGTTCGTCGTTCAGCAGAAACAGGAATGGAACCACCGTCAGCGGCAGGCTGGCTGCCGTCAGTGCCATGGAAAAGATGGTGACCCTCAGCGGATCGAGACCAAGCGCGATGGGAATAGCCGCCAAAAGCAATGATATCGTGTAGGTGGCGCTGAAACCCGGATCGTCGCGCGGCTTACGATCCTCGCCCCAATTCCAGCCGAAACCCTGGGCTACAAGATAGGCCTGTTGCAACCCGACCTCTAGTGCGGCGCCGAAGCAGGCGATGGCGAGAGAGGCAACAAACAGCACGAAGCCCCAGAAGCCGAATATGGGGATCAGCATCAACGGCAACTGGTGATAGTCGTCCACCTGCGTGACGCCATGCGTGGCGAGCACGAGAGCCGCTACGATCAACACGCCGATCGAGATGGTGCCCCCGAAGGTCATGCCCAACCCCGCTATGGCCCGATTGGCTCCGAGATAGCTTTTGTCCCACCGGTCCTCGATGGCCCCCGAGGAATAGAACATGAAGAGGTAGGGCGATATCGAAGCGCCGAGAATGCTGACCGCCATGAACCAGTAATTGGCGGCATCGTGAACTGGCAGCGAAGGCACGGCGCCCCTTGCGACTCCCGTCCAATCGGGCCTCAGCATCACCGCTCCGACGACGAAACACAGCGTCACCAGACCCAGAATCGATACGCCCTTCTCGATGAAGCCGAACGTGCCTTTCCAGAGCAGCAGCCATGCCAGCAAAGCCACCGGCAGTGCCCACCACTGGAAGCCTACGCCGGTGGTAAATTCGAGCGCAATGGCAACGCCGCCGATCTCGGCGGACAGCACCAGGAAATTGACCAGCAGGGCGGCAAGCAACGGCCATAGAAAGACGTTGAAGCCGAATCTCTCGCGGATGCCGTCGGAGATCGTGTGATGGCTCACAGCCGCGAACCGGCCGGACATTTCGACAAGGAAGATGATGCAGATGGTGCCGAGCACCACCGCCCAGATCAATTGGAAGCCAAACATCGCGCCCGCCTGCGCCGCCGTCGCCATGGACCCAACTTCGAGGAAGCCGCCGACGCTGGTGACGACGCCGAGGGATATTTCCATGAGCTTCTTCATGGCTTCGGCGCGAAATACTTGGCGTAGGCGGTAGCGAGCGAACGCGACGCCAGCCGTAGATCCTGTTGCGCGTTCTGAACTTCCGGCCGGTCATCTGCCCGCAATCCGGCCTCGGCGCGCGCCACCGCGACCGACAGATCGTTGACTGCTTTTGTAAGGGAAGCTTGCTCGGTGGGTTCACTGGTTTCGGCGGACCGGATTTGCGCCCCGATATCTGCAAGCGTCTGGCCGATCGATTGCAGCGTATCCATCGTGTATACAGTCGGCGCCGCCCCTGCCGCCCAAGCGTCCAGCGCCATCAACACGGTCTGCGATGCGGAGGCCGCAGTTCGTGATTGCTGCTCGATCCGATCCGAAGATGAGCATGCCGACAACATCAGCAAAAGCAGCAAACAGTCGAGCCTGAGATAGCGGCGTCTAACGATCAAATCCGGCGTTTGGTGCGCCACAGAATAGTCTCCCCGACCCAACACGGCGTGAATCTGATCTAGAGCGCTCGTCGGGTCCGTCAACAACCGGCTCCCGATCCGCGCACGAGGCGGTCAAATCGGCTTTCGATTGTTGCTGAAGCTCAGTCGGGGCGATCCCCGCTCGAAGCGTCTCGGATTCTGTATTCGTGAACGAGGCCGAGAACCTGACTTCTGACGGTGTCGCGCGCGTCGGGCTGGATGAAAAACATCAGCCGTTCGACCGCTTCCACGACTGCTTCCGGCAGATCCGAAACCGCGTCAGTGAGTTCGCTGCCATGCTCGTACATATTGTCCGTCAGCTTCTTGTCGAGGTCGGAAAGGATGCCCATCGTCCACACTCCAGATCGGTGCTGTGTTGATCCCAGTCCGGCAGCGTCACCGCGAGGTCGCCCTCTCCTGTTGCTGCCGGCCGTCGATCACTGTTGCCCCGGCATTTCGGTGTTTTCCTTGGGATTCTTCTGGACGCCCGCGGCTGGTGAGGTATCCGCCGGGGCGTTGCCACCCTGGTTCTGTTCAGGCGCGCGTTTCAGCGGCGAGGTGTGCCAGCCCATATCAACGTAGAAAAAGCCGACGACGAAACCGACAATGATGACTGCGGCTATCACCAGCGAGATTATCGCGTTGCGTCGCTCCATAGGCCTAGCCGCCACTTGGCTTGGGAGATGCTGGCTGGGCTGGCTGCGTGCCTTGCTGATCGCCGCCGGTGCTGGTCTGCGGTGTCGGGTTGGTGTCCGTCGTGGGATTCTTGTCGACCGGTTGGCTGTTCGTAGTATCCGTCTTGGACTTGGCTGGATCGGCATTGTCGTTGCACCCCGCCAAGGCGAGCAATGCCGCTGACATCAATAACACTGTTCTCATGCTGATTTCTCCTGGCTGAGTCCGGGCGAAGCCGCCTGCCAATGACCTATCCGGTCGAACCGCACCGAGAGCCCTTGTTTGACCGCGCTTCTGGCCAGCAAATGGTCCAGTTCGGCGTCTTCGATCGGGCTTCGCACGACCTGGCGAATGGCCTTGCAGGCAAGTTCCGTCGAGACGAAATCATATCTCCTGCTCCTGGCGACGACATATTGTTCGACCAACATTTTCACGCGCCTGAGCGCGATTTCTTCGGCGTATTGCATTTTGTTCCTCCTGCCCGCCGAACTGCCGAACGGGTTTGTTGTTCCCTCTCGCATCTCAAACATCACAGTCGCCATACGGAAAGCCCGCGCTTGCCGGACAGGCACGCGCGGGCTGGACCAGGCTGAGGGGACCCGATCATTTAGCATCAAAAGGGGAGCAACGACGCTGCACCGACATCGAACTCGCATCGACCTGAGTTGTTCCACCTCTCCACGCGCCGCTGTTCATGGCTCGGATGAACTCAAGGGCAAATCGTTGTCCCAGCCCGCATACGGCCGCGCATCAAGCCGCACGGAACAATCAGCCCCGATAGTGGTTCGGCCGAAGCGAGGTTCGGAGGACGTGATGACGAATGAAAAGTTGGCCGTGGTGACGGGCGCCTCAAGCGGCATTGGCAAGGAACTCGCCAAACTGTGCGCCAAGGACGGCTTCCACCTGATCATAGCCGCCGACGAACCCGCGATCCAGCAGGCTGCCGAGGCGCTCGGCTCACATGGTGTGACTGTCGAAGCCATCGAGGCCGATCTGGCGACCGAGGAGGGTGTCGATCGTTTGATCGCCGGGATCGGCGATCGCGATGTCGACCTGTTGTTCCTGAATGCCGGACGTGGGCTCGGCCGTGGTTTCGTCGATCAGGATTGGAAAAAAGTCCGCCGCATCATCGACACCAACATCACCGGGACCGTCTATCTCGCGCATCAACTCGGAGCCAGGATGGCACGCCGCGGCCGCGGCCGCATTCTCTTCACAGGATCGATCGCTGGTTTCATGCCCGGCACTTTCCAGGCGGTCTACAATGGCACCAAGGCTTTCATCGATTCCTTCTCGATCGCACTGCGTCATGAGCTGCAGGACACAGGAGTCACAGTCACCGTGCTGATGCCCGGGGCAACGCAGACGCGGTTCTTCGAACGCGCCGAAATGATGGATACCAAGGTCGGGACCGACGAGAAGGACAATCCCGCCGATGTCGCCGAGGCCGGCTACGAGGCGATGATGGACGGTGAGGAACAGGTCATCAGCGGTTGGAAGAACAAGCTGCAGGTGACCGCAGCGCATGTGACGCCGGCAGGCACGCTGGCCGAACAGCACCGCAAGATGGCCGAGCCGGGTTCGGCGTCTAAAGACTGACCTTCGGCCTCAAGCAAACCACAAATGTCGGCGGACTCTTCCGCCGACCTTCTCCAAGGCAGGAGCACCTTCATGAAAGCGCTCACGTGGCACGGCAAAGGCGACATTCGATGCGACCAGGTGGCTGATCCCGCAATCGAGGATGATCGTGACGTCATCATCAAAGTCACCTGTTGCGCCATATGCGGCTCGGACTTGCATCTGATGAACGGATATATGCCGACGATGGAATCGGGCGATGTGCTCGGACACGAGACGATGGGCGAGGTCGTCGAAGTCGGCAGCGGCCATTCGAAGTTCAGAAAGGGCGACCGCATCGTGGTGCCTTTCAACATCTCATGCGGCGAATGCTGGTTTTGCCAGAAGGGGTTGTTCTCGCTTTGCGACAGGTCCAATCCCAATGCCAAACAGGCTGCCGAAGTGATGGGGCAATCCCCGGCTGGCCTGTTCGGCTATTCGCATCTGGTCGGCGGCTATTGGGGAGGGCAAGCCGAATACTTGCGCGTTCCTTTCGCCGATGTCGGTCCGATAAAGGTGCCCGAGGGAATGGACGATGAACAGGTGCTGTTCCTCTCCGACATCTTCCCGACCGGCTACATGGCGGCTGAAAACGCAGGCATCGAACCAGGCGATACCGTCGCTATCTGGGGCTGCGGTCCAGTCGGCCAGTTCGCCATCCAGAGCGCATGGATGCTCGGCGCCGGCCGCGTCATTGCCATAGACAAGGTGCCGGAGCGGCTGGCGATGGCTCGCGAGCACGGCAAGGCCGAGACGCTCGACTTCAGCAACTCCGATATCTACGACGCCTTGATGGCGATGACCGATGGCCGCGGTCCGGATCGCTGCATCGACTGTGTCGGTACCGAGTCCGACCCCGGCGCCAGTGCCGACTCCATGCTCGACAAGGTTAAGGCTGCCGTCTATCTCGGCACCGACAGGCCCCATGTGCTTCGCGAAGCAATCTATTCATGCCGCAAAGGCGGCACCATCTCGGTACCCGGCGTCTATATCGGCCTCCTCGACCATATCCCGTTCGGCGCCGCCATGAACAAGGGCCTGACCTTCCGAATGGGCCAGACGCACACGCAACGCTATCTCGAACCGCTCCTGGCCATGGTGCAGAACGGCGACATCGATCCTTCCTTCGTGATCACGCACAGGGCAGACCTCGAAGCGGGACCGGATCTCTATAAAAAGTTCCGCGACAAGCAGGATGGCTGCATCAAGGTGGTAATGCGACCACATGGCTGAGACGTCGGCATCTTGCGCGGGGTTCACCTTGCGCGAATTTTCCGCAGGGATGGCACCGACGCTACTGGGGAACCCGGAACTTTCGACCGTGGCGGCGGTTGACCCGCAGAATAAACTCAGGGCGGCGAGACTGTCGCCCGCTGTGAAGAAAGCTGCCACCATGAGCACTGAGAATTCCACATCGAAACCCAGCGTCCGGTCTCCAAACGCCGATGCCCTGCCGCACCCGAGACGGGATGCCGATGACACGAATGCCGGTGCCAAGCCGCCGACCCCGAAAACCGCCGGCACATCCCCGCCATCGGCCCCGCCGCTGGACAATCCGGTTGCCAATCGAAACGCCGGACGGCCGCGTCAGGCGAGCACCACGCCTCGGCCGACGGACAAGCCCCTGGACTGAAACCGGCCTCTCTTGAAATCACGACAAGTGTTTGTCGGGACGAAGCGATGCCAGGTCGGCCAGGGTGTCGAGAAGGGCAGCGTCGCCTGCCGGTTTCGGCACGAATTTGCAGTTTCGGAAGGGTTCGGGAACGTCACGCGGCCCAAATCCGGTCATGAAGGCGAAGGGGATGCCGCGAGCCAGCAATGTTTCAGCTATGGGCAGACTTGTTTCACCGTTCAATTGAATATCCAGCAGCGCCACGTCGACTTTGCCTGCGTCGATAAGCCGACGAGCCGCGGCGACCGAGGAGACAGGGCCGATCACCGGATAGCCCGCCGCGCGCAGGCGTGACGCGACGTCTTCGGCGATCAGCCATTCGTCCTCGACCACCAGAACGCGCGGCCTGTCGTCGCTCACGGCGCCTCCTTGTGGTTTGCCGGAAACGCGATCTGGACGCTGAGGCCCTCCTTGTGGAACACTGTCTCGACATGGCCGCCGAGCCTGTAACCGATTTCTCCTTGTAACAAGGTCAGGCCAAAGCCGTTGTCCAAGGGGGCCTTGACAAGAGGACCGTCCTTCTCTCGCCAGCCAAATGTGAAACTGTCATCCTCGATCGACCATTGCACATAGACCTTGCCGTCGGTTTTTGACAAAGCGCCATACTTGGCCGCGTTGGTGGCCAGTTCATGAATGGCCATACTGAGGGAAAGCCCCTGTTGCGGACCTAATTTCACGTCTTCGCCATCGAGTTCAACCCGCTCGATGCCGAAAGGTTCGAGTTCCTGCTGGAGCAATTCCCTGACCGAGGCTTCCTTCCATCTCTCCCGGGTCAGCAGGCCGTAGGCCCGCGACATGGCATGCAGGCGGCCGATCAGCGCATCCGCGAACTCCTCCTTCGTATCAGAACTTTCCCGCGTGCGGCTTACAATGCTGGCGATCACCGCAAGCATATTCTTGACCCGGTGATTGAGTTCCGAGATGAGCACCTGCTGATGCTCTTCCGCCTGTGCCAGCGTGGTGACATCGACAAGTGTCACCACCACGCCCTGGATCCTGTTGCCTTTGTCTCGATAGGGATTGATGCGGACCATGTGGAAGAGGCCCCTGGCATCACGCGCCAGATGATGATTCAGGATCTCGCCTGTCTCGAACACCTTGTCGATGTGCTGCTTCAACCCTGGGTAGTCGAGTTGGCTCGACAAATCCGTCAGCGGCCGGCCGACATCGGAGGGACGCAGGCTGAAGAAGGATGACGCCGCCGGCGTGAAGGTGCGGACCACAAGGCTGCGGTCGAGGAAAATGGTCGCGATATCTGTGCTTTCGAACAGGTTGCGCAGATCGCCGTTGGCGTGGTCGAGCTCTTCTATCTTGGCCGTCAACTCGGCGTTGATCGTGTTGAGCTCCTCGTTGAGCGACTGCATCTCCTCCTTCGAGGCTTCGAGTTCCTCGTTGGTGGATTGCGCCTCCTCATTGACGGAGACGAGTTCCTCGTTCGACGATTTCACCTCCTCCAGCGCGGTCTCGTATTCCTCGATCGTCGACTGCAGGCGTTCTCTGGTATCGCGCAGTTCCCGCTCGAGATCGGCGGTGCTGTCGCTGACACGGCTGCCGCCGTCTTCCTCTGAGCGAGCCTGCGTTGGGCCCGACGGCTCGAAAAGGACAAGGTAAAGCGGCTCGCCGTTGCCGCGTTCGGCGAGCGGCTCGATCGTCAGCCTGATCGGCTGGACCCGTTCGTCGTCTTCCTCCACGGTGAGGTTTTCCCGCACCACTGTGCGGCGCGTGGTCGTCGCTTCGCGCAGTGCGGCGCGGAGATCCAGCCGCAGCCCACGCCTTGCCATCGTCAGCAACTGCCGGCTGGGAATCCCTTGTGGCGCTTCGAGATATCTGCCGGTCCTGGCCGAATAATAGACGACATCGCCATCGGCGTTGACCAGGACATGCGGCGGCGCGAACCGTTCCAGCACCTGCGCCTCCACTGCCTGCCGCAGGGGATAGCCGACAAGTCCCTTCTTCGAGCCGGCGCTTTCGGATGGGAAGACGGTGGAATGGCTTTCCCCGATCAGGGCCGGCAGTCTGATGTGCGGTGAGGCATGCTCCCGGGCATGGAAGATGCGATGTTTCTTGTCGACGGTGGCGAACAGATCTTCGTGCTGCCCGATGCTTTCGGAGGTGCCGAGGAAAAGGTAACCGCCGGGCTTCAGCGCATAATGGAAGACAGGGATGACGCGGTTTTGGATGATCGGGCCGAAATAGATCAGCAGATTGCGGCAGGAGACCAGGTCCATGCGCGAGAAGGGTGGATCGCGAATGACGCTGTGCGGCGAGAAGATGCACAATTCGCGTATCGCATTGCTGATGACATAGCTATCGCCATCGCCGTTGAAAAACCGCTGTTTGCGTTCGGGAGAAAGACCTTGCAGCAAGGCTTCCGGATAGCGTGCCGCCCGCGCCACCGCCAGCGCCGGCTCGTCTATGTCGGTGGCGAATATCTGGACGCGCGGAACGACCGTAAGCTTCTCCATGTGTTCGCGCAGCAGGATGCCAATGGAGAACACCTCCTCGCCCGTGGCGCATCCGGGAACCCAGACCCTGACGGTGTCGCTGGCGGTCTTGCCTTCGAACAGCTGCGGTATGATCTTTCGCTCGAGCAACTCGAAGGCATCGGGGTCGCGAAAGAAGTTGGTGACATTGATCAGCAGATCGCGAAAAAGGTTCATCACCTCCCGAGCATCCTTCTTCAGCCAGTCTATATAAGCGCTGATGGAATGGACCTGGGCGATCTGCATGCGCCGCTTCACGCGGCGCAGGAATGTCTTGGTCTTGTAGCCCGAGAAGTCGTGGCCGGAGTGGCTGCGCAGAATGGCGTATATCTGTTCTCGCACCTTATCGATTTCGGCCGTATGGTCGCCATCTTCTTCCGCCAGCCCTTCCAGCGGGTCGAAGCCACGGGCGAAAGCCTCCAGCTTCGCCCCGATCTCCTCCGCGGGCACAGCGACATCGACGAGTCCGCTGGCAATAGCGCTCTGCGGCATGTCGGGATTGCGCGGCCCGTAGCCGTCCGGCGCTTGCGCGACGATAAACCCGCCCCGCTCCTTGATGGCCTTGGCGCCCAGGGTTCCATCGGAGTCGCCGCCCGACAGGATGACGCCAACGGCATATTCGCCCTGGTCTTCACCCAATGCGCTGAAGAAGATATCGACGGGCTTGCGCTCCTGGGTAAGCCCATTGGGCCGGCGCATGTGCAGCACCCCCGATTCAATGACCAATGTCACGTTTTGCGGCATCACATAGACGTGGTCAGGTTGAACCACCATGCCGTCCTCGACCACAATGACGGGCATGTCGGTGTAGCGGCTGATAACCTCGTGCAACAGGCTTTCGCGCTTGGGACTGAGATGCGTGATGATGATGAAAGCCATACCAGGCTGGCTGGTCACGCCTTTGAACAGGCCTTCCATCGCGGGAATGCCACCCGCCGACGCGCCGATGCCGACGATGGGGAATCTAGTCGATCGGGCAGTCACGGCATGTCCCCCTTTCGCCGACCCGACATGAAGTTGCCTCAAGGCCGGATCGAACAGGACACAACCATATAGCGCGCTAGACGGATGGAACAAGACGTCAGGGACGACGTTGAACCCGATATCAATGGTGGTTCAATGGCAAAACGATCTGCTGACATAAAACTCCCGACGCCGGTGGTATCAGGGGAGCCTGGATCGCTTGGAGATTCCCATGCGGGGGCCGTCCCGGATCGCATGGTGACGCTTGCGAAACTGTTGCAGGCGGCCTTGGATGACAGAATCCGGAAAGCAAATCCGCTGCACTCTAACCTCCGTTCCAAGAAAGGATGACGACGTGCGCGACCTGCGGGGGCTGCATATTCTGATAGTCGAAGACGAATGGACGATGGCGGGAGACCTTGCGCGGTTTTTCAGCAATATGGGCGCCATTATCCTCGGTCCGGCTGCAACCGTCGAACAGGCATCCAAACACACCGGGGCGGCCGAAGCTGCAATCCTCGACGTCAATCTCAATGGCCGACGCGTGTTTCCGATCGCCGATGAGTTGATGCGTCGGGGTGTCCCCTTCGTGTTCTTCAGCGGCGATGACGACATCGCCATTCCCGATCATCTCCGCTACGCCAGCAATTTGCGGAAATCCTCGGGCAGCCAGGCGGTGTTCAACGCGCTCTTTCCCCCGCAGGCACCTGGGTTGGCGACCCCCGTGCCGGATCCGTCCGACGACATCTTCGCGCTTTTGCCCAAGCTGCGACTTGCGGCGCGCCTTTTGCTGGGAGACGTCGACGCATCGGATCGGCTCGTCGAGCGGACGCTCGAGCAAGCAATCCGGGCTGTCGACCGCAGACAGCTTGGTCAATCCACTGAAAGCTGGCTCAACGGCATCATGCGGGAGATGGCAAAAACCCGCGGCGCAAAACTGATGCATTAGTTTAGCCTCCCAAGGCATTCTCAGGCTGAAGTGCTAAGCCGCGGGACCATCGATTGTTCACCCCATCTCGAAAAATGGCCGGAAGGCGTGTCGACCGATCAGTCGCCTGGGCCTGCGTCATCAGTCCTTCCGATGGCGCTCGACGAATTTGTTGAAACGGCTGGCTTTTCCCTCACCGGTCTTGGCCTGATACAGAAAGGCCAGATCATTCTCGTCGAATATCCGGAAGAACTCGTCCCATTCGACGGGCTCGAATGCTTCCTCGGGCTCGCCGAAGTCGATCCGCAGGATGCCGCCCTCGCCTTTGGTGCGCACCACTGCCGGCCGGCCATCCCGCTCCTCGGCCCATTTGCGAATTTCGTCGTGGTTGGTGGTCGTTTTCGACTGAGACATTGAAATCTCCTTTGATCATCGGCGTTGCCACATGGGATACGCAGGCCGTCGGGCGTCCTAACAGCACAAGGGCGCCAATGTTCCAGCACCGCGCGGTGATCGCGATGCGCCAGCTCCCAACGAAGCCGGGCAAAGGAACTTTGTTGAAGCAAGGGAACAAACCTTTTGCCGAAAAGTTCGGGGCGCCGAGGTTACTTGTTTGAGGAGTCGTCGTGAAACGCATATTGGTTACAGGAGGCTGCGGCTTCATCGGCCGGCATGTCGCACAGGAACTCGTCGAGCAGGGTTATTCGGTTCGCATCCTCGATGCGCTGCTGGAGCAGGTGCATGCAGGCGAAGCCGTCGCGCTTCCCGCCGGGACCGAACTGATCAAGGGTGACGTCCGCGATCGGGAGGCGGTCGCCAGTGCGCTCGAAGGGATTGACGCGGTCATTCATCTGGCGGCGGAAGTCGGCGTCGGACAATCGATGTACGAGATCGCGCGTTATGTCGGCTGCAACGATCTCGGCACCGCAACGCTGCTTGAGGCGCTGATCAAACACCCGGTCGAGCGCATTGTCGTCGCCTCGTCGATGAGTGTCTACGGCGAGGGACTCTATGCCACGTCCGACGGCCGGCGTGTCGACAATGCTCGGCGCAAGGCGAGCGACATCAGGAGCGGGCAATGGGACCCGCTGTCGCCAGCGGGAGACGCCCTCTCGCCGCTGCCGACGGACGAAGAAAAGCCGGTCGATCTCGCCTCCATCTATGCGCTGACAAAATACGCCCAGGAGCGCGCCGTGCTGATCTTCGGCGAGGCCTATGGCATCGATGCGGTCGCGCTGCGCCTGTTCAATGTCTTCGGCGCCGGCCAGGCGTTATCCAATCCCTATACCGGCGTGCTTGCCAACTTCGCCTCGCGTCTCGCCAACGGCCAACGGCCAATGATCTTCGAGGATGGCGAACAGAAGCGCGATTTCGTCCATGTGCATGACGTCGCCCGCGCCTTTCGCCTTGCGCTGCAGCAACGCCAGGCAAAGGGTCATGTCATCAACATCGGCAGCGGCCGAGCCTATGCAATCAGCGAAGTCGCGCGACTGCTGGCCGAGGCCATGGGGACACCGAACCGCTCGCCGGAACTGCTCGGCAAAGCGCGCTCGGGCGATATCCGCAACTGCTTCGCCGATATTTCCAAGGCCCGTGAGCTGCTCGGTTTCGAGCCGGTGCAGCAACTGGAGAATTCGCTCGGAGATTTCGTTTCCTGGGTGCGTAACACGTCCGCCGTCGACCGCGGCGCCGACATGAAGCGCGAGCTCGAAGAACGCGGGCTGGTGTCATGAACACACGCAATCGACGCGACGCGCCGGTCGCCATCGTCGGCGGCAGCGGCTTCATAGGATCGAACCTCGCCGACAGCCTGCTGTCGGATGGCGAACCGGTGCTGGTGATCGACAATCTCAGCCGTCCGGGTGTCGAGCAGAACCTTGAATGGCTGGCGCAAAAACACGGCGGTCGCCTCACGGTGGAGACGATCGATGTGCGGGACGCCAACGCCTTGGCGCCGGCTCTGATGAGTTCGAAGGCGATCTTCCATCTGGCCGCGCAAACCGCCGTCACCACAAGCCTGGTCCAGCCGGGCGAGGATTTCGACATCAACCTTCGAGGAACGTTCAACGTTCTGGAGGCGGCGCGACTGAGCGGCGAGCGTATCCCGGTGATCTTCGCCAGCACCAACAAGGTCTATGGCAGCCTGCCCGACGTCGCGGTGCGCGAGGACGGCGATCGCTATGTGCCGTGCGACAGCGTCATCGAGGCGAACGGCATCGATGAGGCTCGGAGCCTGAACTTCTGCACGCCCTACGGTTGCTCCAAAGGCGCGGCGGATCAGTATGCGCTCGACTATGCCAAATCCTACGGCATGCCGACGGCGGTGCTGCGGATGAGCTGCATCTATGGACCGCGCCAGTTCGGAACCGAGGACCAGGGCTGGGTCGCGCACTTCCTGCTCAGCGCGCTGACGGGGCGCCCCATCACCATTTACGGCGACGGCAGGCAAGTGCGCGATATCCTGCATGTCTCCGATGCCGTCGCCGCCTACAGGGCCGTGCTCGATCGCATCGAGACCACCAAAGGCCAGGCATTCAATCTTGGCGGCGGCCCGAAAAATGCGCTCAGCCTGCGCAGGCTGTTGAGCGAGATCCGTAGCCTGACCGGTCATGAGCTTTCAATCCGCCATGATAGCGAACGCACCGGCGACCAGCCCTTTTTCGTCGCCGACACCCGGAAGATCAAAACCGCGCTTGGCTGGAGGGCCAATGTCTCATGGCGCGAAGGCGTCCGCGATCTCGCCGACTGGCTGCAGCGCCATCGGCTCGAGCCTCGCCCGCAAGCCGTGAGGTACGTCGCATGAAAATCGCCCTGGTAAACCCGTCCTGGACGTATGAGGACAGCATTTATTTCGGCTGCCGCCAACCGCATCTGCCGCTGGAACTCGGCTATTCGAAGGCCCTGCTCGAAGGCGCCGGACATGAGGTGCTGATGCTGGATGGGCAGTTGCAGAAGCTCGACAATTCCGGTCTCTGCGAGCGGGTGGCTGATTTCGCCCCGGCGATGACCGTCGTCAGTACCGCCCCGACCTATCTGTTCTGGCGCTGCGCGCCGCCGGAATTGCGTGTGCCGGCCGATTTCCTCAACCGTCTCGCCGGGCGCGGCGGACGCACGGTCGCGGTCGGGCCGCACGGCTCGGCGACGCCGGCGCCGACATTGCGCAAGCTCGGCGTCGACATCGTCGTGCGCGGCGAGTGCGAAGAAGTCGTCGAGCAACTTGCCCGGCGCGACGATTGGAGCGCGGTGCCCTCAACCGCCTATCTTCGGGATGCCAAGGTGGTTTCGAACGGCGGCGTCCACGCCAGCTCGTTTGCCGATCATCCCCCACTCGAATGGCCAGCGGACTGGATCGCAGCCCATTCGCACCACCATCACAGGTTCGATGACAATCAGGTCGGGTTCGGTGCGGAAGTCGAGGCATCGCGCGGCTGTCCCTACAATTGCAGCTTCTGCGCCAAGATCGATTTCCGTGACGCCTATCGCCGTCGAAACCTCGAAGCGGTGGTAGCGGAGATCGATCGGCTGATTGCCCAAGGTGTCGGCTACATCTACTTCATCGACGAAATCTTCCTGCCACAAAAAGCGTTGCTGGAAGCCTTGGTCGATCGCGATGTGAAATTTGGCGTACAGACCCGCATCGATCTGTGGAAGCCCGAGCTGCTGGAATTGCTGGGCGCCGCAGGCTGCGTCTCAATTGAAGCCGGTCTCGAAAGCCTGACCGTTGAAGGCCGGGCGATGCTGGCCAAGCGCTGCCGGCTGGGCACCGAGGAACTCGCCGCGCTGCTCGTCGATGCCAGACGTCACGTTCCGTTTGTCCAGGCCAATCTGATCGGCGTGGTCGAGGATGATCCCGCCCTGGTCGAGCACTGGCGAACCCACCTGATCGACCACGGCGTATGGGCCAACGAACCTGTGCCGCTTTACCCGTATCCGAGTTCGCCCAGCTACCGCGAGCTGTGGGGCGAACCCGACGACCTTGCCTGGGAGCGGGCCCATGACCACTACCTCGCATCCTTCCAGAAATTCAGTGACATCCAGGAGAGGCGGCCGCGGCCGCTGGCGGAACTGGAGGCGACATGTTGCGGACACTGACGCCGCGCTCGCGGCGCATCCTGATGACCGTCGATGCCGTGGGCGGCGTATGGCGCTATGCGCTTGATCTGGCACGGGAACTTGTGAGCGGCGGCGACAGTGTGGTGCTTGCCGGCCTCGGTCCGCAACCGTCGAGGCAGCAGGCCGAGGAGGCGGAGGCTTTCACGACGCTGATCTGGTTGAACACGCCGCCGGATTGGATGACCCGCAACGGCGGCGACCTCGACACACTGCCGCGGGAATTGCTTGCGCCCATGCGCGACCACGCCATCGACCTTGTCCATTTCAACGCGCCGACGCAGGCAGCAGGATTCGATGCGCCGTGCCCAACCGTGGTGGTCTCCCATTCCTGCGTGACGACATGGTTCCACGCCGTCAGGAACCAGGCGGTGGATGGCGCATGGGCCTGGCAGAAGGAGCGTAACAGGCGCGGCTTGGATCGGGCCGACGCAGTCATCGTGCCGAGCCGCAGCCATGCCGACATGCTTGAGACCTGCTATGGCCCGATCGCGCGCCTGCATGTTGTTGGAAATGGCGCTCGTCCCGTCCCGAATGCCGAAAAGCGTCAACCGCTCGTCTTCGCCGCGGCCCGCTGGTGGGACGAGGGCAAGAATGCGGCGGTGGTCGACCAAGCTGCGTCGCTGACGCAATGGCCCGTCTTTGTCGCCGGTTCGATGCACGGTCCGAACGGCGGGCGTACCAGCTTCAGCCATGCTGTTCCTCTGGGAGCACTGCCGTTTCACGAGGTGCGCTCCTTGATGGCGCGCGCCGGCATTTTCGTGTCGCCATCAATCTATGAGCCATTTGGTCTGGCCGCGCTGGAAGCTGCCATGTCGGCGACGCCCCTGGTGCTTTCCGACATCGCAACCTATCGCGAACTATGGGACGGAGCCGCGACGTTCTTTGACGCGCGCAATCCGCACGACCTCGCGGCCTGCCTCAATCGTCTCTCCAGCGACGCCGAATTCAGGCGGGAGCTCGGCCAGGCAGCCATGCGACGGAGCCGCCGGTTTACACTGGCCAGGCAAGCGGCGGCCATGCGAGGCGTCTACGACAAGGCGGCCCTAGCCATGGCGGGGCGCTGACCATGCGCTTTCTGTTCTACACCCACTCGGTCGTTTCCGACTGGAACCATGGCAATGCCCATTTCCTGCGCGGTATCATGCGGGACCTGGTTGCGCGCCAGCACCAGGCAGTCGCGCTGGAACCGGCGGACGGCTGGAGCCGTTCGAACCTGCTGGCCGAGAAGGGATCCTTCGCCATCGAACGCTTCCGCAAGGATTTCCCTGAGTTGATGCCGGTCACCTACGATGCCGGGTTCGATCACGAAGCCTGGATCGCTGAGGCCGACGTTGTGATCGTTCATGAGTGGACGGATCCGGAGCTTGTCGCACGCATCGGCCGTGCCCGGGCCGCTGGCGGCAACTTCATCCTTCTGTTTCATGACACCCACCACCGGGCCGTATCGGCGACCGAGGCAATCTCGGCGCTGCGGTTGGAGCACTATGACGGCGTTCTCGCCTTTGGCGAGGCCTTGCGCGAGAGCTACCTGCGCGCCGGATGGGGCAAGCGCGTCTTCACATGGCATGAAGCCGCGGACGATCGCCTGTTCAAGCCGCACCCGGAGATCCACCCCATGTCCGATCTGGTCTGGATTGGAAACTGGGGCGACGATGAGCGGACTGCCGAACTCAAGGAGTTTCTACTCGAGCCGGTACACGTTCTCGGTCTCGAGGCCACTGTCCACGGCGTCCGTTATCCCAAGCCCGCACTTGCGGATCTGGCCACCGCCGGACTGCGCTATGATGGATGGATCGCCAATGCCGACGTGCCGAAGGCGTTCGCCGCGCATCGTGTCACCGTCCACATTCCACGGCGCCCATATCGTGAGGGTTTGCCCGGAATTCCGACAATCCGCATGTTCGAGGCGCTCGCCTGCGGCATTCCGCTGATTTCAGCACCATGGTCCGATGTCGAGCAGCTGTTCAGGCCCGGCGTCGACTTCCTGTTTGCCCAGAATGGCTCGCAAATGCGGCAACACCTGCGGGCGGTATTGGCCGATGCGGATTTCGCGGCTTCCCTGATGACTTCGGGTCTCGAGACCATCCGCTCGCGGCACACCTGCCGGCACCGCGTCGACGAGTTGTTCGGGGTGCTCAAGGAATGCACAACCGAACAAACCATCAACAAGACCACCGCAAAGGAAGCCGCCGCATGAAGATGGCATTCTATGGATCGAGCCTCTTGTCATCCTACTGGAACGGTGCCGCAACTTACTATCGCGGGTTGCTGAAGGCGCTTGCCCAATTGGGCTACGAAATCACCTTCTATGAGCCCGACGTCTACGACCGCCAGAAGAACCGCGACATCGAGGCCCCTGACTGGTGCACTGTGGTCGTTTATGAAGCGACCCAGCACGCGCTGATGCAGGTGGCGGCACGTGCCGCCAGCGCCGACATCGTCGTCAAGGCGAGTGGTGTCGGTTTCGAGGACGAGGCGCTGCTGCGGGCCGTCCTCGACCACGCCCGCAGCGACGCGCTGGTGGTATTCTGGGACGTGGACGCTCCAGCCACCCTTGCCCAGCTGCGCGACGAACCGGACCATCCGCTCCATAGCGCCCTGCAAGAAATCGACCTTGTGCTGACCTATGGCGGCGGCGACCCCGTCGTCTGGGCCTACCGTGCCATGGGCGCGAACGAATGCGTGCCGATCTACAATGCGCTCGATCCCCAAACGCATCACCCGGTCACCAGCAATGCGCGTTTCGCTTGCGATCTGGCGTTCCTCGGCAACAGGCTGCCGGATCGTGAGGCACGTGTCGGAGCGTTCTTCCTCGATCCCGCAACCCAGCTGCCGAAAAAACGTTTTCTGCTCGGTGGATCGGGCTGGGGAGACAAGCCGCTTCCCGCCAATGTCGGCTGGCTCGGTCACGTTGGCACCCGCGATCATAATGCCTTCAACGTCACACCCATGGCGGTGCTGAACATCAGCCGCGACAGCATGGCCCTAAACGGTTTTTCACCGGCCACCCGTGTCTTCGAGGCGGCCGGCGCCGGTGCCTGCCTCATCACGGACGCATGGCTGGGCGTGGAACTGTTCCTGAAACCAGGCGAGGAGATCCTGGTGGCACGCGACGGCGGCGATGTCGCCGAGATCATGCGCACGCTGACCTCCAGTCGCGCAAAAGCAATCGGCCAGGCCGCACTTTGCCGCGTGCTGGCCGACCATACCTACGCGTTGCGGGCGGACGTGGCCGATGCCGTCTTCAAACGTCATTTCGAGCAGGGGACCGTGGAGGCAGCGGAATGACCAAGCAATTGGACATCGTCTTTCTCGGCCTGTCGCTGTCCTCCTCCTGGGGAAACGGCCACGCCACGACGTTTCGAGGCCTGCTCAAAGGTCTGCACGAACTCGGCCACCGCGTGACCTTTCTGGAGCGCGACGTGCCGTGGTACGCCAACCACCGCGATCTGCGCGATCCGGATTTCTGCGCCTTGCGCTACTACGAAACCACAGCGGAGTTGCAACGCGACTACGCCCGGTGCCTGGATCAGGCCGACATCGTCGTCATCGGCTCCTTCGTGCCGGAAGGGCGTGTGGTCATCGACATCGTCGCTTCACTTTGCAGAGGGCGCTTCTGCTTCTACGACATCGACACGCCGGTGACCGTGGCGCAGCTTGCGGCCAATGATTGCGACTATCTGAGCTGGCGGCAAATTCCGTATTTCGATGTCTACTTCTCGTTCACCGGCGGGCCGATGCTTGGCCGTCTGGTGAAGGACTTCGGCGCGCGCCGCGCCGAACCGCTCTACTGCTCGGTCGACCCCGAACGGCACCACCGGACCGGTGATCCGATCCGCTGGGATCTCGGCTATCTCGGCACCTACAGTGCGGACCGGCAGGCAACGCTGAACGCGCTGCTGCTTGAGCCCGCACGGGATATGCCGGACCGCCGTTTCGTCGTAGCCGGCTCGCAATACCCATCCGACATCATCTGGCCGGACAATGTCGAACGCATCGAACATTTGCCGCCGGCCGATCATGCCGCGTTCTATAGCCGTCAGCGCTACACGCTGAACGTCACACGCAGTTCCATGATCGCTGCCGGGTGGTCGCCCAGTGTCCGCCTGTTCGAAGCGGCTGCTTGTGGCACGCCGGTTATCAGCGATCGCTGGCCAGGGCTCGACAGCTTCTTTCCCGCATCGGTGATCCACACCGCCGGGGAAACGGACGATGTCGTCGAGATCCTCTTCGGCGAGTCCGAGCGCACACGCCTCGCCATGGCCAGCCAAGCCCGCGAACGCGTCCTCGCATCCCACACCGGTGCTGCCAGGGCCCGCGAATTCGTGGCGGCGTTGACACAGCCAAGGGCGGCGGCCCTCCATTTCGACATCGGAAGCGCAGCATGACCGGCATACAGGAGAAAACGACGATGCGACAAAAAAGAAACGCGCAAAGGGCAAAGGCAGTGCTTGTTGCCGGCGGTGCGGGATTCCTCGGTTCGCATCTTTGCGAAGCATTGCTCCGCGACGGCTGGCGCGTGATCTGCGCCGACAATTTCCTGACTGGACGCATGGAGAACATCATCTCGATCATGGACCACCCCGATTTCCGTTTGATCGAGCAGGATATCTGCCGGCCGTTGGATCTCGGCGAGCCCGTGGATCGTATCTACAACCTGGCATGCGCTGCCTCGCCGCCGCGTTACCAGGCCGACCCGATACACACCACGCGAACCTGCGTGATCGGAACGCTCAACCTGCTAGAACTCGCGGTCCGCAATGACGCGCGGCTGCTACAGGCCTCGACGAGCGAGGTGTATGGCGATCCGGAGCAACATCCCCAGAGGGAGGACTATGTTGGCCATGTGAACTGCACCGGCCCACGCGCCTGCTACGACGAGGGCAAGCGCACCGCCGAAACGCTTTGCTTCGACTATCTGAGAGCCCGCAAAGCCGACGTCCGCGTGGCACGCATCTTCAACACCTACGGTCCGAGAATGGATCCGGCGGACGGCCGCATCGTCTCGAACCTGATCATGCAGGCGCTTGAGAAACGTCCTCTGACGATCTTCGGCGACGGCTTGCAGACGCGATCCTTCTGCTATGTCTCCGATCAGATCGATGGATTGAGGCGCCTGATGGATATCGATCCCAATCCGGGCAAGCCGGTCAATCTGGGCAATCCCGGAGAATTCACCATCGTGCGACTGGCGGCGTTGGTGAAGGCGATGACCGGCACCAAATCGGATCTGAGATTTCTGCCGCTGCCGCAAGACGATCCTCGGCGCAGGCAGCCTGATATTTCGCGTGCAAAAGCGCTGCTCGGCTGGACGCCGAAGGTGCCCCTCAACGAAGGGCTTAAGCTGACGATCGATTATTTCGCGGCACTTGAAGGCAGTCGCATCGGCGATCAGATGACAGGCTTTGCCAAAAGAGCGAGACCAGCATCCGGCGGGCTGCAGAACCTTCCGGCGTGATGCGAGACGGCCGCCGAAACCTTTCCCGAGATCGCGCGGAACATCCGCCCAAGCTTGTGGTTTGGCAGTAGGACCCGATACGGAGCATCCTAATGCGACCCAAGCGACCCGCGAGGGAGATCGACCAGTTGGCCGAGCGTGAGACGGCTGCCTATCTGCGGCGCGCCTCTATCACCTATCTCGAGTGCTGCGTCAGCCTGATGATGACGCATCTGCAGCGGGAGGAAGTGGCCAGTATTCTCGAGCAGGAAGCAGACATGCTGCGAAGGCTGGACTGATCGGAACGATCATACCTGGCATTCGTCCAGGAAGTGTATCAGCCGCATCCTATATTGGTCGGCCGTTGCGGCCAACCTTGCTTTTTCCCGGCCATTTTCGGATTGCGCAGCCGTGCTCCACACCCCGAGCTGAAATGCCAAATAGCACGGTTCGAAAAAGGCGATGTGGCCATTGTCGATGGCAAGCTGCATTCCCTCGACCAAGGCCCTCACATCGCTGTCGGATAGTCCATACTCGACACGGGCGCCGGCAATGTCCCACTCTATTGGCTGGCAGCCGATCAAATCGTGTGCCCGGCAATGGTCAACAGCATCTGTCTTGAGCACCCTGCCGTCGGCACGAACGAGAAACTCCCACGGTTGGAGCTTCCCGTCGGTTTCAACCCGCTGCAGCACGCTCGCGGGGTTCTGTTTCGAGAGCCAACCGCGCAAGGTCGCTGCGCGTTTCTCGCCCAAGGCTTCCGACGCGTTAGAAACAGCCATTTCCGCAAGCGCGAGCAATGATGCACCTGGTTCGCAAGTTCGAAGATTAAGCGCACGCCAGGCCAGGTAATTTGTGAACTCCGCGATCATTCTTCCCCTGGGCAGCGGCGCCTGATCCATCGTGGTGCCGTCAATCCACCGTTCAACCAGAAAGCCATGGCAAAGCGCTGCAACTTGCGATCCGAACCCGGCTTCATGCAACATCGCCGCGGCTCGTTTCTTGCGCAGTCCGGTTTCGCCGAGGCCGGCAAATTTGACGAGCCAGCGGTCACGCCCGGCGGACGCAAGGAATTTACGCCGCTCGGTACCGCGTGAGCTCGGCGGCCAGCGCCCTTCCTCGGCGTAGTGGGCGGCCCGCCACTCGCCACCAGACAGTTCGGTCAGGCTTAATTCCGGCCTGCCGACCGCCTCGGCCACCCAATCGCGCAGCGTGGGAATTTTCGAGCTTTCGGAGAAGGTGCAGTCAAACGCCGTCGCCACATGTTTGGGACAGCGCGACCACGTCTCCCGAGCCTCCCGCGACGCTTCGGTGCCCGGGCCGCCTGAATGGCTGGGAAACAGGTGAACACGGTCCGTATCGATGCCCAGTTGACGCAGCCACACGACCACGGCATGCATCGAACTGCCGGACAGGCCGGGACCCTCGTCGACAACCGCGAAACGCGCCGATGGATTGTTCTTCCAGGTAGAGATCGACCGCGGATCGGCGTTGACATGCCGGCGGAAAGGATGACCGATCGGGCGAACGCTGAATGGCGCCGGCGCGCCAATCGCGGCCGCCACCATAGCTGCCAGCCCAAGGCCAATGCTGCGGACGCCGATCACGCATGTGTTCGCATCGAGACCCGACTTCCGCGCCGCGTCCAAATAGCTTTCGGGATAAAGCGCATAATGCGCATAACCCTCGGCAGAGCCGGTCAGAACCTCGGCCTGGCAGTCGAGCCCGGCGAGCAGTTCGAGAAGTCCCGGATCGATGCCACCGCCGACGCCGAAACCACTTCGCCACGACTTCGCCACCTCTGCCGCAAGTCCGACCAGCAACCTGGCGCCTTGCTGTTGTCGCGTCGAAAAGATGTCGATGCCGCTGGTTTCGAAATCGACATCGGCAAGCGCCTGAACCAGTTCCGACACGCTGATGAACAGTCCGACCAATGCAGCATGGCGTTGGACGCCATGAGACATCCGACCCAGGTTTTCGGCCATTTCGCTTGCTGCTTCGCGAAGCTGTTGTGCTTTCTGCGTCTGCTTGTGGTCGCCGTAGACGATCATCGATCGGTTTCCAATGCATGCCGTGCGGCAACGCATCGAATGCAGCTTCGATCCATGCAGTCTCGCGAATTTTTCGATGGGCGGAGGAACATTCCGGCACGCTGATGGTTCGGCGCCAGGAACTTACCTTTGAACAACATAGGGTGGCGGTTTCGTGGGATCGAAAAAGGTTCGTGTTGGTATCGTTGGGATCGGCAACTGCGCATCTTCCCTCGTGCAGGGCCTCTCCTTTTACCGTCACGCGAAAAGCAACGAACCAATCCCTGGGCTGATGCATGCCGACCTCGGCGGCTACCATGTCGACGACATCGAGATTGTCTGCGCATTCGATGTCGCCAAGAGCAAGGTTGGCCTGGACGTCGCGGAAGCGATTTACGCCGCCCCGAACAACACCTTCCGCTTTGCCGACGCGCCGACAACCGGCGTTCGCGTCGAGCGCGGACCGACGCTGGACGGGATCGGCAAATATTTGCGCGACGAGATTGAAGAAGCTCCGGAGCCGGTTGCCAATGTCAGCGAAATCCTGCGCGACAGCAACGCTGACGTGCTGGTTTCCTACCTGCCGGTGGGTTCCGAGGAGGCGACCTGCTTCTATGCCGAATGCGCACTCGAGGCCGGCTGCGCCTTCGTCAATTGCATACCCGTTTTCATCGCCTCACGCCCGGAATGGCGCCGGCGCTTTGAGCAGCGGGGACTGCCGCTGGTCGGCGACGATATCAAGAGCCAGGTCGGCGCGACCATCGTGCACCGGTTGCTGGCCAATCTCTTCCGCGAACGCGGCGTACGCATCGACCGCACCTATCAGCTGAATTTCGGCGGCAACACCGATTTTCTCAACATGCTGGAGCGCGAGCGGCTGGAATCGAAGAAAATCTCGAAGACGCAGTCCGTGGCCAGCCAGTTCGATGTTCCCCTGGAGCCGGGCAACATCCATGTCGGCCCGAGCGACCATGTGCCTTGGCTTACCGATCGCAAATGGGCCTATATAAGGGTGGAAGGCACGACTTTCGGCGGCGTGCCGCTCAATGCCGAGCTCAAGCT
This sequence comes from Mesorhizobium sp. CO1-1-8, assembly GCF_020164875.1. Classification (NCBI taxonomy): domain Bacteria; kingdom Pseudomonadati; phylum Pseudomonadota; class Alphaproteobacteria; order Hyphomicrobiales; family Phyllobacteriaceae; genus Mesorhizobium; species Mesorhizobium sp. CO1-1-8. The sequence goes on along the minus strand of NZ_JAIUGZ010000002.1, from coordinate 32,074 downwards.
GGAAGTCTGGGATTCTCCAAATTCAGCCGGCGTGGTGATCGATGCGGTACGCTGCGCCAAGCTGGCGCTCGATCGCGGCATAGCCGGTGCCCTGACCGGTCCCTGCAGTTACTTCATGAAGTCGCCTCCCGAACAGTTCACCGACGCCGAAGCGCGGCAGCGCACGCTTGCGTTCATCGCCGGCAAGGACGAGCCATTGCTCGATGCTGCAGAATGACGACGACCTTCTTTCTGATCCGCCATGCGGCGCACGACAATGTTGGCTCCTATCTTGCAGGCCGGATGGACGGCGTTTGCCTCGGCGATGCCGGCAAGGCACAGGCAGCGCAGCTTGGCGGCCGCATGGCCCGGGAGCCCATCGTCGCGATCCTGTGCAGCCCGCGTGAGCGTACGCGAGAGACGGCGCTGCCAATCGCGCTAGCCTGCGGTGTCGGGGAAATCGCGATCTGCGCCGAACTCGACGAGATCGACTTCGGCGACTGGTCGGGAAAGACTTTCGATGAGCTGAATGGCGACGCCAGTTGGCGAGCCTGGAATGACCAGCGGCAGGAGGCAAGAACACCAAGTGGCGAGACCATGCAGGATGTCCAGCAACGCATTGTGTCGCTGATGACCGCGGTCCGCGAGCGGCATCAGAACCAATGCGTCGCCCTGGTCAGCCACGCCGATGTGATCAAGGCCGCCGTCTGCAACGTCCTTGGCTTGCCGCCCGGTGACTGCTTTCGCTTCGACATCGATCCCGCCTCGATCACGACGATCGTATCGGGGGACTGGGGGGCGAAGCTGATCCGATTGAACGAAGGTGCCTGACGAGGATTTGCCGGATGCAGATGGTCATTTTCGGTCTTACCGTCACGTCTTCATGGGGTAATGGACATGCCACCTTATGGAGGGGACTGATCCGAGCCCTCGCCCGGCGCGGCTGGTCCATTACCTTCTTCGAACGCGACACACCCTACTATGCCGGAACGCGCGATCTCGGTCATCTGGACGGCGGCAACGTCGTGCTCTACCCGGACTGGGATGACATCCGCCGGGTCGCGGAGCAAACGATCAAACAATCGGATGTCGTGATCGTCACCTCGTATTGTCCCGACGCCGTGGACGCCTCGCGGCTGGCGCAGCAGGCAGGCCGCGGACTGCGTGTGTTCTACGATCTGGACACTCCGGTCACGCTTGCCCGCATCGAACAAGGTGAGCGTCCACCCTATTTCGGCCCCGAGGGTCTTGCCGATTTCGACCTCGTCCTGAGTTACACCGGCGGCTCGGCGGTCGACGCGCTGAAGACGGTTCTGGGTGCGCGCCATGTGGTGCCGCTCTATGGGCATGTCGATCCCGACCAACACCGGCCGGCAGAGAAGCGGGCCGAATTCGCAGGTGATCTGTCCTATCTCGGGACCTACGCGGCGGATCGCCAGGCCGGCGTCGAAAAGCTGCTGGTCCGTACCGCCGCGCGTCTACCGGATCGACGCTTCATCATCGGCGGCGCACAGTATCCGCAGGAATTCCCGTGGGGCGACAACATCTTCTTCGTCAGGCATCTGCCACCGGCCGATCATCCGGCGTTTTTCTCATCCTCCCGACTGACGCTGAATGTCACCCGCGAGGCGATGGTGCAAAAAGGCTGGTGTCCTTCGGGCCGGTTGTTCGAAGCGGCGGCATGCGGGGTGCCGATCATAACCGACACCTGGCCTGGCCTAAGCAGCTTCTTCGAACCCGGCAGCGAGATCCTGCTGGCCCACGACACCGATGACGTGGTCGCGGCGCTCGCCTTGCCGGCAGATGAACTCGATGCCATCAAAACCCGGGCGCGCGAACGGGTTTTGAACGAACACACTTCTGCCCGGCGCGCGGCGGAGTTGGACCACATTCTAAACGACGCCTTTCAAAGATCTCCCGGCGAACCGATGATGGAAGCAGTCTGATGTTGGGCATTGTGCCCGCTGCCGGGCGCGGCAGCCGCATTCAACCGCTCGGCTTCTCGAAAGAGTTGCTGCCGGTAGGCAGTCGGATCGATGGACAGACGGAGCGTCCCTGCGCGGTGAGCGAGTATCTGGTGCGGCGGATGGTGCGCGCCGGCGTCGACAAGATCTGTTTCATCATTGGATCGGGCAAATCCGACATTCTCGAATATTACGCCGCCGGCTACGGGGACGCCGCGGCTCTCTTCGTGGTGCAGCCCAACCCTGTTGGACTTTGCGATGCGATTTTTCGGGCAGCGCCTCTCGTCGCGCCCGACGAAGTCGTCCTGGTCGGCCTTCCCGACACGATCTGGTTTCCCGAGGACGGCTTCTGTCATTTGCCTGACGATCAGCTTTCATTTCTGCTCTTCCCGGTGGATCGTCCGGAATTCTTCGACGCCGTCATTGTCGATGACGACGAGCGCGTGACCGAAATCCAGGTCAAGCAACAGGATGCCGGCACGAACTGGGTTTGGGGTGCGTTCAAGATGCCGGGCCAAATTCTGCATCAGCTTGCGGCACTCTGGCGCGAGCGGGAATGCCGTGACGAATATGTCGGCACGTTGGTCAACGCCTACCTTGCGGCCGGAGGTCAGGCCTCTGGCGTCAAGGCTGGGTCCGCTTATGTCGATGTCGGTACGTTCAACGGCTATCGCACGGCGCTGCGGCTGCTCGAAGACGGCGCCGCACCCGTCCATCACCAACCCGCCACGATAATGCCAGGTGCCCGTTCGCATGTGCCTGTCGTGCCGGGCGAAGGAGCCTGATCATGCTGCATTCCCATGCCGAAATCCGCCGCCGTATCGACGCTCTCGGCCCATGGTTCCACAACATGGAACTGGCCGGTGTCGAAACCGCTCCCAACCATTTTCTCGGCAATTATCCGCTGATCAAATGGCGCAAATTCGCCGAGGCCATTGCCGCGGATCTGACAGGCAAGACGGTGTTGGATATCGGCTGCAATGCCGGTTTCTATTCCATCGAGATGAAACGGCGAGGTGCTGCCCGTGTCCTCGGCATCGATTTCGATGAGGCTTATCTGGCGCAGGCCCGCTTTGCCGCCGAGATCGCCAATTGCGAGATCGAATTCCAGAAACTTTCGGTCTACGACGTCGGCGCCCTGCGCGAAACATTCGATATCGTGCTGTTCATGGGGGTGCTTTATCATTTGCGCCACCCCTTGCTCGCGCTCGACCTTATCCGTGAGCATGTCGCCGGTGACCTGATGATCTTCCAGTCCATGCAGCGCGGCAGCACGGATCTGCCCGAGATGGAAGAGAACTATCATTTCTGGACGCATGACCTGTTCGACCGGCCGGAATTTCCCAAGCTGCATTTCATCGAGCACCGCTATGCCGATGACCCGACCAACTGGTGGATACCCAACCGCGCCTGCACCGAAGCGATGCTGCGCAGCGCCGGATTTGAAATCGTCCTGCATCCGGAGCAGGAGGTCTATTTCTGCCGCGCCGCTGGCGACCCGGCCAGTGGGGGTCCCGTCTACCCCTCGAAAGGACAGCGCCATGATTGAAGCCGCGATGATCTGGAACGAGCCCAACAACAAATCGCATTGGGACCCCGAACTCGACCCTGATTGGAGCCGCTTTGCCCGGATGGCGATCCTGGCGGCGGACGCAATCGCATCTGAAAACCAGGCTTTGACCAAAGTGCTAGGTGGCATCTCGCCGATAGACCCGGGGTTCATCATCCGCATGAAGGAATTCGGCGTGCTGGATCATGTCGACGCCGTCGCCGTGCACGGCTTTCCCCTCGACTGGAATCTGTGGCAGATCCAGGAATGGCCGCAGAAGATCGGCGAGATCGCGACCGTCACCGACCTTCCCATCTGGGTCAGCGAAGTCGGCGTATCGACCTTCGGCGCCGAGGAAATCCAGGTCTGGGGGCTCAAGCGCACAGCTGAATTGCTGCTCGGCAACGCACCACGCATCCAGTGGTACAGCCTCTACGATCTTCCGCGTGAATGGGAAGCAACGACGCGTCACCGCGAAGCCGAGGGCTCTTCTTATTACCGTCATTTCCACATGGGGCTGCTGCGCCAGGACGGCACGCCAAAGCCCGCGCTGGAGGAATTCCTGCGCTATACACCCGCAATGGGACTGGTGCAGTGGTTTCATTTCGAAGATCCGCGGCTGGACGATGCCGTCGCCTGGATGAAGCGGCTGGGTGTCACCAATATGCGTACCGGGCTTTCCTGGGCGGACAGTTTTCGGCCGAATGCGCTGGACTGGTTCGACCGGCAGATGGAAGCACTCGCCGATTTCGACGTGACGGTCACCTTCTGCTTCACGCCTCAGCACCGCGGAATGATGCCCCACCACACTAGCCCGCCACTGGTGCCGGAGGAGTTCGCGGAATTCTGCTCAACCATGATCCGCCGCTATGCGCCTGGCATGACATCCGCCTCGCTCCCCACGCGGCGGGCCTCGGCCGCGTGAAATCGTCATGCTGCCCATGCATCAGATGCCGGACTTCGCGACACCAATGACAGGTGGAGATGCGGCGCATGGCAGCGGGACGCAACCAGCCGCGACACTCACCGTCCTCAATGTCGCCTACCCTCTCGCGCCGGTCGGCCCCGACGCCGTTGGCGGTGCCGAACAGGTTCTGTCGATGCTCGATCGGGCACTGGTTCACGCCGGTCATCGATCTATCGTCATTGCTTGCGGTGGCTCCAAAACGAGCGGCACGCTTGTGGAAATACCAGCCGAAAACGGCGTGCTCGACGAGGCGGCGAAGAGCCGCGCGCAACAAGCCCATCGCAAAGCGATCGCCGCTGCCCGCGCCCGATGGCCCATCGATGTGGTCCATCTGCACGGCATCGATTTCGACGCTTATCTTCCCGACGATGGTCCGACGTTGGTGACCCTCCACCTGCCATTGGATTTGTATCCGGCCGCGGCATTGCGCCCGACACGCGGCGACCTCTGGCTTCATGCGGTCTCGCCCAGCCAGCAGAAAACCGCGCCACCAGGTGCCAGACTGGCAGCACCGATTCCGAACGGCGTCGACATCGAAGCACTGAACCTGCCGCAGCCGAAGCGCGACTTTGCCCTGGTTCTGAGCCGGGTTTGCCCGGAAAAGGGCATTCACCTGGCGCTTGATGCAGCCCAACAGGTAGGCGTTCCGCTGGTCATCGGCGGTAAGGTCTATCCCTACGAAACGCATACGCGGTACTTTCGTGACGAGGTCCAATCTCGCCTCGATGGCCGCCGCCGCTTCCTTGGTCCGCTCGGCTTCACCGCCAAGCGACGCTTTCTCAACGCAGCGCGCTGTCTGGTCATTCCGAGCCTCGCAGCCGAGACCAGCTCGCTTGTGGCCATGGAGGCCCTCGCCTGCGGTACCCCGGTGGTCGCCTTTCCAAATGGTGCGCTTCCGGATGTGATCGAGCATGGCAGGACGGGCTTTCTCGTCGATACGGTCGACGAGATGGCCCAAGCCATTCTTGCGGCGCCCAGCTTGGATGCCGAGACATGCAGGGCCGAAGCGCGCCGGCGGTTTTCGCTGGAACGGATGATCTCATCTTACATGGATGCCTATCAGGCGCTGGCACAGCTCGGCACCGCTCGCCGGCGCTTGGCTGCGGCACCGTGAGCAAAGCGGTGCTGCGCTGCGAAATCATCGGTGACCGCGCACAATTCAACGCCTTGACGCCGCACTGGTGGAAACTCTGGCAGCAGAGTCCCTCGGCGACGCCGTTTCAATCTCCCGCCTGGCTGGTGTCATGGTGGCACGCATTCGCACCCGGTGAACTGGCGACGGTCGCGGTCTGGCGCGGCGGCGATCTGGTCGGTCTGGCGCCGTGTTACCTGGAGCATGGGACGGCCGGTTCGAAGCTGCTTCCGGTCGGCATTTCGCTCAGCGATTATCTGGACATCCTGGCTGTCCCTGGGATCGAAGCCGAGGTTGTCGGCATTATCACCGAGTCGTTCTTCTCGATCGGGTGGGCGCAATGGATCTTGTCGGACTTGGCGCAGGACAGCGTCGCCCTTGCGATAAAGCATCCCGAGATGGATCGGCCGACCGCCCATGCCGCCTGCCCCGTGCTCGCCATCGCCGGCGACGAAACGCTAGCAGGCTGCGTCCCCGCAAGACGCAGACGCCAGTTGCGTCGGGCGCGCCAGGCCGCATCAAGATGCGGCCGGATTGCGCTGTCATCGGCAAGCGGCAGTCCGCAAACCTTCCTCGATCAATTGATCCGCCTGCACAATGTGCGCTGGGCCGAACACGGAGGCGGTGTGTTGGCCAACCCCGCCGTCGACCAATTCCATCGGCTCTCGCTTCCCTTGCTCGATGCTCACGGTCTGGTGCGATGCTGGCTGCTTGCGATCGATGGCAGGACCGTCGGTGCCTATTACGGATTTCACCACCGCGGCCGTGCCTATGCTTATCTGGGTGGCTTCGACCCTGCTTATGCCGAGCAGAGCCCAGGCGCGATCCTGATTGGCCACGCAATCGCGGAGTCGATCCGCGAAGATGCGCGCGAGTTCGATTTCCTGCGCGGCCAGGAGGCCTACAAATATGGCTGGGGCGCCGTCGACAGGTGGACGATGCGCAGAGTCTGGACGCGGAGTTGACCCATGAGTGGAACCGCACCGAAAGCTGCCCAGCGCCGGACATCGGTCAGGCTGGCGATTGAAGACTGCATGGCAGATGGTATTTGCGCCGAAGGTGTTCTCGTCAGGCTGGCGCTCCACCTGCCGTCCACAATTGGAGCAGCGGAATTGGCGGAGGTCGTGCTGAAAGTCCGTCCGGCGGATACCGGCGACGCGGCAAGACTGCGAAAGGTCGCCGGACTGCTGCGCTGCAGACCAGACGTCTTTGCCATGCTGCGAGCGACCGGCGGCGCCGTTCGGCATGAGCGCGATAAGGACGAGACCAATGCCGCTGTCGTCACGCGGCTGGCCTCCAGCTTCGATGCCGCGGCAGCGATTTCGGGAGCCGCGAGTGTCCAACTGACATCCCTCGGCGATGAGGAAAGGCTCACAGCCACGACCAACGAAATCGTTGCATGGCTGGAAGCGCGAGAATTCACGGGAAGGGAACGGAGCATTCTCGACATCGGTTGCGGCATCGGCCGTTTCGAGCGTGCGCTGTGTAAATCCTTCAAGCGGATGGTCGGCATCGACATATCGCCGCGGATGATCTCCATCGCCTCAGAGCAATGCGCCGCACTCGGCAATGTCGAGTTGCGACAAACCTCCGGTCTCGATCTCGCCGATTTCGACGATGCCAGTTTCGATTGCGTGCTGGCGGTCGACAGCTTTCCCTATCTGGTTCTGGCCGGCATGGCGGAGCGGCATTTCGAAGAAATTGCGCGCGTTCTGAATCGGCCGGGCTGGCTCGCCTTGCTGAACTATTCCTATCGCGGATCACTTTTCTCAGACCGCGACGATATCGGCCGTCTGGCGCAAGCTCATCAATTGCAGGTCCTCATCGACGGTGAGAAGCCGTTTCGGTCATGGGATGGCAGCGTCTTTTTGCTCGCTCGGTGAGACGGAACATTACAGTGCGATGCCAGTTCGGACGTCGAAATAGGGGCACCGACGAGGGTCCCCGCTTCGAAGGAGGAGATCATGGCATCTGGCGGTAAAAAACATTTCGGTCGCGGCAGCCAGGGCAAGAGTGCCGGCGTCGGCGCAATGACCTCCCTGGAGAAGGACAAGATCGAAGAAAACGCGGTTTTGTCGAATCGCGACAAGAAGCAGCATGGCCAGGAGCGCGGGCTGGACGGCAATCGGATCAAATCCGATCAATATCAGGATCACGCCGCTAACCGATTGCCGAAGGACTGAACGCCACCGCGCCGCATCCATAGTCGGCGGCGACGAAGGAGCAAGGAATAAACCTGTGCAAAGGGTCCGCTGATGAGCTTATCGGCGGTGGACACCGCCTTGTAATGCCAGGCGCTTATCACCACACTACGATCAAGGGACCGCTATCAAGAGAATGTGATGTCTCGTTCGAGCGACGATACCACGGATCCGCATGTGGAGATGACAGTGGATCAGGAGATTGCTTCCCTGCTGGCCGCCATAGAGCAGGAAAGGGTTCCAGACCGCCTGACCAAGCTGGCGATGGAACTGCAGAACGCACTCGTCGAGAAACGCCGGCGCGACGTGAGGAACTAACTATCTGCGGCTGTCGACCTCGACATCGAGCTGACCATCCGAAAGCTGGTTTCTTCTCTCCATCAATGTCTCCAGCGAACTCTCGCCAAGGAATTCAAGGATGTTGGCGCGCGCACGGTTCAGGCGGCTTTTGACCGTCCCGACCGCGCAACCGCATATGTCGGCGGTTTCCTCGTAGCTCACTCCCAAAACGCCGATCAGCATCAGGACTTCGCGTTGGTGTTCAGGCAGCCTTTGAATGGCGCCGTGAACTTCCTTGCTCTGAACGGTCCATTCCTGGGTGGCTTCCGAAATCGGTCTTGAAGACGCGCAATCGAGCAGGCCGGGCGCCTCCCGGGCAGCGATCTTGACCCGGGTGTAATAAGTGTTGCGCATGATGGTGAAGAGCCACGACTTCATCCGCGTACCGGGTTCGAACTTGTCGATGTTGGCGAGACCCTTGGTCAGTGTCTCCTGCACGAGATCGTCAGCATCGTCGGGGACGCGGCAGAAGGTGCGCGCGAATGCCCGCAGCGCGGGTATCAGGTCAACGATGGAAACTTCATTGGTTTCCTGGTCGGCCAAAAGGCAGCCTCCGGATGACAATAGTCCAGCTCCCAGAAGAAAGAGTGTGTGAACGCAGCCCCAGCTAAATGCATGGAAGTTTGGTTCGTTCCTCGTGCTGGAGACAACTCTTCATAAATTCTGCGCGGGCGGAGATATCTGTCATCCGATCGGCGCGCACCATCGCCGCGGCAGTCACGACAGCGGTGTCTTCAGCGTCCATTTTCACGGGAACAAAGCCGCTCACCGGCAGTTTGATGGCTTGACCACTTCAACCTTCCGGTATCGATCGAGGAACTGTCATGGCCAAATCCGCTCGCCCCTCCGCTCGCCAATCGGCAAGTGGACTGGATCAGAATAGCGCGCGGGGAAACGGCGGCGAGTTGCACCAGGTCGCGGGGGACGAAACGCCTGCCCTTACGACGGCGCTCGGAACGCCTGTCTCCGACGACCAAAACACATTGCGGATCGGTGAGCGCGGACCAGCGCTGATCGAAGACTTTCACTTTCGCGAGAAGATTTTCCACTTCGACCACGAACGCATCCCGGAAAGGGTCGTTCATGCCCGCGGCTATGGCGCGCACGGTTATTTCGAGACCTACGAATCACTTGCCAAATACACACGTGCCGACATTTTCCAGCGAGCTGGTGAAAAGACGCCGGCGTTCGTTCGTTTCTCCACGGTTGCCGGCAACAAGGGCTCGTTCGATCTCGCCCGCGACGTGCGCGGCTTTGCGGTGAAGCTCTACACCAAGGAAGGCAATTGGGACCTGGTCGGCAACAACATCCCGGTCTTCTTCATCCAGGACGCCATCAAGTTTCCCGATCTGATCCACGCCGCCAAACAGGAGCCCGACCGTGCCTTTCCGCAGGCACAGACGGCGCACGACAATTTCTGGGACTTCATCAGCCTGATGCCGGAATCGATGCACATGGTGATGTGGATCATGTCGGATCGCGCGATCCCGCGTTCCTTCCGCTTCATGCAAGGCTTTGGTGTGCACACGTTCCGCCTCGTCAACGCGAAGGACGAATCCACCTTCGTCAAGTTCATCTGGAAACCCAAGCTCGGCATGCAATCGGTGGTCTGGAACGAGGCGGTCAAGATCAACGGCGCCGATCCCGACTTCCACCGCCGCGATCTGTGGGACGCCATACAGGCCGGCAACTTCCCGGAATGGGAGTTGACGGTGCAACTGTTCGATCAGGCTTTTGCCGACAGTTTTGACTTCGATATCCTGGACGCAACGAAGATCATTCCCGAAGAGGTCCTCGAACCAATTCCGGTCGGCCGGCTGGTGCTCGACCGGATGCCGGACAATTTCTTCGCCGAGACCGAGCAGGTTGCGTTCATGACGCAGAATGTGCCGCCCGGCATCGATTTCTCCAACGATCCGCTTCTGCAGGGCCGCAACTTCTCCTATCTCGATACCCAATTGAAACGACTGGGCAGCCCGAACTTTACCCATCTGCCGATCAATGCGCCGAAGTGCCCGTTCGCCCATTTTCAACAGGACGGGCACATGGCCATGCGCAATCCGGCCGGTCGCGCCAATTATGAGCCGAACTCATGGGGACTGGGACCGCGCGAGGATCCGCAGCGTGGCTTCCGTTCTTTCGCCGATGCCGAAGAAGGGCAGAAAGTGCGTCTGCGCGCGGAGAGCTTCGCTGATCACTACAGCCAGGCCCGGCAATTCTTCAACAGCCAGACACCACCGGAGCAGCGTCACATCGCGATGGCGCTGACGTTTGAATTGAGCAAGGTTCAGGCACCGGCGATCCGCGAGCGGATGGTTTCGCATTTGTTGAACATCGATGAAACGCTGGCGACCACGGTAGCCGACAAGCTCGGCATCCGTGACATGCCCGAACCTGCCGAAGCCGCCGTTCCGCCGCGCGATGACTTGCCGCCGTCGCCGGCGCTCAGCATCATCCAAAACGGGCCCGACAGTTTCGAAGGCCGCAAAGTCGGTGTCATGCTCGGCGATGGAGCCGATGTCGCGCTGTTCGAGGAACTTCGTTCCGCCATCGAAGCGGAAGGCGCGGTGATGGAGGTGGTTGCGCCCAAGGTGGGCGGCGTCGAAGCCGCCGACGGCACCCACATCGAGGCAAGGCACATGATCGACGGCGGTCCATCCGTTTTGTTCGACGCGGTGGTGCTGCTCCTCTCCGAGGCGGGCGCCGAGCTGCTGGTCAAGGAGGCCGCTGCGAAAGATTTCGTGTCTGATGCGTTTGCGCATTGCAAGTTCATCGGCTTCACCCCAGGGGCCGAGCCGCTCCTGATCAAAGCAGGCGTCGCTCCCGATGCCGACGAGGGGCTGACGCGGTTGGATTCGGCAGCTTCGGTAACTGCGTTTGTGCAGTCATGTCGCAAACTGCGGCTCTGGGCGCGGGAGGCGGCTGTCAAGCTTTGATGCGATGCGTCAGCTGTTTCCGTTGGCGTGTCCGCAGGCCTTGGTTGCCGCCAAACCAGCCGGCACTGCGATCTACGAGCGACTTTCGCTGCTAGACGCTTGTTGCCGCTGCTTTTCCAGGACCTCGTCGGTCCCGACCAGCTTTTTTGCTCCGCCTGAAATGGTCGTGGACACCACCGACGGCGGATCACTCGCCGGAAAGGAATCCTCCAACCCCGCCTGCAGTTGGTCCTCGAGCGTGCGTGGTTCTTCGGAACGGCCGGGCGTTCTGCGCGTGTCTATCTTCTCAAGCGACTGCTTCTTTTTTGGCGAATCGTTGGCGTTCCGGACCAGGGCGTAAAGCTGCTCGATCGCGAATTCCTTGATCAATTCGAAATCGGCCCGATCGTCCTTTGCCGCCTCGATTTGATCAAGCATGGCTTTCTCGAAGCGGTCGAGGCTGTCGCCTCCGCAGGCATGGGAAAGGCGCAACAGGGCCTCGTTCAGCATCAACGGAGCGAAATGTGCTGAAGCTTCAAGCCTGAGTTGCCTTAAACGATCCGGAGTAGCAGCCTGCAACTTTGACATGGACAAACTCCTTTATCCCGCAAGCGTCTCAACGACATTTGACCGCCGACGTTCCACTGTGCCTGAACATCCTTCATGCCATGCGAGCTACAGGAACCAGCTTGCCACCAGTCCCGCCGACGCCGCAAAAATCGCCAGGGTCGTCACGCCGCCCAGGATGTTCGTGCTGGTGCTGTTGACCTTGTCGCCCATGATCTTGCGGTTGTTGGTCATGATGAGGATAAGAAGCAGCAGCGGCGGCGTTGAAAATCCTTGCACGATGCCAGACCAGACGAGGGCTTTCATCGGGTTGAAGCCGAAAAAATTGAGGCCCACCGCCACCAGCGTTATGACCCCGATCACGATGTAGAATTTGGGAGCCTGCCGGGGTTTGGCATGCAAGCTACTCTTCCATCCCATCGCCTGAGCGAAATCGAAAGCAGCGCCAGCGGTCATGATCGGCACGGCCAGAAAGCCGACGCCAATTACACCGGCCGCAAAGAGAATGCCGGCAGCGTCGCCGGCAAGCGGCCGCAGCGCTTCGGCCGCCTGTGCCGCTGTCTCGATCTGCGTCTGCCCGGCCTTGTAGAGGGTCGACCCTGTCGAAAGGATGATGAAATACATGATCAGATTGGAAAACGTCATGCCAATCAGAATATCGCGGCGGGATCGGCGCAGTTCGCCCTCGGTGGCGCCTTTGCGCTCTTCGAGGCTCGTACGACCCTTGGCGATCTCCTCCTCCACCTCCTGATTGGACTGCCATGTGTAAAGGTATGCGGAGAGCGTGGTCCCGACGATGGCGACGAGGATGGACAGGTATTCCCGGCTGAACTCGATTTTTGGCAACAGCGTGCCGCGCAGGACCGAAGCGGCATCCGGTTTGGCAAGCACCGCGGAGACCACATAGGCAAGCAGAGCCAGAGCCAGCCACCGAAACACATTTCGGATCAATTTATACGATCCGAACACCTGCAGGGCAAAAATGACGGCCGCGACGACAATGACGACCAAGGGAGCAGGCATAGGAACGAACAGCACGATGGCCGCCGACATGGCGCCAAGGTCGGCGGCTGCCTCGATCGTGTTGCCAATCAGTACGCCCACCAACACAGACCATAGCAGCCAACGCGGATAGAAGTCCGATACGACCTTGAAAAGCCCGCGACCCGAAACCTGGCCTAGTTTGGATGAAAGATAGACGACGAGATACATCATCGGCAGCGTGACAGGTGCCGTCCACAGCAGGTCGGGCCCGAACCGGGCTCCGGCGCTCGCGTAGGTACCGATGGCCGAGCAGTCGTCATCGGCCGCACCGGTGATCAGACCAAGCCCGAGAGCCCGAACGACGTCGCCGCCTTTTCGCTTGCTTTCCCTTTGGCCGGCATTGTCAGGCGGCTTGTTCATTGAAGGTGCGTCTTTACCGGGGCCACGCAAGAAATCATGACGAACATTCCAATCGGATACCGACGAAGCAGCGGTTCAAGCTGCAGGAGATCGAGGCTCGAACCTCTGGTCAGGATTTTTGTTCCTGGACATAGTCCCGGCCCGCGACGGCGGCGGCGATGCGGGTCTTTCGGCGGAGCCGAACATCGAAGAGAATGCTTGTGTCGAAGCCTGTCATTCGGGCGACGTGGCACAAAATGGTTCTTTGAAGGAATATCCAGCGTCGCCAAAGTCGAGTGTTCGGCCCGGCCGTTCATCCGCTTCGTCAGCGGCTCGTACCGCCGCCGATCACCATCCGCACGCCGAGGCCGATGATGAGGCAGCCGGCGAGCCGCTGCTGCCAAAGCCCTGCGCGAGGGTGCCGCATGACCCATGCACCGACCGCGCCCGATGCCAAGGCGTAGGCTCCCAGCACCAGCACACCGGTTATCTTCAGTGTTGCCCCAAGCAGCACCAGCTGCAACGTGACGGAACCCCTATGCGGATCCACAAATTGCGGCAGGAACGCAACCATGAACATCAAAGGCCAGGGATTGCTCAGATTGGCGATCATTCCTTCCCGGGCGGCGGCGAGCGGCCGCAGGGCCTTGATGTCTCCTGCGGGAATGGTTGCCGAGGCTGAAAGCAGCAGCCGGACACCCAACCAGACGATGTAGGCCGCCCCGGCCATCGAAGCAGATTGAACGCCAGCGGCGAGGCTTGGACAAGCGAGGACAGGCCGAATGCAATCAGCGGAAGCTGCACCAGTCCGGCGCCCAGCGTCATGCCGAGTACAGTGAACAGCGCCACGCCGCGCCCCTGTCCGATGCCGCGGGCCATCACCAGCATGCTGTCGGGACCTGGCGGCACCTGCATGAGAATGACGGTTCCGACAAAAGCGGTCCACAATGAGGGATCGATGGGCCATCTCCGCTCGCGTTGCCGATGACATCAAAGCGGCCAGCCGTCATCCGGGTTCCGGCGGCAAATGAAAATGTCCCATCGCGAAAAACCAGGCATGAACCGTCAGATGGAACGCGGTGCCAGTCCCGGAAGTTGAAAAACCGGAGCCGTTCCTGAACCGGTTTTGGAGGCCGACCCGTGCATGAACCGATAAACGCCTTCCCGCTCCCGCTGGACACTTCTCCGATGGAGGCCAGGCTTGCCGATGAAATCCCCAGGGACGGGAACCGCTGGCAGTACGAGCCCAAATGGGACGGATTTCGCTGCCTTGCTTTCAAGAGCGACGACACCGTTGACCTGCGCGCCAAATCCGGCAAGCCGCTCGGCCGCTATTTTCCGGAAATCACGGGGATTTTGGGTGACCTCAAGCGCGGGCATTTCGTCATCGACGGCGAGATTGTCATCGAGGTTGACGGTGAGCTTTCCTTCGAGGCGCTGCAGATGCGCCTTCACCCCGCACAAAGCAGAATCCGCAAACTGAGTTCGCAGACGCCTGCCAGTCTGATCCTCTTCGACATGCTTGCCAGCCCGGGCGGCGAGGTCATCACGGGCAAACCCCTTGTCGAAAGGCGGCGAGCGATCGAAGACTTCGTGATCTCTTCGAACAGTCCAGATCTTCGCCTGTCCAAGTGCACTTGTGATGCAGCCACGGCGGCTCGATGGCTAAACAGAGCCGGCCAGGCATCGACCGACGGCATCGTGGCCAAAATGCTCGATGAGCATTATCTGTGCGGCGAACGTGCGATGGTGAAGGTTAAGCCGAGGCGCACCGCCGATTGCGTTGTCGGCGGTTTCCGCTATCTCGCGGATCGTCGTGAGGTCGGCTCGCTGCTCCTCGGCCTCTACAATGACGACGGCAAGCTCGATCACGTCGGCTTCACGTCGACCATCGCCAGGACCGACAGAGGAGCGCTCACGCGCCGGCTGGAAGGGCTGCGGTCAGAGCCCGGATTCACCGGCAAGGCGCCCGGCGGCCCGAGCCGCTGGAGCACGGAGCGCAGCGGACAATGGGAACCTTTGGAACCTGAACTGGTGGTGGAGGTCCGCTTCGACCACGTCACCGGCAATCGGTTCCGCCACGGTACCAAACTGCTGCGCTGGCGCCCCGACAAGGCGCCACGGCAATGCACGTTCGAGCAGATCGAATAGACCGCTCCTGGAAAATCGCTTCCAGAAACTGTCACGATTTTCGTGTCGAAGGAACCAACTCGGGATTCACCGGTTCGGACACCATCCACCGGAGCTACCCTGACATGCCAAATGCAGCAGAAATTCTGATCGATACACTCGTCGCTTGGGACGTGGAGGTGGTGTTCGGCTTGCCGGGAGACGGCATAAACGGCGTCATGGAAGCGTTGCGGACGCGGCGCGACAAGATTGCCTTCGTTCAGGTTCGGCATGAAGAGTCGGCTGCCTTCATGGCATGTGCGTATGCCAAGTGGACAGGAAAGCTGGGCGTGTGCCTTGCGACGTCCGGTCCCGGCGGAACACATCTTCTGACCGGCCTCTATGACGCCAAGCTCGACCAGGCTCCAGTGCTGGCGATTACGGGCATGCAGTTCCACGATCTGATCGAGACGTTCACGCAACAGGATGTCGATCTGACCCGCGTGTTCAATGATGTCTCCGTTTATAACGCCCATGTCGCCGATGCCGCGCATATGGAAAACGTCGCCAGCCTTGCCTGCCGAACCGCGCTGGCGCGCAAGGGCGTCGCCCACCTTTCGATTGCCAGCGACATCCAGGAGCAGGAGCGCGATCCATCGAAGCGCTCCAAGCGCAATCGCCCGGCGCACACACCGCAGGATATGTTCGCCGGTCACAGCGTACCGCTGGACGTTGAGCTCGACAAAGCCGCCGCCATTCTCAATGACGCTTCGCGGGTTGCGATCCTGGCCGGACGCGGCGCCCTCGGCGCGGCCGCCGAACTCGAACATACGGCGCGCCTGCTGCAGGCGCCTGTCGCGAAGGCCTTGCTGGGCAAGGCGGTACTGCCGGACGACCATCCCTACACCACCGGCGGGATCGGCATTCTTGGAACCCTGGCCTCGCAAGAGGCGATGGAGAGCTGTGACGCGGTGCTGATTGTCGGTTCGACCTTTCCCTATATCGAATACTATCCACAGCCCGGGCAAGCTCGTGGCGTCCAGATCGACTGCGATGCGCAGCGGATCGGCTTGCGCTTTCCGGTCGAGGCCGGCCTTGTCGGCGACGCGGCCGAGACATTGCGCGCGCTCAACCAACGTCTGACGCAGAAGCCCTCTGATGAATTCCTGCACCGTTCCCAGGAGACCATGAGAAAATGGCGCGAGATGATGCGGCAGTCGGAAGACATGCAGGCGCAACCCTTGAAGCCACAAGCGATTGCCCGGGCGTTCGGACAAAGATTGGCCGACGACACGGTGCTGGCCACGGATTCCGGTCAGAACACAGAGCTGGCCGCCCGCCATGTCGATCTTCGCAGCGGCCAGGCATTTGGGGTGTCCGGATCGCTGGCATCGATGGCTTGCGGTCTGGCCTACGCCATCGCTGCCGGCATAGCATTCCCCGGTCGACCGATTGCCGCCATCGTCGGCGATGGCGGCTTTGCCATGCAGCTCGGCGAATTCTCGACGGCGGTGCGCTACAAGATCCCGCTGAAGGTTCTGGTGATCAAGAACAACATGCTCAATCAGATCGCCTGGGAGCAGATGATGTTTCTGGGGAACCCGCAATTCGGTTGCGAATTGCAGCCGATCGATTTTGCCAAGGCGGCGGAAGCGATGGGCGCAAAGGGTTTTCGCATCGAGCGGGCCGACCAGATCGAGACGGTTCTCGACCAGGCTTTCGCAACGGAAGGCCCTGTCGTGATCGAAGCGCTGGTAGATGCCTATGAGCCGCTGATGCCGCCCAAAATGCC
This sequence comes from Mesorhizobium sp. CO1-1-8, assembly GCF_020164875.1. NCBI lineage: Bacteria > Pseudomonadati > Pseudomonadota > Alphaproteobacteria > Hyphomicrobiales > Phyllobacteriaceae > Mesorhizobium > Mesorhizobium sp. CO1-1-8. The sequence continues at coordinate 15,177 of NZ_JAIUGZ010000002.1, read as the reverse complement.
GGCGGACTACGCCAAGAACTTCCGCAAGGCCCTGCCGCGCACACCGGGACACGAACGCATAGAGGAAAATATCGCCCGGGAGCCGGCGAAATCGATGATGGACGCCTAGAGGCAGCGCAAGGAGGTGGGAACAGCGCCCCTCCTTGGCTTCATTCTGGATCTTTCCGGATGAACCGGTGCTCTTCCGGGTGACGGGGGCTCGGCCCGCTCGAGGACCAGCAACTTGCAGGCTTGATCATGTGGATTCCCGCCGCACCGCTTCGCGTCGGTTTTCAGCCGGGCGGTGTGGCCAAGCATCCTTTTTTACCCAGCCGCGTTATGGCCTTGGCAACGATGGTGGATCTTTCATGGCAAGTCCGTTGGCCAGCTCTTGCAGGCGGACAGGGCCGCGAATGTCGCTTGCCTTTACATGTCCAACGCAAATCCTGACTGGCATAGTTCCGGGAAAGGCCGCGCAAAAGTGTTTGAGGTGGGTCAGCGCAGCGCCGATGTTGGTCTTGGCAGGATGCGGCGATCGGCAGTCGGCCCTCCATGCACATGGTGCGAACGCCCGAAGAATCCTTGATCTGATCTGGTCCTTCAGCGCAGTCGCCGGGGCCACGTGGCTGCTTGTCATGCTGGTCCTGGCGGCAGCGCTTTTGCGTCGCCGCCTGTCCGAGACAACGCGCTCGCCGCTCGAGATCGATTCTCATCAGGAGCGCCGATTTGCCCAAGCTGTCGGCAGCGCCATTGCGTTGACCGTTCTGGCGCTCGTCATGATGACGACAGCGAGTTTTTTCGCCGGCAAATCCATTGCTTCGCTGAGCGGAACGGAAACGCTTGCCGTGCGGATCACAGGGCACCAATGGTGGTGGGAGGTCCGGTATCCCGGAGATGATCCGTCGCAATCGATCGTCACGGCAAATGAAATCCATGTCCCGGTCGGCGAACCGGTCAAGGTCGAACTCGATTCGCTCGATGTCATTCATAGCTTCTGGGTGCCTAACCTTGCCGGTAAGCGCGATCTCATTCCGGGCCGGCCAACCCAGCTTACCCTCATCGCCGATAAGCCCGGCATCTATCGTGGCCAATGTGCTGAATTCTGCGGCTATCAGCACGCCCATATGGCCATCACCGTCATCGCGGAAAGCCGCGAAGCGTTCGAAGCATGGCAATCCAGGCAAAACGCCGTTGCATCCGCGCCTGGCGGCGAAGAAGAACGCCGCGGCCAACAGGCATTTCTTTCCACCGGCTGTGCGCTCTGCCATACGATAAGAGGCACGCCTGCCAGCGGAACGGTCGGACCTGATCTAACCCATCTCGCCAGCCGACGTGCACTGGCCGCGGATACGCTGGCCATGACCCCTGGCGCCCTCGCCGCATGGATTGCCGATCCACAGTCGATAAAGCCCGGCGCCAAGATGCCGCGCATTGCCCTTAGCGCCGACGATCTCAACGCGGTCGTCACCTATCTCGGAAGCCTCGAATGAGTGGCATTGCGGGAAAGCCGGCCGAGCATACCCACAAAGCCCTGAAAGGCATCCGTGACACTGGTCTCGAGGAGGTGAGGCTGCGCACCTTTCTGGCGCATGCCTGGCGAACGCCGAAAGGCCTATACGGCTGGCTGGTCACGGTCGATCACAAGCTGATCGGGCGGCGCTATATCGTGACGGCTTTCCTGTTTCTCATCCTTGCAGGTCTGTCGGCGCTCGCCATGCGTTTCCAGCTTGCCCAGCCTGAGGCCGGCCACATCGGCCCCGATCTCTATAACCAGCTGTTCACCATGCACGGCACGACGATGATGTTTCTGTTCGCTGTGCCGGTGATGGAAGCTTTCGCCATTTACCTGGTGCCCTTGATGATCGGCACTCGCAATGTCGCCTTTCCGCGGCTCAATGCATTCAGCTACTGGGTCTATCTTTCCGGTGGTCTGATGATCTGGATCGCCTTCGCCTTCGAAACCGGTGCGGATGCCGGCTGGTTTTCCTATGTACCGCTCGCCGGACCCGAATACGGCATCGGCAAACGCCCCGATTTCTGGGCGCAGATGGTGACCTACACTGAAGTGTCCGCGCTCGCGGTAGCGGTCGAGATCATCGCCACAGTGTTCAAACAACGTGCTCCCGGCATGTCGCTCGACCGCATCCCGCTCTATGTCTGGTCCGTCCTCGTCACGGCTTTCGTCGTCCTGTTCGCCATGCCGGCGGTGATGGTTTCAAGCACAATGCTGATCCTCGACCGCCTGGTCGGCACAAAATTTTTCGATCCCGCTGCAGGCGGCGATGCACTGCTGTGGCAGCATCTGTTCTGGTTCTTCGGTCATCCCGAGGTTTACATCATCTTCATTCCGGCGACCGGCTTCGTCTCCGCGATCCTGCCGACCTTCGTTCGCCGCCCGGTCTTTGGCTATCTCGGGATCGTGCTGTCGTTGATCGCGATTGGTTTTCTCTCCTTCGGCCTGTGGGTGCACCACATGTTCGCTACCGGCCTGCCACAGCTCGGCGAGAGCTTCTTTACCGCTTCCTCGATGATAATCGCCATTCCGAGCGGCATTCAGATCTTCTGCTGGATTGCGACGATCTGGGGCGGGCGGCCGATCTTCGCCACGCCCATGCTTTTCGTGCTCGGCTTCATCTTCACCTTTGTGATCGGCGGCCTGACCGGGGTCATGGTCGCCTCGGTGCCGCTCGACCTGCAGGTACACGACACCTATTTCGTGGTTGCCCATTTCCACTATGTGCTGGTCGGGGGCGCCGTCTTCCCCCTGCTCGGCGCCGTTTATTACTGGTTTCCCAAGATCACCGGACGCATGCTGTCCGAGAGGCTCGGCCGCTGGAATTTCTGGCTCGTCTTCCTTGGGTTCAATCTCACCTTCTTCCCCATGCATATTCTCGGTCTGCAAGGCATGCCGCGCCGCGTTTATACCTATCCGCCGGCGAGCGGCTGGGGTGAGATGAACCTCTTCATCAGCCTCTCTTCGCTGGTGGTGTTCGCCGGCTTTGCGCTCTTCTTCCTGAACCTCCTGTTTAGCCTCCGCAACGGCCGCATTGCAGGAGACAATCCCTGGGGCGCGAGCACGCTCGAATGGGCGACGACGTCGCCGCCGCCTTCCTACGATTTTTCGAGGCTGCCCGTCGTAACTCACCGCGAGCCCCTTTGGGCCGAGCCCGATGTGCTCCCAGTGGTCGAAGGCCTGCGTGTCGACGCCCGCGAGGTGCTCGCGGGCACGGTCGCCGATGCGGTGCCGCAAGTAAGGGTGCCATCGGCTGACAACTCGATCTGGCCGTTGCTGTCGGCCATCGCGGTCGGGGGCGCATTTCTCGGTTCGATATACACGCCGTGGGCGGTGGTCTGGGGAGCGATCCCGGTTTCGATCGGCTTCATCTGTTGGTTCTGGCCGAAAGGCGAACCGGAGGACGAGGAATGAGGCACCGCCCCGTCGCCGACATCAGCCACCTGCCCACATACGATTTCGGGTCGGCGAGCCCGATGTGGTGGGGAACCCTTGCCTTCATTGCCCTCGAGGCAACAGGTTTTGTCTTGGCCATCGGCACTTACTTCTATCTGGCTGTGCTGGCGCGGCATTGGCCCATTGGAGCCCCGGCGCCAGATCTGCTGCCGGGCACTGCAGTACTCGTTATTCTGGTTGCGAGCGTCCTGCCCAACCACATGATCGAGTTTTGGGCACGTCGCCGAGACCTCGCGAAAGTTCGCCTTGGCATCGTCGTCATGTCGATCGTCGGAATTCTTCCGCTGATCGTTCGCATCTGGGAATTTCCGGCTCTGCGGATTTCCTGGGATCAGAACGCTTACGGATCGATCGTCTGGTTCCTGCTCGGGCTGCATACGACGCATCTCCTTACCGATGTCGGCGACACGATCGTCCTGGCAGTTCTCATGTTCACACAAAAAGGAAAAGCGGGCCGCCGCTTCAGTGACGTCTCGGACAACGCCTTCTACTGGGACTTCGTCGTCGTCTCATGGGTCGTGCTCTATCTTGTGATTTATTGGGCTCCGAGGATGTGAGATGCAGGCGATCCGTACCGGCGTTTCCTGGGCAGGCCTGGTCAGTGGACCAGTTGCGTGGGCAATAACGCTGCAGCTCGATTATTCCATTGCATCCTGGCAATGCCATGCGGGCTTTCGTCCCACTGCCTTGTTCTCATTGATAGGCGCCGCTGTCGCCCTCGCAGGCGCGCTGCTGTCGTGGCACGCCGTTCATGACCGCGGACGTGGCACGATCCCTCCCCTGAAGGCGCGCACGCGCGGGTTCCTTGCCAGGACTTCCGTGGGCATCGGGGCGCTGTTCACGCTCATCTTGCTGGCGCAAGTGGTGGCAGGGCTGATCTTCAGCGGGTGCGAACTGTGACGATGCCAAAGACCCGGAGATTGGCCATCCGCCGCCGGTGCGCGCCTCGGCCTGCCACGGGCATTCCATTCCCAGTCATCATCTCTCGGGCGGTCGCGCTCGTCTTAGTATCACTGGCTCTTTGCACCGAGCTGCCGGCGAGCGAGATCCAGAAAGGTGAATACCTTACCCGAGCGGCCGACTGCATCGGCTGCCACACGTCCAATCCGAGCCGCCCGTTCGCTGGAGGCTATCGCGTGCCGACACCCTTCGGCGATGTATACTCGACCAACGTCACACCTGATGCCGACACGGGCATCGGACGCTATTCAGCGGACGAGTTCGTGCAAGCCGTGCAGAAAGGTATCAGGCGCGACGGAGCCGATCTCTACCCCGCCATGCCCTATGACAGCTTCGCCGCGATGAGCCGCGAGGACGTGCTTGCGATTCGGTCCTACCTCCTTGCGCAACCGCCGATTTCCCAGCCGCGGCCGCGAAACATCTTGCCTTTTCCATTCAACCAGCGCTGGACGGTTGCGCTGTGGAAGCTCGCGAACCTGCACACCGGCAGTTTCACGCCCGATCGGAGCCGGACCGCCGCATGGAACAGGGGGGCCTACCTGGTCGAGGTGCTCGGTCACTGCGGTGCCTGCCACACGCCAAGGAATGCGACGTTCGGCATGGATGAAGACCACAAGCTTGCCGGCGGCACCGCCGGCATCTGGCACGCCTTCAACATCACCAGCGACAAGATCGCAGGCGTCGGCGGCTGGAGCAACGAAGAGCTGTCTCGATTTCTCAAAACCGGCGCCGTGCCCGGAAAGGCCTATGCGGGCGGGCCGATGGCGGAAACGGTCATGAACAGCCTGCAGCATCTTTCCGATGACGACATCCAGGCTATTGTCGCCTATCTCAGGGACGTGCCCGCCCAACCGGGAGACGAGAAGCAGCCGCGTTTCTCATGGGGCAACGCAGCCGCGGTCGACGGCGATCCTGGAACCAAAGGGATGACGCAAGGCAGCGGGACCGCAACCGGCGATGATCTCTATCGATCGCTCTGTTCGACGTGCCATGGGGCGAACGGAGGCGGATCAACAGACGGATCCTATCCGTCCTTGACCCGCAACAGCACCCCCGGCGCGGCCATGCCCGAGGATGTCGTCATGACCATCCTTGAAGGCGTCAAAGCCGGCGACGTGGCAGGGCGTAAATCGATGGCAGCCTTCGGCGGCTGGCTGGACGATGGCCAGGTGGCAGCCCTTGCAAATTACGTCACTGCTCGGTTCGGAAATCCCAACATCAGCGTCACCGCGGCCGATGTACGCCAGATGCGGGCGGGCTCGACAACAGGCCAGACAATCATGGTTCTGGCGGCTCAATCACTTGTGGCGGGCGCCGCCGTGTTGATGCTTGGGCTGCTGCTTTTGCTGGCAAGACGCCTGCGCCGTGGGATGAGTTCAGCGCGACTCATGTTCGCGCATAGAGATAGGCGGTAATGTCGCGCGCCTCTTGAGGCGACAGATTTGTATTGGGCATGGCCGTCTTCGGGTCTACGTCCCGCGCCCTGCTGATCCAGCGCATCATGGCCTCCGGGCTGGCTCGCGACGCCCCGAAATATCCTCTTTCGACGACGCCTTGCAGGGACGGACCGACGGTACCACGGGCACCGGGCACTCCCGGGATTTCGTGACATCCGCCACAGCCGTTGCGGATCATTGCCGGGACGGCCCGTTCAGGGTCGCCGCCGATGGCCTGCATGAGCGTGGTTTCTCGCAGACTGTTGCTGCGAACCGATCCGCTGGCAAAGGCGGCAAAACCGATGACGACGGCCGCCGATGCTCCTGCCAACCATAAGAATTGGGGCGACGCTTGCTTGGCGGCCTGCCGGTTCATCTGCACTTACTACTCTCAGTTCAATGCGCTGCCGGATTCTGCCGAAGCACTGGTCCGGCAGCGGATTGAGGAGCCAGTTCATTTGTTACAGTTCTGCACATTCGATGTTGTCGTGCCGGTTGCGGTGTTGTTGTCGATATCGTTGCCTGCCGCATCTTTGCAGCGGTCAGTCATGCCGCCCGATTTCGTTGTCGAATTTGTCGAATTCGTAGTGCTGGGATCGGAAGGGTTCACCGACGTTCCAGAGCCGGTGCCGCTGTTGCCCCCTGTATTTCCAGACGTAGCGCCGGTGCCGTTGTTCGAGCCGGTGCCAGTGTTGGAGCCGGATCCATTCGCCTGCGCCATTGCCGATGTGGCCAATGTGAGCGCGAGCACAGCGGTGGAAAGAAGTTTGATAATCATGGTGGATCTCCTGGTTGGGTGTACCGCCACCAAACCAATCGTTTCCTGATATGTTCCCGGCGAAATCCGAAATCGTGTTCATGTGAAACGGGTTTTTCGTACCGATACTGCGATAGGTATGCAGCCTTGCCCCGGGCGCGGAAGCAGCGCTAGCCGCAGGTCCTCGGCCGAAGCATAGTTGCCCACTGGGTGGCCGCTGCCCGCGGTCCCGACCAACGCTCGATCATCCCCGGATCGGAGGCAGCTCAACCATCGCCATGAAAGTCATACCAACGGGCCGAACACGAATATAGCCAGTAGAACAAGAAAAATCGCGGCGATAAATGCGATCGCCCACATGACAATTCTTCTTGTCCCCCGTTGCTCCTGCCTGCGAGAGATATTTTCTGCCACAGTACGAAATCCTTGCTGCAAAATTCAACCGACGACAAGGCTCAGCACCCGCATGGTGCCGGACTGTTGGGCGGCATCCTGGAATTGGCCACAGCCGGGCTCACATGCTTACCAACCCTGCCGCCCGTACCAATCGTCGACATCGCGCCGCACACGGTCCTTTTCGATGCCGTAACGCTCCTGGATTTTGCCTTCGAGTTGATCGCGCTTGCCTGCGATGCGGTCAAGGTCGTCATCGGTGAGTTTACCCCACTGCTCCTTGACCTTGCCTTTCACCTGCTTCCAGTTTCCTTCCACGCGGTTCCAGTCCATGACACCGTTCTCCCTGTTTTGGAAAGGTCCGGAATAGGAAACGCAATCCAGTCAAGTATGTTCCTGGGAAACAGCCAGCGCGCTGCCCGACTCGGTTGACAGAAAGTCATATCGCCCCTCGCCGTGCGCAACGTACTGTTCGAGCCACACTTTCAGCCGAGCCATCGTCGCTCGCTCAACCCGCCTATTTGCACGCCGTGATACGCCCACGGCTCTGAACGGTTCCGACGATGCTTGTGGCTTCCGCAGACTGTCTCCGCCAGCACCAAAAGTACCGTCACCACCGCCCAAAATTGCGATCGCTAGCTAGTCTAGGATCATCAGACATCCAGCACCAAAGAAACGGAGGGGTTGTCGGCACGGAGCATGCAGACCATGAGCGACTGGCTGTCGGCTTGTTGGCTCGGGGTCTTCAGAACGTCGTGATGGTCCACCAGACCGCTCAAAAGCGGGGTTTCATAAGACCCGCAATTGCCAGACCGAGAGAACTGGTCCTGCCTCGTCTAGAGCAGCGAGAATTGTCAGGTCCTTTGCCTGCCGATAATCTCGGACCGTTCTGCGTTAGAATCACCTCAAAAGCGAAGTCACTTGGCTAATCCGTCATTTCTGGCGAAAGGCGGAGTGGAACGACACAACCAGCGGGCCCAGAATGTAGTCGAGCGCGGTGCGTTCCTCGGTGACGATCATGACTGACGCTGGCATGCCCGGATAAAGCGCGATCTGTGGGGCTGCTGCCAATTCCATAGGATCGACCGCTACGTCGGCAAGATAGTAGGGGAACCCGGTCTTGCTGTCGGTAATGCGATCCGCCGAAATGCGGCTGACGCGGCCATGGATTATGGGTATCGAGCGCTGTTTGTATGATGTGAAACGAACTTCGGCAGCCATATCGGGTCGCAGGTTCGATATGTCCTCGACGCGAACCTGCGCCTGGACGATCAGCGAATTTTCGGTCGGCACGATGTCGAGGATGGTCTGGCCCGGCGAAACGATCGCGCCGATCGAGAAGACGCTGAGATCCATCACCTGGCCATCATAGGGTGCGCGAACTTCGGCTCGGTCCATGGCAGCCTGGGCGGCAAACATCTTGGGCACGAGGTCGGAAAGGCTCGATTGCGTATCGATCAGCATGGCCGACAGCTTGGCGCGGCGCTCATAGGTCAATTGCGCGATCTGGCCCTCGAGTTCGGCTTTGCTCTGTTGGCTGCCGGCTACGGCGCCGAGGTTCTCGTCGATCAGGCCCTGCAGATCCGAGGCCGATCTTTCCAGTTCCAGAATGCGTGGGCGGGTCGTCAACCCAGCCTTGAGCAGCTTTGACAAGCTGGCCTTCTCCTCGATAGTCGATTGCATCTGGGCCTGGTAGGATTGGACCCGCGCCTGCTTGCCCTGGATTTGCTCTTCGAGCTCGGCAATCCGCCGCTCGAGGATCTGCCTGGCGCCGGCCATCGAGGCGCGCTGGCTTTCCAGGTCGGCGATCTGGTTTGCCATCGCATCTCTAAGGTAGGCCTCGTGCTCCTTGAGGATGTCCTTCGGGAAGGCAACAGCCTCGCTGCCATCCAGCTCGGCCCGAATCCTGGCATCAGTTGCACGCAGCAGCGCATATTGCTGGGCATAGAGATTGAACTCGGACCGTATCCTGGTGTCGTCCAGCTTCAGCATTATGTCGCCCTTCCTGACGACGTCGCCATCCTTGACGCGGATCTCCTTCACGGTTCCGCCGTCGAAGTGCTGTACGCTCTTGCGATTGCCTTCCACCTTGACGATGGCGTCGGCGAGCACGGCGCCGTTCAGCGGGGCAAAGGCTGCCCAGCCGCCGAAGATGCCGAAGAAGGCAACGATGATCAGCAGGCCGATATAGGCCGGCACCCGGATCGAATCCGGGGCGAGGATACCGGTTTCGCCGGGCAGGCTCCGGTAGGTAAGGGCGCCGTCGCTCATCGATCTCTCCGGCTACAGCTCATTGGGTTGCCACCGCCATTGGCGCCGCGCGCTGGTTGAGCAGCGCCACGATCTCGTTTCTCATGCCGAAGGCCTCGACGGCGCCATCGCGCAACAGAAGGATCTTGTCGACATTCGCCAGAGTCGAGGGCCGGTGCGAGACGATGATCACCGTGCTGCCGCGGCGCTTGAGTTCGATCGCGCAGTCGCTCAGCGCGCGGTCGCCATCGGCGTCGAGATTGGAGCTCGGCTCGTCGAGAATGATCAGGTTCGGCGTTCCGAACACCGCCCGGGCAAGAGCAATCCGCTGCCGATATCCTCCTGACAACACTGCGCCGCCTTCGCCGATCTGGGTCTCATAGCCCTGCGGCAGGCGGATGATCATCTCATGCACGCCGGCGAGCCGCGCGGCCTCGATCACCTCCTGGTCGACATTGGTCTTGAAGCGGCCGATGTTGGCGGCGACGGTATCGGAGAAGAGTTCGATATCCTGCGGCAGGTAGCCGATGTGGTCGCCGAGCGCGTCGTGCCCCCATTGCGACAGGTCGGCCCCGTCCAGCCTGACGGTGCCGCGGCTGGGTTGCATGACGCCCGCGAGATGACGCGCCAGCGTCGACTTGCCGGCGCCGGAAGGGCCGACGATTCCCAGCGTCTCGCCTGCTTCCAGCCGGAACGATACGTCCCGGAGAAGCACTTTCTGCTGGCTGGCAATTGCAAAGCTGACCTGTTCGACCGAAATCTTGCCGGTGGGCTTCGGCAGGTTGAACGATCTTTCGCTCTGCGCGCCCCCGTCGACCAGCTTCTCGACCCTTGCCAACGCCGCCCGCCCCAGGATCAGGCTGCGCCAAAGGCCGACGATCTGCTCAACCGGCTGTAGCCCACGCCCCAGCAAGAGGCTCGCCGCGAACATGGTGCCGCCGGTGATCTGCCGCTCGATCACCAGATAGGCGCCGAGGCCGAGGATCAGTGACTGCATGGTGAGCCGCAGAAAGCGGATCAGGCCCGACATCAGCGCGGCGCGATCGCTTGCCTCCGCCTGGCGCCGCAGCGCTAGGTTGCGGTCGCGCCCCCAGCGGCGGATGAGACCGTCGATCATCCCCATGGCGCGAACGACTTCCGCGTTTCTGAGGCTCATCTCGGTAAAGTTATAGTTGGTCGTCGCCAGGTCGTTGGCCTGCTTCAGCGGCGATCGCACGATATACTCGTTGAGCACGGCCATGCCGATCAGGAGCAGCGAGCAGCCCAGTGCGAAGAAGCCGAGCCACGGATGCAGCAGGAAGATGATGCCGATGTAGATGGGCGACCATGGCAGATCGAACAGGGCATGGATGCCGCTCCCGGTGATGACCTGCCTGAACGTATCGAAATCGCGGATCGGCTGGCTTTGCGAGGAGCCCGGCGATGGGGTCTCGACCGACGCGGCGAGGACTTTTGCCGAGAGCAACCGGTCGAGCCGCGCGCTGGCACGCGTGAGGATGGAGGCGCGCACCAAATCGAGGCCGGCCAGCGAAAGGAAGGCCGCCAGCAACACCAGGGTCAGCATCACCAGCGTGGTTTCGCTGCCGCTGGTGACAACCCGGTCGTAGATCTGCAGCATGTAGAGTGGGGAGGCCAGGTAGAGCAGATTGATCGCCAGGCTGAATGCCGCCGCAACCACGAAATAGCGGCGGCATGCCCGAAGCGCATCCTTCACAATTCGAGACTTGCTATCCACGTCCAAAACCCCACTCGATACTCGTCAGGCCAGGTGAGCCGCCGCTGACGGCGGCCCTTTTGGTTCACACCACGAAGTCGCTTGAAATCCCTCCATCGCCGACGCCTGTCAGCGTGAACTCCGCCGGATTGTACGAAACGGCGGTATGACCTTGGCCGTCATCGGCAAGCTTGAAGCCGTTCGCATCATAGGAGCCGACCAGATGCAGAGCGGTACCGTGGGTGCCGTCTGAAACGGTCAACGTTCCCCCGCTGCCATCCTGGTTTGCCTGATAGACGGCCGTCGTTCCCGCACCGAACAGGATATCCTCGAGCTCCAGCCTGTCGTCATTGGTGATGCCGCCGATCCGCCCGCTGAAATCGAAAGAATCGTCGAGCTGCAGCGTGCCGGCCGCATCGTGCGCGAAGGTGACATCCGTCGACGAGGCGCCGCCGAATTCGAGCTTCGACAGATCGCCGATCGTGGCATCGCCGTCGCCGGTGACCTGGCCGTGGATGACGATGTCGCCGCCATTGGCCAACAGCATGCCGGAATTCGCCAGCCCGCCGGTGATCGTCAGGCCACCTGAACCGGTCGCTTCCAGTGTGCCGGAGTTGGTGACGACGCTGCCCCCTGTATCGATGACGAGCGCATTCGCACCGGAGGCGATGATGGTGCCCTGGTTGTCGAGGCCCAGCATCCCGCCACCCAACTGGCCGGCGCCCGATATCGTGTTATCGATATTGACCAGAGTGACATCCGGTCCGGTGCCGGAAATCACGTTGGCGGCGCTGTCGGACAACAGGATCTGTCCGCCGCCCTGCAGCGTCACGCCATGCTGGATGATTTGCAGCAGCGTTTCGCTGCCCGTCGAGTCCAGCGAGATAAGGCCGCTATTGTTGATCGTGCCGCTCAGCGGCAGCAGAGCGCCGTCGCCGATCGTCATGGTGCCTGAATTGTTGACCACCGGCGTCTGGTCGAAGACGAAATTGCCTGCCGTCAGCGCACCCGAATGGACGCCGTCCAGCGTGATCGACTGCCCGTCGCCGAGCGTGATCACCGCGTTGCCGTGGGCATCGTCGGCGATATGGGTCTGCAGGTCGGCAAAGTCCGCCAATCCATTGTAGCCGATAAGGTCGATCTGGTCGGCCGCGGTGTCGAAATTGTGCACTGTGTCTGCGCCGATCGGCTGCGAGAAGACGAAGAGATCGTTGCCGCTCGAGCCGGTCAGCACGTCGTCGCCCGACCAAGCGAAGATCGGCGAACCCGGCGCGTAGGCCTCGACATTGTCGGCGATCGACGCGCTGCCCGTCGTGCCGTCGGCATTGGTCCAGGTCAGTTGCACGTCGAGCACGGCGGCGCCGGTGAATTCGACCGGTGTGGTCACGGTCAGCCCGTGCAGGTCGTTGGTCTGTGTCGTCCAGCTTCCATCGGCGTTATGCGTCGCGCCGTCGATGGTCCAGCCCGAAGGCACGTCCTTCACCGTGACTGTGATGAGGGCGCCTTCATGCGAGGGGTCGGTGAGGGCGAGATTGATGGGCTCGCCGGAGGTGCCGGCGGGCTTGAGGCTGCCATTTATAACTTTTATTGCGTTAGTGTTTCCAATGTTGTCTGAAAAAGCACCGGCGTCGATTGTGAGATTGTAGGTCGATCCATTGTTGCCAGTTTTCACTACACTGAATGTGTACTGATCAAGGGTCGCATTAAAACTTCCAGTACCTGGCACTAGAGCGCCGCCTGACGTAATGTGTATTGCATCCGAAATGCTCGCGAAATTTGCATGGACGGCCCTACTAAACGTTATGGTGGCCGTACTTGGATCGTTGTTGTTTCCTTGATTTCCCTGTACGACCGTGCTGATCAGGGTGTTGCTCGGCTCGTCCGTGCCGAATACCGTCACGGCCAGATTGGTCGATGATGTTCCTCCATGCCCATCCGAGACAGTGTAGGTGAAGCTGTCCGTGACCGTCTGGCCCGCCGCCAGAGCCTGCACATTGCCTTGGGCGTTTGCCAGGGTATAGGTGTAGGCCCCGGTCGCCTTGGTGATTACAAGCGAGCCGTAAGTTCCGGTCTTGGTGAATGTGGTGCCGTTGTCGATGCCACCGGACAGCGCGGAGACAGCCAGTGTATCGGCATCAGGATCGGTATCAGCATGGTCCGAGAACGTTCCCGACGGTGCACCGGCATGCACGAGTGTCTGAAGCACGTTGCCAGTTGCGCTTGTATTGGTGTCTTCCTTCGCCCAATTGGTATCAGCGACTGCGACTGGTGCACCGTTGTCATTGGTGCCCAGGATATCGATATGCACCGAGGTGTGGGTGCCGTCGGCACTGACCGCATCGAAGTTCTCGATGTAATGCTGGCCGGCGACGAATTCGTCATGGGCGGAGCTTGCGGTGTAGGTCCAGGCGCCGGCCGCATTGATGGCGAAGGTACCATAGGTTCCGACATTGGCGGCCTGGGCGACGAAGGTCGCCGGGCTGTCGACATCGGAGATGGTCAGCGTGCCCGAAGTCGAGATGTCGGCGGCCGTGTTGCCTTCGGTCAGATTGACCGAGGCAGACGAGAGCACGGCCGCGTCATTTGCACCGTTGATGGTGACGGTGAGCACTGCCGTGTCGGTCAGGCTGCCGTCGCTGACCGTGTAGTTGAACGTATCGGTGGTGGTGCCGCCGGCATTGAGGGCCTGCACCGTCGAGTCGTTCTCGTTGACCACGTAGGTGTAGCTGCCGTTGGCGGCGATGGTGAGCGTGCCGTGCGCGCCGACCAGGCCGACACCCAGCGAACCGCCTGTGCCTGAGCCTTCGACGCCGCCGGTGCGGATCGCGCTGACGGTCAGGCTGGCGCTGTCGACATCGCTGTCGTTGGTCAGCACGTTGCCGGAACCATTGTTGCCGCCGGACGCGTTGAGGGTGCCGCCCTTCTCGGTGGCCGCGATAGCACCGAGGCTGGCGCTGGTGTCGTTCACACCAACCGGGGCGTCATTGGCGCCGTTGATGGTGACGGTAAGCACGGCGGTGTCGGTCAGGCTGCCGTCGCTGACCGTGTAGTTGAACGTATCGGTGGTGGAGCCGCCGGTGTTGAGGGCTTGCACCGTTAAGTCGTTCTCGTTGACCACATAGGTGTAGCTGCCGTTGGCGGCGATGGTGAGGGTGCCGTGCGCGCCGACCAGGCCGACACCCAGCGAACCGCCCGTGCCTGAGCCTTCGACGCCGCCGGTGCGGATCGCGTTGACGGTCAGGCTGGCGCTGTCGACGTCGGTGTCATTGGTCAGCACGTTGCCGGAACCATTGTTGCCGCCGGACCCGTTTAACGTGCCGCTCTTCTCGGTCGCGGCTACAGCACCGAGACTGGCGCTGGTATCATTTGCACCGACAGGTGCATCATTTGCACCATTGATGGTAACGGTGAGTACTGCCGTGTCGGTCAGGCTGTCATCGCTGACCGTATAGTTGAACGTATCGGTGGTGGAGCCGCCGGTGTTGAGGGCCTGCACCGTTAAGTCGTTCTCGTTGACCACGTAGGTGTAGCTGCCGTTGGCGGCGATGGTGAGGGTGCCGTGCGCGCCCACCAGTCCGACACCCAGCGAACCGCCCGTGCCTGAACCTTCGACGCCGCCGGTGCGGATCGCGCTGACGGTCAGGCTGGCGCTATCGACATCGCTGTCGTTGGTCAGCACGTTGCCGGACCCATTGTTGCCGCCCGAGCCGTTGAGCGTGCCGCTCTTCTCGGTTGCCGCAATCGCACCCACGCTTGCGCTGGTGTCGTTTGCCGCTACGGGCGCGTCGTCGGCACCGGTCACGTTGACCGTGTAGGTCTGGGTCACCGCCGGTCCGTCGCCGTCCGAGACGGTGACGGTGAAGGCGTCGCTTGGATGGGCGCCATCGTCGAGCGCCTCGATCGCTGCGGCGTCCTTGGCGTAGCTGTAGGCGCCGGTGGTGGTGTCGACCGTCAGCGTGCCATAGCTGCCGGCAAGGCTGACCGTGCCGTCGCCATTGTCGATGCCGCCCTGGATGCCGTAGGCCAGCACATCGCCGGCATCGACGTCATGGCCATTGAGCGTCCCCGACAGCCCGCTGTCGGTCGTCGCCGAGGATTGATCGACCTCGGCCACCGAACCGGAAACCACCGCGGCAAGTGTCGGCGCGTCGTCGGCACCGGTCACGTTGACCGTGTAGGTCTGGGTCACCGCCGGTCCGTCGCCGTCCGAGACGGTGAC